>NZ_JASIRT010000004.1 GCF_030063475.1 Roseomonas sp. E05
TCGCTCGGGCGGCAACAGCGGCTCAATGACCAACCAGAGTTCATCTGAAATCAGGGGCTTCGCCATGCCCTTCAGATCGGCATAGCCCTACCGCTTTTCCAGGTTTTGAAAGGTGCTCTAAGTGTTTAGTCCCCGGCGGCGCGCGCCGGCATCCGGCATTCTGCCAGGATGCGGCCCCTGAAGGGGGTCCAGGTCTGGGTCCGGCCGAACAGCGGGATGCCCAGATAGCCACGCAGACGCAGGTTGCCATCCTCCCCGAGCCACATCTCGGCCCGCCAGACAGCGCCGTCGCGCGGATCCATGATGGTCCCCCGCCAGGCCCCGTCCTCGGGCCGCATCGTCAGGATCTGCAGGCCGCATTGCGACCGGCCATAGACGTCCCGGGGGATGGGTTCGTCGGGACTGTCCAGCGACATGCCCACGATCCAGCCGCAAAGGGAAGGCCCGCAGGGGCCGATCTCGATGACCCCGTCCCCGTCCGGAACCAGCCATTGCCCGGCCAGAGAGCTGCTTTCCTGCGCCGCGAGCGGCCCCACAAACCCCGCCGCAAGCATGGCCGCCGCGGCCAGGAGGCGCAGGGCACGGCGTTTTCCGGAGCGTGCCGCCGGAAGCGGCGGCTGGAGGGAGGGCAGCCGGATCTTCTCACTCCCCCAGCAGCAGAAGCCCGCCCCAGGAAAGGCCGAGCATCGCCACCACCACCAGGCCGGTCGCCATGCCGGGATAGCGGACGGCGCGATCCAGCAGCAGCCCGGCGAACGTGGCGCCGATGGCGAAAAGCAGCAGCACCAGCAGGAAACCGGCCAGCACCGGGTTGCTCATGCGCGGTGCGCCGCGCCGCGGCGCTGCTGGCGAAGGCGGTCCCGCTCCTCGGGGGAGAGCGCGGCGTAGCGGGCACGGGCCGCCTGCAGCCAGGCGGTGCGGCTGCCAGGCTGGGGGTGCTCGCAGCGGTCATGGCGCTCGGCCTCGTCCTGCACAGCCACGGGCTGGGCATCGGCCTCGCCCGGCAGCGGCGGAATGGCGGCCAGCCAGCCCATCAGCGCCAGCGGCCAGAGCCGGGATCCAGGCATATCGGTCATGAGGCCCTCCGCGCTTGTCTGCGCCCTGCGGCACACCATTACCAAGGGATGCAACGCATTCATGGCCAGGATGTGTCCGCACGTGACAAGATTGCGCCGATCCCGCCGGAGAGTGTCTCAAGCCTGAGCATGGGCGCCTTCCCGCGGCGGCAGACCGAAGGAGTTCCCGCTTTGGCGAGAGGCCCATCTCCCCTGTTCACCGGACGGCGCGGCGGCGCCACGGCCCTGCCTGGGCTGGACAGCCGGGGCGCGGCCATTCTCCGCCAGGTGGTGGAGCTGTATGTCGAGACGGGCGAGCCGGTGGGCTCGCGCACCCTCTCGCGCCGGCTGCCCCAGGCGCTGTCCCCCGCAACGATTCGTAATGCGATGGCGGACCTGGAGGAAGCCGGGCTGCTCTATGCGCCGCACACCTCGGCCGGGCGGCTGCCGACGGAGCAGGGGCTGCGGCTCTTCGTGGACGGGTTGCTGGAGTTCGGCGACCTGACGGAGCAGGAGCGCGACGCGATCGCGGCGCGCTGTGCCGCCGCCGGCCGCAGCGTGGAGGAGACGCTCTCGGAGGCCGGGCAGATGCTCTCCGGCCTGGCCGGCGCGGCCGGGCTGGTGGTGGCGCCGAAGACCGAGGCGGCGATCCGCCATATCGAGTTCGTCTCGCTCTCCGCCGGCCGGGCGCTGGTGGTGCTGGTGAACGCGCACGGGCAGGTGGAGAACCGCGTCATCGACGTGCCGCCAGGCCTGCCGGCCAGCGCCTTCACCCAGGCCTCCAACTTCCTCAACGCCCGGCTTTCCGGCCGCACGCTGGAGGAGGCGCGCAGCACGGTGGCCGAGGAGATCACGGCCAACCGCTCCGCGCTCGACGAGCTGACCCAGCAGATGATCGAATCGGGGCTGGCCACCTGGGCGGGCGGCGGCGGCGGCTCGCTGATCCTGCGCGGCCAGGCGAAGCTGCTGGAGAACGTGGACCAGCTCGCCCGCGTGCAGGAGATCCAGGCGCTGTTCGAGCGGCTGGAGGCGCAGGAGACCATGCTGCGCCTGCTGGAGCTGGCGCAGCGCGGGGAGGGGGTGCAGATCTTCATCGGCGCCGAGTCCGGCCTGTTCAACAGCGCCGGCCTCTCGATGGTGGTCTCGCCCTTCCGGGACGGGAAGGAGCAGATCGTCGGCGCCATCGGCGTGATCGGGCCGACGCGCATCAACTACGGCCGCATCATCCCGGTGGTGGACTATACGGCGCGGGTGATCGGGCAGCTGCTGGGTTGAGGTGTTCCGCGCCCTTCAGCCGTTGAGCAGCGCGTCGATATCGGCCTGGGAAAGCTCGGCCACGGGCTGCGCCGGCGCGCCGGTCAGCAGGCTGTCGATGTCGCTCTGGGAAAGGTCGGGCGTCTTCTGTGCCTCGTCATCCACGGTCCGCATCTTCGTCGCGACCTGCACTTGCGGAACGCTCGAGGCGACCCCCGGCACGATCTGCTCCAGCATCGTTTCCACCTGCTGCAGGTGCTGGATGGCGCGCCGGATGCGCTGGCCGGTGATGTCCTGGAAGCTGCAGGCCTCGAAGATCGAGTTCACCCGCGCGGAGAGCGCCTCGATCGAGGCGGCATCCTTCCGGCCGCTGGTGATCCAGGACTGGATGGCCTCGGTGGCTTCCATGATGGTGTTGGCGGCGGCTTCCGTGGCCTGCACGACGGCTTCCAGTTCCAGGCCGCTGTTGCGCGTGCTGGCTACGGGGATGGCAACGAGCTGGGCGATCTGCTCATGCACCTGGCTGAGCTTCTTGGAAAGCTTCTCCTCCGCCATGTCGGCCATTTCGGAGGTGGCGGCCACTTCGGCGCTCAGTTCGGCGATGCGCCGGTCCACGAAGCCGCGCATCTCCTTGAACATCGGCGTCAGTTCGGCCTGCAGGGCGGCGCGCAGGTCCCCATGGGTCACAGCCTGGGCGGGGTCGTTGCTGACCTGGGCATTCATCGAAGGGCTCCAACGCGGCGAGCAGGGTGGAGAATCCTTTTAAACCCGCGGAGATGAACGGCTGGTTGCCGCTTCTCGGCCTCAATGCGGCGGCGCCGTGCCGCCGCGCAGCCGCGCCAGCAACGGCACCGCCACCCATTGGACCAGCGGAATCAGCAGCGCCCCGGCCAGCAGGCCGAACACGCCCGAGACGGCCGCCGTCACGATCCACTCGGCCGCGCCGGCGATGGCGGGCAGGGCATGGCCGGCGGCCAGCGCCGCCGCATGCACCGCATGGCCGGGCGCCGCCAGGCCGAAGCTCTCCAGCCCGTGGAGGAGGATGCCGCCGCCCACCCAGAGCATCGCCGCCGTGCCCACGATGCCGAGCAGCCAGAGGAAATAGGGCATGCCGCGGACGAGGCCGCGCCCCAGGCCCTGCGTCAGTGGCCGCAGCAGCCGGTCGGCGCCGCCGGGCGCCGGGCCTCCCGACGGCTGGCGACGCAGGCCCAGCAGGGTGGAGGCGGGGCGTGGGTTGCGGGCGAGCGCCAGACCGAAATCGTCCGCCTTCACGATCAGCGCGACGCCGCCATAGACCAGTGCGGTGAGGCCGAGCCCGACGATGGCGAGGATCGCCGCCTGCAGCGGCACGGAGGCCGTGGCGACCGTGGAGAGGGTGAGCGCCATGATCTCCGCCGAGAGGATGAAGTCGGTCTTGATGGCGCTGCGGACCTTCTGCTCCTCCAGGCTGCGGGCCGAGGCTCCCGCCGTGGCGACCGCCGCCTCATGTGCCTCTGCATGGTGCGGCCGCAGGGCGTGCCAGATCTTCTCGGCGCCCTCGTAGCAAAGAAAGCCGCCGCCCAGCATGAGCAGCGGCGTGACCGCCCAGGGCGCCAGCAGGCTCAGCAGGAGCGCCAGCGGCAGCAGGTAGACCAGCTTGTTCTTGATCGAACCGAGGGCGATCTTGCCGACGATCGGCAACTCGCGCTCGGCGGTGAAGCCGACCACGTAGCGCGGCGTGACGGCCGCGTCATCGATGACGACGCCCGCCGCCTTGGCGCCGGCGCGGGTGGCCTGGGTGGCCGCGTCGTCCAGGGAGGCGGCGGCGACCTTGGCGAGCCCGGCCAAGTCGTCCAGCAGCGCGATCAGGCCTATGCTCACGAACTCCCCCACCTTTCTGATCCGGTCGGATTGGCTAACACGCCAGTCATGATTCCGCTGCGTGCCAGCGGCCTTCCTTTGACCCGACAGGAAAAAGAAGGGGGTCCGGGGGAATTCCTTCCCCCGGCCTTGGCATGGCTTCAGCTGTGCGGAGCCGCCGGCACCGCCGCGGCGAGCGCCAGGGCCGCGAGCAGGCAGAGCACAGCGAGCAACGCGACCGGCATGGCGTAGCCGCCGCTCCAGGCCCAGAGCCAACCGGCCGCGACCGGCCCCGCTGCCCGCGCCAGGGCGCCCGGTGCGGCGAGGGCGCTGCTGATGGCGCCATAGTGCCCGGTGCCGAAGAGCTGCGCCGGCAGGGCGCCGCGCACGATGGTCATCACGCCATTGGCCAGGCCATAGACGGCGATGGCGCAGGCCATGGCGGGAATGCCGCTGCCCCAGGCCAGCAGCGCCGAGGCCGGCGCCAGCGCCAGCAGCGCGACCAGCCCGACCGTGCGCAGCGGCCAGCGCCTGCTGCCGCCGAACTCGATCACCCGCCCGGCCACCTGGGCGACGCCGAGCAGTCCCGCCAGCAGCGGCGCTGCGCTGCCGAGGCCGCGCTCCTCCAGCAGCGGCACCAGATGCACCCCGATCACCGCGCTGACGAAGCCAATGGCGACATTGACGAAGGCCAGCGCCCAGAAGCACGTCTGGCGGCAGACGGCGCCGAGATGCAGGTCGGTGCCCGCCGTGCCGGGCCTGGGGGGCGGGGCGCGGCCGGGCAGGGCGGCGGCATGGGGCAGGGCGCAGGCTAGGTTCACCAATGCCAGCACGGTGCAGGCCGTGCGCCAGCCGAGATCGGCCACCAGCCAGGCGGTCAGCGGCCAGAAGACCGTGCTGGCCAGGCCGCCGGCGAAGGTGACCAGCGCGATGCCCGGCCGCATGGCGGCGCGCCCGAAGGCGGCCGCGACGGCGGTGAAGGCGGCCTCGTAGAGCGTCGCCGCCATCACCGCGCCGATGCCGGCCCAGACGGCGTAGAACTGCCAGAGGCTCTCCACCCGCCCGGCCAGCCAGAGCCCGAGCCCCGCCAGCACCGAGCCCGCCGCCATGACGCTGCGCGGCCCCAGCCGGTCCAGCATCGGGCCGACGCCCAGCGCCGCGCCCGCCTGCACCAGCAGGCCGGCGGAGAAGGCGCCGACCACCGTGCCGCGCGGCCAGCCGGTCTCGGCGGTGACGGCGGGCATCAGCACCGAGAAGGCGTAGAACATCGAGCCCCAGTGGACGACCTGCGTCACCGCCAGAACGGCGGCCACGCGCCAGGCACCCGCGGGGACGTGGGCGACCGGGGCGGCGGAAGCCGCGGCGCTCATGCGCGGGGCACCGGCGGCGTGCTCTCCCCCGGGCCGAGGGCGCGCTGCAGCAGCACGCTGTCCAGCCACTGGCCGTGCTTCCAGCCGACGGCGCGCAGCACGCCGACCTCGCGGAAGCCCAGGGCCCGGTGCAGGCCGATCGAGGCAGCATTGGCGCTGTCGCCCACCACGGCCACCATCTGCCGCAGGCCGCGCGCCTCGCAGGCCTCGATCAGCGCGGCGAGCAGGCGCCGGCCATGGCCGCGGCCGGCCTGGTCGGCACGGACATAGATCGAGTTCTCCACCGTGTCCCGGTAGGCGGGGCGGGGGCGGTAGGGGCCCGCATAGGCGTAGCCCAGCACCACGCCATCCTGTTCCAGCACGAGGTAGGGCATGTCCTGGGCCAGCAGCGCGTCCTGGCGGCGGCGCATCTCCGCCATGTCCGGCGGCTCGATCTCGAAGGAGGCGCAGCCGTGCCGCACGTGATGGGCGTAGATGGCGGTGATGGCCGGGATGTCTTCCGCCGTGGCGGGGCGGAGGAGCAGGGCGGAAATGTCTTCGGGGAGCGGCATGCGGCAGCGGGTTCCAGGCCTGAAGAAGATGCCCTTCATGCTGCACCCGCGTTGCGGGGGGTGCCCAGAAAACTCTTCTGATACCGCGCATTCGGATAAGTTGCGCTTATGCCGCTTCCGACCCTCCGCCAGCTCCGCACCTTCCTCGCCGTGGTGGACGAGGGCAGCGTCTCCCTTGCTGCCCGTGCCCTCGGCCTGACCCAGCCGGCGGCGAGCCAGCAGTTGCGGGAACTGGAGCGCAATCTCGGCGTCCGGCTGCTGGATCGCGCTGCCGGGCGCTCGCTGCCCACCGCCGCCGGCGCCGCCTTCGCCGCCCCCGCCCGACGGGCCGTCGCGGCGGCAGAGGAGGCGGTCGCCGCCGCGCTGGCGCATCGCGAGGGTCATGCCGGACGGGTGCGGGTCGGCACCGGCGCCACGGCCTGCATCCACCTGCTGCCGCCGCTGCTCGCCACGCTGAAGCAGCGGCTGCCGGCGCTGGAGGTGGTGGTGGTGACCGGAAATTCGGATGACATGGTGCGCCGCCTGGAGGAGGGAGCGCTGGACTGTGCCCTGGTCACGCTGCCGCTGGCCCATAACCGGGCGCTGCAGGTCACGCCCCTGCTGGACGATCCGCTGGTGGCGCTGCTGCCGGAGGCGATGGCCGGGCCGGGCAGGGCCATCCGCCCCCCCGAACTCGCTGCGCTGCCGCTGATCCTCTACGAGGCCGGCGGACGCACCCGGAGGCTGATCGACGCCTGGTTCGAGCGGGCCGGGCTGTCGCCGCGTCCGGCGATGGAACTGGGCAGCGTGGAGGCCATCAAGGGGCTGGTGAGCAGCGGGCTGGGCGCCTCGGTGCTGCCCCTGCTGGCGGCCGGGCAGGCAGTGCCGGGGACGGTGGTGCGCCCGCTGGAGCCGGCGCTGGAGCGGAAGCTCGGGCTGGTGCTGCGGCGGGAGAAGGTGCTGGACCGCGGGCTGCGTGCGCTGGTGGAGGCGCTGGAAGGGCTGAAGGGAAAAAGGCCGGGGGAATGAATTCCCCCGGACCCCCTTCTTTTTTTGCGAGTTTTGAAGGAGATGGCGGGGTCCGGGGTGACACGGTCACCCCGGCGGGGGTCCAGGGGGCAGCGCCCCCTGGCGCGCGAAGACGATGGCGCTGCTGAGATGATAGAGGCTGCTGGCCGGTGCCGGCTCGCCGCTCAGCGCGCCGCCGGGCAGGCGGCGTTCGTGCCACAGCCCGTCCGGGCGCAGATAGGCCGTCAGCACCGCCTCGGCCTCGGGCGCGTCCCAGGGCACGGCGGCACGGCGCAGCACGGCGGATTTCAGCCGCTCCGCCTGCGGCCAGAGGCGGGCGCCGCCGGGGAGGGGCATGCCGTCGCTGCCGACCTGGTCGCGTAGCGCGCGCGTCTCAGGGTCATGCCCGTAAGCGTCCACGAAGGTCTGCAGCGCGGAGGCTTCCTGTGGTGCCGCATGGCCGCCGACGAGGCGGGCGTGCCAGTCGAGCAGCCAGATCCATTCGCAATGGTGCCCCGGCTCGACGGGATGCGAATCGGCCAGGGGGACGAGATCGTCGCGGTAGAACTCGGCCAGGGTGCCGCTGCGGGGCTGAAAGAAGCGCTGGCGGAACAGTGCGACCAGCCGCGTGGCGCCGGCGATGAAGCTTTCCTCCCCGAAGGCCTCGGCGGCCGCCAGGCGGGCCTCCAGCAAGTGCATGTGGGGATTCTGGCGGCGGGGCAGGGCAGGGGGCAGGCTTTCCAGAAAGCCGCCATCCGCATGGGTCATGCGGTGCTCGATGAAGGCGTCCAGCGCCAGCGCCTCCCGCCGCAGCGGCCCGGCGGGCAGCACGGCGGCAGCGGCGGCCAGGGCAAGCAGAACGAAGGCGTGGTCATAGAGGTCGCGCCGGTCGTCCAGCACCCGCCCGTCCAGGGCGAAGCGCCAGGCGTAGCCGCCGTCCGGGTGGGCGGCGTGGCGGCGCAGGAAGGCGAGGCCCAGCTCCACCGCCTCGGCGGCGCGCGGCAGGCCATGCCGGTGCGCCAGGCTGAAGCTGAAGACCTGCCGGGTGACGACGCGCAGCCGCCGGAAGGTGGCGGGACAGCGCAGGCTGTTCAGGTCGAGGGATTCATGGAAGGCGCCAGCCTGCCAATCCACCCCATGCGCGAGCCAGAGTGGCCAGGCGCGCTGCGTCAGCCAGGACCAGAGATCGTTCTGCACGGCTTCGGCGTTACGACGCCGCCACGGCACAGACAAGCCACAGGGGGATGAAATCCCCCGGAATATCCGCCAACGAAAAAAGGGGAGCCGAAGCTCCCCCTTGCGGATGGCTTACGCCGCCTCGCTCTCGGCGCGGCGGGCGTGCTTCTTGCGCTCATGCGGGTCCAGGTAGCGCTTGCGCAGGCGGACCGCGGAAGGCGTCACCTCCACCAGCTCGTCATCCTCGATGTAGGCAATGGCCTGCTCCAGGGACATGCGGCGCGGCGGGGTCAGGAGAAGCGCCTCGTCCTTGCCGGCGGCGCGGATGTTGGTGAGCTTCTTCTCCTTGATCGGGTTCACCTCGAGGTCGTTCTCGCGCGAATGCTCGCCGAGGATCAGCCCGACATAGACCTTGGCGCCCGGATCGACGAAGAGCGTGCCGCGCTCCTGCAGCGAGAACAGGGAATACTGCACCGCCTCGCCGTCGGAGTTGGAGATCAGCGAGCCCTTCACCCGGCCCTCGATCGGCCCGGCCCAGGGCTGGTAGCCCAGGAAGAGCCGGTTCATCATGCCGGTACCGCGCGTGTCCGTCATGAACTCGCCGTGGTAGCCGATCAGGCCGCGCGAAGGGATGTGGAAGGTGAGCCGCACCTTGCCGCCGCCCGAGGGGCGCATGTCCTGCATCATGCCCTTGCGCAGCGACATCTTCTCGACGACGACGCCGGAATACTCCTCGTCCACGTCGATCACCGCCTCCTCGAAGGGCTCCTCGCGCTCGCCCGTCTCCGGATTGGTCTGCGTCAGCACGCGCGGGCGGCCGATGGTCAGCTCGAAGCCCTCGCGCCGCATCTGCTCGATCAGCACGCCGAGCTGCAGCTCGCCGCGGCCGGCCACCTCGAAGCTGTCGGCCTCCTCCGAGTCCTTGACCCGGATGGCGACATTGCCTTCCGTCTCCTTGTAGAGACGGTCGCGGATCTGACGGGAGGTGACCTTCTTGCCCTCGCGGCCGCCGAGCGGGCCGTCGTTGATGCGGAAGGTCATGCTCAGCGTCGGCGGGTCGATGGGGATGGCGTGCAGCGGCTCGGCCACCTCGGGGGAGGCGATGGTGTCCGGGATGGTCGCATCCGACAGGCCGGCGATGGCGCAGATATCGCCCGCCTGCACCTCATCGACCGGCACGCGGTCGAGGCCGGAGAAGGTCATCAGCTTGGTCAGGCGGCCGGTCTCGACCACCGTGCCGTCCTGGCGCAGCACGCGCACGGGCATGTTGGTGCGGGCGACGCCCTGCTCGATGCGGCCGGTCAGCACGCGGCCGAGGAAGTTGTCCGCCTCCAGGATGGTGGCGTTCATCGCGAAGGGCTTGTCCAGCTCGACCTTCGGCGCCGGCACATGGCTCAGGATCAGGTCGAACATCGGCGACAGATCCTCGCGGGGACCGTCGAGCGTCGTGTCGGCCCAGCCCTGGCGGCCGGAGGCGAAGAGGGTGTGGAAGTCGAGCTGCTCGTCGGTGGCCCCGAGGGCGGCGAAGAGATCGAAGACCTCGTTATGCACCTCGTCCGGCCGGGCGTCCTGGCGGTCCACCTTGTTGATGACGACGATCGGCTTCAGGCCGCGGGCCAGCGCCTTGGTCAGCACGAACTTGGTCTGCGGCAGCGGGCCCTCGGCGGCGTCGCAGAGCACGACGGCGCCGTCCACCATGGAGAGGATACGCTCCACCTCGCCGCCGAAATCGGCGTGGCCGGGCGTGTCCACGATGTTGATCTTGACGCCCTTCCACTCGACGGCGGTGGACTTGGCGAGGATGGTGATGCCGCGCTCGCGCTCCAGGTCGTTGCGGTCCATGGCGCGCTCGGCGACGGCCTGGTTGGCGCGGAAGGCACCGGCCTGCTTCAGCAGGTTGTCGACCAGGGTGGTCTTCCCATGGTCGACGTGAGCGATGATGGCGACGTTGCGCAGTTCCATAAGGCGGGCAGTCCCGGGGCTGCGCCGCCTGTGCGCGCGGCCCGGCGCCCTGGCCACCGCGGGAGGGTGGTCGGGCCGGGCAATGCGGGCCGGGCGGCTTGTTGTGCACCGCACAGATAGGCGCTCGTGCCCGAAAAAGCGAGCTTTAACGACATCGCCACCCCGTCCGGGCGCGCAGGGCTGACCCGCTGGGACGGTTTGGAGCGCTTCCTCCGGGTTCCAGGCGCCGGTGGTGGCACGGGCGAGGTCGGACCCGGAGAGGTCCACCTTCGGGCCCTGGCGACCGTGCCGGCCAGGCCGAAGGCCTGGAACGGATCTCGGGCCGGTCCTGCGTCAGGTGAGAGGAGCGGCGCCCGAGACCGGTGCGAAGGAAGCCTCGGGCGGAGCTCAGCGCATTGCCGGCGCACCCTGCACCACCGGACTGCCTTGAGGTTGCCGGGATCGTTGAAGAAGCCGGACAGCCGCCGCCGGGTGCCGATGATGCGCAACGCCTGGCCGGCCGGAATGGAAAGCATGCCGGTGCGAAGCCGGGTGAGACTGTCCGTCCGGTCATGCCGGTCGCCTGGCGGCGCGCGCCCCCCTTTCCAGTTCCTCGCCTCACCCTCGCTGAGGTGGGGCCAAGCTGGAGACTCGGAACCCCGTCGCCCAGGACCGGCGCCTTCGCTGCCCTGCTCCCGGCTCGTCGGATAGAAAGAGCCAGCCTTAGCGCAGGCATGTCAGTCCGGAGACGGGCCAGCGGCAACAACCAGCGGCAACAAGAGGAGCGACGTCGGCACCGGCCACTGCCACCGGAGTGGGCGGTTCAGGTACGGTAGACAGCCTTCCGGGCCCCGCTGAAGGGGCGGGCGGGGTCGAACTTCTCGACGGCGCAAAGCTGGACCGCCTGGTGCATGGCCGGCGTGAGGCTCTCCTCCGCCAGGCTGTCCGGCGGCGGCGCGCTCTTCCGGTCCGCAGCGGCGGGGCGGTAGGCCACCCGCGAGGGCATGTAGGAGCGGAAGAGGGGGGCGGATTCGGCGCAGCCGGGGGGCGCGGCGAGGTTCGCCTCCAGCGCGACCCGCTGGAAGGCGGGGCCGGAGCGAGGGGCGGGCGAGGCGGGGGTCATCGAAGCCGTGCCGATTGCCAGGAGACCCGCCGCCATGAGGGGGAGCATGATTGTCGGGCGCATGCCGAAAGAACGAGTCCGCGCCTGCATTGTTTGCGAGCCGTCTTGAAGGTCGCCCAACACAAAAGATTTTAAGCAACTGGCGGGTGGGCTTCCGGCTTCGCGTGCCAGACCCGGATTTCGGCGAGGAGACCCTGATGAGCGAAACCCCGAGGGATGACGACAATGGCGCCGAGGTTGATCTGGGCGTCAGCCTGGAAACCGTTGCCACCGTGGTGGACCACCTTCGTGCCATTCAGGAGACTGAGGACAGCGACGAGTTCGATACCGCTGAAGAGGGCGCCGAGGACACGGAGCAGGACTTCGACGAGAGCACCCTCACCGCCTTCATCGAGGAGCTGAACGAGGACGAGCAGGCCGCGCTGGTGGCGCTCGCCTGGATCGGCCGCGGCGACTACGACGCCGAGGAGTGGGAGGAGGCACTGCGCCTCGCCAAGGAGCGCGGCGCCGGCACCGATACGGCGGCCTATCTGCTGGGCATGGACATGGCCGGCGACCTGCTCGCTGAGGGGCTCGCGGCCTTCGGGATCTCGGTGGAGGATGTCGAGCGCTGAGGCACGGTGCCGGCGCCCCCCGGAGCGGGGGCGCCGGCCGCCTCAGGCGTATTCGCGCACCGGTCCCGGCAGGCCGGCGATCTCGCGGATCAGCTTGCGGCGCACCGCCGTGCCGAAGCTGTCGAAACCCTCGGCCGCCACGATGAAGGCCCCGGGGCCGCCGATCACCGCCTCGGCATAGTACTGGTCGAGCGGCAGGGCCGGACGGCGGCCGAAAGTCGGGCGGTCATTGATGATGGGCAGGCCATTGATGACGATGCCCTGCGCGACCGCGGCGTCCCGCGCGCCCTCCACCGGCGGGCCCGAGTTGTTCACGCCGTCTCCCGAGATGTCGATCACCCGCCGCATCCCCTCGAAGGGGGCCTGGGCCAGCATCTGCACGCTGAAGGCGATGCCGCTGGAGATCGAGGTCCAGGAGAGGGAGGCATGCGGCGCCTCGGCGAGCGCGCTGGCCCAGCCCTCCGCATCCCGCTGGCTGGCGATCCGCCGCCAGGGCAGCAACTGCCGCTGGTACTCGGCCCCCGCCCATTCGACATAGGTGACGCCGATCGCGCCGAGCATGCCGCCCTGGATCGCCTCGACCACTTTCGGGTCGGTCATGGCGGTCCGGTAGCCTTCCCGCTGCAGCCGGGCCTCGTCCTCGTCCACGGAGCGGGAGACGTCCACAGCGAGCACCAGCAGGACGTCCACCGCTTCCTGCGCCCGGAGCCGCCCGGGAAGCCAGGCGCCGGCCAGTGCCAAACCTGCCCCTGTCAGCAAGGAACGCCGCCGCATCATCCGCCTCCTGCCTGTCCAAGGTCAGAAAAGCCGCGGGGCAAGAAAATGCTGCAACCGTTACGCGCACAAGATTGTGCGGTCATCGTTCCGTCCTGGCGGAGCTTCATGGTGCCACAGGCTCATAACGAAGCCGCAAAAAAATCCGCCGTGCCGGGAGGAAAGCCTGCCCGTCCGAACTTCCCCTCCCTTTCCGCGGGGCTCGGGATGGTCGCGGCCACTTCGGCGACAGTTCCAGGGGGGACGGAGCCCCCTTGTGGTCTGGCCTCAGGGCAGCTCGTCCAGCCTTTGCCGCAGCAGCCCGCGCCAGGGCGAGTCCGGCGGCAGCTCGGCCATCAGCGCGGTCCAGGCCTGGCGGGCCGCCTCTGTGCGGCCTGCCCGGGCATCGGCCATGCCGCGCAGGAAGCGGAGCTGCGGCGCTTCCGGTGCCACGGCGAGCGCCCGGTCCAGCAGGGTGGCGGCCGCGTCGAACTGGCTGAGCTCGATCCGCAGGCCTGCCAGCTCGGCCGCCAGATCAGGATCGAAACGGCTCGCCAGGGCATGCTCCCAGGCCTCGGCGGCGGCGGCGAGCTGGCCGCGCCCGCGCTGGGCATTGCCGAGCAGGATCCAGCCCTGCCGCGCCGCTTCGCTGTCAGGCGGCAGCTGCTCCAGGCGGCTGCGCAGCTGCGCCAGCAGCGCCTCGTCCCGTGCCGCCTCCGCCGCGCGCTCGCGGAAGGGCGCGGCGGGGATGTCCGGGTGGCCGCCCCGGAGATAGATGCCGAGGCCGATCGCCGGGATCAGGAACAGCGAGGCCGCCAGCAGCGCGGCGCCGCGCGTGGTGCGCGGGGCGGGCGCGGCCTCCGGGGAGGCGAGCAGCCGCCGCTGCACCTCCACGACGGCGGCGCGATGGGCGCTCTCCTCCAGCCGGCCGGCGGCATGCTCGCGCTCCAGTTCGGCGAGCTGGGCCCGGTAGAGGGCGAGGTCGGCCTCGCGCCGGCCGGTCAGGCGGGCGGGGCGAAGCAGGGCGAAGGCCAGCGGCGCCAGGGCGAGCGCCGCCAGCAGCAGGAACAGCAGCCAGATCATTGCGCCGCGTCTTTCTCCAGCGCGGCGAGGCGCGCCTGTTCCTCGGGCGAGAGCGGCACCGGCTCGGGCGCCGCGCCGCGCCGGCGCAGCAGCAGGATGGCCACCAGCCCGCCGCCGAGCGCCAGCACCGGCATGCCCCAGAGCGCCGCCGTCAGCAGGTTGAAGGGGGGGCGCAGCAGCACGAAGTCGCCATAGCGGGCGTGGACGTAGTCGATCACCGCGGCATCGCTGTCGCCGGCCGCCACCCGCTCGCGCACGATATGGCGCAGGTCGCGCGCCAGGTCGGCGTTGCTGTCCTCGATCGATTCGTTCTGGCAGACCAGGCAGCGGAGCTGCCGCCCGATCTCGCGCGCGCGCTGCTCCTGCGCGGGGTCCGGCAGCATCTCGGAGGGCGAGCTGACGGCGAGCGCCAGCGGCACCCAGGCCGCCAGCAGCGCCAGCGCGAGCAGCAGGCGCCGCATCAGGCGTAGTGCCGCAGCAGGGCGCGGACGTCCTGCTCCAGCACTTCCGGCGTGATCGGCCCGGCCCAGCGCCAGCGGATGACGCCCTTGCGGTCAATGAAGTAGGTCTCCGGCACGCCATAGACGCCCCAGTCGATCGCCACCCGGCCCGGCTCGTCCCGGCCGAGGCGGTCGAAGGGATTGCCGTGACGCGTCAGGAACTCCATCGCCGCCTCGGGCTTGTCCTTGTAGTTGATGCCGTAGATCGGCACGCCCTGGCGCTTCAGCTGCATGAGCTGTGGATGTTCGACCACGCAGGGCACGCACCAGCTCGCCCAGAAATTCACCAGCACCGGGCCTTCGAGGTTCTGCAGGTCGGCACTGGCGAGCGGCGGCAGGCCGGAAGGCGCCAGCGGCGGCAGGCTGAACTCGGGCGGGGTGCGGCCGACCAGGACGGAGGGCACCCCATGCGGGTCGTATCCGCCGGTGCCGAGGCCGCGCAGCATCGCATAGAAGCCGACGCCGCCGGCCGCGGCCAGGCCCAGCGGGGCCAGCATCAGCATGCGGCGGGAAGTCATCGGCATGAGGCGTCTCCGCAGGCAAAAGGCTGGGGGAAGGAATTCCCCCAGACCCCCATCTTCTTTTCGTCAGTCAGGGAAAAGATGGGGCGGGCGAGGGGGATTCCTCCTCCCCGGGCTTTTGCGGGCGGCCTCATGCCGCCGCCTTCGCCGCAGCACGGGGGGCCGGCGCCGCCACGCGGATGCGCCGGTCGGTGAGGGAGAGCGCGCCGCCCAGGGCCATGATGCCGCCGCCGAACCAGATCCAGGGCGCCAGCGGGTTGTAGTGCAGGCGCAGCACGGCGGCGCCGTCCTGCTCCTCGCCCATCACGGCGTAGAGATCGGAGAAGAGGGTGGTGTGGATGGCCGCCTCGGTGGTGGTGGTGCGGCCGACCGGGAAGAAACGCCGCTCCGGCGTCAGCACGGTGACGACCGCGCCGTCGCGTAGCACCGTGACGGTGGCACGGCGCGCCGACCAGTTGGGGCCCACCACGTCCCCTACCTTGTCCAGCCGCCATTCGTAGCCGGCGAGCGAAAGGCTCTGGCCCGGCCGCACGGCGGCGAGGCGGTCGGTGGCCAGCCCCATGCCGGCGATGCCGAGCACCGAGACGCCGAGCCCCGCATGCGCCAGCGCCCCGCCCCAGGCCGCGCGCGGCAGGCCAAGGGCGCGCGCCCAGGCGGCGGCAGGGCGGCGGAACAGGCCGGTGCGGTCGGCGATGTCGGCGGCGGCACCGCAGACCAGCCAGAGGCCGCCGCCGATGCCGAAGGCGGGGCCGACGCGCCAGCCCGAGAAGGCCAGCATGACCGCCACGCCGGCGGCGGCGATCAGCGCGGCCCACCAGAGGCGCTGCAGCACCGGCCAGAGCCGCGCCCGTTTCCAGGGCAGCAGCGGCCCGGTCGCCATGGCCAGGATGAGCGGCACGGCGAGCGGCAGGATGGCGGTGTTGAAGAAGGGCGGGCCGACCGAGATTTTCTGCTGGAACAGCAGGTCGGCGAACATCGGCCAGAGCGTGCCGCTCAGCACCACCGCGGCCATCGAGCAGAGCAGCAGGTTGTTCAGCACCAGCCCGCCCTCGCGGGAGAGGGGGGCGAACATGCCCGTGGGCGCCATGGCGGGGGCGCGCCAGGCGAAGAGGGCGAAGCTGCCGCCGACATAGAAAAGCAGCAGGCCGAGGATGAAGATGCCGCGCGCCGGGTCGTTGGCGAAGGCATGCACCGAGTTCAGCACGCCCGAGCGCACCAGGAAGGTGCCGAGCAGCGAGAAGCCGAAGGCCAGCAGCGCCAGCAGCACCGACCAGACCTTCAGCGCCTCGCGCTTCTCCACCACGATGGCGGAGTGCAGCAGCGCCGTGCCGGCCAGCCAGGGCAACAGGGAGGCGTTCTCCACCGGGTCCCAGAACCAGTAGCCGCCCCAGCCCAGCTCGTAATAGGCCCAGTAGGAGCCGAGGGTGATGCCGAGCGTCAGGAAGCACCAGGAGCCGAGCGCCCAGGGGCGCACCCAGCGGCCCCAGGCGGCATCCACCCGCCCCTCGATCAGCGCCGCCACGGCAAAGGCGAAGGTGACGGCATATCCGACATAGCCGAGGTAGAGCATCGGCGGGTGGAAGGCGAGGCCGGGGTCCTGCAGCACGGGGTTGAGGCCCTGTCCGTCCGGCGCCGGCGGCCAGACACGGCCGAAGGGATTGGAGGTGGCCAGGATGAAGACCAGGAAGCCCACCGCCACCAGCCCAAGCACGCCGAGCGCGCGCGCGCGCAACCCGCTGGGCAGGCGGCGCCCGAAGGCGGCGACGGCACCGCCGCAGAGCGCCAGGATCATCACCCAGAGCAGCATCGAGCCCTCGTGGTTGCCCCAGGCGCCGGCCACCTTGTAGAGCAGCGGCTTGGCCGAGTGGCTGTTCTGCACCACGGAGATGACGCTGGTGTCGTTCACCACGAAGGCGGTGATCAGCGCCAGGAAGGCGGCGCCGACCGCCAGCAGGTGCCCCACGGCCAGCGGTCCGGCGGCGGCCATCAGCCGGGCCTCGCCGCGCGCCGCGCCAAGGATGGGCAGCACCGTCTGCGCCAGCGCCAGGGCGAGCGCCAGCGCCAGGGCGAAATGGCCGAATTCGCCGATCATGGGCGCTCCTCAGGTTCCGGGGCGGGCGGGCGTGGCAGAAGCGGCGGCCGGCTCAAGGGTGTTCCAGGAGGCGGCCGGCGGCGGCGCGCCCTTGGCGGGGTCCCAGTGGCCGGTGCGCTTCAGCGCCTCGGCCACCTCGGGGGGCATGTAGGTCTCGTCATGCCTGGCCAGCACCTCGCTGGCGCGGAACTGGCCGTCGGTGCCGAGCTTGCCCAGCGCCACCACGCCCTGGCCCTCGCGGAACAGGTCGGGCAGCACGCCGACATAGCGGACGGGGATGGTGGCGGGGCCGTCGGTGACGCGGAAGCGCGCCTCGGGCTTGCCGTCGGGGGTCTGGTCGCGCTGCAGGCTGCCGGCCACCACCAGCCCGCCGAGGCGGAAGGCGCGGTCGGGGGCGGGATGCTTGGCGGCGATGTCGCTCGGCGCCAGGAAGAAGACCAGGTTGTCCTGGAAGGCTGTCAGCGCCAGCGCCGTGGCGGTGCCGAGGCCAAGCCCGGCCAGCACCACGACCCACAGCCGCCGCCGCTTGCGCGAGAGCTTCACCCCTGCCTCCTTTCCCGCGGGCCGAGCCGCGCGAGGCGCCGCTTCGCCGCCGTATGCCGCCGCGCCGCCAGCGCCGCCATGGTGCCGAAGCCGAGCGCCGTGAGCGCCCAGGAAATCACCACATGCCACCAGTGTTCCGTCATACCGGCACCGCCTTCCCGGCCACATTGACCTGCGTCAAGCAGGAAAGGGCCGCCACGCCGCCCCTCACGCGTCCGCCTCGTGCCGGCGCGCCTGGGCCAGTTGCAGCTGCCGCACCCGCTTCTCCATCACCGCCGCGCGGGTGCGGGCCAGCACCAGCGCGGCGAAGGCCAGGGTGAAGCCGACCGCGCAGATCAGCAGGGGATAGAGCATCTCCACATGCATCGCCGGCCCGCCCAGCCGCACCACGGAGGCCGACTGGTGCAGCGTGTTGAACCAGTCCACCGACCATTTGATGACCGGCAGGTTCACCGCGCCGATCAGCGCCAGGATGGCGCCGGCGCGGGCGCCGCGCTCCTCGTCGTCGAAGGCGCGGACCAGGGCGGCATGGCCCACCCAGAGGAAGAACAGCACCAGCACGGAGGTCATCCGCGCGTCCCAGGCCCACCAGGTGCCCCACATCGGCCGGCCCCAGAGGCTGCCGGTGACGAGGCAGAGCGCCGTGACCATGGCGCCCGCCGGGGAGAGCTCGCGCGCCGCGAGGTCGGCCAGCGGGTGGCGCCAGACCAGGGAAAGCAGCGAGGCCACGGCCAGGCCGGCATAGCCGCCCATCGCCAGCCAGGCCATCGGGACGTGGACATACATGATGCGCACCGTCTCGCCCTGCTGCCAGTCGGGCGGCGAGAAGGCCAGCGCCCAGGCGGCGCCCACCGCCAGCACGAGGAGCGCGGCGCCCCAGAGCCAGGGCAGCAGCCGGTCGGTCAGGCGCAGGAAGCGGCCGGGATTGGCGAAGCGGTGCAGCGCGCCGCCTCCGCGGGAGGGGGACAGGGCGGCAGGGCGGGGACGGGGCGGCAGGGTGCTCACGGCGGGCAAACTAGGCGCTTGCGGCGCCGGATTGAAGCCATCGCCGCACGCGGTTACGTCATGCAACAGCCGCGCGCGAAGCGATTCCGCCGCCGCCATGCAGAAGGAAGCCTGATTATGCTGTTCGCCATCATCTACGAGGACAAGCCGGGCGTGCTGGACCAGCGGGCGGCGACCCGTCCGGCACATCTCGAATACCTCACCGCCAAGGCGGCCTCCCTGGTGCAGGGCGGCGCCATGCTGGATGCCGAGGGCAAGCCCTGCGGCAGCCTGATCCTGGTCGAGGCGCCCGACCTGGCCGCCGCCGAGAAGCTGGCTGCCGAGGACCCCTATGTGCAGGCCGGGCTGTTCCAGCGCGTCACCGTGCGTGCCTTCCGCCAGGCCTTCGCCAACGGCGCGCCCGTCAGCGCCTGAGGCGCGGCGGTGGCCCACTGGCTGGTCAAGAGCGAGCCGGACGCCTTCTCCTGGGACCAGCAGGTGGCGAACGGCACCGAGCCCTGGACCGGCGTGCGCAACGCCCTGGCGGCGAAGCACCTGCGCGCCATGCGCAGCGGCGACCGCGCCTTCTTCTATCACTCGAACGTGGGGAAGGAGATCGTCGGCGTCGTCGAGGTGGCGCGCGAGGCCTATCCCGACCCCACTGAGGACGTGGCGGCGGGCAAGGCCCCGCGCTGGTGCTGCGTGGACATGCGCGCGGTCGGGCCGATGCCCCGGCCGGTGACGCTGGCCGCCATCAAGGCCGAGCCGGCGCTGGCGGAGCTGGCGCTGATCCGCCAGTCCCGCCTGTCGGTGATGCCGGTCTCGGCGGAGCACTGGGCGCTGCTCTGCCGGATGGGAGGCTGGGCGGCCGGGTGAGGCCGGCGGCGGCTGTATCCGGGTTCCGCAAGGTAGACGGCCAACCGGACCGGCAACCGAAGGCCTGGGAGAAGCGCTTATGCCCCCCTCCTTCGGAGGCTGGGAAGTGGTTGAAACAGGGGCTTAAGGTGGCGACGGGTTGCTGCACCAGCAGGACATCCTGGCGCGGTGCGGCGAACTCGCCCTCAGGTCCGATGACCTCGACGCGATCCTGACGGAAGCCTGCCGCCCCATCCGCTATACCGGCCCCGCGGTGGACGTCACGGCCTCCAAGCTGGCCGAGCAGGCGCTGCGCCAGGCCAACGAGGACCTGGAGGCGAAGGTCGCCGAGCGCACGCAGGCGCTGACGGAGGCGAATGCCCGGCTGCGCGCCGCGGCGGAGGAGCGCGCGCGGGTCGAAGAGGCGTTGCGCCAGTCGCACAAGATGGAGGCGGTCGGGCAGCTCACCGGCGGCCTGGTGCACGACTTCAACAACCTGCTCGCCGGCCGCCGAGCCTGCCCGGCAGCCTCAGGCCGTCAGGTGCGCATGGAGGATGCTGCCGCCGTCAAGGGTGGCGCCGTGGAGGCGGTGGCCGGGCATTTCGTCGGCAAGGGCCATGCGGTGGCGGGAGCGGCGGCGGGCTGCGCCGCCGGCGTGCACCGCCGGCACCGGGCGGAGCGCCGCCAGGACCAGCGACAGCAGGGCCAGAGCCCGAAGGGCTGAGCGCGCCTTTATCGCCCGCCGAACCAGGGCGTGCGGCCGCGCTGGAAATCGGGCCGTCCGGCGGGGTCCGGCGGCTGCTCCTGCAGGAAGGGCATGGGGTCGATATAGATCTGCACGCCGTTGTCCGGGGAGGGTGAGCCGCCCGGCCCGCCACGGCGGCGGCGGAAGTCGCGCTCGACGTCCTCGCGGCCGAGATAGCGGCCCTCCTGGTCATAGTACCGCCGCACGCCGCCGCCGGCGGAGCGCTCGGAGCGGCCCTCATACTGGCCCCAGGGGTCATAGTAGCGTGTCTCGCCGCCCTGCCGTTCGCTCCGGCCGAGATAGCGGCCATACGCGTCGAAATCGGGCCGGGGCTGCGCGCGGGCCGGCGTGGCCAGGCCCAGCAGCAGCCCCAGTGCCAGCGCGTGGCGTCCCAGTCGTTGCATCCGTGCTCCCTCCGCCCGGACAGGCTGCCCTTCGTCGGTCAATGAAAGGTTAAGCCATGGGGCGCCGCGCTTCCCCTTCGAAGGGAGGTCCGGGAGGCGCCACCTCCCCCCTCCCGACCCTGCCGCAAGCCCCGGCCCGGCTTGCCTTCCAGCCGTGCCTGCGCCATCCGGCCGGCATGAGCGATGCGCGCGCCTTGTGCCGACTGGACGACATCCCCGACGGGAAGGCCCGTGGCTTCCCGGGCCCTGAGGGAAGCTTCATCGGCCTGCTGGCGGTCCGACGGGGCGCGCGGGTGTTCGTCTACGTCAATTCCTGCCCGCATGTCGGCGTGGCGCTGGAGATGATGCCGGACCGCTTCCTTGACGGGCCGGGCCGGATGATCGTCTGTGCCGTGCATGGTGCGCGCTTCCGCATCGAGGATGGCTTCTGCGTCTCCGGCCCCTGCGCCGGGGACAGCCTGGAGGCGGTGGAGGCGCGGATTGACGCTGACGGCACCGTCTGGGTGCCGGCGGATGCAGGGGCCTGAAACCAGCCGGCTTTCGCGGCACTTGACGTGCCTCAGGGCGGCTTGGCCCAATAGGCGCTGAATACGCGGCGCGCCGCCGCATGGGCGGAGAGCGGAGCGGGGAGGAAAGAGACATGCCCGATGATGCGCTGATCACGGTGAAGCCCGAGCTGGCGCAGGGCGCCAAGGTGGATGCCGCGCGCTACCGAACCATGTCGGCCGAGGCCTTGCGCGACCCGGAGGGCTTCTGGCGGGAGGAGGCGAAGCGCATCGCCTGGATGACGCCGCCAACGAAGATCAAGAACACCAGCTTCACCGGCGACGTCTCGATCAAGTGGTTCGAGGACGGCGTGCTGAACGTCTCCGTCTCCTGCCTCGACCGGCACCTGGCGCAGCGTGGCGACCAGGTGGCGATCATCTGGGAGGGCGACGACCCGGACACCGACGCCAAGATCACCTATCGTGACCTGCACGAGCGGGTCTGCCGCCTGGCCAGCGCCATGAAGGGGCTGGGCGTGAAGAAGGGCGACCGCGTCACGCTCTATTTGCCGATGATCGTCGAGGCGGCGGTGGCGATGCTCGCCTGTGCCCGCATCGGCGCGATCCATTCGGTGGTGTTCGGCGGCTTCTCGCCCGACAGCCTGGCCTCGCGCATCGAGGATTGCGAGAGCACGCTGCTGATCACCGCCGACGAAGGCCGCCGCGGCGGCCGCAAGGTGCCGCTCAAGACCAATGCCGACGAGGCGCTGAAGGCCTGCCCCACGGTGCAGAACGTCATCGTGGTGCGGAACACCGGCGGCGAGGTGCCGATGCAGGGCGGGCGGGACCACTGGTACCACGAGCTCTGCGCCCAGGCCTCGCCGCACTGCGAGCCGGAGCCGATGAACGCGGAGGACCCGCTGTTCATCCTCTATACCTCCGGCTCCACCGGCAAGCCGAAGGGCGTGCTGCACACCACTGCGGGCTACCTCGTCTGGGCCGCCTTCACGCATGAGCTGGTCTTCGACTACCGGCCGGGCGAGGTGTTCTGGTGCACCGCCGATGTCGGCTGGGTCACCGGCCACACCTACATCGTCTATGGCCCGCTGGCGAACGGCGCGACCACGCTGATGTTCGAGGGCGTGCCGAACTGGCCGGGCATCGACCGCTGCTGGCAGGTGGTGGACAAGCACCAGGTCAACATCTTCTACACCGCGCCGACCGCCATCCGCAGCCTGATGCGCGAGGGCGAGGCGCCGGTGAAGAAGTGGTCCCGCAAGTCGCTGCGCATCCTCGGCAGCGTCGGCGAGCCGATCAACCCCGAGGCCTGGCTCTGGTACTACCGCACCGTGGGCGAAAGCCGCCTGCCGGTGGTGGACACCTGGTGGCAGACCGAGACCGGGGGCATCCTGATCTCCCCGCTGCCCTTCGCGGTGGACCAGAAGCCGGGCTCCGCGACCTTGCCGCTGCCCGGCGTGCAGCCGGCGCTGGTGGACAATGAAGGCAACATCCTGGAGGGGGCCACCGAGGGCAACCTCGTGCTGATGGACTCCTGGCCGGGCCAGATGCGCACCGTCTATCGCGACCACGAGCGCTTCATCCAGACCTACTTCTCCACCTTCCCCGGCCGCTACTTCACCGGCGACGGCGCCCGGCGCGACGCCGACGGCTATTACTGGATCACCGGCCGGGTGGATGACGTGCTGAACGTCTCCGGCCACCGCATGGGCACCGCCGAGATCGAGAGCGCGCTGGTCGCCCACCCCAAGGTGGCCGAGGCGGCCGTGGTCGGCATGCCGCACGAGCTGAAGGGCCAGGGCATCTACTGCTACGTGACGCTGAAGTCGGGCGAGGAGCCCTCCGAGGCGCTGCGCAAGGAGCTGGTGGCCTGGGTGCGCAAGGAGATCGGCCCGATCGCCGCGCCGGATGCCATCCAGTGGGCACCGGGCCTGCCCAAGACCCGCTCGGGCAAGATCATGCGCCGCATCCTGCGCAAGATCGCGGCCAACGAGACCGACAGCCTGGGGGATACCTCCACCCTCGCCGATCCGACCGTGGTGCAGGAGCTGATCAGCAACCGCGCTGGCTGAGAGGCTGAGAGAAAAGTCCGGGGGAAGGAATTCCCCCGGACCCCCATCTTTTTTCTGTCAGTTGGGCGCCGCCGGCCCGTGCTGCGGCGAGAGGGAGGGAAAGCCATGCGGATCCTGGTTCTCGGCGCGGGTGCGCTCGGTGGCTACTACGGCGCGCGGCTGCTGGAGGCGGGGGCCAATCTCGCCTTTCTCGTGCGGGCGCGGCGGCAGGAGCAATTGCGGAAGAACGGGCTGGTCGTGCACTGCCCGGTCTTCGGCACCACGCAGCGCTCCGTCACCGCGCTGCAGGCCAGCGAGGTGCGCCCCGGCTGGGATCTCGTGCTGCTGACCTGCAAGGCCTACGACCTGGAGGACGCCATCGCCGCCATCCGCCCCGCCGTCGGGCCGGAAACGGCCGTCCTGCCGGTGCTCAACGGCCTCGCCCATATCGGCCGGCTGCAGGAAGCCTTCGGCGAGGCCGCCGTGCTCGGCGGCGTCGCCCGCATCCAGGCCACCCTTACGCCGGAAGGCGAGGTGCGGAACTTCGCCCAGTGGCGCGCCCTGACGGTGGGCGAGCTGGACGGGCGCACGACGCCGCGCGTCACCGGCTTCGTCGCCCTGGCCGGCAAGGGCGGCATCCAGGCCGAGGCCAGCTCCGATATCCGCGGCGCCCTCTGGGCCAAGCTGGTGATGCTCGGCACCTTGGCCGGGGCCACGGTGCTGATGCGCGGTTCGGTCGGGCAGATCCTGCGGGCGCCGGGCGGCGCCGGCTTCCTGCGCAGCCTGCTGGAGCGCAACGCCGCCATCGCCGCGCATCATGGCGCGCCCTTGGCGCCGGCCGCCCTGGAGACGATCCGGGCCATGTTCGGCGACCCGGCCAGCAAGCTGACCGCCAGCATGCTGCGCGACCTCGAAAGCGGCGGGCGGATCGAGTCGGACGCCATCCTGGGCGAATTGCTGGAAGGCGCACGGCGCGCCGGGATCGAACCCGCACTGCATGAACTCACCATGCTGCATGCCCGCACCTATGAGCAGCGCCGTGCCGAGGAAGCCGGCCCGTGACCGACCGCCATCGCATCGGCAACGGCCGGCTCTCCGCCACCATCCGCGCGCACGGGGCGGAGCTGATCAGCCTGCGTGACGCGGAAGGCATCGAACTGCTGTGGCACGGCGGGCCGGAATGGCGGCGCCACGCGCCGGTGTTGTTCCCCATCGTCGGCAAGCTGGCCGGCGACACGCTGCGCCACGCCGGCAAGGCCTACCGGCTGCCGCAGCACGGCTTCGCGCGCGACCGCCGCTTCGACTGGGTGGCGCGCGAGGCAACGCAATGCCGCCTCCGCCTCGTCTCCGACGAGGAGAGCAAGGCGGTCTTCCCCTTCGCCTTCGCGCTCGATTTGACCTACGAGGTGGCGGACACACGGCTCACCGTCACCGCCACGGTGACCAATCCAGGGCGCGGCCCGCTGCCTTTCTCCATCGGCGCGCACCCTGCCTTCCGCTGGCCCCTGGCGCCCGGCCTGTCAAAGGCGGAGCACCGGCTGAGCTTCGAGGCGCCCGAACCCGGCCCCGTGCGCTACCTCCAGGACGGGCTGCTGGGACCGGAGGAGCCCTCGCTCCTGCAGGGGCGGGAGCTGCCGCTCTCGCCCGCCCTGTTCGCCCGTGATGCGGTGATCCTGCCTGGCCTGGTCAGCCGGGCGGTGCGCTTCGCCGCTGCCGGTGGCCCGGCGCTGCGCGTGGCCTGGGAGGGTTATCGCGATCTCGGCCTGTGGTCGAAGCCGGAAGGGGCGGATTTCCTCTGCATCGAGCCCTGGTACGGCACCGCCAGCCCGGTGGGCTGGGACGGGGAGTTCGACATGAAGCCGGGGACCCTCACCCTGGCGCCCGGCGAAAGCCACGACTTCACCTGGTCCGTCAGCCCGGAGTGACCAAGGCTGCCATCGCCAGCGTTGAAGCTGCCATAAAGGCTGACGAGGGTACGACCGGAAGGGAAGATCCCGCACCGCCATGTTCGCTGGGCGGTGGCTGACGGACATGTTCCGCCCCACGAATGTGGGGGTCCGGGGGAACTCAGTTCCCCCGGCGGGGTCCAGGGGCGGAGCCCCTGGTGCCTTACAGCCCGGCGATCACCGCTTCCGCGACCCGGCTGACCTGCTCCTCGTCGAGATAGGGGTGCATCGGCAGCGCCAGGATGCGCTGGCAGACATTCTCGCTGACCGGCAGCGGCGGCGCCTGGCGCAGCCCCCCGGCATGGGCGGCGGCATAGGCGGGCTGATGGTGCAGCGGCTTCGGGTAATAGATGGCGCTGGGCACGCCGCGCGCCTGCATCGCCGCCTGCACGCGGCTGCGCGTCCCGGCCTCCGGCAGCAGGATGGAGTAGAGCCCCCAGGCGCTCTCCGCCCCGGCCTGGGCGCCGGGCACGACGACATGCCTCGCCAGCCGCTCGGCATACCAGCCGGCGATGCGGGTGCGGGCCTTCAGCTCCTCCGCCAGCAGCGGCAGCTTGCAGAGCAGGATGGCCGCCTGGATGGTGTCGAGCCGGCCGTTCATGCCGGTGCGCTCCACCTCGTAGCGGGTCTTTTCGCCATGGGTGCGCAGCGAGCGGTACAGCTCGGCGCGGGCGGCGTCGTTGGTCAGGATGGCGCCGCCATCGCCGTAGCAGCCAAGCGTCTTGGTTGGATAGAAGCTGAGCGCGGTGGCATCGGCCCAGGCGCCGAGCCGCTTGCCGTGCAGCGCGCCGCCGAAGGCCTGCGCGGCATCGTCCAGCGCGAACATGCCTTCGGCGCGGCAGACTTCTTCGAGTTCCGGCCAGTCCGCGGGGCGGCCGAACAGGTCCACGCCGACGACCGCGCGCGGGCGCAGCCGGCCTTCCTCCTTCACCAGCGCGATGCGGCGCTTCAGGTCGTCGAGGTCGATGTTGAAGCTGTCCTCGGCGATGTCCACGAAGACCGGCGTGGCGCCGAGCACCAGCGGCACCTCGGCGGTGGCGGTGTAGGTGAAGGCGGGCAGGAAGACCGCGTCGCCCGGGCCGATGCCCTCCGCCATCATGGCGATCTGCAGCGCGTCGGTGCCGGAGGAGACGCCGACGGCATGCCCCACGCCGGCGAACTCGGCCAGCTTCGCCTCCAGCTCGCGCACGTCCGGCCCGTTGATGAAGGCGCCGCTGTCCAGGATGGCGGCGATGCGGCGGTCGATCTCGGGGCGGATCAGCGCCTGCTGCGCCTTCATGTCGAACAGGGAGATCGGGCGCGGGGAAGTCTCGGCAGTCATCAGCGGATCGCTCCGTCAGTGCGGCCCGGGCGCGGGGCTCAGGCCTGGATGACGGGGTGATAGGCCGGTTCGGCCGGAGGTGGGAAATCACCGCGCGTTTCAAAGGGCAACGCGGCCCCGGTCTCGACCGCCGCGTCGCGGTAGACGCCGCGCGTGTCCACGATCAGGCGGGCATGCGCGCGCAGCGCGGCGAAGTCGATGCCCGGCTGCGGCGTGACGACCAGCACCGCGTCCTGCGCCGCGACGAAGGCGGGGTCGAGCGGCTGGCTCTCCAGCGCGGGCGCGCCATGCGCGGCGGCGAAGCGCGGCACCAGCGGGTCGTGATAGGCGGCCTGGACGCCGCGCCCGGCGAGCAGGCGGAGGATCTCGATCGCCGGGCTCTCGCGCGTGTCGGCCACGCCGGGCTTGTAGGCGAGGCCGATCAGCAGGATGCGGGCGCCGCGCAGGGGCGTGCCGCGGGCGTCCAGCGCGTCGCGCAGGCGGCCGACCACATAGGCCGGCATGGCGTCGTTCACCCGGCCGGCCAGCTCGACGAAGTCGCTCGGCACGCCGAGCTCGCGCGCCTTCCAGGCGAGGTAATAGGGGTCCACCGGGATGCAGTGGCCGCCGAGGCCGGGGCCGGGGCGGAAGGGCATGAAGCCGAAGGGCTTGGTGGCGGCGGCGTCGATCACCTCCTGCACGTCGAGGCCGAGGGCGTGGCTGATCCGCTTCAGCTCGTTGACCAGGCCGATGTTCACGGCGCGGAAGACATTCTCGTAGAGCTTCACCAGCTCGGCGGCGCGCAGCGAGGAAACCGGCACCAGCGCGCCGGCCGCCGGGCCGTAGAGCGCTTGGCCGACCGTCAGGCAGGTGGGCGTGGCGCCGGCCACCAGCTTGGGCACGCGGCCCACCGTGCCCTCCGGGTTGCCGGGGTCCTCGCGCTCGGGGCTGTAGATGGCGAAGGCGTCCTTGCCCACCGTCAGGCCGGCGGCGGCCAGGACGGGGAGGACGAACTCCTCGGTGGTGCCGGGATAGGTGGTGCTCTCCAGCGCGATGGCCTGGCCGTGGCGGAGATGGGGCGCCAGCGCCGCCAGGGCCGCCCGCACCGGGCCGAGCTCCGGCTCCTTGTGCGGCCCGAGCGGCGTCGGCACGCAGATGATGAGGGCGTCGCAGCCGCGCGCCGCCGCCATGTCGGCATAGGCCGCCAGGCCGGCGGCGGCGACGCGCGCATCGGCGATGCCGTGCAGCGGGCTGCGGCCGGCGGTGATGGCCTCGACCCTGCCAGCGTCGATGTCGAAGCCGGTGACGGGAAAGCCCAGCTCGGCGAAACGCAGCGCCAGCGGCAGGCCGACATAGCCGAGCCCGACCACGCCGATCCGCGCCGTGCGGGCCTCCAGCCGCACGATCAGGTCGGCGGCGGGGTCCTGCGGCAGGCGGACGGCCTCGGCGGCCTGCCGCAGGAGGTCCAGCGAGCCCGGCCGGCCGGGCGCCGTGCCGAGGAGGGTGGTGGCGGGGTCGCTGGAGGGGGTCATGCGCGGGCTACGGGGGCTGTACCTGGGTTGTGGGCGAACTCCGGGACCAGCCGTGCGAGCTGGACCAGCGCCGCCTCGGCATTGCCGCCGCGCGCGGCGGCGGCGATCTCGTCGATGGCGCGGCCGACCAGGGCGGCATCGGCGGTGCGCGGGGTGGCGACCAGAAGGCCGGCGAACTGCGTCGGGCGCGGCGGCTCCTGGCCGTGGAACAGCTCCTCGTAGAGCTTCTCGCCCGGGCGCAGGCCGGTGAAGCGGATCTCGACATCCTCGTCCGGCCGCAGCCCGGCAAGGCGGATCATGCGCCGCGCCATGTCCACGATCTTCACCGGCTTGCCCATGTCGAGCACGAAGATGCCGCCATCGGCGAGCTCCGGCGGCTGGCCCTGCCGCTCCTCGGCGCCCGCCGCGCCGAAGGCGCGGAAATTCTCCGCGTCGGCGGTACCGACGACGCTGGCCTGCAGCACCAGCCCGACCGCCTCGCGCACCGTCATGAAGTAGCGGCGCATGTCGGGATGGGTGACGGTCAGCGGCCCGCCGCGCTCGAGCTGCCGGCGGAACAGCGGCACCACCGAGCCGGTGGAGCCCAGCACGTTGCCGAAGCGCACGGTGACGCAGCGCATGCCGCCGGCGCGCCGCGCCTGCATGTCGAGCGCCTGGCAGTACATCTCGGCGAGCCGCTTGCTGGCGCCCATCACGCTGGTCGGGTTCACCGCCTTGTCGGTGGAGATGAAGACCATCGCCCGGCAGCCCACCGCCCGCGCCGCATCGGCCACGATGCGGGTGCCCAGGGCATTGGTCAGCAGCCCTTCCAGCGGGTCGTTCTCCACCATCGGCACGTGCTTCAGCGCGGCGGCGTGGAACACCAGCTCGGGCCGCTCGGCCTCCACCAGCCGGGCGATGCGGGCGGCGTCGCGGATATCGGCCAGCATGGCGCGGCGCGGCACGCCGGGGTGGTTCTCGGCCAGTTCCAGGTCGATCGAGTAGAGCGCGAACTCGCCATGGTCGAGCAGGATGAGCTGCGCCGGACCGAGGGCGGCCACCTGCCGCGCCAGCTCGCCGCCGATGGTGCCGCCGGCGCCGGTGACCAGCACGCGGCGGCCCTGCACCAGCCGCGCCATGCCCTCGCGGTCGAGCGGCACCTGCGGGCGGTCGAGCAGCTCCTCGATGGCGACGGGGCGCAGGTCGAAGCGGCGCACCACGGCGGCCTCGCGCCGGGCGGGGTCGAGCGCGGTCAGGCGCGGGGCGCGCTTGACCGGCACGCCGTGGCGGTCGGCGGCGTCCAGCAGCTCCTCCAGCGCCGGACCCTGCAGGTCGGGGTCGGCGAGGACGATGGCGCGGGGCAGGCGCAGCTCGGCGCGCAGCCGGTCCAGCACCTCCCCCGCCTCCTCCAGCCCGCCCAGGATCGGATGGCCATGGATGCGGCGGCCGGCGGCGCGTGGGCGGCGCGCCAGGATGCCGACGACGCGGTAGCCCGGCGCGCGCTGCTGCAGCAGCGCACGAATGAACAGGTCGGCGGCATCGCCGGTGCCGACCAGCAGCACCGGCTGCGCCGGCGCCTCGCTGAGCGGGCCGACACGGTGGACCTGCTTCAGCGGCGCCAGGATGCGCGGCGCCAGCAGCAGGGCCGAGAGGGTGCCGGCATGGATCAGCGGGAAGGCGGGATTGCCGGGCGCCCAGGCGTCGGTCGCATAGAGGCCGAGGGCGAAGAGCAGGGCGCCGCCGATGCCGGCGCCGACCACCGCCACCAGGTCCTTCAATCCGGCGAAGCGCCAGTATTGCTGCGGCAGCCGCACCGGCACGCCGGCCAGCAGCAGCGCCACCATCGCGCCGGGCAGTGCGCCGAGCCACCACAGGGCGGGCGGGGGCCAGTCGCCCGGCGCCGCCATCCAGACGGCAAGCGGCAGGGCGAGGGCGGCCAGCAGCGAATCGAGGCCGAGGTTCAGCAGGATGCGGGGGAGGGCCATGATTGCCGCGTATAGGCGCCGCACCGCGAGGGGTGAAGGATTGCCGCGCGGCCTCCCGTCCCGCAGGGTGAGGCCGCCGGTCATTTCGTCGCGCAGCCCAGCGGGGCGAGGCGGCGGTACAGCCCGACCAGCCGCTCCGCCTCGGCCGCCCAGCCGAAGCGGCCGAGCGCCGCGGCCCGGCCCCGGCCGCCCAGCTCGGCCCGGCGGGCGGGGTCGGCGAGGCTGGCCACGGCGGCGGCGATGGCGGCGGGGTCGGCGGTGTCCACCAGCAGGCCGCAGCCGGCCTCGCGGATCACCGCGGCGACCTCCTCGGCGAAGGCGGGGGCGATCACCGGCAGGCCGGCCAGCATGCAGTCGAACAGCTTGTGCGGCAAAGCCAGGCGGTGGTTCTCCACCCCGGGCTGGAACAGCACCAGGCCGATATCGGCGCGCGCCGCCTGCTCCAGCGCGGCGGCGTGCGGCATCCAGCCATGCTGCTCCACCCCCGCCGTCAGGCCGAGCGCGGTGGCGCGGGCGGCGAAGTCGGGGCCGGAGCCGTCGGTGAAGCGGCCGATGAGGCTGAGCCGCGTGCCCTCCGGGCAGAGTGCCAGGGCGTCCAGCATCTCCATCGCGCCGCGCGCGCGGCCGAGCGCGCCGAGATGCACGAGCGTCAGCGGTCCGGGCTGGTGCTCGCGCGGGGTGACGGGGGTGGCGGTGGCGTAGTTGCGCACCGGCACGATGCGGTCGGGCGTGGCGAAGTCGCCATCCAGCCCGTCCTTCGCCACCACCACGGCATCGGCGCGCAGCGCCATGCGGCGGCAGGCCCAGCGGATGGCGGCGCGGCCGAGCGGGCGCAGCGCCGCCGGCAGGCGGGGATCGAGCCGCGAGGGGTAGTGCTCGTGCACGTCGAGCACCACACGGGCGCCGCTGCGCCGGGCGGCGAGCAGGGCGGCCAGCCAGGCATCCGGCTCGCTGGCATGCAGCACCGCGGCGCCGCTCGCCGCCGCCAGCCGTGCCAGCGCCGGGATGTTGGCGAGCCGGCCGCGCCAGCCGCCGGCGCGGCGATAGGTGCGAATGGCGACGCCTTCATGCATCGCCGGCGCCCCGGGGCTGCCCTCCGGACTGCCCTCTGGGCCGCCGGGGCAGAGATGCAGCACGCGCCAGCCGGCCGCGGCCAGGGCGGCACCCTCCTTGCCGACGACGCGGACATCGGTGGGTGGATGCGCCGCCGAGAGCAGGCAGGCCAGCGGCGCCTCCGCGCGGGCCGGCGCGGCCGGCTGGCGCAGCAGGGCGGAACCGTCGGGCATCAGGCGGCGCTCCGGGCCGGGGCGGGCGCCAGGGCCGCGCGCAGATGCGCCACCATGCGGGCGCCGGCCTTGCCGTCCCAGAGCGGGATCGGCCGGGCGGTGGGCCAGCCGCCGGCCAGCACCTCGGCGACGGCCGCTTCCAGCGTGGAGGGGGCGACGAGGCGGTTGGCGCCGGATTCCAGCGTCACCGGGCGCTCGGTGGAGGGGCGCAGGGTGAGGCAGGGGCGGTCCAGCACCGCCGCCTCCTCCTGCACGCCGCCGCTGTCGGTGGCGACGAGGCGGGCGCGGGCGAGCAGGCCGAGGAAGTCGAGATAGCCGAGCGGCGGCAGCATCCGAATGCCTGGCGGCGGTGCCAGGCCGGAGTCGCGCAGGCGGGCGGCGGTGCGCGGGTGCAGCGGCCAGACCAGCGGCAGGCGCGCGGCGGTCCGATCCAGCGCCACCAGCAGCGCGGCGAGGCTGGCCGGATCGTCCACATTGGCCGGGCGGTGCAGCGTCACGAGCCCGTAGCCGGAGGGTGCCAGCCCCTCGGGCAGCGGCCGGGCCAGGGCGGCGGGCAGGCGGGCCAGCAGCGTGTCGATCATCGCGTTGCCGACGGCGCAGACCGCCTCCGGCGCGTGGCCCTCGGCCAGCAGGCGGCCGGCAGTGGCGCGGTCCGGTGCCCAGAGCAGGTCGCTGATGGCGTCCACGGCGCGGCGGTTGATCTCCTCCGGCATGTCGCGGTCGCCGCAGCGCAGCCCGGCCTCCAGATGCGCCACGGGAATGCCGAGCTTGCGCGCCGCCAGGGCGGCGGCCAGCGTGCCGTCCACATCGCCGGCCACCACCACCAGCGCGGGACGGCGGTCCGACCAGAGCTCGGCGCAGGCCGCCATGGTGCGGCCGGTGAAGGTGGCATGGCCGCCGCCCGCCGTGACGCCGAGCGAGATCTCCGGCTCGGGCAGGCCGAGATCGGCCAGGTGGGCGCCGAACATCGCGGGATCGGCGTGCTGGCCGGTATGCAGCAGCACCGGGCGGCAGAAGGGCGGCGCAGCGGCGAGGGCGTGCCACAGCGCCGCCAGCTTCGGCAGGTTCGGCCGCGCCGCCGCCACCAAGTGCAGTTCGGGCATGGCGGTGGCGGCGGTCATGCGGCGGCCAGCAGGCCGACCGGCGCCATCTCGCCGGCTGCCTCCACCACCTCGATGAACTGGCCGGCGAGCAGCCGCCGGTCCCAGCGGCGCACCGCCTGCTCCCGCGCCGCGCGGCCCATGGCACCGCGCTGGAGCGGGTTGTCGGCCATCTTCAGCAGGGCCTCGGCCAGGGCGGCGGCGTCGCCGGGCGCGGTGGCGATGCCGCAGGGGCCCTCGGCCAGCAGGCGGGCGGCGCGGCCGGGCAGGTTGGAGACCACCGGCAGGCCGGCGGCCAGATAGTCCATCAGCTTGTTCGGCGCCGTCAGCTCGGCGAATTCCGGCACCGGGGCGAGGCATTGCAGGCCGACCTGGGCGCCCGCCAGCAGGCTGGCGAGCTGCCGCTTCGGCAGCGGCGGCAGGAAGCTGACATTGTGCAGGCCGCGCGCTGCCGCCTCGCTGCGCAGGCGCGGCTTCTCGCTGCCCTCGCCCACCAGCAGAATGCGGATGCGGTGCTCGTTGGCGGCGCGCAGCACGGCGGCCGCATCGAGCATCTGGTCCAGCCCGTTGGCGCGGCCATGCGCGCCGGCATAGACGGCCAGCATCTCCCAGGGCGCCGCCTCGGCCGGGCGCCAGGGGGAGACCTGCGGGCCGAACAGGTCGAGGTCGCAGCCATTGGGCACCACATGCACCCGGTCGCGCGGCGCACCGCGGGCCAGGGCGGTGGCGGCCATGCCCTCGCTGAGCGCCACCACCGCGCGGGCCTGGCGGCAGGCGGCATTGGCCATGACCTCCATGCCCGCCAGCGCCCAGCCGGGCACCCCGCCCATCGCGCGCGGCAGCTCCGGCCAGGGGTCGCGCATCTCGTAGAGGAAGGGCGTGCCCTTCACCCGCTGCGCCAGCAGGGCCGGGAGGGTGACGGTGAGCGGCGTCGAGCTGGCGATCACCAGGTCCCAGTCCTCGGCCAGCGCCAGCCTGCTGGCGCGGGCGGCATAGCGGGCGAAGGCGAGGCTGCGGGCGGCGAAGCCCTGGGCGTTGCCGCAGGGGATGTCGAACTCGACGATGCGCAGGCCGCGCAGCCGCCCCTCGCGCCGGCCGGAATGGAACTCGCCCGCGAGGCCGGTGGCGGCGCCCTCATAGCGGCCGCAGGCCATGGTCACCTGATGGCCGCGCGCCAGCAGCGCGGTGGCGAAGGCATGGCTGCGCGTCGCGGTGGCGCCGTTCGGCGCGGAATAGTGCTGGTGCAGGTAGAGGATGCGCATCGGGCCTATCCCTTGCAGCAGCCGCGGATGACGGTGATGACCCGCTCCTGCTCCTCGGCGGTCATGGCGCCGCTGGGCAGGCAGAGGCCGTGCTCGAAGAACTGGCCGGAGAGCCCGCCGCCGTCATAGCGGGCGCCACGGAAGGCCGGCTGCATGTGCAGCGGCTTCCAGACCGGGCGGCTCTCGATGCTGGCGGCGTCCAGCGCGCGGCGGACCGCCTCGCGCGTGCTGCCGAAGGCCTTCGGGTCGATCAGGATGACGGAGAGCCAGCGGGTGGCGCGGGCCCAGGCCGGCTCCGGCATGAAGCCGATCCCGGGCAGGTTGCCGAGCCCCTCCACATAGCGTTCGAAGACCTGCCGGCGCTCGGTCACGCGGGCCTCCAGCGCGCCGATCTGCGCCAGCCCGACTGCTGCCAGCACCGAGGAGAGGCCATAGGAATAGCCCGTCGTCTCATGCTGGTAGTGCGGCGCCACCTCCTTCGCCTGGCTGGCGAGATGGCGGGCGCGGGCGATCAGCGCAGGGTCGTCGGAGGCGAGGGCGCCGCCGCCGCCGGCGGTGATGATCTTGTTGCCGTTGAAGGAGAAGGCGGCGAGCGCGGCACCCTTGCCCACCGGGCGCTCGCGGTAGCGGGCGCCCATCGCCTCGGCGCTGTCGCACAGCACCGGCACGCCCCAGCGGCCGCAGAGGGTGAGGATGGCGTCCAGGTCGCAGGGCTGGCCGTAGAGGTCCACCGGCACCACGGCGCGCGGCAGCTTGCCGCGCTGCGCCGCACGCTGCAGGGCGCTCTCCAGCAGGTTCGGGTCCATCGTCCAGCTTTCCGCCGCGACGTCGAGGAAGCGCGGCCTGGCGCCCATCTGCACGGCGGGGGCAATGGTGGCGACGAAGGTCAGGCTCTGGGTCCAGACCTCGTCCCCCCGCTCCACGCCGAGCACGCGGTAGCCGAGATGCAGGGCCGCCGTGCCGGAAGCGACCGCGGCGACATGCGTGAATTCGGTCGCCTCGCCGATCGCCTGCTCGAAGGATTCGGGCACCGGCCCCGCCGGAGCGATCCAGCCGTCCGTGAGGGTGCGACTGAGGACTGCGAGCTCACCGCCGACCAGGCTGGGGGGCGACAGGTGCAGGCGGGTCCGCGGCATGCGGGCAGGCATGCCGCGGCTTGGAAAAAAGAGAACCCCCTGCGGACGGGAGGGGGCATCGTCTTCTGCCCGGAGGTGGATCGCAGCCATGGGTCCACTCACATTTTTGTGATAGCAGACAGCCAAACAGGTTCGACGTTCTGTTTCAAGACAGAAAACAACCTATGGTGTTAAAAGCTCGTTGACGCCCTCTCGGAGTCGGCGGGCGAGGCGACATCGAAACGCGGCATGGTGGCGCAGCCCGGGGCGTGAACGCCCTTTCCCCGCAGCAGAATCGCCAGCGTGCCGAGCATCGCGGCCAGGTCGGCGCCCAGCGTGACCCGCGCGGCGTAGCGTGCGTCCAGCTCCAGTCGCTCCTCCCAGGGCAGGGCATTGCGGCCGGCGGCCTGCGCCACCCCCGCCAAGCCCGGGCGGACACGCAGCCGCTGCCGCTGCCGCGCCGTGTAGCGCGCGGTATAGGCGGTGGGCAGCGGCCGGGGGCCGACCAGGCTCATCTCGCCGCGCAGCACGTTGACCAGCTGCGGCAGCTCGTCCAGCGCGGTGGCGCGCAGGCGGCGGCCGAAGGGCGTCAGCCGCGCAGCGTCATCGCCCGGCCCCTCCCGCATCGAGCGGAACTTCAGCAGGATGAAGGGCGCTCCGTCCCGCCCCGCGCGCTCCTGCCGGAACAGCACCGGCCGCCCCAGCGCCAGCCGCACCGCCAGCGCCGTGCCGAGCAGCAGGGGCGAGAGCAGCAGCAGGCCGAGGCCGGCGCCCAGGATATCGAGGCAACGCTTGCCCCATCGTTCGTAAGGTCCCTGTTCAGGCACGGCGCGCCACCACTCCCACCGAAAGCGCCAGACCCAGGGCGAACCAGACCATCCGGTTGCCGAGGTCGGTCGAAACCATCGCCGCCAGCCCCACCGGCAGCACCAGGGCGGCGATCCGCGCCACCCGCTCCGGCGCCGCGTGGCGCGCGCGCAGCAGCAGCAGCGCCGCCGCGCCGCCGAAGCAGAGCATCCAGAGCAGCAATCCAGGCAATCCGCCCTCGGCCCAGGCCTCCAGCAGGTGGTTGTGCGGGTAGAGGCCGCGCCGCTCGCCATAGCCGGCGGCGAGGGTGAAGCCCCCGGTGCCCAGGCCCCAGGGCAGGGTGGCGGCGCCCCAGTCCAGCGCGGCGCGCCACAGCGCCGGGCGGGCCGAGGCTTCCAGCCCGCCCTCGGTGAAGCGCTCCAGCGTGCGCAGCCCGTCCAGCGCCTGCGCCTGGAGGAGCAGCAGGCCCAGACCGGCAAGGCCGGCCAGCGCCGCCCCGCCGGCCCAGCGCAGCGCCGCGCGCGGGCAGCCGGCGGACCAGCAGCGCAGCGCCGGCGTCAGCAGGACCGAGAGCGCCAGCGAGATCAGCCCCATCCGGCCACCCGGCAGCAGCGCCGCCGCCGCCAGGGCAAGGGTGTAGGAGGCCCAGAACAGGCGCCCCTTCCAGCCCGGCGACTCGACCAGCCGCACGGCGCCGAGCCCGGCGGCACAGGCGATGGCGAGGCCGGCGAGCTGGTACTGCACCCGCAGCAGGTCCGGGTTGGCGCCCACCGCGCCGCCCAGCACCACCCGCCCGGTGGCCAGCCCCACCGCCACGGAGACGGCGACCAGCGGCCCGGCCGCCAGCGTGGCGCCGACGAAGAGCCGCCGCGCCGCCGCATCGGCGCCCACGGCGAGGCCGCCCAGCAGCATCAGCGGCCCCAGCAGCACCAGCTCGGGCAGCTTGGCGGCCAGGATCACGCTGCTGCGGCTCCAGGCGCCGGCCAGCACCAGCCAGAGCCAGAGCAGCGCCGCCCCGGCCAGCGGGGGTGCGAGCAGGCCGTGCAGCCACCAGCGGCGCGTCAGCAGCAGCAGGGCCAGCAGCGGCAGCAGCAGGGCGCCGGCGAGCAGCGTCAGGTCGAGCGGCAGCGCGGCGCCGAGCGGCGTGGATTTCAGCGCGCCGGCGAAGTGCAGCCCTGCCGCCGCGAGCCCGGCCAGCGCGCCGAGCGCGGCACTGTCGATGCGCAACGCCCGCCAGCTCACCGGCGGCGCGCTCCGCCGCGCAGCAGCACCCAGCAGGCGCCGAGAAACAGGCAGGCCAGGGGCGCCGCCACGGCGAGCATCGCCAGCAGCAGCGGCCGGTTGGGCAGGGAGGGGTGCAGCTCCACATTGGGGCCGGAGACCAGCCGCGCCGCCACGGCCTGGTCGGCCGAGAGCACCAGCGCCACCCGCTGATGCTGCGCCAGCAGCTCGAACAGCGGCGTGCGCAGATAGATGTCGCGCTCCTGCGCCAGCCGAGCGTCGAGCGCGGCGATGCGGCGGCGGGTCAGGGCCAGGAGATCCTCCCGCACCCGCCCCTCGGCGAAGGCGTGCAGCCGGGCCAGGGCGTCCAGCGCCGCCTCGCGGCGGGGATGCGCCAGTTCCAGCGTCCAGGTGACCGAGGCGAGCGACTGCGTCACCGCGAGGTTGCGCTCCAGCCAGCGCTGGGCGTCGTCGGCATCGGGCGGGCGGCCGAGGCCGAGCAGCCGGCGCAACGGGGCCAGCGGGCTGCCCGCCTTCCAGGTGGCGAGGTCGGCCAGCAGGCTGGTGTCGCGCGCCAGCATGGCGGCCGCCTCCGGGCTGCGCAGCGCCGAGAGATAGACCGCGTAGTTGCCGCCCGGCCGGGTGTCCAGCAGGCTGCCGGGCGCCAGGGCGGCGGCCGAGATCAGGCTGGAGGCGGCGATGCCGGTGGTCTCGGCCGGCGCCACCACCAGCTCCGCCACATAGGCGCGCGGCAGGGACAGGATCACCGTGCCGCCGGCGCCGAGCACCAGCAGGGTGGCCAGCAGCAGCCAGCGCCAGAGCGCCGCGACGCCTCTCAGCAGCTGGTCGAGCGGCATGGCGGCCTTCCTCGCGGCGGGATGCCGGCCCTCACGGCAGCAGCACCTGCGTGACGATGCGGGAGACGGGCGCGGCGGCGCGGGCCACCAGCACGCGACAGGGCCGCACCACGCCATAGGCGGGGCTCTCCCAGCCCTCCTCCAGCGAGAGCCGCAGCGGCGCATCGCCCCCCAGGCGCAGCCGGGCCGGGCCCTCCGCCCCGTCCGCCAGCAGGCGCCACTCGCCGGGCCCGAGCCGCCAGCGCAGCGCCAGGCTGCGGAAGGGGCCGGCGACCTCGTCGGCGATGGTCCAGCAACGGCCCTCCGGCCGCACGTCGCGCGCGTGCCGGTTGCCATGGGCGTCGCGCAGGGCGGCACCATGGGGCCGGGCGGCGAGGCGGGGCCAGCGGGCCAGCAGGAAGCGGGAGAGGCGCGGCATCGGCTCCCGCTCGTCGAACAGGATGGTGTTGTGGGCGCGGGCGGCGGGGAAGTAGTCGAGCCACCAGCGCTCCCCGGCGGGCGGGTTGTAGGCGCCGGTGCCGGCATCGGCCAGCACCGGATGCGTGCCATCCCAGAGGTCGAGATGCAGCAGGTCCGCCTGGCCTGGGCGGAAGCGCAGCGGGCCGGTGCGCAGCAGGGCGCGCGCCTCCGCCGCCTCCCAGCCGCGCGTGCCGCTGGCGGTCCAGGCGGCAGGCCGCGGGAAGGGGCGCGACTCGGGCAGGTCCAGCCATCGGCAGCCCGGCTCGCCCGGGAAGCCCGCAGAGCTCCCGGTGAAGAGGCGCATCGCCCGCTCGGCGCTGCCGCGCGCATCGGCGGGGCCGCCGAGGGCGAGGTCGGCGAAGGCGGAGCCATCCTGGTGGCCGAGCGCCGGCAGGGCGCCATCCGCCGCCACCAGCCGGGCCAGCCACCGCGCCGCCGCCGCCGCGCGGTCGGCGAAGGGGGCGGGCAGGGGCGGGCGCCCGAGGCGGCGGCGCAGCAGCTCCACCACGGCGAGCGTGTCCAGCAGCAGCCGGTGATAGCCGGTGGAGACCTGCGCGAAGCCGCCATCCGGTGCCACCAGCCGGCGCAGCGCGGCAGCCAGATCGGCGGCGGCATGGCGGGCCAGGGCGGCATCCTCCAGCAGCCAGCCGCAGGCCAGAAGCCCGGCCGGCTCGCTGATGCTGTGGTTGTTGTCCTGCGCGCGGGCATAGGCGCCCGTGGCGGCGATGCGGCGGGCATGCACCTGCAGGAAGGCGCGGGCGGCCGCCGGTGGCGCCCGCTCCCGCCCTGCCAGCAGCAGCGCCAGCGCCAGGTGCAGCGCCCGCAGCGCCGCCTCCTGGCCGCAGGCCCAGTTGGGGCCGCGATAGGGCGGGTTGGCCGCACACCAGGCGGCCAGCCGCGCTTCCGCCGCGGCGTGATGGCCTTCCTCCGGCCAGAGACGCCCCGCCTGCACCAGCAGCGGCAGCCAGGCGAGGCGGTTGGCCTCCCAGACCGGGCGCACGTCGCCGGGGCGAAACAGGTCCAGCCCGAGGGCGTCCGCCTCCGCCGCGAAGGGGCCATGCCAGGCGGCGGGGGGCAGGGCATCCAGGGCGGCGCGCACCCTCTCCCGCGCACTGGACGGCAGGGCGGGCGCGGGAGGGAGGGGGGCCGGCCCCAGGACGCCGGGCTGGGCGGCCGGCCAGGCGCCTTCCCGCAGGCGGCGCTGCGGCAGGCCGGCGAGGCGCTGCGCCCGGTGCCAGCCATAGAGGGTCAGCGCGCGAGGGCCGAGGCGCCAGGCCACGTCGGCCAGCAGCATCGTTCTTGCCAGAGCGGCTTTGCGCGCTTGGATAGACATCACGAAACTGTTATAGCAAAACTAATACTTTTGCGAGCAGGCAGAACGCCATGCTCCCGTTGAAGGTGGTGCCGGGCCGTGCTTGACCCCCTCCTCCTCGCTTCCCGGTTGTTGCGGTCCATGGCCTTTCGTCATGCGGGACTGGCACTGGGAGCCGGATCGCTCCTCGCGGTGCAGATCCTTCCGGCCCTGGCGCAGCCTGGCCCACCGGGCGGGCAGGTGCCCAGCCCGCTGCTTTCGCCACCCTCCCTGCCCTCCACGCTGCCGGGCGGCCTGCCGATGCCCGTCCTGCCGCCGGCCGTGCAGCAGGACATCCTGCAGCGCATCCTCGACGCCTCCGGCGGCGCCGCTCCGGCCCCGGTCGCGCCGGCTCCTTCCGGGGCGCCCGCCTTCCCGCCGCCGGCCTCCGCGCGCCCTGCGGCGCCGGCCCCGGTGCCCGTGCTCGCCGAGCCGCTCTCGCAGGCGGAGGCCTTCTTCGCCGGCCGGCTGGACATGCCGCTGCGCCAGTTCGGCTACGACACCTTCCGCGAGATGGCGGCCATGCCGGCGCCGCCCACCGCCGTGGGCAGCCTGCCCGACAGCTATATCATCGGGCGGGACGACGAGGTGCTGATCGGCATCCGCGGCCGCACCCGGCAGAACCACACGCTGCGCGTCACCCGCGACGGCACGCTGCTGCTGCCTGACCTGCCGCCCTTCATCGCCGCCGGCCGGACCCTGGGCGAGCTGCGCGCCGACATCCAGGATCGCGTGGCGCGCGAGCTGGGCGGCTCGGAGGCCTTCGTCTCGATCGGGCAGCTGCGGCAGATCGGCGTCTTCATCGCCGGCGAGGTGGTGCGGCCGGGGCTGCAGGCGCTGCCGGCGCTGGGTTCGGTGCTGGATGCCCTGACCCTGGCCGGAGGCGTCAAGAAGACCGGCTCGCTGCGGGCGATCCGCGTCGAGGGGCCGCGCGGCTCCCGCGTCATCGACCTCTATTCGGTGATCGGCAGCGAGCCGGGCCAGCCGGACCTGATGCTGCGCGAGGGCGAGCGCGTCGTGGTGCCGCCGCTCGGCGCCACGGTGGCGGTGGCCGGCGACGTGACCCGCCCCGGCATCTATGAACTGCCCGCCCGCGCACCGACCGCCCCGCTCGACACCCTGCTGCGGCTGGCCGGCGAGGCGCTGCGCCCGGCCGGCAACCGCTTCCTGCTGCACGGCACCGATGCCCAGGGGCGGCGCAGCCTTTCGGAAATCGGCCCTGGCGCACGGCTGCGGCGCGGCGACGCGGTGGTGGTGCAGCCGGGCGCCGACGTGGTGGCGGGGCAGGTGCGGCTGGCCGGGCATGTGGTGGCGCCGCTGCTGCGCCCGGCGCGCGGTGCGGGGCTGCGCAGCCTGCTGGCCGACCCGCGCATCGTGCGGCCCGACCCTTATGTGCGGCTCGGGGTGGTGTGGCGGGTGGACGCGGCGACCCGGGTGCGCCGCTTCGAGGCCTTCGACTTCGGGCGGGTGATGCAGGGCCGCGCCGACCTGCCGCTGCGCGAGGACGACGAGGTCATCCTGCTCTCCCAGGCCGACGTGCTGTGGCTGGGCAGTCCGCCGGTGCAGCGCGCGCTGCGCGGCGAGGCAACGGCGGGCGCGCCGCTGGCCACGCCGGCGGCGGCCGGCGCCGCGCCCGCCGCCCCGGCGGACTGCGCCGCGCTGCAGGCGCTGGCGATCGCCGCCCGCTCCTCGCCGGTGCGCTTCGCCCATGTGCGCGGCGCCGGCTTCCCCGATCTCGGCGCGCCGCCCTGTCCGCAGGTCTTCGTGGACTACCCGGCGCTGCTGCCCTTCCTGCTCGACCAGTCCGTGCTGATCTCCGGCGAGGCGCGGCTGCCGGGCCTCTACCCGATCCTGAACGACACCGGGCTGGACCAGGTGCTGGCCGCCGCCGGCGGCGTGACCGACACCGCCGACCTCTCCGCCGTCGAGCTGTCGCGCGAGCCGCTGGAGCAGGCGGGGGCGATCCCGCTCTCCCGCACGCTGCTCGACCTGCGCAGCCGCAACTTCGCCGCCATCCGGCTCTCGCCGCGCGACGGCATCCGCATCCCGCGCGGCTTCGGCGACCGCGACGCCGGGCCGGTGACGCTGGCCGGGGAATTCCTGCGCCCGGGCATCTACGACATCCGCCGCGGCGAGCGGCTTTCCGAATTGATCGCGCGGGCCGGCGGGCTCTCGCCGCAGGCCTATCCTTACGGCGCGGTGTTCACCCGCGAGAGCGTGCGGCAGCGGCAGCAGGAAGGCTTCGCCCGCACCGCGCGCGAGCTGGAGCAAAGCCTGATCCAGGTGGCGGCGGGGCAGGCGGTGGCGGGCAGCCGCGCCGGCAGCATGGATCTGGGCGGCGCGATCACCGCCGGGCGCGAGCTGGCCAGCGCCCTGCGCGACGCCCGCGCCGCCGGGCGCATGGTGGTGGAGGCCAACCCGGTCATCCTCGCGGCCCGGCCGGAGCTGGACGTGCTGCTGGAGCCGGGCGACCTGATCGTCATTCCCAAGCGGCCCAACGAGGTGACGGTGGTCGGCGCGGTGCTGAACCCGGGCAGCCTGCAGTTCTCCACCGGCTGGAAGGCGAATGACTACGTGCGCGCCTCGGGCGGGCAGCAGCGCTTCGCCGATGGCTCGCGCGCCTTCGTGGTGCTGCCCAACGGGCAGAGCGTGCCGGCCGGGCTGGGCGCCTGGCAGGCGGGCGGGCCGCCGATCCCGCCCGGCAGCCTCGTCGTCGTGCCGCAGGACCCCTCGCCCTACGAGACCTGGGGCTTCGTGCGCGACCTGACGCAGACGCTGGGGCAGATCTCGATCAGCGCCGCCGCCCTGTCGGTGATCGCCGGGCAGGTGAAGTGAAGGCGGCCCCCTCTCCGGGCCGGCCGTGCCGCGAAGGCCTCCGGCACAGTCTCCGCGGGGTTGCCGCCCGAATGCGCGCCGGCCCTCCGCTCAAGGCCGGTCGCGGTGCAGATGGGCGATGTGGCGGCCGACGGATTCGGTCACCGCCTGCCGCCCGCCCTGCGGAATGACGCGCCCCCAGAAGGCGCCGTAGACCGCATCGAAGTCCCAGGCCTCGATGGCCTCACCCATCCGCCGCACCGCGGCCGCACCGAGGGGGATGAGGTTGGGGTAGCTGCGCATCAGGCCGACATGGCGGCGGTCCGGCACCACCTGGAGGATATCCCCCGAGAGGAGGGCGCCACGCCCCTCCGCCTGGGCGGCGTGCAGCACGGTGCCGCCGGTGAAGTGGCCGCCGAGGCGGATCAGCGTCACGCCCGGCGCGATGGATTTCGTCTCGCCATCCCAGAAGGCGATCTCCGGCCCCGGGCGCATGACCCATTCGCGGTCGGCGGCGTGCAGGTGGATGGGGATGCCGCCGAAGGCGCGGCTCCATTCCAGCATGGTGGTGTAGTAGTGCGGATGGGAGATGGCGATGCCGGCGAGGCCGCCCAGCGCCTGGATGATCCGCAGCAGGGTGGAATCCAGGAAGGCGATGCAGTCCCACAGGATGTTGCCGGGGGGCGTGGGCAGCAGCAGGGCGCGCTGGCCGATGGCGAAATCCGGCGCGCAGCCGATGCCGAGCAGGCCGTGCTCCTCCTTCAGCAACGCCTTGCGGCTCTGGGCCAGCCGCTCCAGCGTGGTCCAGCCCTGGCCCGACTCGGGCACGTACTGGCGCTCGTCCTGGCAGATCGGGCAGCAGGGGGGCGGCTGGTCGGCGGGCGGGAACTGGGTTCCGCAGGCGGTGCAGATGAAGGGCGTGGCCATCGTGTGCTCCTCTCCTGAAGGAACGGTAATGTGCTGCGGGGTGGCGCGCCAAGCTGCCCCCGCCCGGCCCTGCCATCGGAGGCGCGGATTTTTCGCCGCCGGATGTCACACCGCGCCGGGCTGGCGCGTCCTGGGAGCGTCGATGTCCACAGGAGCATGAAGCCATGACCCCTCGCCTCAACCCCCATCAAGTCGCCCCGGAGATGCTGCGCCCGATGCTGGCGCTGGAAGGCGCCTTGCAGAAGGGCGGCCTGGAGCCCTCGCTGGTCCATCTGGTGAAGACCCGCGCCTCGCAGATCAACGGCTGCGCCTTCTGCCTGCACATGCACACTGCCGAGGCGCGCGCCGATGGCGAGAGCGAGCAGCGGCTCTACCTGCTGGATGCCTGGCGCGAGTCGCCGCTCTACACGCCGCGCGAGCGCGCCGCCCTGACCTGGACCGAGGCGCTGACCCGCGTCGCCGAGACACACGCGCCGGATGCGGACTATGCCGTCCTGTCCGGACACTTCTCGCCGCAGGAGCAGGTGGTGCTGACGCTGATGATCGGCACCATCAACAGCTGGAACCGGCTGGCGATCGGCTTCCGCTATGTCCATCCGGTGCCCGAGACGGCGGCGGCGCATGCCGCCTGAACTGGCCGCCTTTGTCGGGCTGCGGCCGCGCCTGCTGCGCCTCGCCTACCGGATGCTCGGCTCGGTCGCCGAGGCGGAGGACGTGGTGCAGGAGACCTGGCTGCGCTGGCAGGGGGCCGGCAAGGAGGACCTCCGCGATCCGGAGGCCTTCCTGATCCGCATCGCGACGCGGCTCTGCCTGGACGCGCTGCGCTCGGCCCGGCGGCAGCGCGAGACCTATGTCGGCCCCTGGCTGCCGGAGCCGCTGGTGGATCCCTTCGCGCCCGTGGGGCCATCCGTGGCGGACGAGCTGACGCTCACGATGATGCTGGTGCTGGAGCGGCTCTCTCCCGCCGAGCGCGCCGCCTTCCTGCTGCACGACGTGTTCGGGCTGGACTTCGCCGAGGTCGCGCGGAGCCTGGAGCGCGAGGAGGCCGCCTGCCGGCAGCTTGCCAGCCGCGCCCGCAGGCAGCTCCAGGCGGCGCGGCCGCGCTTCCCGGTGGCGCCGGAGGCGGGGCTGCGGCTGGCCGAGGCCTTCTTCGCCGCCTCGCGCAGCGGGGATGCCTCCGCGCTGCGGCAGATGCTGGCGGCCGAGGCGGTGGCGGTGACCGACGGTGGCGGCCGGCGCCGCGCGGCGCTGAACCCCATCCTCGGGCCGGAGCGCATCATCGCCTTCTTCGCCGGGCTGGCGCGCAAGGGCGTCTTCACCACCGCGCCGCCCCTGCATGTCGGGATGATCGACGGCCTGCCGGGCTTCATCACCCGCGAGCCGGATGCGGGGTTGCAGGCCACCGCCCTGCAACCCGAAGGGGAGTCCATCGCCGCGATCTACATCCAGCGCAACCCGGACAAGCTCCGGCATCTGCTCCAGTAGAAGAGGGGGGGGGAAGAGTTCCCCCGGCGCCTTTTCAGTCCGCCTGGGCCGCCTGGCCGAGCCGGTAGGGATGCGCCGGATAGGCACCGAGGACGCGCATCTCGCGCGAGAAATAGGCCAGCTCGCTGAGCGCCCGCTTCAGCGCCGGGTGCTCGGGGTGGCCATCCACGTCGCAGAGGAACTGGGTGGCGGTGAACTCGCCATCAAGCATGTAGCTCTCCAGCTTGGTCATGTTCACGCCGTTGGTGGCGAAGCCGCCGAGCGCCTTGTAGAGCGCCGCCGGAATGTTGCGGACGCGGAAGACGAAGGTGGTGACGGTGTCGGGCGCATCGAGCGGCGGATAGCTCGGCTCCCGCGACATGACATAGAAGCGGGTGGTGTTGTGGGCCGCGTCCTCGACGTTCCGCAGCAGGACCTCCAGCCCGTAGATCTCGCCCGCCAGCGAGGAGGCGATGGCGGCGTCCTCCAGACTCGGGTGCTCGGCCAGCAGCTTGGCGGCGCCGGCGGTATCGGCCTCGATCACCGGCTCCAGCCTGCGCTCGCGCAGCAGGTTCAGCACCTGGCCGAGCGCGACGGGATGGCTGTGGGCGCGCTTCAGCCCCTCCAGCGTGGCGCCCTTGTGGGCCAGCAGGCAGTGCTCGACGCGCTGGTAGTGCTCACCCACCACGAAGAGGCCGGAATCGGGCAGCATGCGGTGGATATCGGGCACCCGGCCGGCCAGGGAGTTCTCGCAGGGCAGCATGGCCAGCTCGGCGCGACCCTCGCGCACGGCGGCCATGGCGGCCTCGAAGCTCGGGCAGGGCAGGGTGGTCCAGCCGGGATAGGCGCTGCGGCAGGCAAGGTCGGAATAGGCCCCGGGCATCCCCTGGAAGGCGATCACACCGCTCATCGTATTCCCTGCTCCGTCCCCTGCCGGAGGGTGGGCGCCGATTCGCGCAACCTGCCGGCGCATCCGTCCACTGATCCCCACACTCTGGCGCGCAGCAGGAATAGTGCCGCCTCCGGCACGATGGCCCCCGCCGCGGTGGGGCAACGGGTTGATGCGCCCGTACTTCCCCACTATGGTCCGGGCGCTTCTAGTCGAGGCCCGGACAGCACGCAAATCGTGCGCGGCCAGATCAGCGGGGGATGGATCGGCAGCATGAGCTTGGAGGTCAATAAGGCGTTCGCGGCTGTGCTCACGGCCGGCATCGCCTTCATGGTTGCGGGCCTCATCGGCGAAACGGTCGTCCATCCGAAGAGGCTGGAAAAGACCGCGATCACCATCGAAGGCGTCGGCGAGACCGCCGCGACCCCTGCCGCCAGCGAGCCGCAGATCGAGCCGGTGGCGCCGCTGCTGGCCGCCGCCAACATCGAGGACGGCAAGCAGATCGCCGCCCGCATCTGCAGCGCCTGCCACACCTTCGAGCAGGGCGGGGCGAACAAGGTGGGTCCGAACCTCTATGGCGTGGTCGGCAACCACCATGCCCATCTGGAGGGCTTCAACTACTCGCCGGCCATGCAGGGCCTGTCCGACAAGCAGTGGGACTACGAGGCGCTGAACCACTTCCTGGCCAGCCCCGCCCGCGCGATCCGCGGCACCCGCATGGCCTTCGCCGGGCTGCGCAGCGTGAACCAGCGGGCGGATGTGATCGCCTATCTGCGCACGCTGTCCGACAACCCGCTGCCGCTGCCCTGATGCGGCAGGCGCTGCTGGAGGCGGCCGAGGCGGCCGCCGATGCGGCGGGGGCGGTGATCCGCCCCCTTTTTCGTTCCGCGCTGCTGGTCGAGGCGAAGGGCGATGCCAGCCCCGTCACCGAGGCTGACCGCGCCGCCGAACGCACCATCCGCACCCTGCTGGCCGAGCGCTTCCCCGATCACGGCGTGATCGGCGAGGAGTATGGCGCCGAGCGGGCTGAGGCCGAGTACGTCTGGGTGGTGGACCCGATCGACGGCACCCGCGCCTTCGTCACCGGGCGGCCGCTCTTCGGCAGCCTGATCGGCCTGCTGCATCGGGGGCGCCCGGTGCTCGGCGTGATCGACCAGCCCGCCACGGGTGAGCGCTGGGTCGGGGTGGAAGGGGAGCCGCTGCGTTTCCGTGGGCCGATGGGCGGCACGCCGCGCACCCGCGCCTGCGCCCGCCTGGCCGAGGCGGAGCTGTCCTGCACCAGCCACGAGATGTTCTCCCCCGAGGAGGCGCCGCGCTTCGCGAAGCTGCGCGCCGCCGCGCGCCGCGTGACCTGGGGGGGCGATTGCTACGCCTATGGGCTGCTGGCGCTCGGGCTGGTGGATGTGGTGGTCGAATCCGACCTCAAGCCCTGGGACTGGGCGGCGCTGGTGCCGGTGATCGAGGCTGCCGGTGGCGCCATGACCGATTGGGCGGGGGAGCCGCTGCGGCTGGGTGCGGCGGGGCAGGTGGCCGCAGTGGGCGATAAGGCGCTGCTGTCCGAAGTCTGCGGGCTGCTGGCCTGAACGCGGCCAGGGGGCGCCGCCCCCTGGACCCCTGCCGGGGTGACAGTGTCACCCCGGACCCTGCCATCCGTTGGGGCTCTGCCAGGCGCGCAGCGGCCATGGAAAATCCGGGAAGCCGCAGGCCCGGCGCCGGCAGCCGCCGAAGGACCATGCCCTCCGGCGCGTCCACACTGCATCGGCCGTTGAGGGCGGGGTCCGGGGGACACCGTTCCCCCGGCGGGAGGGCTTCGGGGGAGGGCGGCGCCCTCCCCGCCTTTCGTTGCAAAGAGCAAGCGGGCGGCAGGGAGGTGTTGTCCCGGCGGGGCGGAACCCTCATCCTAAGGCCCATGCGCCGCCGACACCTGCTGGCCTCCGGCCTTGCCCTCGCCTCCGGCCCCGTGCTGCCGCGCGCCTGGGCGCAGGCACCGACGCCCAACCTCGCGGACGGCAACCCGCCGCCGCGGCGGACCCATGCGCTGTCGCTGCTGGGCGAGCCCTCGCTGCCGGCCGACTTCACGCACTGGCCCTGGGTCAACCCGGACGCCCCGAAAGGCGGCCAGATGACGCTGACCGCCATCGGCAGCTTCGATTCCTTCAACGGCTACATCCTGCGCGGCACGCCGGCGGTTGGCCTCACCATGCTCTATGACACGCTCACCTTGCCGAGCAGCGAGGAAGCCAGCACCGAGTATGGCCATCTGGTCAAGGCCATCGAGGTGCCGCGCGACGGGCGCGGCGTGGCCTTCGAGCTGCGCGAGGAAGCGCGCTGGCATGACGGCAAGCCGATCACGGCGGATGACGTGGTCTGGACCTTCAACACCCTGCGCCAGCACGGCCGGCCCTTCTACCGGGCCTATTGGGCTGATGTGGCGGAGGTGGTGGCGGAGGGGCCGCGCCGCGTCGTCTACCGCTTCAGCACCAACGAGAACCGCGAGCTGCCGCAGATCCTCGGGCAGATGGCGGTGCTGCCGCGCCACTGGTGGGAAGGCAAGGACTTCACCCAACCCGGCCTGACCGTGCCGCTCGGCTCCGGCCCCTACCGGATCGAAAGCTTCGAGCCGGGGCGCAGCGTGGTCTATCGCCGCGTGCCGGACTACTGGGGCCGCAACCTGCCCACCCGCAAGGGCACCAACAACGTCGATATCACGCGCTACGAGTATTTCCGCGACACGACGGTGGCGCTGGAGGCCTTCAAGGCCGGGCAGATCGACCTGCGCACCGAGAACGTGGCGAAGGACTGGGCCACCGCCTACGACTTCCCCGCCGTCCGCCGCGGGCTGGTGAAGCGGGAGGAGATTCCGCACGAGCTGCCCACGGGCATGCAGGGCTTCGCCATGAACCTGCGCCGCCCGCTGTTCCAGGACAAGCGCGTGCGCGAGGCGCTCGGGTTGATGTTCGACTTCGAGTGGATGAACGCCAACCTGTTCTACGGCAGCTATACGCGCACCACCTCCTACTTCTCGAACTCCGAGCTGGCGGCCAATGGCCTGCCTTCCGAGGGCGAGCTGATGGTGCTTTCCGCCTTCCGCGGGAAGCTGCCGGAGGCGCTGTTCACCACCGAGTTCCGCGTGCCGCTCTCGGATGGCAGCAACAACAACCGCGAGAACGCCCGCAAGGCGCTCGGCCTGCTGCGGGAGGCCGGCTGGGAGGTGAAGGAGCGCCGCCTGGTGAACGGCCAGGGCCAGCCCTTCAGCTTCGAGATCCTGCTGAACGGTCCGACCTTCGAGCGCATCGCGCTGCCCTATATCCAGGCGCTGCAGCGGCTCGGCGTCGAGGCGCGGGTGCGCACCATCGATCCGGCGCAGTACCAGGTGCGGATGGACGACTTCGACTACGACATGACCACCGTGGTCATCCCCGAGAGCCTCTCGCCGGGCAACGAGCAGCGCGACTTCTGGACCTCGGCCAAGGCCCGCGAGAAGGGCAGCCTGAACTACATGGGCATCGCCGATCCGGTGGTGGACGCGCTGGTGGAGCTGGTGATCTCGGCGCCCGACCGGCAGGCGCTGATCGACCGCACCCGGGCGCTCGACCGCGTGCTGCTCTGGGGGCACTACGTCATCCCGCACTGGCACAGCCGGACCTTCCGCGTGGCCTGGTGGGACAAGTTCGGCCGGCCCGAGCACAACCCGCGCTACGCGCTCGCCATCGACAGCTGGTGGGTGGACACCGGGCGCGAGCGGGCGCTGCCGGCGGACCGCAGCACGGCGCAGTAGATGGGTGCCGCGAGAAAAGGTCGGGGGAATGAATTCCCCCGAACCCCCATCTTTTTTCTGACGGATAAAAAAAAGATGGGGGGTGCGGGGGGAATTCCTTCCCCCCGCTCTTTTCCCCCGTGTGGGATGGGCTGACGCATGGGCGCCTACCTCCTCCGGCGCATCGCCTTGCTGGTGCCGACGCTGTTCGGCATCATCCTGATCAATTTCGTCGTGGTTCAGTTCGCCCCGGGCGGGCCGGTGGAGCAGATGCTGGCCGAGCTGCGCGGCCAGGGCGGCAGCGCCATCGGCCGCCTCTCCGGCGAGAGCCAGGGCGAGACGCGGGCGCCCATGCGGCAGGGCGAATCCGGCCCCGTCGGCAGCTATCGCGGCGCGCGTGGCATGGACCCGGCCGTGGTGGCCGAGATCGAGAAGGCCTTCGGCTTCGACAAGCCGGCCTATGTGCGCTTCGTCGAGATGCTGAAGGGCTACCTGACCTTCGATTTCGGCGAGAGCCTGTTCCAGGGGCGCAAGGTGATCGACCTGTTGCTGGAGAAGCTGCCGGTCTCGGTCAGCCTCGGCCTCTGGTCCACGCTGATCATCTATCTCGTCTCCATCCCGCTCGGCATCCGCAAGGCGGTGCGGGACGGCACGCGCTTCGACGCCTGGACCTCGGGCGTGGTGCTGGTGGGCTATGCGGTGCCGGGCTTCCTCTTCGCCATCCTGCTGGTCGTGCTCTTCGCCGGCGGCAGCTTCCTGCAGATCTTCCCGCTACGGGGACTGACCTCCTCCGGTGCCGCCGAATGGCCCTTCTGGCAGCGCGCGCTGGACTATGCCTGGCACATGGTGTTGCCGACCCTCTCCCTGGTGATCGGCGGCTTCGCCGGCCTCACCATGCTGACCAAGAACAGCTTCCTGGAGGAGATCGGCAAGCAGTACGTGCTGACCGCCCGGGCCAAGGGCGCCGATGAGGGGCGCGTGCTCTACGGCCATGTGTTCCGCAACGCCATGCTGCTGATCATCGCGGGCTTCCCGGCGGCCTTCATCAGCATCCTGTTCACCGGGGCGCTGCTGGTGGAGATCGTCTTCTCGCTCGACGGGCTCGGCCTGCTCGGCTTCGAGGCGGCGATCCGGCGCGACTATCCCGTGATGTTCGGCACGCTCTACATCTTCACCCTGCTCGGTCTGATCATGCAGATCGTCGGCGACCTGACCTACACGCTGATCGATCCGCGCATCGACTTCGAGGCGCGCCGATGAGGCCGATCACGCAGCGGCGCCTGGCCAATTTCCGCGCCAACCGGCGGGGCTGGTGGTCGCTCTGGATCTTCCTTGTGCTGTTCCTGCTCACCCTCTTCGCCGAGCTGCTGGCCAACGACCGCCCGCTGGTGGCCAGGGTGGGCGACGAATGGTTCTTCCCGGTGGTGCGGGAATATGCCGAGAGCGACGTCATCCCCGACGGCTTCCCGACCGCCGTGGTCTGGCGCGACCCCTATCTGCAGGACGAGATCAGGCAGCGCGGCGGCTGGATGGTCTGGCCGCTGCTGCCCTACCGCTACGACACCATCATTCGCGACCTCGGCCGGCCCGCTCCCTCGCCCCCTTCCTGGAAGAACCCGCTGGGCACCGACGACCAGGCGCGGGACGTGCTGGCGCGCGTGATCTACGGCTTCCGCATCTCCGTGCTGTTCGGCTTCGCGCTGACGCTGTTCAGTTCCGTCATCGGCATCGCCGCCGGCGCGGTGCAGGGCTATTACGGCGGCTGGGTGGACCTGAGCTTCCAGCGCTTCATCGAGATCTGGTCCGGCATGCCGCAGCTCTTCCTGCTCATCATCCTGGCCAGCGTGATCGAGCCGGGCTTCTGGACACTGCTCATCTTCCTGCTGCTGTTCTCCTGGATGTCGCTGACCGGGGTGGTGCGCGCCGAGTTCCTGCGCGGCCGCAACCTGGACTATGTGCGCGCCGCCAAGGCGCTCGGCGTTTCGGACACGCGGGTGATGACGCGCCATATCCTGCCCAACGCCATGGTCGCGACATTGACCTTCCTGCCCTTCCTGCTCTCCGGCAGCGTCACCATCCTGGCCAGCCTGGACTTCCTCGGCTTCGGCCTGCCACCGGGCTCGCCTTCGCTCGGTGAGCTGGTCAGCCAGGGAAAGAACAACCTGCAGGCACCCTGGCTTGGCATCACTGCCTTCGTGGTGCTCGGCGGCGTGCTGACATTGCTGATCTTCGTGGGCGAGGCCGTGCGCGACGCCTTCGACCCGCGCAAGCTGCCCGGAGGGAGCGAGGCATGATCGGCTCCAGCCTTCAGGAGGGGCTCCGCCCCTCCCGAACCCTCCCCGCCGGGGTGACAGTGTCACCCCGGACCCCACCCTCAGCGGCCTTTGAGTTGTTGGCGCGCCGGAGGGCATGGCCCTCCGGCGACTGCGAGCTCCGCTCCTGTGGCCATTTGGATTTTCCAGGGGGCTCTTTGGCCAGCAGCGGAAAAACGAAGGGCGGGGTCCGGGGTGACACTGTCACCCCGGCGGGGGTCCAGGGGGCGGCGCCCCCTGGGAGGCGGCCCGCATGAGCACCCTTCTGGAGGTCGAGAACCTGGGCGTCGCCTTCCGTGGCCGGCAGGTGGTGCATGATGTCTCCTTCCGCGTGAACCCCGGCGAGACGGTGGCGCTGGTGGGAGAGAGCGGCAGCGGCAAGAGCGTCACCGCGCTGTCCTGCCTGCGCCTGCTGCCGAATGCCGGCGCCAACCCCACCGGGCGCATCCTCCTGGACGGCACGGATGTGCTGAAGGCCACGCCCGCCGCGTTGCAGCGCCTGCGCGGCGGTGTCGCGGGCATGGTGTTCCAGGAGCCGATGACCTCGCTGAACCCGCTGCACAGCATCGGCCGGCAGGTGGGCGAGGCGGTGCGGCTGCATCGGCCGCTGCGTGGTGCCGCGCTGCGGGCGCGCATCGTCGAGCTGCTGGAGCGTGCCGGGCTGCCGAATGCGCAGGACCGCCTGGACGCCTTCCCGCACCAGCTCTCCGGCGGGCAGCGGCAGCGCGTGATGATCGCCGCCGCGCTGGCCAACGATCCCAAGCTGCTGATCGCGGACGAGCCCACCACGGCGCTGGACGTGACCATCCAGGCGCAGATCCTGGAGCTGCTGGACGAGCTGAAGCGCCGCCTCTCCATGGCGCTGCTGCTGATCACGCATGACCTCTCGATCGTTCGCGCCCATGCCGACACGGTGGTGGTGATGCGGCATGGCCGGGTGGTGGAGCAGGGACCGGCGCGGCAGGTGCTGGCCGCGCCGCAGCACGACTACACCAAGCTGCTGCTGGCCACCGAGCCGCGCGGCCGTCCGGCGCCGGTGCCCGCCGGGGCGCCGGAGGTGCTGCGGGCCGAGGCGGTGAAGGTGCACTTCCCGATCCGCCGGGGCGTGCTGCGCCGGCAGGTCGGGGTGGTGAAGGCGGTCGATGGCGTCTCGCTCGAGCTGCGCCAGGGCGAGACGCTCGGGCTGGTGGGGGAGAGCGGCAGCGGCAAGACCACGCTCGGGCTCGCCTTGCTGCAGCTGGAGCGGAGCGCGGGGCGCATCCTGTTCGAGGGCCAGCCGATCCAGGGACTTTCGCGCGCCGCGCTGCGGCCGCTGCGGGCGCGGATGCAGATCGTCTTTCAGGACCCGTTCGGCTCACTCTCCCCCCGCATGAGCGTGGCGGAGATCGTCGGCGAGGGGTTGGCGGTGCATGAGCCCTCGCTCCGCCGCGCCGGGCGGCAGCAGCGGGTGACACAGGCTCTGGAGGAGGTGGGGCTCGACCCCGCGACTGCCGAGCGCTACCCGCACGAGTTCAGCGGCGGGCAGCGGCAGCGCATCGCCATCGCCCGGGCGCTGGTGTTGCAGCCGCGCCTGCTGGTGCTGGACGAGCCGACCAGCGCGCTCGACGTCTCGGTGCAGGCGCAGGTGGTGGCACTGCTGCGCGGCCTGCAGGCGCGGCACCGGCTGGCCTATCTGTTCATCAGCCACGACCTGCGGGTGGTGCGCGCCATGGCGCATCGCATCATGGTGCTCAAGGGCGGCGAAGTGGTCGAGACGGGCGAGGCGGATGCGGTGACGCGGGCACCGCAGGCAGCGTATACAAGGGCGCTGATGCGCGCCGCCTTCCCGGATGGCGCCGGTGTGCTGGAAGCCTCTGCGAGCGAATGAACGAGCTTGAAATGCTGCGCGAGCAGATCGCGCAGAACAAGGTCCGGCTGGGAGTGGACATCCGCCGGATGAACGCGGCGGGATCCCCCGTCTACCGGGCTGCCGAGACGCTGACCCTGCCGGCGGCGATCCTGGTCACGTCCTTCCTGACGGCCCGCTTCGTCAACATCCATGTCGCCGCGCTGGTGCTGGCGGTGGGTGTCGCCTGGTGGCTGCTGAAGGTGCAGCCGAAGGTGAAGGAAGGCGTGTTCCAGCGCACCGCCGATCTCGCCTTCTCCGACGAGCGGCTGTTCGATGGGCTCTGGGCCAAGGGCATTCTGACGCTCTACGCGGAGCGGCCGGATGGCAGCGCCCGCGCCGCGACGCGCAAGGACGACTGGCGCGCCTTCGTGCGGAGGCTGGCGGAAGAATAAGGCCGGGGGAATTCTTTCCCCCAGCCTTCTTATCCGTCCGGCAGATCGGCCGCGCGCGGCATTCCGGCCTGCGCACCCGGCGCCAGGCAGGCCAACGAGGCGCCGTGACAGGCCCGCCGCAGCGCAGGCTCCAGCGCCAGCCCTTCGGCAAGCCCGACCGCCAGCAAGCCGACGAAGGTGTCGCCCGCGCCGGTCGTGTCCACCGGCTCCACCGGCCGGGCGGCGACGCGGATGCTGCCCCCGGCACGCGCATACGCCACAGCCCCCTCGGCCCCGAGCGTGACGATGCCGGCCTCGGCGCAGGAGCCGGACAGCTTCGCCATGGCCGCCATGGGGTCAGTGGACGCATCGCCCTCCAGCAGCCGCAGGGCGGCAAGGGTTTCGTGCTGGTTCGCCACCAGGATGTCCGTGGCGGCCAGCAGGCGGGAAGCAGGCTGGCCTGCGCTGCCTCCGGGGCGGGTGCGAGGTTCAGCAGCACACGCGTGCCCTGTGCCCGCGCCCGTTCGGCCACCGCCAGACTCTCGGCTGGCGGCACCTCCATCTGCAGTACCACCATGCGGGCGGTGCTCAGCAAGCCGGCCGGCACCTCCGCGGCACGCAGCGCCAGGTTGGCGCCGCTGGCAACCGTGATGGCGTTCTCCCCGGCGGCATTGACGGTGATGAAGGCGCATCCGGTGGGCTAGCCCGCCGCCACCCGCACCGCCTGGGTGTCCACGCCCTCGGCGGCGAGGTTTTCCACCGCCGCACGGCCGAAGGCATCCTCCCCCACGGCGCCGGCCATCCAGACGGGGTGGCTGGCATCCCGCCGGCCGCGCGCCGCGGCGACTGCCTGGTTGGCGCCCTTGCCGCCGAAGCTGGTGTCATAGCGCTCGGACAGCACCGTCTCGCCCGGGCGCGGGATATCCCGCACCCGGGCGATCAGGTCGAGGTTGATGGAGCCGAAGACCAGGATCATGCGGCTGCCTGCCGGACCGGGCGAAACCGAAGGGATGCCGCGCAGGCCTGGCTACCGTCAAGCCGGAAGCCGCCGGGGGAGTGTGGCTCCCCCGGCGAGCGGCCGGTCAGATGCGCCGGTCGGGGATCGCCGTGCCCGAGCGGGTGGGATCGGCCGCCGGGCCGACGCCGCGGCTGGAGGCGGTGCCCGGCAGATCGGTGGCGGCATCGCCCGGGGTGGTGTCGTCATAGGCGCCGCGCCAGCCGGAGGCGCGGTAGTCGGCCTCGCGGGCCCGGATGTCCACGGGGTTGTGGCGGTTCAGGATGTCCTGCGCCTCGGCCTCGCGGCTGGCATCGGTCCGCACCGTGACCAGGCTGCCGCCGCGGCGGATGCCCTCGGCATAGACGGGCGCCTCGGCCTCGCTGACGCCAGAGCCGGTGAGGGCGCCGATCAGACCGCCCGCCGCCGCGCCGGCGCCGGCGCCGGTCAGCGCCGCAACCAGCGCGCCGGCCGCGACGATCGGCCCGATCCCCGGAATGGCGAGGGCGCCGAGCCCGGCCGCCAGCCCCGCCCCGCCGCCGAGGACGGTACCAAGGGTGGCGCCGATGCCAGCGCCGGAGGAACCCTCATGATGCTCCTTCGTCGTGGACGCGGTGTCGCGGTGGGGGTCGCTGGCGACAATGCCGACATCGTCATGCGAGAAGCCGGCGGCTTCGAGGTCCCGCACCGCCGCGATGGCGTGCTCGCGGCTGTCGAACATGCGGGTGATGGTGTGGTTGGGCATGGAATTCTCCTGTGCGGGCGGGGGAAGGAGTGGCCGCTCACTTCGCGGCGGCGTTTCCGGTCACCACCTGGCCCTTGAAATCAAGGCCGACATCGACGCGCTGGCCATTGCGCATCGCCTGGCCGCGCCAGACGCCCTGCTCGTCCTTCCGCAGGTTCTGGATATCGGTGTAGCCGGCGGCCGCGATGCGGTCGCGCGCCTGGCCCTGGGTGAAGCTGTTGGCGCCGGCGGCCGGCGTCGCGGTGGTCGGCGGGCTGTCGGTGCCGGTGGCGTTCGGATCGGCGCGCCGCTCCGTCTGCGTCCGCGTCTGCGGCGTGTCGGCCACCGGTGGGGCGCTCACTCCCGGCGCGTTGGTGGTGCCCGGCGTGCCTTGCGCCATGCTGGAACCGCCGCCGCCCGGAGCCAGGGGAGAACCGACCGTGCCCTGCTGCTGGCCCTGCGGCTGCCCTTGCGCCAGGGCCATGGGCGCGGCAAGGAGGGTGGCGGCGAGCGCCAGGGCGGTTGTCGTGGACCGCATGCGTGGGATCTCCCTCATGGTTTTCACTCGGCGGTAGTGGACGCCGATCGTTGGAGATAACGGCGCAGCCCGGCGCGCGTTTTCGGGGCGGCGGGCAAAAACGCGGCATTGCCACAGGGCAGGGGAAGCGTGGTGAGGCACCGGCACCCCCCGAATTCCATGGACGCCGCCGGCGCAAACAGCCTATGGCCTGCTCCAGATTTCGTGAGTGCGCGGGGTTTGCAGGGGGTTGGCGGGATGTTGGGCTGGGTGATGCGGCTTTGCCGTGACCGCCGCAGCATTGCGGTGCTGGAATACGGACTTGTCGGCGTCCTTGTGGCCGTGGTGATCATCAGCAGCGTGCAATTGCTCATCACGAGCGGCAGCCAGGATCTCCCGAACCCCGACATGCTCCTGCGGACCCCCCGCCCCGGCTCCTGACCGCCTTCGCCCGGCAGCCGCGGCCCAGGCTGGCACGCCATGTGCATTGGTCCGGCCACCATGCCGGAGCCGGCGGAGCGCCGTTCACGTCCCGCGCCCGGCAAGATGCTGCAAGGCGGTGATTCCCGAGATGGTTGAGATTTTGTTCCGCATTCCGCTGACCGATGCCGTTCGGCAGGTCCTGGAAAGCCGGCATGCCCTGCATGAGGTGACGGAGACCGGGCCCGCGACCCTCGCCGCCCGTTGCGGTGGGGCGCGCGTCCTTGTCACCAACGGCACCATCGGTGCCTCACGCGCGGAAATGGAGGCGCTGCCGGAACTGGCGATGATCTGCTGCCTCGGTACGGGGTATGAGAATGTCGATATCGAGGCGGCGCGGGCGCGCGGCATCATCGTCACGCACGGGGCGGGCAGCAATGCCGCCGCCGTGGCCGACCACGCCATGGCGCTGCTGCTGGCGGCCATGCGTGACCTGCCCTGGCTGGATCGCGAGGCGCGGCAGGGCCTCTGGCGCGACAATGTCGGCGTGCGCCCGATCCCGACCGGCAAGCGGCTGGGCCTGCTCGGCCTGGGCGCAGTCGGCGAGAAGATCGCCCGCCGCGCGGCAGGCTTCGACATGACGATCGCCTACCATACACGGCGGCCGCGGCCGGAGGTGCCGTGGCGCCATGTCGGCAGCCTGCCTGTGCTGGCGGAGCAGTCGGACTGTCTGATCGTCGCCGTGCCGGGTGGCCCCGCCACCTTCCATATGGTGGATGCGGCGGTGCTGCAGGCGCTGGGACCGCAGGGCTTCCTCGTCAATGTCGGGCGCGGCAGCGTGGTGGACAGTGCGGCACTTGCGACGGCCCTGCAGGAGGGCACCATCGCCGGGGCGGCGCTGGACGTGTTCGAGGGCGAGCCGGAAATCCCGCCGGCCCTGCTCGCCGCGCCACGCCTGGTGATCACGCCGCATGTGGCGGCCTGGGCGCCGGAGGTACGCACGGCCAGCGCCGAGCTGCTGCGCCAGAACATCGAGGCCCTGCTGGCGGGAATGCCGCCGGTCTCGCCGGTTCCCGAGATGCGCGGCGCGGCCGTGGCGGCATAGGAAAAGCCTGGGGGAAGGAATTCCCCCAGACCCCCATCTTTTTTTCCTCGAGTTCCCCGCCTCGGCGGAAGCGAAGGCCCGAAACCAGCAAAGGAAAGGCGGGGGTTCGGGGGAATTCATTCCCCCGGGCTTGTTCAGCCGCTGAAGATCTTTCGCCAGTCCTCCCGCGCCTTCTGCATGTCCTCGGTGGAGAGCGCGCGCCAGTCCAGGTCCACCAGCTTCATGCCCTCGATGTTCGGGGCGTAGTCCGGCACCGGGCTCTGGAAGGCGGCGCGGCCGGAGCTCATGGCCTCGCGCTTCGCCAGGATCGCCTGGGCCTCAGGCGAGAGGACGTAGTCGATCCAGAGCTTCGCCGCGTTCGGGTGCGGCGCCTGCTTCAGGATGAAGCTGCATTGCGGCATCAGCACCACCCCCTCGTTGGGATGGGCGAATTTCAGGCTGGCGCCGCGCTCGTTGTTCTGCAGCGCGCGCGTCGGCTGGCCGAAGACGGCGAACATGTCCTGGTTGCTCACCAGCCGGCTGGCGATCTGCTCCGAGCGCACCAGGAAGTTCGGCTTGAGCTTGGCCAACTCGCGGAAGTAGTCATCGCCCAGCACCTTCCGCAGGCCCATGAAGGTGGCGAGATAGCTGGCGGAGATGGTGGCGTCACCCAGGCTGAAGCGGCCCGGCTTCAGCAAGCCCGGCACGTCGCGCCAGGAGGCGACCTTGAAGTCCTGCGTGTCGCCGTTCCACATCGGCACGAACATGTAGGCGCCGTTGAAGGCGAAGTAGCCCTTCTGGCCCATGCTGGCCTCGAAGACGCGGCCGTAATGCTCGTATTCCGGCGAGTGGTATTCGAGAATGTTTCCGCCTTCCACCTTCTCAAAGACCCAGGTGGGCGAGGCAATGGAAGCGATGTCGATGGTGGCGCGCTGCGCCGCGATCTCCTGCTCGACGCGCGTCACCAGGTTGCCGGTGTTGGAAAGCGTGTAGTTGACCTGGAAGGAGGAGGGCAGGTCATAGGCCTTGCGGAAGCCCTCGGTCAGCGCGTCGTTCGTCTCCGGCTGGATTACGGTGTCCCAGTAGCTCAGGCTGCCCTCCCGCCTGGCGCCCTCGATCAGCTTGGCACGGTTCTCATTGGTGCCCTGGGCAAGGGCAGGACGCGCCAATGTCAGGGCGCCAAGGCCGAGCAGGCCGGCGGAAAAGCTTCTGCGTCGCATGGTGTTCCTCCCTTCCCTATGATTCGGCCGTGGCCGGCGCCCAGGCGGCGGGCTCGTGCAGCACGAGGCCCGCGGGGCGCGCGCAGCGCCGCGCCGCCGCCGCCGCCGGCAGGCCAGCCTCCCAGTGGTTGGCGTCGAAGCGGAAGCCGTTCACGGCATCGGCGGCCTCGGAGACCACGAAGAGCAGCGGCGGCACCATCTGATCCGGCTCCAGCAGGCGCGGCATGCGGCCCTCGCGACTGGCCGTGCGCGCCTCCTCCGCCATGCCCGGCGTGTTGGCGCCGGTGCCGGGATTGACGATGTTCGCCGTGACGCCGCTGCCCGCCAGCTCCTTGGCCCAGATCTCCGTCGCCATCTCCAGCGCCGCCTTGGACGGCCCGTAGGGCGAACTGCCGACGCGGTTCATCGTGTCGAGCTTGGTGGTGACGTTGACGATGCGCCCCCAGCCCTGCGCCAGCATGTGCGGCACGGCGCGGCGGGCGAGGCGGTCGGCGGCGACGAAGTTGGTGTCCATCACTGCCTGCACCATGCCATCCGTGCACTCCCAGAAGGGCTGCGGCGTTGGGCGGCGGAACTTGTCGGGGCTGATATAGGTGAAGGTCAGCCCGGCATTGTTCACCAGGATGTCGAGCCCGCCGAGCTGCTTGCGCGCGGCGGCGACCAGTGCATCGCAGGCGGCGGGGTCGCGGATGTCGGCGACAACAGGCAGGACGCGCCCGACGGGAATGCCGCGCGCCGCGGTCGCGGCCTCCATGGGCGCGACATCATCGGCGATGTGCCCGACAGCCAGCACCCGGTGGCCGGCTTCGGCCAGGCCGAGCGCCATGGCCTGGCCGAGCCCGCGCAGCCCGCCGGTGACAATGGCGACGCGTTCGGCCATCTCCCGTTTCCTCTCCCGTTCCGGCCCTTGGTGGCCATTCGTTTCGGACGTTATCGGCCTTCACGACGGGTGGAAATGTCCGGGAAAAGAAATACGCTCTTGCCCAAAAGTCCGAGATGGGAAGAGCGATGAACAAGTTCCTGGCGCTGACGGTCTTCACCAAGGTGGCGGAACATGGCGGCTTCACCGCCGCCGCGCGCCGGCTTGGCCTTTCGGTCTCGGCCGTCACCAAGACCGTGGCACGGCTGGAGGACGATCTGGGCACGCAGCTCTTCAACCGCACCACGCGGCAGCTTCACACCACCGACTACGGCCAGGAATTCTACGAGCGCTGCATCCGCATTCTCGCCGACCTGGAGGATGCCGAGACGGCGCTGCGCCAGGGCAGCATCTCCTACAGCGGACGGGTTCGCGTCATCACGCCCTTCTCCTTCGGGCGCGTGACGCTGGTGCCGGAGCTGCCATCCTTCCTGCGCAAGTATCCCGAGATCGTTCTCGATCTCAACTTCAGCGACCAGCCGGTGGACCTGATCGCCGAGGGCTACGACGTTGCCGTGCGGACCGGGGAGATCAGCGACTCCCGCCTGACCACGCGGCTGCTGACGCGCGGCTCGCAGGTGACCTTCGCAGCGCCTTCCTATCTGGCGCGCCATGGCACGCCGCGGGCGCCCGAGGACCTGCGCGACCACAACTGCATCGTCGGCCGCTTCGGGCCGGAATGGAGCTTCCGCGGGCCGGACCGCAAGCCGATGACAGTGCGCGTCAGCGGCAATGCCGTCGTCAACAGCGGCGATGCGCTGCGCGAGGCGGCGGTGGCGGGCATCGGCATCGGCCAGGGCACCTGGTGGCTGGTGCGCAAGGACCTGGAGCGGGGGCTGGTGGACTCCATCCTGCCGGACTACGCGCCGGAGGGCATGCCGATCTCCATCCTCTACCCGGCGCAGCGGCATCTGCCGGCCAAGGTGCGCATCTTCATCGACTTCCTGGTGGCGATCACCCGTACCTCCTGATCTCGGACAATCCGGCAAGGTTGTTTTGGCATCTTCGGACATTTGCAACAGGCGCGGGCCATGCCTCATTGGCGGCACGCCGTCACGGGCGGCAGCAGAGGAAGGCGACCATGCGACTGGGCTACTTCACCATGCCGATCCATCCGATGCACCGGAACTGGACGGAGACCCTCAAGGAGGACCGCCAGGCCGTGATCCTGGCGGACCAGCTCGGCTTCCACGACGCCTTCATCGGCGAGCACCTGACCGACACCTGCGAGAACGTCACCAGCAGCATGATGTTCCTGGCCTCGCTGGTCTCGGACACCAAGCGCATCAAGCTGGCGACCGGCACGGCCAACCTCTCGCACCACCATCCCGTGATCATCGCCAGCCAGGCGGCGATGCTCGACCATCTGTCGGAAGGCCGTTTCATCCTCGGCATCAGCCCGGGCGCGCTGACCTCGGATGCCGAGGTGCTCGGCATCCTCGACCAGGACCGCAACAGGATCTTCGCCGAGGCGATCGACGTCATCCTGGAGATCTGGGCGCGCGACCCGCCTTACGACATCGACCTGCCGGACAACCGCTTCAAGGTCTCGACGGCGCGCACCCAGGCGCTGCATCTCGGCGTCGGCAACCTGGCGAAGCCCTACCAGAAGCCGCGGCCGGAGATCGTCGGCACGGTGCTGGCGCCGGGCTCGCAGGGGGTGATCGCCATGGGGCGGCGGGACTTCCACCCGCTCTCCGCCAACTTCCTGCTGCCGATGTGGCTGCGCTCGCACTGGGAGAACTATGCCGAGGGCAAGGCGCAGGTGGGCCAGACCGCGCGCAGCGAGGAGTGGCGCGTCGCCCGCACCATCTTCGTCGCCGATGACGAGACCACCGCAGCCCGCTATGGCGGCGACGACCCGAACAGCCCCTATGCCTTCTACTACCGCCAGCTCCTGGCGAAGCTGACGCGCAGCAAGCGGCTCTTCGTGTTCAAGACGCATCGCGAGGAGCCGGACGAGGCGGTGACGCAGGAGCGCGTGATGCGGGAATGCGTGATCCGCGGCACGGTCGACCAGGTGGTGGAGCAGATCCTCGCCCTGCGCGAGCGGGTCGGCGATTTCGGCGAGATCGTCTATGCCGGGCTCGACTGGGTGGAGCCGGCGCTGGCGAAGCGCTCCATGCAGTTGATGGCCGAGCAGGTGATGCCGCGCGTCAACGCCGCCATCGCCCGCGAGGCCGAGCGGGCGGCCTGAGCATGGCGCGGGCGCTGGTCACGGGCGCCTCCTCCGGGCTGGGCGCGGCGATCGCCCGTGCCCTGGCGCGCCAGGGCCACGACCTCGTGCTGGCGGAGCTGGACCCTGCCACGCTCGGGCCTCTCCTGGCGCATCCCGACCTCACGGGGCGGCGCGTGGTGCCCGTCACCCTGGATCTGCGCGTGCAGCTCAGTCTCGATGCCTGCTTCGCCGCCGCCTGCGCCGCCCTGGGTGGCATCGACCTGCTGGTGAACAATGCCGGGCGTCCGCTCAGCGTGCCGGCCACCGAAGTGACCTGGGAAGACTGGGACGCGGTGACGGCGGTGAACCTGAAGGGCGCCTTCTTCCTCTCAGCGCACCTGGCGCGGCACTGCATCGCACGTGGCGCTCCCGGCGCCATCGTCAACATCGCCTCGACGCATGGGCTGGTCGGCATCGCCGGGCGCAGCGTCTATGGAATTTCCAAGGGCGGCATGGTGCAGATGACGCGCATGCTGGCCATCGAATGGGCGGCACAGGGCATCCGCGTCAACGCGGTGGCGCCCGGCACGGTGCTCACGCCTTCCCGCCAAACCATGCTGGCCGATCCGGCGCGGCGTCAGACCATGCTCGACCGCATCCCCCTGGGCCGCTTCCCCGTGGAGGAGGAGATCGCCGATGCCGTCTGCTATCTGGCGGGCGCGGGCGCGGGCGCGGTCACCGGGCAGATCCTGGCGGTGGATGGCGGGGTGACGGCGGCCTGAAACAGGCTGGGGGAAGGAATTCCCCCAGACCCCCATCTTCTTTCTTCGAGTTTCCTGCGCTTGTTTGCCGCAAGCGCCAAAACTGACAGAAAAAAGATGGGGGGTTCGGGGGGAATTCTTTCCCCCCGATCTTTTCTACCCCGCCGGCAGCACCACGCATTCCTCCGGCCGGATTGCCACCTGCACGCGGTCGCCCGGGGCCCCGCCGGTCGGCGGCTGCACGGCGCGCAGCTCGATGCCGCCCAGGTCGAGCACGTATTCCTCCGTCAGGCCAAGGAAGGAGGAGGCCCGCAGTTCCGCGGGCAAACCAAAGCCACCGAAGCGCACATGCTCCTTGCGCACGCAGGCCAGCACCTTGCTGCCGCGCGCGGGGATGGTGCCGTCGCCGAGCGTGCCGCGCAGCCTCATGCCCTGCGGCAGGCGGATCTCGGCCTGCCCGCCCTCGCTGCCGAGCATCTCGCCCTCCAGCACGTTGAGGCCGAGGAAGCGTGCGACGAAAGGCGTCGCGGGGCGGTGGAAGACGCTGCGCGGGCCGCCCTCGGTCTCCACCCGGCCGCGGTTCATCACCACCAGCCGCTCGGCCAGGCCGAAGGCCTCGGACTGGTCGTGCGTGACGTAGATGGCGGTGAAGCCCAGCCGGTCCTGCAGGATCTTCAGCTCCATTCGCATCTGCTCGCGCAGCTGGGCATCGAGGTTGGAGAGCGCCTCGTCGAACAGCACGAGGCGCGGCTCGTGGATCAGCGCGCGGGCCAGCGCCACGCGCTGCTGCTGCCCGCCGGAGAGTTGCGTGGCCGATTTTTCCGCCCAGGCGCCGAGGCCGACGATCTCCAGCATGCGGGCGACGCGCGCCTGCTGCTCCGCCTTCGGCACGCGGCGCACGCGCAGCGGAAAACCGACATTCTCCGCCACGCTCATATGCGGCCAGACCGCATAGGACTGGAAGACGATGCCGAGCTGGCGCTCCTCGGAAGGCAGGTTGATGCCACGGGCGGCGTCGAAGACCACACGGCCGGCGATCTCGATCACGCCGGTATCCGGCGTCTCCAGTCCGGCGATGCAGCGGAGCATGGTGGTCTTGCCGCAGCCGCTGGGGCCGAGCAGGGCCAGGGTATGCCCCTCGGCCACCTGGAAGGAGACGCCGTCCAGCGCACGATGCGGGCCGTACTGCTTGACCAGCCCGTCCACGCGGATGAAGGCCTTGCTGTCCATGACGTTCTCTCCGCTCAGGACTGGGTGACGGTGGTGCGGGTCAGGCGGAACAGGGTGAAGGCGAGCAGCAGCAGCACGAGCTGCACCACCGCCAGGGCCGCGACATAGCCCGCGCTGCGGTCGGCCAGCAGCACCAGCGCCACGCTGATCGTCTCCGTGCCCTGGGCGTAAAGCAGGATGGTTGCGCCCAGCTCGCGGATGAAGATGACGAAGAGCATCAGCCAGGCCGCGATCACCGCCGGTTTCAGCAAGGGCAGCAGCACCCAGCGCATGCTCTGCGCCCAGCTTGCGCCGCTGGCCCGCGCGCTCTGCTCCAGCTCCGGGTTGATCGCCAGGAACATGGCGGAGACGGTGCGGGTGGCGAAGGGAAAGAAGCGCGCGACATAGGCGATCAGCACGATGGTCAGCGTGCTGTAGAGCGGCGTGCGGATCGCCAGGATCAGGAAACCGAGGCCGAGGATAATGCCGGGGATGCCGAGCGGCAGCGAGAGCACCGCATCGGCGAGGCCGCGCCGGGCCGGTGTGCCGCGGTTGAGGTAATAGGCCTGCAGTACGGCGAGCGCGACGCCGATGGTGGCCCCCGTGACCGCCAGGATCAGGCTGTTGAGGATGGCCTGCTGCGTCAGCCGGAAGCTGAACAGCACATAGGTGAAGTTGGCGAGGCTGGCGCGGCTGATGTCGAAGCTGCCGGTCCAGAGGCGGGAGAGCGAGACCATCACCAGCGCCATCATCGGCAGCAGCACGGCGCCGCCGATATAGACCGCCTCCAGCCCGAGCGCGACGATGCGGCCGGCACGGCCGAGCGGCAGCAGGCGCGGCCGGTAGCCCTTGCCGGTGACGATCTCGTAGCGCCGCCGCGCCAGATAGCGCCGCTGCGCCAGGGTGAGCAGGATGGTCACGCCCAGCACCATCATGCCGAAGGCGGCGGCGCGGCCGAAATCGGCCGGGTACTGCACGGCGGCGAAGATCTCGGTCGGCATGGTGGGGATGCCGCTGGGCAAAGCGAGGGCGAGCGGCACGTCGAACAGGCCGGCGCTGGTGATGAACACCACCAGCGCGCCGGAGAGCAGCGCCGGGCTGACCAGCGGGATGCTGACATGCCGCAGCGTGTACCAGAAGCCGGCGCCGTGCACGCGCGCCGCATCCTCCAGCGCCGCGTCCATCTGCTTCAGCGGCGACATCACGAAGAGATAGACGTAGGGCGTGTAGAACAGGGTCAGCACCCAGATCACGCCGCCCAGGCTGTAGATGTTGATGAAGCCGAGATCGAGGCCGAGATGGCGCATCGCGAACTGCTGCAGCAGGCCGCTGCCCGGCGCGACGAGGTAGATCCAGCTGATGGCGCCGACATAGGGCGAGAGGAAGAAGGGAACCAGGTTCCCCAGCTCCAGCCAGCGCCGGCCCGGCATGTCGGTGCGCGCCACCAGCCAGGCCAGGGTGAAGCCGAGGGTGCAGCTCAGCAGCGTGGCGCCGGCGCCGCAGATCGCGGTGTTGCCGACCGCTTCCCAGACGCGCGGTTCCGCCAGCACGCGGGTGAAGTTGGCGAGGGAAAGCCGTCCGGCCTCGCCTTCCCAGACCAGCAGGCTGCGGATCAGCATGGCCAGCAGCGGCCCCGTGATCAGCAGCAGCCCGGCGATCACGCCGGCCGCCGGCAAGGCCCGCTGCAGGCCGAGGAAGCGGCGCGGCGCCGATGGCGCCTCAGCCAGAGAGGGCGTGAGGCCGCGCCCGATGCCTGCGGCGCTCATGCCGTGCGCCATGGGAGCTGCGCGTCGCCGGGGGCGGCGACCTCGTGTCCGTTCAGCGTCAGCGCCAGCAGCGTGTAATAGCCGACAAGGCCCGTGAGATCGACGATGCCCTGCTGGCCGAGCGCCTCGCGCGCACGGTTGTAGAGTGTGTCCGGCACGCGGCCCTCGCGCAGCAGCGTGGCGCAGTAGTCGCGTACCAGGGCGTCGTTCGGCTCCTCGAAATCCGGCGCCTCACCCCGGCCGAGCTGCGCCAGCACCGCCTCCGGCAGCCCCAGCCGCTCGGCCAGCGGTGCATGGGCGTACCATTCGTAGTCACAGCGCCAGTGGGTGGCGACGGTCAGGATGGCCAGTTCGCGCAGCCGCTCCGGCACGGCGCACTGGAAGCGGACATAGACGCCGAGCTGTTCCACCCGCGCGGCAAGGCCGGGGCTGTGCAGCAGTGCCAGGAAAGGGCCGCGCACACCGCCCCGCGCGCCGGTGGCGATGCGGTTATAGACCTCGGACTGCGCCGGGCTCAGCGTTTCGGGATCAATGGAGGGCAGGCGGCTCATCGCGCCGGCTCCGCGGCGAGGCTGGAGAAGAACCGGTGCAGCGCGGCCCCCACCGCCTCCGGCTGCTCGATCGCCGAGAGATGCCCGGCATGCGGGATCTCGACATAGCGGGCGCCGGGCGTCGCGTGCTGCATGGCGCGCATCACCTCGGGCGGCGCGCCCTGGTCCTCCTTGCCCGTCAGATAGAGCACGGGCAGCTCGATGTCGCCGAGCTGGCCACCATAGTCGAGGCCCTGCAGGGCGGCGGCGCAGCCGCGATAGCCCTCTGGTGCGGTGCCGCGCACCATGCCGGCGACCTGGGCGGCGAGGTCCGGCTGCGCCTCGCGGAAGCCGCGCGCAAACCAGCGGGAGAGGCTCGGCTCCACCATCGCCTCCATGCCCTGCGCGGCGACGGCCGCGCCGCGCTCGGCCCAGGCGTCGCGATAGGCGGCGGGGGCGGAGGCGCGGGCATCGCAGCAGGCTAGGCTCAGCAGCCGCTCGGGGTGAGACAGCGCCAGCCCCAGCCCGGTCATGCCGCCGAGGGAGAGGCCGACGAAATGCGCCCGGGCGATGTCCAGCGCCGTCATCAGGCCGATGGCGTCGCGCCCGAGCATGTCGAGGTCGTAGGGGCCGGGCGGCGCTTCCGAACGGCCATGCCCGCGCGTGTCATAGCGCAGGATGCGGTAGTGCGGCGCCAGGACGCGCGCCACGCCGTCCCAGAGGTGGAGGTCCGTGGCGATGCCATGCGCCAGCACCACCCAGGGCCCTTTCTCCACCCCTTCCACGACCGCGTGCAGCGCGGTGCCATTCGTTTCGACCTGCATGGCGACGTTTCCCCCGAGTTTTCTTGTGGTGGCTGGCCGGCTCAGCCCTGGACCGTGGCCTCCGGCAGGAAGCGGCCGAAGCGGCCGCGGTGGAACACCAGCGGCGCGCCCTCGGGGGCGGTGCAGGATGCCACCTCGCCCACCAGGATGTCGTGGTCGCCGCCGGGATGAGTGGCGTGGAGGCGGCAGCTCAGCTGCGCCACGCAGCCCGGCAACAGGGGCTGGCCGTTCTCGCAGCAGGAGGGCGGCAGCCCCATGAAGCGCTCGCCGAGCGCGCCGACGAAGCGGCGGGCCAGCGCCTCCTGGTCCGCGGCGAGCAGGTTGACCGCGAAGGCGCCGCTGGCCTGGATGGCGCTGCCGGTGACGCTGCCCTGGCGGAGGCAGACGAGGAGCAGGCAGGGTTCGAGGGAAACCGAAGTCAGGGAATTGACCGTCATGCCATGCCGCGCCCCCTGCCATTCCGTGGTGATCACGGCGACACCCGTGGCGAAGGCGCCCATGGCGGCGCGGAAGCTGGCGGGGGTGGCCGGCAACAGGCCGGATTCGGAAAGGGACTGGCTCACCGGGCAATGATCTCGGACGTTTTCGCCAGGATATCAGTGCGGTTTGGTGCTGGGAAAATCCGAAATCAGAAAATCATTCTTGCCAGAAATTCAAAAGGGCCAGAAATTCAAAAGGGCCAGAAATTCAAAAGGGCCAGAAATTCAAAAGGGCCAGAAATTCAAAAGGGCCAGAAATTCAAAAGGGCCAGAAATTCAAAAGGGAAGGTCGGGGGAAGGAATTCCCCGGTCAAACCTATCGGTTTGACCCATCTTCTTTCCGGCGGTTTGGAGCCGCACCTTCCGCCCGCGCGGGAAACCTGAAGAAAGAAGAAGGGGGCCTGGGGGAATTCATTCCCCCAGGCTTGCTTCCTCGGTGCACGGTGCGCCGGTAAAGCGCCGCCCGATGACGCGCCCAATGCGCGCGCATCCAGTCATCGGCGGGACGGTCGTAATAGTCCCGGGCGATATGGCGCGCATTGAGCCCGACGAAATGCGCGCCATGGCTGCCCAGCTCCGGCTGGCGCGGCCAGAAGGGCGAGCAGATCGTGACCTCGTTGGTGCGCACGGCCAGCGGCGCGGAGGCGAGGGAAAGCGCGGCAGTCTGCAGCCCCTGCTCGCCCAGTTCCGAGGTGAGCCGGGGAGGGTGCCCCAGCACGGCTTCCTGCCGGCGCAGCACCGCTCGCAGGGCGGCTTCCAAGCCGAAGCCGGGGGGCAAGCCACGGATGCCGGAATTCCGGGGCGATGGGCTGCAGAAGGCCGCGAACTGCCCGAAGGCCGGCCGCACATCCTCCGCCAGCAGGCACCGATCCGGCGCGGCCTCCTCCAGCCAGGCACGGAGTGCGCCGGGGAGGTCCCACCGGATGGGCGGCGGCGACCAGCACGGGCGCGGCAATCGGCGCGCCACCGGCGGCCATCCCGGCCGGGAAGCGGCGGGCGCGGTCGCCCTCCATGCGGGCATCACTCGCTGCCGCCCGCCGCGCTGGCGCGCCATCCCGGCAGGCCGCCGGCGCCGTCCGCGCGGCCAGGCCGGTCCGGGCGGCGCGGCGCGGCGCGCTGCTGCAGGACGCGGAAGGGCAGCGCCGCCTCCTGTCCGCCCTTCGGCCGGCTCTCCAGCAGTTCCAGCGCCTGGCGATAGCCGTGCAGCGTACCGACATCGGCATAGGCCTCGCCGGCGCGGAGGCCGCGTGCGCGGCCGCCCTGGGCGAGATAGGCGTTGACCAGCGTGCCGATATACTCGTCGCCGCGCCCCGGCTGCTGCCACAGCGCATGCAGCGCATGCAGCACATGGCCGGGCATGCGGAAGGCGCCCCAGACCCAGCGCGAGCGGGCATCGCGCGACTTCACCTGGATTTCCCTGACGCGCCCTTCCGCATCGCTCACCACGGCGTCGAAATGCTCGGGATGCTCGACGGGGAAGAGCAGGAAGGAGAGCTCCTCGGCCGGCAGCAGCGCAAGGCCGTTGCGCGGGAACCAGACCGTGTCGGGCAGGCCCACCAGCACCGACTCCTCGGCGGCGATGAAGGGCGCGGCGCGGAAGATCGCGTCGCACAGCCCGCCCGGCTCGGGCTGCACGACATAGGCGATGCGCGCCGGTCCGATGCTGGCCCCGTAGTAGTTGATGATGTCGCTCTTCCCCGGCGCGATGACGAAGCAGATCTTGTCGGCGCCGGCGGCGATCATCCGCTCGATCAGGTGCTCACTGACGGCGCGCGGGCGCTCCACGCCCTCCTCGATGCGGCTGCCCACCGGCAGCAGCTCCTTCGAGAAGGCCAGCGGCTGGATGCGGCTGCCGAGGCCGGCGGCCGGAATGATGCCCCACATGGCTCAGACCTCCTCGGCCATGGCGCCGGGCGCCGGCGCGGTGATCAGCGCCAGGGCCGCTTCCAGGTCGCGCGCGCGGCGGTCGGCGGTGTGCTCGTCCAGGGTGCGTTGCCGGGCACGCGCCGCCATCCGGCGCACCTCGCCTTCTTCGAGGGTGAGGGCCGCCATGGCCTCCTCCGTCGTGCTGGCGACAAGGATTTCGCTGCCGGGCGCGTAGAACCCCTCCAGCCCTTCCCACCTGTCGCTGAGCACCAGCGTGCCGCAGGCCGCCGCCTCGAAGAGCCGGCCGGAAGGGCAATAGCCCATTTCCGCCATGGCCTGCCGGGTGATGTTCAGCGTCAGGCGCGCGGAGGAGAAGAAGGCGGGATGCTCCGCCGGCGGCAGGTGGCGGACGAAGTGGATGTTGTCCGACCAGGGGAAGTCCGCCGGGTATTGCGCTCCGCCGATGACGAAGCGCCGCTCCGGCAATTGCCGCGCGGGCCGCACCAGCAGGGCCTCCAGGCTGGCCTGCCGGTCGGCCGCATAGGTGCCGAGATAGGACAGATCGGCGCGGTAGGCGGGGGCCGGCGCGGTCGGCCGGTGCGCCTCGGGGTCCACGCTGCCGTAGAGCGGGGCGACGCGCCGCGCGCCGAGCAGCCTGCGCAACTGCGCGAGTGCGGCGCCGCCGGTGTAGCTGAGGACGAGGTCGAAGGCGCCGAGCCCCTGCGGCGGCAGGTAGCCCACCGGCTCGCCGGCCGCCAGCCGCGCGAGGGTGACGGGCGTGTCGAGATCGTAGAAGACGCGGGTCTCGGCCGGCGAATGCGTCACCAGCTCCGAGGCGGCAATGCCGTCCGGGCAGTAGGAGGTGACCATGCCGAGTCCGGCATCGGCGAGATGCCGCTCGGCCAGCGGCCGCACCGAATCCCAGTCGGGATAGAGAATGATCTCGACGCCCGGCAGCGCATCCAGGTCACGCGCGCCGGCATACCAGGGCACGTCCTTCTCGAAGAAGACGATGCGGTGCCCGCGGCGCACCAGCGCCTTGCACAGCGCGCGCCACAATGTCGCATGGCCGTTCCCCCAGGAGGAGGTGATGGTGAGGCCAAAGACGACAAGCTTCATGCAGCGCATCCATCGTGCGTGGGACGAAGGGAACCGATCCAGAGTTCCACAGTTCCGGAGGGCCTGTAACGGCAAGGAAACGTGAGAAGAGGCCGCTGCAAGGCGCGCGGTCGGGGAACCCTCGTGCGGAGCCCCGGTTGGTCAGGCGCAACGCCGAAGCGGGAGTGGAAGCCATGGCGGACGCCGCCACCGACCACGCCACCATCCGGAAATGGGCCGAGGCGCACGGCGGCAAACCGGCAGCGGTGGACCGCACGCACAAGGGCGGCGATACCGGAATCCTGCGCATCATGTTCCCGAAGTCGAAGCAGTCGGAGCATGGCGCGCTCGTCGAGATCTCCCGGGACGAGTTCTTCCGGCAGTTTGACGAAAGCAGGCTGGCCCTGCTCTACGAGAAGGACGGCCTGTTCAACAAGATCATCGGGCGGGACACGATGGAACGCCACGAGCACGGCGACCACCATGCCTCCCGCCACGAGAAGCGATAGCGCGGCGCCGCCGCGGAAGCCGCAGCGCCGGAGGTGGCTCTCCCTCCGTCGCTGCGCCTGCCTGGGTCAGCCCCCTGCGCCCGGCACGGCGGCATGGGCCGGTGCCGGTCCCGCCAGGCTGCGCAACTGTGCTTCATCCAGCGTCTCGCGCTCCAGCAGGGCATGGGCGGTGCGTTCCAGCGTCTCCCGCCGCTCCTTCAGCATGGTCACGGTGTGCTCGAAGGCGCGCTGGACGATATCGTGCACCTCCTCATCCACCGCCGCCGCCGTCTCGTCGGAATAGGCGCGCTCCTGCGCGCCGCCCGCCAGCGGATTGGGGCTGAGAAAGGAGCGGCTGTCCTTCTCCAGCGAGACATGGCCGATCCGCTTCGTCATGCCGTAGCGGGTGACCATGGAGCGGGCGATGTCGGTCACCTTGGCGAGGTCGTCGGCGGCGCCGGTGGAGAGATGGCCGAAGACGATCCACTCGGCGGCGCGGCCGCCGAGCAGCACGGCCATCTTGTTCTCCAGCTCCTGCGCGGTCATCAGGAAGCGGTCCTCGGTCGGGCGCTGGATGGTGTAGCCGAGCGCGCCGACGCCGCGGGGGATGATGGAGACCTTGTGCACGGGGTCGGCGCCCGGGGTGGCCAGCGCCACCAGCGCATGGCCCATCTCGTGATAGGCGACGATCTCCCGCTCGCGCGGGTTGAGCAGCCGGTTGCGCTTCTCCAGCCCCGCCACGATCCGCTCCACCGCGTTGCTGAAGTCGGCCAGGTTGACCGCCTGTGCCTGCCGGCGCGTCGCCAGCAGGGCGGCCTCGTTCACCAGGTTCGCCAGGTCGGCGCCGGTGAAGCCGGGGGTCAGCGCCGCCACCTTCTCGGGGTCGGTGCCGGGCTCAAGCTGCACCTTGCGCATGTGCACCTTCAGGATGTCGATGCGGCCCTTCTTGTCCGGCCGGTCCACCAGCACCTGGCGGTCGAAGCGGCCGGCGCGCAGCAGCGCGGGGTCGAGGATCTCCGGCCGGTTGGTGGCGGCCAGCAGCACCAGGCCGGTCGAGGAATCGAAGCCGTCCAGCTCGACCAGGAGCTGGTTCAGCGTCTGCTCCTTCTCGTCATTGCCCCCGCCGAAGCCGCCCACGCCACGGGCGCGGCCCATCGCGTCCAGCTCGTCGATGAAGATGATGGCCGGCGCCTTCTCGCGCGCCTGGGCGAAGAGGTCGCGCACGCGGGCGGCGCCGACGCCGACAAACATCTCGACGAACTCGGAGCCGGAGATGGAGAAGAACGGCACCTTGGCCTCGCCGGCCACCGCCTTGGCGAGCAATGTCTTGCCGGTGCCGGGCGGGCCGACCAGCAGCACGCCCTTCGGCATCCGTCCGCCGAGCCGGCCGTACTCCTTCGGCGCGCGCAGGAAGTCCACCACCTCGCGCAGCTCGTCCTTCGCCTCGTCCACGCCGGCGACGTCGTCGAACCGCACCTGGGTGTCGTTCTCCACATAGATCTTGGCCTTGCTCTTGCCGACCTGCATCAGCCCGCCCATGCCGCGCCCGATGCGCCGCAGCATGAACATCCAGATGCCGATGAACAGCGCCATCGGCACGATCCAGGAGAGCAGGTCGCGCAGCAGGGTGCTCTCGATCTGCCCCGTGTACTGCACGTTGTACTGCTGCAGCTCCTGCGCGAAGTCCGGGTCCACGCGGGTGGTGGTGAAGCGCGTCTCGCCGCCCGGCAGCGGCTCCTTGAGCCTGCCCTGGATGAAGCGGTCGGAAACGCCGATCTCCGCCACCTTGCCGTCATGCAGCAGCTGCTCGAAGCGGCTGTAGGGGATCGGCGCAACGCCCTGGTACGTGGCGAGGAAATACTGGATCAGCAGCACGCCCAGCAGGGCGGCCATCCAGTAGCTCAGGTTGAACCGGGCGTGCGGCTTCATGGCTGCTCCCTGGCGTGTTGCGTCATCTCCGGGCTCCACCGCGCAGGCCGATGGCCGCGCTGCCCGGATCTCCCGCCCTCCGGCAAACGGCTCAGGGCGGGGGATGTTGCATCCCGGCGGAAGGGCGCTGCACGGGCATGTGACGCTCCGGCCTGCAACGGGCCCTCTCGTCGCGCCCTTACCCCGGGTGATTGGCCGCCCCAATGGAGGCCCGAGTGGAGGCGGAGGAGAGACAATGGACGACCGGAAACGCTACGAGACAGCCCGGCCCAGCAATGTCGGGCCGCATGACGTCAACAAGGACCAGGCGGACCCCCAGGCCAGGCGCCCCGTGCCGGAGAAGATGTACAACAACGAAGTCGGCGGGCAGGCGGCCATCGTGGGGCCGCAGGGTGGTAAGAAGCAGGCGCAGGAGCCGGTGAAGAAGGACTGAGCCGGCCTCGCGGAGAGCGGGGTGTGCGATGCCCCGGCGCTTCGCGGGCTGGCTGCTCGACCCGGCCGATCGCGCCAGCCTGCTTTCCGCTCGCCCGGCCGTCTATCCCCGCATCCTCGCGCACCATGTCACGCTGAGGTTCGGCGTCCCGGCCGGCTTTCCTCTGCCGCGCGAGACGGAGGGCTTTGTCGTCGGCCTGGCCGATGACGGTGCGGGCATACAGGCGCTCGTGCTCGAGATCGGTGGCACCACAAGCCGGCCGGATGGCCTGACCTACCACATCACCTGGTCGCTTGCGGCGGGTCGCCGGCCCGTGGAGAGCAATGCCGTGCTGCAGGAGCATGGCTGGACGCCCCTCGGGCGGCGCCGGGTGCGGCTGGAGCCCCGCCTCTTTCTCAGCCCTGCGCGGCCTCGCCCGTGAAGCCAAGGCCGCGCAGCGCCGCGATCGAACGCTCCGCCGAGACATGGTGGATGAAAGTGCCGCCCTTCCGCTCCCATCCCTCGCGGAGCGAGGCGCGGTCGTCCACCAGCACGCAGCCCGGGCCGGACCAGCGCGGCTTCTCCCGGCTCATGCAGGTGATCACCGGTACCTCCGCCCCCAGCATCTGCGCCACCCAGCGGCGCTTCTGCTCCGGGGCCCAGGCGCCGAGCGGCAGGCCGGTCAGGATGGTCGGCCGGTGCGGTGCGCAGAAGCGCCAGAGCGCCTCCGCATCCTTCATGAACTCCAGCGTCTCGAAGAAGCGGGGCGCCCGCGCGAGCGCGGACCACATCGTCTTCAGCGGCAGCTCCTCCGGCCGCTTGCCGGTCACCGCCTGAACGCCACGGTCGAAATCGGCCAGAACGCCATCGAGGTCGAGGAAAAGGCCGGTCATCATCGGGTGCATATTTCCCGGAGGAAGGCCGAGGGGAAGGCCGGGGGGAAGGAATTCTCCCCAGACCTTCCATCTTTTTTCTGCCCGCTTCCCGCGCCGGCGGCCGCGAGGATCAGCCCGGCTCGCGCTGCAGCGCGTCGAAGGCGGTGCCGAAGCCCCGGAAGGAGACGGGGATGGACATGTCGCTCTCGTTCGCGAGCTTGTACTCGATGCGGCCCATGCCGCCCTCGCGGCTCCGCAGGCGGCGCTGCAGCGCCTCCGTCAGCTCCGCCTCCAGCGTGCAGTTGGCGGGGGTGCAGGTGCGGAGCTGGAGCGGTACCGGCTGTCCCCCTTCCTCCGGCAGCAGCCGGGTGGCGCCGGGCGCGAAGACATTGGCGGGCACGGCGACGATCAGGCGCCAGGGCTGGCTGCGCGCCAGGCGGCCGACGGCGATCTGCGCGATCGGCTGCTGCTGCTGGTTCTGCACGCCCTGCGCCATCTCGCAGATGCGGCTGGCAGACGTCGTGCCCTCGGCGGCGCGGTTCTCGCAGCGCACGACCCAGTCGCCGTAGCTGGAGGAGGTGCGCTCCGGCACCGGCGCGGCGGGAGCCGCGGGTGTGGCGGCCGGCGCCGCGGGCCGGGCCGGCGCCTGACGGGAGGACTGCGCGGCCGCCGGCCCGGTGGCCAGGGCCAGGAGCAGGGCGGCAGCGGACAGCAGGATGAGCGGCGCCTTGGTCATCGGGGGCATCCTCGGTCTTGTCGGGGCGCGGGTCAGGCCGGCTTGCCTTCGGCCAGGTGGAGCACGCTGCTCCAGGAGCCGCTGGCATGCAGGACGGCATAGGCGGCGCCGAGCCAGTGGCGCCGGCGCCACTCCAGGATGGTGTCGTCCGCGAGTTCCTCGAACCGCTTGGTGTTCATCATCAGGAAGCCATTCAGCCGCGCGCTGCCGCCGCTGCGGAACTCCACGCGCGCCTCCTGCGGCTCCAGCACCTCCGCCGCCTTCAGGGCTGCGGCGAAGCGCTGGGTCTCCTCCAGGCTGGCGCGGTAGTCGGAGCAGAAGCGCAGCATCTCCTGCAGGAAGGCGCTGGGCTTGCCATCCTCGAAAAGGAGGTCGCCCGAGCCGGTGTGCAGCGCCGGGGCGTCCGGCTCGATGCCGAGATGCAGCTGGTTGCTGCCCTCCGCCTGCAGGAAGATGAAGGGATAGGCGCGCAGATAGGCCGGCAGGTAGGTGCCGGCGCGCCAGCCGCCCTTGTCGTCCACGAACAGGTTCTCCCCGGTGCGGTAGCCAAGCACCGCCAGCGGCATGGGCAGCGGGCCGCTCGCGAAGACGATCGGGAAGTGGCGGGCGGCGAAGGGCAGCTCGACGATGCTGAGCGGCACGGCATTGGCGCGCGCGGCGAAGCTGAGGCCGGCGGCGCGGTCCAGCCGCAGCCCGGCATGGCGGGCGGGGTCCAGCGGCTCGACGCGGCCGAACAGGGGCGGCATGCCCGGGGCGGGCTGCGGGGCGGGCTGCGGGGCGGGCTGCGGGGCGGGCTGCGGGGCGGGCTGCGGGGCCGGATGGGAAGAGGCGGGGGAGGCATCGGCCATGGGGCGGCACTCCTGGCGCGGACCGCGTGGGAAGGCGGGCGCCTGCAAGAACAGGGAGAAAACGTCGTCCGGCAGCGCCGGGGGAGCGTGGGGGCGCGGCGGACACAGGCGGGCCGCCCCTACGCGGCGTCATCTGCCGTCGCTGCCCTGCCTTGTCCAGCAGGAACTCCCGACGCGCGGCGAGGCAGCGCCGGATGCAGAGGCGGCAGGGTGGGGCCGGGGCGCCGCGCGGCGCCCCGGCCCGCGCTCACCAGGCCCAGCGCAGGCCGCCGCTGACGGCCTGGCCAGTGTAGTTGGTGCGCAGGTCCACGCTGTAGTTGAGGTACAGCGAGGCCTGCGGGCTGATCGTCAGGCTGGCGCCGAGGCCGCCGAGCAGGCGGTCCCGCCCGGTGGCGGCCGTGGCGGTCTGGATCGGCACGGAGGACACGCCGATCAGCGTGGCGCCGGTGTCGGTCGCGACATCGCCGAACTCATGCGCCCATTGCAGGCGCACCGCCGGGGTCAGCACCATGCCGGAGGAAAGCGGCAGGCTGGTGCTGGCGCGCAGGCCGAGCGTGCTGCGGGTGGCCGTCACGCTTTCGCTGTCCACATTCAGGCCCAGCACGCCGGCGCCGCTCTCGGTGGCGCCGTCGCGGTCCACCATGTCCATCCGGAAGCCGACGCCCGGCTGCAGGGTCCAGCCACCCAGCGTGTAGTGCAGCCCCGCATCCACCCCGCTGCCGAAGCTCGTGATGGAGGGCGAGGCATGCGCCGTCATGCCGAGCGCGCCCAGGTTCCGGTCGACATCCATCTGGCCGAAGCTGCCGTTGACCTGCGCATCCGCGAAGAAGCGCGGGCCGGTATAGCTGCCATAGGCCGCCAGATGGCCGGTGCTGGTGTCCGCCTCGCCGCCAGTGGCGGAGGAGGTGACGCTGCCCGCCGTGTAGCCGGCCGCGAGGCCGAGGCTGAAGCCGCTGCCCAGCCCGGTCTCCAGGCCGACCGCCACGCCGCCGCTGGAGGCGTGGTAGGCGGTGGTGCCGTCCTTGGCGCCCGTGTGGAAGGTCTGGCCGAGGCCGCTGATCCAGGTGGTGAAGCGGCCCTGCTGGACGGTCAGGGCGCGGCTGGTCACCGCCCCGTCGGCCCGGCGGGCGGCCTGCTGGTCGCTGATCGCGCCGGCGAAGAGACGGCTGTTGTCCACCCCGGCCATCAGCGCATCGCCGTAGATGGCGCCGCCCAGCCGGATGGTGGCGTCCTGCACCTGCGCCGTGTTGAGCGGGAACAGGGCGGCCAGGCCGGCCTCGATCTCGGCATCCGCGCGCACGCCAGGCTCCGGCCGCAGCGCGTCCAGCGCCCGGCCGACCGAGAGCTGGTTCGGTGTCTGCTGGACGCCGAGCAGGGAGAGCTGGGTGTAGGAGCCCGGCGTCACATAGAGGCTGAGGCTGGTGGGCAGATAGACGGCGTCCATCCGCGTGCCGGTGGCCAGCCCCTCGGGCTGGACGAGGCCGCTGAAGGAGCCCTCGACCGCCGCCGCCTGCACCACCGTGAAGCCGGTGCCGACCGAGGGGGTGTAGGCGTTGGTGGCTGAGCCGGCGATCCCGCGCAGGATCGGCGTGATGGTGCCGGCCGCGGTGAAGGTGGCGTCCTGTACGACGACGCGGCTGTAGTTGCCGGCGCCGCTGCCCGTGCCGGTGCCGTCGATGTCGAGCGCGAAGGTCGCCCCGTCGGACAACGTCACCGGCGCGGTGAAGGTCAGCGTGCCCGGGCTGTTGCCCGGCGCCAGCGTGCCCTCGACCGTGGCCGGCGCCGCGACGGTGCCCGTGCCGCGCAGCGTCGCGCCGGACTGCACGTCGAGCGAGGCGGCCTGGATCGTGCTGTTGGCGTAGAAGGTGCCGCCGCTGATCACCAGCGGACCGCCGAGGCTTGCGCCGCCGGTCAGGTTCACGCCGCCGCTGCCCAGGGTGGTCAGGCCGCCCACGCCGCTGACGGCGCCGGCGAAGGTGACGTCGCCGCCGGCCGTGTCCACCATGCCGTTGCCGCTGTTCACGACCACGGGCTGGGTGAAGGTGACGCTGGCTGTGGGCTGCAGCGTGCCGCCGGCGAAGACGATGGCCGGGGCGCGGGCCGCGGCATCGTCCTGCGTGAAGATCGGCTTGGACTGGTCCACCAGAAGCGATGCGAGCAGCAGGTCCACCTGGTTCGGCTTGTAGAGCGTGATCAGCTCCATGCCGTCGATGCTGCCGGCGAGGGTGGCGAAGCTGCCGGTCACGCCGCCCGAGGCGGTGAGCAGGGTGTAGAGGCTGTCCGGCGCATAGGGGCCGCTGGCCGGGATGATGCTCAGCCCGCCGTCCAGCGAGGCGGTGCCGGCGATGGTCAGGGTGGAGGCGGCGCTGGGCGTCAGCGCCACCTGCAGCGTGCCGCTGGAGGTCTGGACGTAGTTGCCGCCCACCGTGAGGGTGCCTGGCGCCCCGGCCATGCCCGGCGCCACGACGCCGGCATTGACGAGGCTGCCGCCCACGGTGCCGGTGCCGGCAAGGCCCGCACCGGGGGCGACGCCGACATCGCCGCCGGTCCGCGCCATGGCGTGCTCGGCATCGCCCAGCAGCAGCACGCCGCTGCTGACGGAGGTCAGGCCCGTATAAGTGTTGACGCCATTGAGGGTGAGGGTGCCGCCGGCCACCTCCAGCCCGCCCGTGCCGCCGGCGGTGCCCTCGAAGACGCCGCCATTGAGGACCCGGAGCTGCTGTGCGCCGAGGGCGATGCCGCTGCCGGCAACGCCGTTCAGCGTGTTCAGCGCGACCGCGTCCGTGGCGCCGCTGATGTCCAGGGCCGCGCCGGAATTCGCCAGGACAAGGCCGGAGGAGGAGGCCACCGAGCCGGCGCCGGCGATGGCCAGCGTGCCCGCCTCCACCTGGGTCGCGCCGGTATAGATGTTTGCGCCCGCCAGCGTCAGCGTGCCGCCGGTGACGGTGAGGCCGCCGGTGCCCGCGATGCCGCCGGCGAAGTTACCGCCGCCGGTTACCGTCAGGCTGTTGGCGCCCAGCGTCACCGCGCTGCCCGCCGCGCCGCTCAGGCTCTGGAGGCTGCGCGCGCCGGAGGCGGCGGAGATATCCAGCGCCGTGCCCGCGGCCGCCAGGGCCACGCCCGAGGAGGGGGCGATGTCGCCCGCGCCGTCCAGCGCCAGGGTGCCGCCGGTGACGGAGGTCGCGCCGGTGTAGGTGTTGGCGCCCGCCAGCGTCAGCGTGCCGCCGGCGACGGTGAGGCCGCCGGTGCCTGCCGCGGTGCCGGCGAAGCTGCCGCCATCCGCGACGGCCAGGGTGTTGGCGCCCAGCGCCACCTCGCTGCCCGCCACGCCGTTCAGCGTCTGGACGGCCGGCGTGCCGGAAGCCGCGGCGATGTCGAAGCGCGTGCCCGGGGCGGCCAGCGTCACGCCCGAGGAGGCGGCGATGTCGCCCGCGCCGCTCAGGGCCAGCGTGCCGGTGTTCACCAGGGTGGCGCCGGTGTAGGTGTTGGCGCCCGCCAGCGTCATGGTGCCGCCGGCAATGGTGAGGCCGCCTGCGCCCGCGATGCTGCCGGCGAAGCTGCCGCCATCCGCCACGGTCAGGGTGTTGGTGCCCAGCGCCACGCTGCTGCCCGCCACGCCGTCCAGGGTCTGGACGCCACGCGCGCCGGAGGCGGTGGAGATGTCCAGCGCCGTGCCGCCGGCGGTGAGCGCCACGCCGGATGAGGTGGCGATGTCGGCCGCGCCGGTGAGGTTCAGCGTGCCGCCCGAGATGGTGGTCGGGCCGGAATAGGCCTGGGCCGTGTTGAGGGTGAGCGTCCCGGCGCCGGTCTTCTCCAGGCCGCCGATCCCGGAGATCGCGGCGGAAACCGTGGCGTCATGGCCGAAGGTGTCGATGATGCCGCCGCCGGCGCCGAGCGCGACCGGGCCGCTGCGGTCATAGCCGTCCACGTCCACCTGCAGCGCGCCGCCGCCGCTCAGCACCAGCCCGCCGGTGCCGAGGGAGGAGACATTGCCGATCTGCAGCGTGCCGCCGGAGATGGTGGTGCCGCCGGCATAGGTGTTGGCGCTCTGGAAGACCACCAGGCCGCTTTCCACCGCGACCGCGACCGCGGCGCCCGCGCCGGTCCCGGCCGTGTAGCCCTGGCCGGCCGCGACGCTGGCGGTGCTGTCATCGGCGATGGTGCCGCGGACCGTGGTCGTGTTGCCGCCGCCGGGCGCGAAGCGGGCGGTGGAGCCACTCATCAGGAAGAGGTCCGAACCGGCCGCGGCGCCTGCCGTGCCGGCAATCACGCCGGTGGAGCCGGCCGTGCCGCCGGTGACGGCGCTGCTGGAGAAGTCTCCCGCGCCGATGATCAGCGAGGCGCCGTCCCGCACGAAGACCGCACCGCCGAAGGCCGCGCCGCCGCCGCCCGAGCCGTCCGAGCCGCCGGCGCCGCCGCCGACGCCGCCCAGGGCGCGGTTGCCGCCGCCGCCGCCGAAGCCGCCTGCGCCGCCATCGAAGGCCAGCACGGCCGAGGACTGCGAGCCACCGCCGCCGCCGCCGCCGAAGCCGCCACTGCCGCCATTGCCATTGGCGCCGCCGCCGCCGCCGCCGAAATCGGCGCCGTCGCCGCCGCTGGTGCCGCCATGGCCGGCACCGCCGCCGCCGCCATAGCCGGCCGCGTCGGTACCCGGGTTGAAGGCGGAGCCGCCGGCGCCGGCCGTGCCGGCCGGGAAGCCGTTGCCGCCGCCGCCGCCGCCGCCGCCCCAGCCCGCACCATCATAGGCCGCGCCACCCTGGCCGGCGCCGGCACCGCCGCCGCCGCCGCCGCCGCCCGAGGCGGCGGCATAGCCGGCGCCGCCGCCCGCACCGTTCACGCCGGTGCTGCCGGCGAGGCCCGCGCCGCCCCCTGCGCCGCCCGCGCCGCCATTGCCCGCGCCGCCGGCCGCGCCGATGGGGGTGACGCCGCTCGCGTCATAGACGCCCGCGCCGCCGCCGCCGCCGCTGAAGCCGCCGCCGCCGCCCGCCGCGTCGGCCGGCCGTCCGCCGGAACCGCCCAGGCCACCGCCGCCACCCCCCGCGCTGCCCGGGCCGCGCGTGACGTTGCCGCCCGTGCCACCGGTCGCGCTGTTGTTGGCGAAGTTGACATTGGAGACGGCGACCGCGCCCGCATTGACGAAGATCGCGCCGCCCGCGCCCATGCCGCCGCCGCCGCCCGAGGCGCCGGCGCCACCCTGGGCACTGCCATTGGCGATGGTGAGGTTCTCGACCGCCACCGTGCCGCCATTCACGAAGAAGACGCGGTTCTGGTTGTTGCCGCTGATCGTCAGGCCCGAGGCGCCGCTGCCGTCGATGGTGACGCTGCTGCTGATGACCGGCAGCGGCGCGCCCAGCACCACCGTCGTGTTCGCGAGCGACGAACTGAAGGTGATGGTGGAGCCGGGATTGGCGTTGGCCTGCGCGATGGCCCAGCTCAGCGAGCCGGCGGCGCCGGTATTGCCCGTGTCGGTGGCCTGGGTGACGACATAGTTGCCGGCAAGCACCGTCTGGGCCGCGAGGTGCCCGACCGGCGTCAGGGCGGTGAACAGCACCAGCCACTGTGCCAGGCGGCGCCCGCGGCTCGCCGGGCGCGATGAATTTTCGCGCTGCCGGTCCACACCCATTTCACTCCCCCGCATCGTCATCTCTCGCATATCCCCTGGCGCCGTGCGCCACGTATTCGGTTCCGTTGCACGCATGCCCGCCGGCAGGCCTGCGGTCAGATCAGTCATCGCGCCCTTCCCCCACGAGCCGGCGGACCGGCGTCGCGTGACGGTCGAGGGCGGAATCGATGTAAAGAAGGTCGGCCTCGGCGAAGTCGCCCGCCAGCCGCTTCAGCATCATGAGGTTCAGCAGGTAGTTGTACCGGGCCGCCAGCAGGTTGCGCTGCGCCTGGTAGAGATCCCGCTCGCTGTCCAGCACGTCCTTGATGGGCAGGGTGCCGGCGGCGTAGCGCGCCCGCTTGCCGGCGACGATGCGCGTCTGCGCCCCCAGCGCCCGCACCAGGGCCTGGTCGCGCCGCGTGTTGGCGACGACCTCCTCGAAGGCGGTGCGCACCTTCTCCTCGACTTCCAGGCGCTGGTCCTCCAGCCGGTAGGTCGAGGCCTGGTAGCGCGCGCGCGCGGCGAAGACCGGATAGCCCGCGCCGTCCGGGTTGAAGAGCGGCACGGTGAGGCGGAAGAGCAGCGTACGGTCGTTGATGGTCGAGCCGCCGCCATAGATGGTGCCGCCATTGTCGGAGCGGTCCTGCGTCAGCCGCAGGTCCAGCCGCGGCAGCAGCGCGGCGGCCTGGGTCTCGGCCTGGGCGCGCGCCTCGGTGGTGGCGCTCTCCAGCGCGCGGAGATCGACGTTGTGCGCCCGCGCCTCGCGCACCCAGGCATCGGCGCTCGCCGGGTTGGGGAGCGCCATCGGAATGCGGGCGGCAAGCGGCGCCAGCGGACCCACGCGGATGCCGGCGCGCCGCTCCAGCGAGGCGAAGTTCTCGTTCAGCGAGGCGGCGGCCGCCATGCGCTGCGCCTCGGCGGCGCGCAGCCGCGCCTCCACCTCGTCCGCGTCGCCATCGCTCGCCAGGCCCAGGCGGTGGCGCGTCTGCACCTCCGCCATCTGGCGCGCGAGCGTCTCCTCCTCGGCCCGGGCCACCTGGTAGCCGTCATAGGCGGCCAGGGTGGTGAGATAGCTCTGCATCAGGTCGAAGAGGGTGCGCTGGCGGGCCGCGGTCAGCTCGTCCCGCGCGCGGCGCAGCGTGGCATAGGCGCCGTGCAACTGGGCGAAGAGCCGCGGATCGAAGATCGGCTGCACCACTTCCAGCGTGTAGCCCTGGTTGCGGAAGTTGTTGACGCCGAGCTGATAGAGGAAGTTGTCGGAACGGATGACGTTCAGCCGCTCCTTGCCCTTGTCGAAGACGATGTTGGCGCGCGGCGCGAAGCCGAGATAGGCGTCGCGCAGGCTGTAGCGCGCGGCATCCTTGCCCGCCTCGGCCTGCCGGACCTGGGGATGCGCGGCATTGGCGCGGTCCGCCAGCTCGGCGAGGCCGATCGTGGGCCCGGCGTCGCGCGGGCTGCGGGTGGCCGGCACCTCGTTGCGGCCGGTCATGGCCTGGGCCATGGCGCGGCCCCCGTTCGGGGCGGCGACCTGGGTCTGCCAATGGCTGGAGGGCGCCTGGGCGGCGGCCGGCATCGCGGCGGAGAGCAGCACCGCGCTGGCGCAGAGAAGCTGGCGCAGGCTCATGGCGTCAGCTCCAGCTCGGCGCGGCACTTCAGCCCCGCGGGGATGCGGAGCTGCCGGTTGTCGAGCACGAAGCGCACGCCGAACATGTCGCTGCGCGGGTCCACCACGCTGTCGATCAGCGAGACGGGGGTGATCAGCGAGGCGAGACCGGTGCCGGGAAAGCTCAGCCGCCCGCGCGCGCCCTTGCGCACCCGGCCGAAGAGCGAGGCCGGCAGCGCCACCTCGACATGCAGGCTGTCGACGTCCTCGATCACCATGACCGGCTTGTCGCGGACCTGCTCGCCCACCTGGAGGTTGCGCTCGGTGACGATGCCGGCGATCGGGCTGCGCAGCGTGCGGATGGCCAGGGCCGCGCGCGCCTGCTCCAGCTCGGCGCGGGCGATGGCGATGTTCTCGGAGGCGGCCGCCACCTCGAGCGCCGCCACCTCGCGGTCCGTGCGGATCTGGTCGAGGTCCTGCGGCGAGATCATCCGCGCCTCCTGCAGGCCCTGGTTGCGCCGCAGGGTCCGGTCGGCGAGCGAGAGGCGGGCGCGGCGGAGGCGGAGCTGCGCATCCGCGCCCACCCGCGCCTGGGCCAGGGCGAGCTGCGCCTGCTCCGTCTCGGTGCGGAGCTGCGCGACCACCTGGTCCGCCGTGACACGGTCCCCGCGCTCCACCTTCACCTCGGCCAGCACGCCGGGGACAGGGCTCGCCAGCTCGACGCGCTTGGCGGCGAAGACCTGGCAAGGGAACTCGGGGCGCGAGGCGGCGTCCTGCGCGGACGCAAGGGTGGTGCCGGCGAGCCAGCCCAGGACCACCGCGGGGAGATAACGCTTACGCATGCAAATGCCTCAGGAACACCAGCCGCAGCTCGCGCCAGAGCTGCCAGGCCAACGGCTCGGTCCCCAGATCGAAGCGGAGATAGACCCGGCCGTTCAGGTAAGTGACAGGAAGGGGTTGGTCGGGGCGGAGCTGGACCTCGTAGGCCGGCTCCTCCATCCGGAGCTGGTTGCTGCTGTCACGCATGACAGCGAAGGGGCCGCCGCCATCGAGCGACAGCACGGGGCTGGGCAGGATGTCGGTCGCGGCCGGCACGATGCGGAGCAGCGTGGCCGGGGTCTCGGCGCCGGCGTCATAGGCCGGCCGCAGGCTGACGCCCTGCAGCCGGTGGCGCAGCGCGTCGATCTCGCTCATCGGCACGAGGGCGCGCACCATGGCGCGGTCGGGTCGGTAGATCAGGGCGAACTGCTCGCCCTTGCCGAGGAAGCGGCCCGGCAGGTCCTGGGCGGCGGTGGCGAGGACGAGCTGGCCCGCCGCGGGGCTGCGCAGCAGCAGCGCCGCCTCGTCGCGCCGCGCATCGGCCAGCTCGCGGCCGGCCTGGGCCAGCGCCTCGGCGGCGATGGCGGCACGCACGCGGTCATCGGTCAGCTCGCGTGTGTGGCGGGCCTCCAGCTCGGCCTGGCGCGCGACCATGCGCGCCACCTTGGCCGGAACGGCGGGATCGGCGAGCTGGGCGATGGGCTGCCCCGCCTCGACCGCCGTGCCGTCGGGCACCAGCAGGCGGGTGACCATCGCGCCCACGCCGGGGCGGGCGATGCTCTCCTCCGGCACGGTGACAAAGCCCTGCACGACGAGCCGGTTCGGCGCCGGCAGCAGGAAGAGCAGCGCCAGGACCAGCGCGGCCAGCGCGCCGAGGCCACCCAGCGCCCTGAACCGGCGCGCATGCGGCTGCTGCCCGCCGAGGCCGCGAACGGCGCCCGCCAGCATCGGCCAGGCATAGCCGACGACCGACCAGGCGGCGAGCAGGATGCCGAGGGCCTCGTAGTACTCGGCCACGTGCAGTGCGATCACCAGCATCAGGCCGAAGCGGTAGATGAAGGAGAGCGGCCCGTAGAGCACGAACCAGGCCTTCTCGCCCGGCGTCGCCATGGGCGCGCGCGCCTCGGCCCGGCCGAGCACGTAGCGCTGGAAGAGATAGCCCAGATAGGCGCCCGCGCGGGTGCCGAGGCCGGGGATTTCGACGAAATCCGCCAGGATGTAGTAGCCGTCGTAGCGCTGCAGCGGATTGCCGTTGAAGAGCAGCGTCGAGAACCCGCTGATCATGATGACATTGTAGCAGATCGCCCGCAGCAGGCCCGGCTCCGAGCTGCTCCACAGCATCAGCGCGAGGGCGCCGAGGAAGAGCTCCACCAGGATGCCGGCGGCGTCGATCAGGATGCGGTCCCATTTCCGCTCCAGCGTGGCGGAGGCGGTGGCGTCCACATAGGGGACGGGAATGAAGGCGGCGAAGAGGAGACCGACCTGCCGCACCTCCACGCCGGCGCGGCGGAGGGTGATGGCGTGCATCATCTCATGCATGGCCTTGACGACCGGATAGACCAGCCAGGCCAGCATCAGGTTCTGCGCGGAGAACATGCGGTCGGTGAAGTTGGCGGTCAGCTCGCCCCAGTGCATGACGCCGAGCACCGCGCCCAGCAGCACCACGGCGAGCCAGAGCGTGATGCCGACCGGGCCGAACATCCAGCCGCACCAGGGCAGGATGGCATCCACCAGCCGCGTCGGGTCGATCAGCGGCAGCTTGAAGGAGAGGGGCGTGCGGAACTGCGCCGCCAGCATGCGGCGGCGCTCGCGCGCCTTGCGCTCGGCCATCGCCGCCGGGTCCGGCGTGCCGTCGCGCTGCAGCAGGCCGAGCGCGCCGAGCTGCATGACGAAGCCGGCCGCGGCCTGCGGATCGACCGGCTGCCGCCCGGCCTCGTCCAGCCCCTCGCAGATCTCGCCGAGCGTGCGGCGGCCATCCATGGCGCCGACGATCTCGGCGCCGCTGCGGGAGACGCGGTAGAAGCGGTGCGCCGCGCGGTCGTGGAACACGTACCAGGGCAGGCCGCGGTAGAGATGGCGGAAGGCCTCGACATGCGGCTTGAGGCGGGGGCGGAGATGGGCCATCTGGCCCAGCGGCCCTTCCGCCGTGCTGGTGGCGGCGCTCATGGCATCCAGGCCCACAGCTTCAGCCGCGCCCAGGCGACGGCGCCGCGCACCCAGACCCAGGCGAGCGGAGCGGTGCCGGCCTCGATCTTGCCGATGCCCTGCATGCCCGGGCGCAGCGCCGCGTCCGGCTGCTCCAGCCGCGCCTCGACGCGGAAGGCGTTGCGGCCGTCCTTGGCGGTGGCGAGCGGCGTCACGCCGGTCACCCGGATCGGCCAGGAGGCATAGGGGATGGAGGCGAGGACCATGCGTCCCTCCTGTCCCGGCGTGACGGCGGCGAAATCGTTCTCCTCCACCTCCAGCGCCACCCGGTAGCCGTCGAGCGGCGAGAGTTCGTAGACCACCTCGCCCCGGCGCAGCGGCGCACCGATGGACTGGCTGGGATCGCCGGCGATGACGATGCCGTCGAAGGGCGCGACGAAGCTGGTGCGGGCCAGATGCGCGTCGATCAGCCGCAGCTCGGCCTCCGCCTGCATGCGGCGGGCGGTGGCGATGCCGGCGGTGGCCATGTCGCGCCGGCCGATCGCCTCGTCCGCCTGGCGGCGGCTCTCGGCGATGCGGCCCACGTAGTCCAGCTTCTGCAGGCGCAGCTCGCGGTCGTCCATGCGCGCCAGCACGGTGCCGGCGGCGACCCGGTCGCCCGGCCGCACCGCGGCTTCGACCAGGTAGCCGTCGAAGGGCGCGGCGATGCTGCGCTTGACGGTGCCTTCCAGCGTGGCGCGGGCGTTCACCCGGAAGGGCACGGGGAACAGGGCGGTGCCCACCAGCGCCGCCACGGCCGCGAGGGCGAGGACCGGCTTCCAGGCGGCGCGCCCGGCGCCGGCCCCCCTCACCAGCGCGCCGGCATGGCCGAGCAGGCCGCGATCGGCCCGCAGGCGCAGCGCCAGGAGCGGCGCGACCTGCGCGGCGACGGCCTGCCAGCCGGCAATCTGATCGGGCTGCGGGGCGGCCCCGTCGCCCTGCAGGGTCATGGCCACCCAGCCGGCGCCGCCGCGTGCGTCCGGCAGGCGCACGGGCAGGGTGGCGGACCAGGCCACGCCATGCGCGCGGCACAGGCGCTGGTGCGCGCCGATGGCCGCGAGCTGGCCCTCCGGCGGCGGCACGGCCAGCGCCGTGCCGGCCTCCACCGCCTCCTCCATCGCCGCCTTGAGGGCGATGACGAAGTCCGTCTGCAGCGTGGAAAGCCGGCCGCGCGAGGTGGCGCGCAGCCGCATCTTCCCGGCGCCGCCGAAGCCGATGCTGACCCGGGCGAGCGACCACTGCCCCGCCAGCATGCTGCACACGGCCTCCAGCGCCGTGTCGGCGTCGCCGGCCCCGGTGACCAGGCCCAGCCATTCCACCGCCTGCCCCGGCGAGGGCATGGCGTTGCCCTGCCCGGCCCGGCCGAACCAGCCCAGGCCCCACTGCACCAGCCGCGTCACGCGGTCGAGATGCGGCAGGACGCTGCGGGCCAGTTCGAAGGCGACGACGCCCTCCAGCCGGTCCCCGCTCAGGATGGGCAAAGCGAGCTGGCAGGCGCTGCCGGCGGCCTCGTCGTTCTGCACGACGCTGCGCTGCAGTTGCAGGCAGCGCTCCGCCGCCTTGGCCAGGAGGAAGCTGACCGCGCCCTCCCCGAAGCTGGCGGCGCGGGCATAGCGCGCGCCGTCCTGCCGCAGAGCGACGAAGGCGCCCTGCACCGGTGCGGCGGCGCCATCCGGCACCGCCTGCGTGACGAGAGCGACGGCCAGGTCAAGCCAGGCCTGCGCCGCCAGTCCGGCATCCCCGGCGCCGAGCAACAGGCGCCAGGATGTCTGGCCGGACGTCGTGCCGGCGGAGGAGGGAGCATCGGAAGTGACGAGAGGCTCGGCCATGGTGCTTTACTTGCTTGCCCAGTTTGTCCGGCGGGCCTCAGCCGAGGCTGCCGTAGGCCTTCTCGAATTCCTCGATTGTCTTGTTCAGCATCGCCGCAAGGCGCTTCGCCGCGTGCGGGTTCAGCAGGACGCGATCGGTGAGGGCAACGGTCACCTCTTCGGTGGCGCCCATCCAGGCCTGGCTGGTGCCGAACAGCACCATCACCTCCTCACGCGTCGTCGCGACGTTGCAGACATTCGCGTAGGTCGTGCGGAGCTTGCTGTCGTCCCACTTGATCTTGGTCTGGCCGGAGATCGTGGTCTTCAGGCCGCTACGGTCATCGGACATAATTTTTCAGTCCCAGTGAATGGAGGCCGCTTTCTGCAGCCCCGGTAGGCATTGAAGGGATCACGCCCCGCCAGGATCAGGCGGCGAGGCGTGGACGCGGCGTGCCGGTGGTGGAGTTCCCCTGCACGGTCAGCTCCGGCGCCGCACCACCGGTGAGCAACAGGAGCAGCATCGGGTCGGCCCCGTCATCCGCCACCCAGTTGCCGGTCGCCTCGTCGAGCACGTAACCGGTGGGGGTGGAGGATCCGGTGCGGGCCGTCATGGCCGCCGGAGCGGAGGCAGGTGCCTCCACCGCCGCGGTCTCCGCCGGCTGGCTGCGCTGCAACTGCGCCGCCGCGGCGAGGTCGGCGAGGCTGGCGCCGCTCGAGAGCGTCTCGCTGCCCGCAACCAGGAAGACCCCGGCGGCCGGCACCGCCGCTGCCTGCGCCGCCGGCGCGAAGCTGGGCGCCGGCGCCGTGTTGAAGACGGTGTTCACGCCGCCGCCGAGGATCAGCTCGGCCCGCTCGGCGAGCGCCGCCTCCAGCACCTGGGCGGAGAGGGTGGCGCCGCTGCGGTCGCGCTGGGCCGTGGCGGAGGCGCCGAAGGCCGGGTTGTTGCCGTCGCCAGCCGGGACGGCGTTCGCCCCGACGCCGCCGATGATGAGGTTGTCGCCCGCACCGGCATTAATCACCGCCTCGCTGTTGGGCAGCAGCTGGCCAAGCCCGGCATAGGGGGCGGTGGTGGAGGGCTGGAGGTTGCCGATCACGGGCACGCTGCGCCCGGTCACCGTGATCCGCTCGCCGATCACCAGGTCCTGCGGCCCGGCGCCGGTGGAGCGAACGCTCGCCGCGACGGTGCCGAGATGGCCGAGGACGATGTCGTTGCCGTAGCCGGTGAGGATGAGGTTCTTGCCCGGACCACCGAAGGCGATCGCGCTGCCGGTGCCGCCCAGGCTGAGCTCCAGGAAGTTGTTGCCACCCAGGGTCTCTTCCACCGTGGTGGCATGGAGCAGGCTGAGGCTGCGGGCGTCGCGCGTCACCGCGCCGGCGGCGCCGAAGACGATGTTGTTGCCGTGGCCGGTGTAGATGTGGTTGTCGCCGGCGCCGCCGATGATGACGTTCCTGCCGCCGCCCACCCGGATATCGCTGCCGCCGCCGAGCGGCGCCTGATCCAGCCCCAGGCTGCCGTTCGGCGTGATGGGCGAGATGTTGCCGCGCTCCGGCACGATGCGGCCGACCACGTCGGGGTGGGAGCCGTCCGCGCGTTGCGCCGAGGTGTAGTAGAGCATGGCGCCGAGATCGACGTAGCCGAGATGGCCCAGCACCACGTTGGCGCCGTCGCCCAGGCGTATGGTGTTGAAGCCAGGGCCGCCGAAGACCACCTGCGTGGCCGTGGAGCGGGCGCCGGCATAGATGGTGTTGTTGCCGCCCTGGGTCTCCTCCACCGTCTCGGCGAAGAGGACGGCGCTCGCACGCGTGTCCCGCGTGACCGCGCCGCCGGCGCCGAAGATGGTGTTCGAGCCGGTGCCGGCGACGATGGTGTTGTCGCCCGCGCCGCCGAAGATGATGTTGGCGCCGTTGCCGGCATGGATCACCGAGCCGGCCTCGGCCAGTGGCTGGTCGAGCCCGCCGAAGGGTGCCGTGGTGTAGGGCTGGCTGTTGCCGATGGCCGGCAGCACACGGCCGATCAGGTCCGGGTAGTTCCCGGTCGCCCGCTGCGCGGTGCTGAAGTCGGTCAGCACTGAGTAGTTCACCTGGCCGAGGTGGCCGAAGACGATGTTGTCGCGGTTGCCGACGGTGATCTGGTTGTAGCCGGCGCCGCCGAAGACGAGGTTGGCGCCGTCGCCCAGGGTGATGGCATGGTCGCCGCCCAGGCTCTCCTCCACCGTGGTGGCGAAGGCGACCTGCTTGCTCACCGCGTAGCGGGTGACCGCGCCCGAGGCGCCGAAGACCGTGTTGTTGCCGTCCCCGGCGGTGATGGTGTTGTCGCCCGCGCCGCCGAGGATGACGTTGTCGCCCCGGCCAGCCGTGATGACGGCGCTGGTGGAGGCGACCGCCCGGTCGAGCGTCGCGTTCGGCCAGAGCGCGCTGTGGCCGAGGGTGCCGCGCTCCGGCACCGTGCGGGCCAGCACGTCGGGGCGGGCACCGTCGGCGCGCGCCGCGTCGGTGAAGGCGGAGAACACCACGTTGTTGACGACGCCGAGATGGCCGAGCACCACGTTGTTGCCGTCGCCCACGGCGATGTGGTTGTTGCCGATGCCGCCGAACACCACGTTGGCGCCCGTGAAGCCCAGGCCGGCCGTGATGGTGTTGTCGCCGGCCAGGCTCTCCTCCAGCGTCTCGGCATAGAGCAGCGCGTTGCCGGCGGTGCCGTCCCGCGTCACCGCACCCGCGGCGCCGAAGATGATGTTGTTGCCGGCGCCCGTGGTGGTGATGACGTTGTTGCCGGTGCCGCCGAGGATGACGTTGTTGCCGGTGCCCGAGGTGATGGTCGAGCCGGTGCCGCGCAGCGCCGTGCCGTCCTGGCCGAGCACGTAGCCGATCACGTCCGGCGAGCGGCCGGTGGTGTCCGGGCTGGCGAGCCGGTCAAGGTCCACGAAGCCGGTATGGCCGAGGATGATGTTGTCGCCATTGCCCGCGGTGATGGTGTTGGTGCCGGCGCCGCCGAAGACGATGTCGTTGCCATCGCCCACGGTGATGCGGTTGTTGCCGCCCGCATCCTCCTCGCCCGCCACGGTGCGGGCCTGGTGGATCTTGATGCCGCCGGCCAGGAGCAGGTCCACCGTGGCGATGCCGTTGGCGCCGAAGACCAGCATCTGCCGGTCCGCCGCGGTGATGGCGGGCAGGTTGTTGGCCGGGTCGGCCGGGGAGGTGGCGTCGTAGGTGGTGATGGTGTTGTTGCCGCCGCCGCCCATGATCACGGCGCTGTGGCTCGCCGTGATGACGTTGTCGCCATTGCCGGCCGCCGCGCCGTGCCAGCCCTCGATCGTCAGGTTCTGGCCGGCATTGGTCGCGGTCACCTGGCCGTAGTGGCCGATCACCACGTCGCTGCCGGTGCCGGCATCGATGGTGTGGCTGCCGGCGCCGCCGAGGATGATGTCGTTGCCGGCGCCACCGGAGATGACGTCGTTGCCGCCGATGCCCTCAAGGCTGGTCTGCACGCTGAGCAGGTGGGCGGTGCGGCCGATCGCGGCATCGCGCACCACGATGGCGGCGTGGCCGCCGATGATGTCGTCGCCGCCGCCGCCGGTGATGGCGTTGCTGCCGCCCGAGCCGAGGACCAGGTCGTTGCCCAGGCCGCCATCGACCACGCTGTGGCTGCCGAAGGCCATGCCCGAGACCGTGAAGCGGCCGGCCGAGCCACCTGCGGCGCCGTCCACCGTGCCGCCGCCGGCGAGGATGATGTCGTTGCCCCCGCCGCTGGTGATGGTGTTGTCCCCGCCGCCGCCGAACAGGATCTTGTCCCCCGCGCCGCCGGTGATGACGTTGTGCCCGCCCACGCCGCTGGTGGCGGAAGCCTGGATCAGCTGGCCCTGCGCGGTGCGGGTGACGCTGCCGAGGCCGCCGAAGACGATGTCGGCGCCGGCGCCGGTGCTGATGGTATTGTCGCCGCCGCCGCCGAAGATGATGTCGCGCCCGCTGCCGCCGGTGATGGTGCTGCTGATGTCGTTCGCGCTGGCCGCGTTGGCGGAGACGAGGGTGGCGGTGACGGTCGTGCTGGTCACGTCGTCCAGCGAGTTGGCGCCATGGCCGAAGATGATGTTCTGGCCCGCGCCGCCGGAGATGGAGATGACGTTCGCGCCCTCGCCACCCCAGATCGTGTTGTTGCCGCTGCCCGCGACGATCACGTCGTCCCCGGCGCCACCATAGATGGTGTTGTCGCCCGTGCCGGCCGTGATCGTGTCCTGCGCCGCGCCGCCGACGATCGTGTTGCGGCCGCTGCCGACGGTGATCGTGTTGCGGGCATTGCCGCCGAAGATCGTGTTGTTGCCGTTGCCGGCGACGATCGTGGTGTCGATGCTGGCACCGAAGACGACGTTGTTGCCGTCGCCAAGGGTGATCAGCGGGTCGCCGTCCACGCCGCCGAGATCGATGATGTTGTTGCCGCTGCCGCCGGTGATGGTGACGTTGCCGACATAGCCGTTGCCGAAGCGGATGACGTTGTTGCCATCGCCGACATCGGCCACCACCACCTTGACGCCGTGGTACACCGTGGTCACGCCGTTGGCGGTGATCGCGATGTCCTCGTTCCCCGCCGTCCCGCCGACATGGGCGATCTCATAGGTCTGGCTCGGGTTGGTGAGGTTGGAGCCGACCTCCTGGCGATCGGCGTTCTTGCCCATGTTCAGGGTCAGCGTGCCGTCGGACTCCTGCTGCGCCAGGGACGGCGTGGAGTGGACATCGGAATAGTTGTAGCTGAAGGAAAGCAGCGTGACGTCGATGATGTCGAAGCTCGCCTCGAACAGCGTGATCTTGCCGATGATCGGCAGGTCGATGCCCACCCAGACGAAGGCATAGACCAGCGCGTCCAGCTGGCCGGCGATGTCGAAGAGGTGCAGGGGGTTGTCGAGCAGCGCGGTCAGCAGCTCGGAGGCATGCAGCTTGCCGTCGCCGCTGACGTCGTGCAGCTGGAAGGTCACGTGGCCGCTGATCTCGCCGCCGACGCCGGCGGCCACCAGGGCGAGGTTCACCGCCGCGGTGACGCCGAAGGTGGCGTAGAAATCGAGCTGCGGGCCGATCGTGTTGTCGACATAGAACCCGTCCATCAGCATCAGCGGGTTGTTGTTCGACATGAACTTGATGATGCCGGTCGTGTCGTAGCCGAAGGCGAGATTGATCTCGACGCCGACCGAGGCATAGAAGGTGACCGTCACCGGCACCGGCCCGATCAGGAAGCGGAACGGCAGTTCCTTGCTGAAGTTGAAGTCGAAGGTCGGCAGGGTGACATGCACCAGATCGACCGGGTTCACCTGGCCCATCAGCAGCTTCACGATCGACATCGGATCGTGAAGGATCGGGAAGTCGAAGACCGCCTTGCCGCCGGCGCCCTTCGCGTTCTCCAGCGACTGGAGCTGGCCGCCGATATTGCTGTGGCTCTGGGCGGAGAGGCGGGCGAGGGCGGCATCGGCCGCCGCCGAGCCGGCGGAGCTGTTCTGGAAGTAGCTGGCCGCGGCGCTGACATCGGCCTGCGAGACCTTGCCCGCGAAGGGGTCGAGGTTGCTGCCGCTCAGCGAGGTGGCGTCCGGATCGTCGGTCTGGCCGAAGACGAAGGTGCCGAAGTTGACCTTGATGCCGCCGGAGTCCTGCATGGATTGCAGGGAGCGCACGAGGCCCGCGACGTCGTCGAGGATCTGGATGAACCGCACGGCGTCCTGCACCTTCGGGCCGCCGAACTGCTGCGCCAGATCCAGCACGGAGGTCGAGCCGACGATCTGCGAGAGGCCAGGGATGGGCGAGGTCAGGAAGTCCAGGATCGGCTGGATCGGCTCGATCACGTCACCCATCGTGTCGAGGATGGGCTTCAGGATGGTGTTCAGGAAGCTGCCGACGTCGAGCGTGACGTCGAGGAAGGTCAGCGGCGTGACGATGCCGCTCTCCGGCTCGTCGCCGATCGCGCCGGTGAAGACCTTGTTGAAGGCGTAGGAGAACAGCAGCTCGGTGGAGACCGAGGGCAGCGCCGTGGAGGTGCTGCCGATGCCGATGCCGAAGCCGGAGTCGAGCAGGAGATCGACGTTGAGCGTCATCTCCATGCCGGAACGGATGATCGAGCCCTTGGCGAAGTTGCTGAACAGCAGGCGCCCGGTTTGGTCGGCAGGACCGATATCGACGTAGATGCTGCCGGTGAGGCTGGTGCCGAGATACTCGCGCCCGCCCAGCGTGGCGGAGAGCGTCGAGCCGTTGGTCGCCGTCATCCGCAGGAAGCCGAGGTTCAGCGTCGCGCTGAAGGCCGGGTCCGTCGGCATGAAGACCGCCACCAGCAGCTCGACGGCGTGCAGCTCGCGGAAGTCGGCCACGAAGACGTCGTTCGGGTCGTTGTTGGACTCGAAATGCTCCAGCGCGCCCGGCACGCCCATGTCGTAGACGAAGAAGCCCTTGTCCTTCAGGTAGCCGAAGCCGATCGTGAAATCGAGTTCGGCCAGCAGGTTCACCAGGCCGTTCTCGATCTGCAACCCGAGCCCGGGGATGCCGAGATCGGCGCTGAGATTGACCATGGTGTCGAGCAGCGTGACGTCGAAGTGCCAGACGAAGGAGATCTCCGTCGGCGAGTCGATGCTGTCGATGTAGGAATAGACGTCACCCGGCAGGTGCAGGAGGTCGGTGAGGACGTATTCCAGGCCCTGGGTGATGATGTTCTGGGTGGAGGCCGGCTGGCCGGGATGGGCGGTCTTGAAGTCGTCCAGTAGGGACTGCAGCGTGCCGATCACGCTGTCATGCAGGGTGGCGAAGAAGCTGCCGATGCCCTGCAGGGCCGGCCCGATCAGCGGCAGGTCGAGGCCGTAGAGCGCCTGGGCGAAGGTGCCGTAGGCGATGTCGGAGAGGAAGGCGTCCAGCCCGTCGATCAGCGTCTGCGGGTCGTTCAGGATGCTGCCGACGGAGATGCCGTCGAGGCTCGGGAAGGCGGTGTGGACGCTGCGCTCCGGCAGGCCGTCCACGCCCGTGGTGTTGAACAGGTTGCCGATCTGCAGCTCGACCGGCCCGAGCTGCTGGCCCAGCATCACGACGGGGAGGGAGACCTCCAGCGCGGCATTGGCGGAGAAATGGATGAGGTCGCTCAGGCTGTTGCCGGCGGAGCCGAGCTTCGCGAGGTTGGCGAAGGTCAGGATGCCCTCGCCGGCGGTCGCGCCGCCGAAGCCGTCATCCAGCGTGATGAGGAAGGTCGCCGGCGCGGCGGCGATCCCGCCGACCGCGAAGCCGTCCTCGCCGGCCGCGACCATGCCCAGATCGGCGCCGAGGATGGCGTGGCCGTTGACGATCGTCGCGCTCAGCGGACCGAGCGCGGCGGTGAAGCTGAGATTGCTCGCCTCGATGCCGAGCGTCGCCCGGATGCCTGTCAGCAGCTCATGCGTGTCTGGATCCTCGCCGGTCTCGATGAAGAAGCGCTCGCTGGTCGAGTTCGGCGCGGTCAGGCGGCCGGCGATGGTGCGGACGCCGTCGACCGTCTCGTCCTGGGCGATCAGCTTGCCGCCGAGGCCGAGATCCTCGGCGATCTGGGAGCCGTTGATCGACTCCACCGTCAGGGTCAGCTTCGGCTGCGCCTCGGAGAGGCGGAAGGTGTTCAGCAGGTTGCCGTCGGCATCCGTGCCCAGCACCGAATCCTTGGCGCTGAAGACCAGCTTGCCGTTCTTGCCGGCGACCGAGATGATCTGGCCGAGCGCAACGTCGAAGTCGCCGTCCAGCGAGCCGGCGCTGCCGGGGAGGCGGACATTCTCGTGCAGCAGGTCGGCGGCGGAGACCAGGGTGGTCGCGAGGGCGGAGCGGATCGCCGTCACCAGCCCGGCGAGGGTGGTGCGGCTCGCATCGGCGCCCACCGAGACCTCGACCGTCACATCCGTGCCGATGGAGATGGCGAAGCTGTAGGCCTGGCTCGGGTCCGTCACCGCGGAAGCCGCGGTGATGGAGGAGGTGGAGCCGGTATCGACGCTGGTCTGGCCGTCCTGGAAGCCGAGATCGGACAGGCCGCTGGCCGGGCTGGTGCTGCTGTCGTGGAAGACGATCGCGCCGGTCGCGTCGTCGTAGCTGGCGAAATCGGCCTGTCCCGCGGCGGTGTTGATGGCGTCGAGCAGGTCCTGCACCGTGGCGCTGGCGCCGAGGGCGCCGACGCTGACGGTGAAGACACGGCCGCTGCCCAGCGTGAACTGCAGGTCCGGCTTGCCGGCCGTGCCCGTGCGCAGGCCGTTGCGGCCGTTCAGCGTGGCCAGCGTCTCATTCAGCCCGGCGGCGTGCGAGTTGTCGCCGAGATTGATGCCCAGGGTCAGTGCCAGGCTCACGCCCGCGCTCACGTCCAGCGTGCCGCTCGCGCTCAGGCTGGCGATGCTGCCGATGGCGTCCACCAGGTCGTGCAGCGCGCTGCCGTCGCTGCCCAGGAAGTCGGCCAGGCTGTCGAGGTCGAGGTTGAAGGGAAGCTGCGTGTGGACGTCGACCGGCGTGTAGGCGATCGAGAGGATGAGGTGGTCCTGGTCTTCCAGGCTGAAATGGACGTAGTCGCCGCCCAGCGCGTCGTTGATCGCGGTCTGGATCGAGCCGAGCGCCGCGTCCGGGTCCTGCTCCGCCTCGCTCAGCGCCACCAGGAACTTGCTGCTGAAGCCGAGGATGTCGTCCAGGCTGACATTCACCAGCGGGATGGTCTGGTTCGCCAGGTCCGAGTTCATGCTCTGGAAGACCTGGCGCACCGCCTCCACCACGTCGGCGACGACGAGCTTGGCGTCGAGGCCGATCACCTCGACCTGCGGGCTCGGCACCGAGAGGCTCAGCAGCTGCGAGGCGTCGTCGAGCGTGATGATGATCTCGGGGCTGGCCACCGAGGCAAGGTCCACGCCGCCCGCGCTGAGGCTGACGGACTTGATGTCCAGCATGGCGAAAGGCTCGTCGCCGCGGCCGGAACCGAGGGTGAAGGCCCAGATGTCGCTGAAGCTGCCGTTGGAGAGCGAATCGCTGAGCTGGGCGAAGGTGATGGTGTTCGGCTCGGCGTTGCCGTCGTAGTTCAGCAGCAGCGCGGCCCGCAGCGACACATAGGCGCCGAGCTCCGCATCCGGGTCCTCCGGATCGTAGAGCAGGGCGCCGAACTCGAAGCCGCCCAGCGTGCCGGTGATCGCCACAGGCTGGGTGGGGTCGGTGGGCTCCAGCGCCATGTCGATGGTCGCCGAGATGCCGGTGTCCTTGAGGAAGAAGCGGTCGGTCAGCGTCTCGCCATGCAGCGGCGAGCCGATGATCAGCGCCTGGTCGCCGGCCCCGTCATTGATGTCCTTGCCGATCAGGCCGAGCAGGCCGGGCAGCAGGGAGTTGTTGAGGGCGGAGACCGTCAGCTGCACCGCGTCCACCTGCAGGCCGTAGCGGACGGCGCTGCGCTGGGTGGAGAGGTAGGGCGCCTCGTGCTGCGCGTTGACGATGGCGTCGTAGATGGTGGTGGTGAGCTGCACCGCGCCGTTGCTGCCGACGCTGGCACGGACGATGTCGGAATAGTGCAGCGTGCCGCTGGACAGGCCGATCAGCGCCGGATCGAGCGAGAGCTGCGCCAGCGCCGTGTTGATGGCGGTGGCATAGGCCGCGACGCTGCCCGAGCCCGCCGCCACATCCACCACGACAGGCGGCAGCTTGCCGATGGTCAGGATGAACTTGGAGGCCGCCGCATAGTCGGCGTCGTCCACCGGCGTGCCCTCCAGCACCGCCTGGTAGTTGGTGCTGCTGCCATTGACGGCATTGGCCTGGGCCAGGGTGCCGACCGTCAGGCCCAGCGAGGCGGGGGAGGGGCCGTCATAGGCGGCCTCGGTGTCGATGATCTCCAGCTCGGTATTGCCGAGGGCGTTGAAACGGACCTCCATCTCCCGGCCGAAGGCATTGGCGATGGCGGTCTCCAGATTCGCCAGCGTCATGTCGGGGGTGATGACGAAGGTGGCCACCACGCCGTCGCGGCCGATGATCTGCAGGTCGGCCAGGTTGGTGTGGGTGGTGCCGGGGTCGCGCGCGTCGGCGATCTCGTTGGCGGTGATCGGCACTTCGCCGCCGTTGGAGGCGGCGACATAGACGGGCAGCTCGCCCACCGTCGTGCTCGGCGTGCCGTTCTGGCCGTCGCCGATCTGCGGGCCGCCTTCCTGGTTCACGTGGCTGCCGAGCGGGTCGAGGCTGAAGCCGACCGTCAGGTTCAGCAGCACGCTGCTGGTCAGGTGGAAGCTGGCATTGCTGACCGACAGGCCGGCGACGCCGCTGAGGTCGAGGTCGAAGGAGACGTCGGCCAGCACGTCCGGCATCTCGAATTCCTTCGAGATGCTGAGGGTGATGGCGTTGGTGCCGGCGTCGTAGGCGAGGCCGAGCGCTGTCAGCAGGCGGTCGCCCACCTCGGTCGGGTCGGAGGTGGTGTCGTCCCAGCCCGGCAGGCGCAGCGTCTTCGCCAGCAGGATGCCGAAGTCCCGCAGGTTGGAGAAGACGGTGGCCCCCTGCGCGCTGGCGACCGTCACCTTGGTGGCGGCCGTGCCGGAGGAGGGGGCGGTGAGGGTGAGGGCGATGCGCCCCGCGTCGTTGCTGGCCTGCAGGTAGCCGGCCAGGGCGCTCGCGGCGATCGCCTGGTTCATGGCGAGCGCCAGGTCGTCGACCGTCTCGACCTTGTGCGAGACCTTGCTGCTGTCGAGGTAGGTCGGCGCGAAGCTGAGCGAGGCGGACTTGCCGTTGTCCAGCGTCACCATCATCGCGATCTGGTCGGGCAGGTGCGCGAGGTTGGCGGCGGTCAGCGCCGCGCCTTCCATGAAGTTCGCGCCGTCCGTGTTGTGCTGGCCCTCGGTGAAGCCCAGCACGCCCACCACCGCCTGCAGCGGGTCGATGATGTCGCTCTTGAAGGTGGTGGCGACGTTGATGACGTCGCCGATCGTCAGGCCGTCGGTGAAGGGGATCTCGACCGCGAGGTCCTCGCCGCCCGAGAGATAGCCGAGATAGGTGCCGACCTTGGCGAGCTGGGTGACCAGGTCCTTGGCGGCGAAGGTGTTGAGGCTGCGCGGGTCGAAATCGGGGTCGCCCACGGAATTTCGCAGCGCATCCAGCAGCGGCTCGAGGTCCACCACGGCATCGCCCGCGGCGGCGTGACCCGTCACCGTCAGGTGCACCGGCGTCTCGAAGGGGGTGATGCCGGGAATGACATGGTCGCCGGTCAGGATCACCGGCAGGTCGAGCAGCGGGGTCGCCGTGCCGTCGGTCTGGCTGGCGATGCTGGCGGTGACGAGCGCGCCGGCGCCGCGCAGGCTGGAATGGTCGCCGCCTTCGATGGCGCTGGCCGCCGCGCGCAGATCCGTGCCGGAGATGTCGGCGATGGCCCCTTCGTAGCCGGCCTGCTGGTCGATGCCGGCCGCGCCGGGGGCGACGGTGAGGGTCAGCAGGCCGAAGCTGAAGTCGGTGCCGGCCAGGTCGGCCGTGGCATGGAAGCCGGTGGTGAAGGAGGCGCTGGAGAGGTTGAAGGCCGCCGCCTCCTGCGCATCGGTGGGCGAGGCCCCGAGGGCGGCGGTGTCGAGCCGGACCGTGAAGGTGAAGCCGTAGCTGAGTTCGGCGGTGCCGGTGACGGTGGGAAAATTGATTCCGTAGGGGGTGGCGGTGTCGCCGAGGTCGATGGAGAAGCTCTGCGTCGTCAGGTCGGCGACCTGGATGGTCAGGCCGATGACCGAGCCGGCCGAGATGTCGGTGACCTGGGCCTGGACCTGGTGCCCGGTATCGGCATCGGTGAGGTCATTGATCGCGGACTGCAGGGCGGCGGCCAGGGCGCCGGAATCCGCGGGCACCGCGTTGATCAGCGCCTTCACCGGATCGGCGATGTTGCTCTCGAACACCTTCGAGAAGGCAAGCATCTCGCCGGCGAGATGACTGTCGTTGATGTTCATCAGGGGGATGGCCTGGGCGAAGACGCCTTCGCCCTCCACGCCTTCCAGAACGGTCTCGAGATGCGCGAAATTGTCGTGCAGGGCCTGCAGGGCGGCCGCGTTCACGGTGGTGCCCGAAAGGAGCAGGCGGGGCTCCATGCCCTCTACGACCGGAAGTTGTAGGTTCGGATGCACCGGCCCCGCGCCCGTGACGCGAAGGGAACGGGAAAGACGACCAATCAATGCCTGCACCCGTTAGCACCCCTAACGCGCGGCGATCCTCGCCGTGGTTTATCGTTCGGGTTATATTTCTACCGCATCGATCACGGATTTGGGAGGTATTTTGTGTGAGAATTAAAAAATTATTGTTCATCAATGTGTTATGCGGAGTCGTGCGAGTCCGTGCTTCGGGCATTCTCACAAACAATTTTCCATAAAAATAAAAAAACAGCCGCATGCCTTCTGTGAGTGCAGCGCCGGGTACCGCCCGGATAGTCACCGTCCCCGAACTTCTTGACGATGTACTTAGGATGCATCGGAAAGGAGATTTCAACCAGGCCGAGCATAGCTTGCGCGAAGCCCTGTCCCAGCGGCCGGACGATCCCTTCCTCTGGAACGCGCTGGGAGTGACCCTTGCCGGCCTCAACCGTCCCGCGGAGGCGGTGTTGTGCTACCGCCGCGCCCTGCGGAAAGCGGCCGGGATGGACGCGCTCTGGACCAATCTCGGCAACGCGCTCACGCTTCTCCGTCAGCACGAGACGGCGCTTGCCTGCCACGCCCGGGCCCTGGCGCTGGCGCCGCAGAACAGCGGGCACCACTACAATCGCGGCATCTCGCTGGCCGAGGCCGGCTGTCACGAGGCGGCGGCGCAGGCCTTCACCGCCGCGCTCGCCTGGCAGCCCGAGCACGACATGGCGCGCTGGGACCGTGGGCGCAGTCTGCTCCATCTCGGCCGTCTGGCCGAGGGCTGGGTGGACTATGAGGTGCGCCTGGCGAATGGGCTGGTGCCGCCCCGCGCTCTTCCGGGCCGGCGCTGGGCCGGGCAGGGCTTCCAGGGCCAGCGGTTGCTGATTGCCTCGGAGCAGGGCTTCGGCGACACGATCTGGGCCTGCCGCTACATGCCCCTGGTGAAGGCGAGGGGTGGGACGGTGCTGCTGGAGTGCCAGCCCGAGCTGGTGCCGCTGCTCTCCCGCCTGCCGGGGGTGGACGCGGTGGTGCCGCTCGGCGCGACGCTGCCGGCGGCCGACTGGCATGTCCATCAGTGCAGCCTGCCGGGCCTCTTCACGCCGGATATCGCGGCGATTCCGCCGCTGCCCGCGCTGCTGCCGGACCCTGCACGCCTCGCCCGCTTCGGCGCCGCCATCACGGCGGATGCGCTGCGGGTCGGCATCGTCTGGTCCGGGAGCACCACCTTCCGCCGCAACGGGGAGCGTGCGCAGCCGCTCGCGCGCTTCCGCCTGGCCTTCGAGCAGCCGGGCGTGCAGCTCTACAGCCTGCAGATGGGGCCGCCGCGCGCGGAGCTGGAGCGGGCCGCCGGGCATTCGGTCATCGACCTCGCGCCGCTGCTGGGCGATTTCGCCGATACCGCCGCGGCGATCGCGCAGCTTGACCTCATCATCATGACGGACAGCGCCGTCGCGCATCTGGCGGGCACGCTGGGGAGGCCAGTCTGGGTGCTGCTGGGACGCAACGCGCACTGGCTCTGGAGCGGAAGCGGCCAGGACAGTCCCTGGTATCCGTCCCTCCGGCTGTTCCGCCCCAGGGCCGAGGAGGAGTGGGACCATGTCTTCGATGCGGCCGGGGCGGCGCTGATGGCGCTGGCCGCCGCCCGCGCCGGCTGAACCGGGAGGCCGGGGCCCGGGCGAAGGCCGCGCAGGCGCGCGGGCCCGGCGCTCTCCCGCGCGCCGCGGCAGAGGCCGCTGAGCAGATCCCGTTCCGATGGCATCATCGGAACGGATGAAGATGCTCTAGTGAAGCGGGGCGGACTTCAGGAAGCGCTGGCGGTCCCCGGAGGTGACGCTGACCTCGAACTGGTCTCCGTCGCGCTCCAGGAGCAGCGGAACGTCCACACCCGCCGGGCCCAGCGCCCAGAGGGCATGGAAGAAGCCGGTCTCGTCGCTCAGCGGCTGCCCGGCAACGGCCAGGACGACGTCGCCTTTCCGCAGGCCGGCCCGCGCCGCCGGGCCGTTGCGGGTGACGCCGATGAGGAGAACCCGGCCCTCCTCCGAGACGGCGGAGACGCCGAGCCAGGGCCGTGGCGGCCGGTTGGGCCGGCCCAGTGTCAGCATCTCGTCGAGGATGGGCTTCAGCAGGTCCACCGGCACGCTCATGTTGAGCACGCGCACCTTGCCGTCGCCGGGGTCGTGCCCGAGCTGGATCGAGCCGATGCCGATGACATCCCCTTTCGGCCCGATGACCGCGGCGCCGCCCCAGAGCGGATGGGCGGGGGCGGTGTAGATGGCGTCGTCCAGGAGGTACTCCCAGTAGCCCACGAAGGGCTGCCGGGCGACGACGCGGCCGGCCAGCGCCCCGGCGCGCCCTCCTGCCCCCGCGAAGACGATCGGCTCGCCCGGCTGCACCGCGCCGGAATCCCCCAGCGCCAGCGCCGGGATCTCCAGCCTGCCCAGCGCCTGGACGAGCCCGAAGCCCGTGACCTGGTCGTAGCCCACGACATGGCCGGGAACGGCACGGCCCTGCGCCGTGGTGAGCCAGACTTCCTCCGCCTCGGTGATGAGGTAGCCGATGGTGAGCAGCAGGCCGTCCTCGCGGATCAGGACCGCATGGCCGATCCGCTCCGTCCCGAGGGTTTCGGCGGTGAAGGCGTCCTCGGGCGTGCGGGCGCGCAGCGTCACCACGCCGAGCAGCGCCCGGTCGAGGTCGTAGCCATAATCCTCCGGTCGGGGCTGCAGGGAAGCCGGGACCGCTTCGTCCTTGTCTGGTCGCACCATGGTCCACTCCCGATTTCTGCTGGCCTCTAGATTGTGCCGGCCGTCGAGGCGCAACACCACCCGGGGGCGCCGGTGCGGGGCCGGCCCGCCAGCCATTCAACTCTGGCAAGCTCGCCGGCCGAAACGGAAAAGGCGGGGTGGACGCATGGCCTGCGCCGGGAATCGCCTTCCTGTGCCCCCTCAATCGTCGGGTGCGCCCCGCACCTTGTCGGAGACGCCGGGCGGGTTGGGGTAGAGGTCCGAGGGCACCTTGGCGCCCGGATTGGTGGTGGTGTTGCCCTGCTGCACCTGGGTGGCGGTGCGCTGGCTCTCCGGGTCGGCGCTGTTCATCCGCGCCGCGCTGCCGGTCGGGGCCGGTTTCCTCGGGGCCGGTTTCCTGGCGGCCGGTTTTTTCGGGGCCATTTCCTGCTGGGCCATATCTGCTCCGCCCTTTCCTCTCGCGCAGGCCGGCGGGCCTGCCCGAGAGGAAAGCGGGGCGCCCGGCGGGGTTGCCGGGCCAGCCCGATTCAGGCGGCCTCCGCCTGCAGGAACGGATAGTCGGTGTAGCCCGCCGCGCCCTCGGCATAGAGCGTGGCGGTGTCCACCTCGTTCAGCGGCGCGCCCTCGCGCAGGCGGCGCGGCAGGTCGGGGTTGGCGATGAACTTCAGCCCGAAGCCGATCGCGTCCGAGTGGCCCGCCGCCACATCTGCCGCCGCCGCCTCGGGCGAGAAGCGCTCATTGGCGATGAAGGGACCACCGAAGGCCTCCTTGAGCTGCGGCCCGATGCGGTCCGGCCCCGGATGCTCGCGGGCGAAGAGGAAGGCGATCTTGCGCCGCCCCAGCTCGCGCGCCACGTAGGAGAAGGTGCCGGGCAGGTCGCTGTCCCCCATCGTGTGGGAGTCGGCGCGGGGCGCCAGATGCATGCCGACGCGGTCGGCGCCCCAGACGCCGATGGCCGCATCCGTCACCTCCAGCATCAGGCGGGCACGGTTCTCCACCGGGCCGCCATAGGCGTCGGTGCGATGGTTGGTGGAGTCCTGCAGGAACTGGTCGAGCAGGTAGCCATTGGCGCCATGGATCTCCACGCCGTCGAAGCCGGCCTTCTGCGCGTTCTCCGCCCCCCTGCGGAAGGCCGCGACGATGCCGGGGATCTCCTCCGTCTCCAGCGCGCGGGGTGTGACATAGGGGCGCTGCGGCCGCACCAGGCTGACATGCCCCTGCGCGGCGATGGCGCTCGGCGCCACCGGCAGGGCGCCGTCCAGGTAGATCGGGTCGGAGATGCGCCCGACATGCCAGAGCTGCAGCATGATGCGCCCGCCGGCGGCATGCACCGCCTCGGTGACGGCCTTCCAGCCCTCGACCTGCTCCTCCGACCAGATGCCGGGGGTGCGCGGATAGCCGACGCCCATCGGGGTGACCGAGGTCGCCTCCGAGAGGATCAGCCCGGCGGAGGCGCGCTGGACGTAGTAGTCCCGCATCAGCGGCGTCGGCACGCGGCTGTCCGCGGTGGCGCGGGTGCGGGTGAGCGGCGCCATGATGACGCGGTTGGGCAGTTCCAGCGCCCCCATCCGGATGGGGTCGAACAGGCTGGCCATGGGGTACAAGTCTCCTGGGTCGGGGAACCGGCGCGGCGCGCACGGCGTTGTTCGACGACTATCGAATGACCATGGTGTGGGAAGGGAGGAGAACGAATGCAAGAGCACTACCCGCACCCGGAGATGGCCGAGGTGCAGCTGCCCGAGGTGCTGCACGCCCTGAGCGATCCGCTGCGGCTGCGGATCGTGGCGGCGCTGGCGGCGGGCGAGGAGCGCGGCTGGGGGGATTTCGAGGCCCCGGTGGCGCCCTCCACCCTGTCACATCACATGAAGGTGCTGCGGCAGGCCGGGCTGGTCACCCACCGGCGGGAGGGCACACGCTGCATCGTCGCCCTGCGCCCCGAGATGGAGGCGCGCTTCCCCGGGCTTCTCGCCGCCGTGCTGCGGCTGGCGCCCGGCCAATCGGCCGCGTGAAGGCCGGGGGAAAGGAATTCCCCCGGACCCCCATCGTCTTTCTTTCAGCCCGGCGGCGCTCCCAGCGCCACGGCCGTCACGCTGTTGTAGGGGGAGCCGTCCACCAGCTTGGTGCTGGTGACGAGATAGATCAGCACGCGCTTCTCCGCATCCAGGATGCGCGTCACCGTCAGCGCCTTGAACAACGGCGAGGCGGACTGGCGGAACACCGATTCGGTCTGCGGCAGGCCGCCCGGCAGCGTCACCGGACCGGTGGCGCGGCAGGCGATGCTGAAGCGCGAGGGGTCCTCCGCCAGCCCGACCCAGCCGGAAAGGCCGCCCGTGTCGGCGCGCGAGACGTAGCAGGAGACGTTCGGGACGCGCGGATCGTCATAGCGCTCGACCACCACCTTGTCGTTGGGGCCGACCAGCCGGAAGGTGGTGCTCACCTCGCCCACCCGCGTCTGCGCCGAAGCCGCCAGCGGCAGGCAGAGCGCCAGCGCCCCGCCGGCCAGCGCGCGCCAGCCCGTGAACTTGCTCATCAGCGGTTTCTCCCTTCCTGGCCCTGAGGCCTCCACAGGTTTGTGGCCGCTCCCCCCTCGGCAAGCGGCGCGTCCCTGCCATGCGGCCCCTGCGCGCAACGGCTCAGGCAGAGTTTGATACGCCCCGCCATGGCGGCCACGCTATGCTGGCGCATCATGCAGTTCCTCACCGATTTCGCCGACCAGGCGGTCATCCTCCCCGCCACGCTGGCCCTGATGCTGACGCTGATGGCCACGGCGTGGCGGCGCGGCGCGCTGTGCTGGGGGCTCGTGGTGGCTTCCACCCTGGGCCTCATGCTGGCGCTCAAGCTGGCGGCGCACGCCTTCCCCGCCTTCTTCGGTCCCTGGGACCTGCGCAGCCCGAGCGGCCATGTCGCGGCGGCGGCGATCCTGTATGGCGGGCTGGCGGTGCTGCTGCTGGAGCGGCGTGCGCTGGCGCTGCTGGTCGCCGGAGGCGTCGCGCTGCTGATCGCGGCGACGCGGCTCCTGCTGCGCTACCACAACCTGCCGGAGGTGGTGGTGGGCGGCGTGGTGGGGCTGGCCGGGGTCGTGGTGCTGCTGCGCCTGACGCCGCCGGTGCCGCGCACGGTTTCCCGCTTCGCCCTGGCCATGACGGTGCTGGTGGTCGTCGGGCTGATGCATGGCGAGCGGCTGGGCGCCGAAAGGGCCATCCAGCACACCGCCCAGCGGCTGGTGCGCCTGCTCTGACGCCGCTTCGGAATGAGGGGGGCCGGGGGAATTGAATTCCCCCGGCGGAGAGGTCCTGGAGGGGCGGCGACCCTCCAGGGGCCGGCCGGCCTGAGGCCCTTTCCTCAGCAGACGAAGTCGGTCGGCGGCACGCCCTCGCCCCTGGCGAAGCGCGCGATGTTGCCGAACATCTGGTTGATCGTCTTTTCGAAGTTGTCCGCCGCCATCGCCGCGATATGCGGCGTGGCCACCACGTTGTCCAGCGCCAGCAGCGGATGGCCGGCCGGCGGCGGTTCGGTCTCGTAGACATCCGTGGCGGCGCCAAGGATCTCCCGGGCGCGCAGGGCGTCAGCGAGGTCCTGCTCGTTCACCACCCCGCCGCGCGCCACGTTGATCAGCACGGCGCTGCGCTTCATGCTCTGCAGCGCGGCGCGGTCGATCAGCCCCTGCGTCTGCGGCGTCAGCGGGCAGTGCAGGGAGACGACATCGGCCTCCTTCAGCAGTTCCGGCACGCTGGCGTAGGTGACGCCGAGCGCCTGCTCCTCCGCCGCGTCCAGGGGCCTGGTCTTGTTGTAGAGGATCCTGCCGCCGAAGGGCGCGAGCAGCCTCGCGACGTTCTTGCCGATGGCGCCGAAGCCGATGAGGCCGACCGTCTTGCCCGAGAGCATCAGGCTCGGCTTCGGCATGGAGGTGTTGCGCCACTCGCCGCCGCGCAGCGAGCAGTGCCCCCAGGCCAGGTTGCGCAGCAGCGCGATCATCAGGCCCAGGGTGAACTCGGCCACCGGCATGGCGTTGCTGCCGGTGGTGCGCGCCACCGTCACGCCCTGGGCGCGCGCCGCCTCCAGGTCGAAATTGTCCACGCCGACGCCCCATTTGTGCAGCAGCCGGGCGCGCGGCGCGGCGCGCAGCAAGTCCGCATCCACCGGGATCTGCCCGGAGACGATGACGTCCGCATCGGCCACGATGGCGAGCAGGTGGGCGCGGTCGCGCCCCTCGGCGTGCTCCAGCACCAGGCCGGGCGGCAGCAGCCCCCGCATGCGACGCGCGGTTTCCGGGGTGATGGGGTCGAGCACGACGATCTTGCTGGTCATTCCTGGGCCAAGTCCTGCTTGCGATCTGCGGAGCGGCGGCATGGAGGCGCCTTGCCCAGCCTGAGTGCAAAACCCGTGCCTCGCAAGCCGTCCTGCCCCGGGTTGCCGCCTCCGCAGGCTCTCTCCATGATGCGAAGCCTCGAAGAACAGGGGGCTTCAGACATGATCTGCTGGAAAGAGGCATTGCTCGGCCTCGCCGGGCTCGCCGCCACCGCCCTGCCCGCCGCGGCGCAGGACGGCAACCCGCTGACCCTGATGGCCTATGCCGGCATCTTCCGCGAGAACTACGCGGAGGCCGTGGTCAAGCCGTTCGAATCCGGCAATGGCGCCCGGGTGCAGTATTTCGAGGGCGGCACCAGCTCGCAGATGCTCGGCACCCTGCGCGCGCAGAAGGCGGACCCGCAGGTGGACGTCGTCATCATGGACGTCACCACCGCCGCGCTCGCCTGCGCCGAGGGGCTGGTGGAGAAGCTCTCGCCGGACACCCTGCCGGTGCTGAACGACCTCGACCCGCAGGCGCGCCAGGCTGGCGGCGACTGCGGCCCCGGCGTGACCTTCGACCATCTGGTGATGGTCTATGACGCCCAGGCGGTGAAGCCGCCGCCGACCCGCTTCGAGGCGATGGCCGACAAGGCGCAGAAGGGCGCCGTGGGCCTCGCCGCGCCGCCGAACATCCAGGGCCTGGCGCTCACCGCCATCCTGGCCAAGGCGCATGGCAAGGACTGGAAGGACATCTCCGCCGCCCTGCCGGCGCTGAAGGCGATGGCGGCGAACGCGCAGACCTTCGACCCGAAGCCGGACGGCTACAGCATGATCCTGAACGACCAGATCCGCTTCGCCACCGGCTGGAACGCGCGCGCGCAGCTCTACCACGACCAGTCCAAGGGCCGCCTCGGCGTGGTGCTGCCGGAGGAGGGCACCGCCTTCCAGATCAACACCATCAACCTCGTCGCCAACAGCAAGCACCGCGATGCGGCGCTGGCCTTCATCAAGCATGCCCTCTCGCCCGCCGGGCAGAAGGCCTTCACCGAGCGGATGTTCTACGGCCCGACCAACACCAAGGCGCAGGTCTCGCCCGAGGCGATGCAGCGCACCGCCCTGGCGCCGGAATACCGTGCCCGCGTCATCGGCGTGGACTGGAACGAGATGCTGAAGCTGCGGGACAACTGGAACCAGCGCTGGCGCCGCGAGGTGATCTCGGCCGCGCCGCGATGAGCGAGGCGGCGCCGCACCTGCGGCTGGAGCGGCTGAGCCGCCACTATGCCGGGGCGCCCGCCCCGGCGGTGGACGCCATTTCGCTCGACCTGCCACGCGGCGCCCTGCTGGCGCTGCTCGGCCCCTCCGGCTGCGGCAAGACCACCACGCTGCGGATGATCGCCGGGCTGGAGCGGCCGGATGGCGGCCGCATCCTGGTCGGCGGGCAGGACGTCACGGCGCTGCCGCCGCACCGGCGGCAGATGGGCGTGGTGTTCCAGTCCTACGCGCTGTTCCCGCACATGACGGCGGCCGGCAACACCGCCTTCGGGCTGGAGATGCGCGGCCTCGGCCGGGCCGAGCGCGCCCGCCGTGCCCGGGCGGCGCTGGAGATGGTCGGCCTCGGCGCGCTGGCCGGGCGCAGGCCGCGCGCGCTTTCCGGTGGCCAGCAGCAGCGCGTGGCGCTGGCCCGCGCGCTCGCCATCGAGCCGGAGCTGCTGCTGCTGGACGAACCGCTCTCGGCGCTCGACGCCAAGCTGCGCGAGGGCGTGCGGGACGAGATCCGCGCGCTGCAGCAGCGGCTCGGCACCACCACCGTCTTCGTCACGCATGACCAGACCGAGGCGCTGGCCATGGCCGACCTCGTGGCGGTGATGAATGCGGGCCGGGTGGAGCAGCTCGCCGCGCCCGAGGAGGTGTTCGAACGGCCGGCGACGCGCTTCGTCGCCACCTTCGTCGGCCGCGCGGCCCGGCTCCAGGGCGTGCTGGAGCCGGGCGGGGTGCTCCGCTGCGGCGGCCTCGCGCTGCGCAGCGCCACCGACCTCGCGCCCGGTCCCGCCGAGGCCTATCTGCGCCCGCACCGCGTCCGGCTGCTGGCGCCGGCGGAGGCGCCGCCGCCCGGCTTCGACAACCTGCTCGACGCCACCCTGGCGCGCCGCGTCTATACCGGCGAGGTGATCGCGCTGGAGACCGAGACGGCGGCCGGCCCGGTCATGGCCGAGCTGCACGCGGGCGCCGACGAGGCCTGGCGCGGCCTCGCCCCCGGCGCGCCGCTGCGCCTCGCCTTTCGCCCCGCCGACCTCGCGGTGTTTCCCGCGCCATGATCGGCTGGCTGCTCGCTGCGCCGGCGCTGGCCGTGCTGGCGCTCGCCTTCGTCTGGCCGATGGCGGGCCTGTTCCGCATCAGCCTGAACCGCACCACCGAGACCGGCGCGATGGAAACCGCGCTGACCACCGAGAGCTATGCCAAGCTGCTCGGCGACGACTTCATCCGCGAGCTGGTCTGGAACACCCTGCTGCTGGCCGGCAGCTCGGCCGCCATCGCCGTGGCCCTGGCCCTGCCGGTGGCGCTGATGGTGCGCGCCGCCTCGCCGCGCTGGCGCGGTCCGCTGGCGCTGATGGCGATCGCGCCGCTGCTGGTCTCCGGCACGGCGCGGCTGATCGGCTGGATGGCCATCCTGGGCGACAACGGGCTGATCAACGCCGTGCTGATGGGCCTCGGCCTGCGCGACACGCCATACCCGCTGATCAACAACTGGACCGGCGTGCGCATCGGCCTCGTCGAGAGCCTGATGCCCTATGCCGTGCTGGTGCTGATCGCCGGGCTCGGCCGGCTCGACCCGCGGCTGGAGGAGGCGGCGGCGACGCTCGGCGCCGGGCGGGTGCGCACCTTCCTGCGCGTGACGCTGCCGCTCGCCGCGCCGGCATTGCTGGCAGCCTGGCTGCTGGCGCTGGTGCTCGGCATCTCCGCCTTCATCACGCCGCGGCTGATGGGCGGCGGGCGCGTCTTCGTGCTGGCCACCGAGATCTACGACCTGGCACTGGAATATGTGGACTGGCCGGCCGCCTCGGCCCTGGCGATGCTGCTGCTCGGCGGCCTCGTGCTGCTGATGCTCCTGCGCGGCGCGCTGGCTCGTCTGGGAGGGCGGCGCGCATGAGGCCGAGCTGGATGCTGCGTCTCCTCGCCGCGCTCGGCCTGCTGGTGCTGCTGGCGCCGGGCGCGCTGGTGCTGGTCGTCAGCTTCAGCGCCGGGGATTTCCTCACCTTCCCGCCGCCCGGCTTCTCGCTGCGCTGGTACGCGGCGCTGTTCTCCCATCCCGGGCTGATGGCGGCGCTCGGCACCAGTGCCATCCTGGCCGCGCTGGTGGCGGCGCTGGCGCTGCTGCTGGGCGCCCCGGCCGCCTATGCCATCGCCCGGCTGGACTTCCCGGGACGCGACGTGCTCGCCACCCTGCTGATGGCGCCGCTGCTGCTGCCCACCCTGGTGCTCGGCCTGGGCCTGTTGCTGGTGCTGCAGCCGCTTGGCCTCGTCGCCACCTGGCCGGGGCTGATGCTGGGGCACAGCCTGGTCGCCATTCCCTTCGCGGTGCGGATCATGACCACCGCCTTCGCCGCCGTGCCGAAGGAACTGGAGGCCGCCGCCTGGACGCTGGGCGCGACGCCGCTGCGTGCCGCGCTGCGCATCACCCTGCCCAATGCCGCGCCCGGCGCCATTGCCGCAGGGGTGCTGACCTTCCTCGTCAGCTTCGACGAGACGGTGATCAGCCTCTTCCTGGTGGGACCGCGCCTGACCACCCTGCCGGTGGAGATGTTCCGCTACGCCGAGCGCACCACCGACCCGCTGATCGCCGCCCTGGCGATGAGCCTGATCGCCTTCGCCCTGCTCATGGTCGCCGTGGTCGAGCGGCTGATGGGCTTCACCCGAGCCATGGGACGTGACTGATGCCGAAATACCTTGTCGAGCCGATGCCCGCGCCGATCAGTGCGGAGGTGGTCGCGCTGCTGGAGCAGACGGAGACCGCCACGGTCGGCCACTGGCGCCACTGGGGTTTCTGCGACCGCCGCATCCAGGGCCTGCTGCGCAAGCGCGTGGCCGGCACGGCGGTGACGCTGCAGATCCCGGGACCTGACTCCACCCTGCTGCACCACGCGCTTGGCCTGCTGCGGCCGGGTGACATCCTGGTGGTGGACCGGCTTGGCGATGACCGCCACGCCTGCTGGGGCGGCGGGGTCACGGTCGCCGCCAAGGCCGCCGGCGCCAAGGCCGGCGTGGTGGATGGCCCCTGCACCGATATCGAGGAGGTCGAGGCCTCTGATTTCCCGCTCTGGTGCCGCGGCCTCGCGCCGATCACCACCCGCATCTACGACCTGGGCGGGCGGCTGAACGTGCCGGTCGCCATCGGCGGCACGGTGGTGATGCCGGGCGATGCCGTGCTCTGCGACGAGAGCGGCGTGCTGGTGCTGCCGCCCGGCGAGGCGGAATCCGAGGCGCGCGCGGCCATCGCGCGGCAGGAGCGCGGCCTGGGCAACCAGGAGAAGGTCGCGCAGGGGGCGAAGCTCGGGGATCTCTCGGGGGCCAGCGCGAAGGTGCAGGCGGGACTGTCCTGAGATCCGGCGGGGGAGGGAACCCGGGGGAGAATGAATTCTCCCCCGAACCCCCTCTTCTTCTTTTTGTCGGTTTTCAGCACTGACGATGCGCGCACACGCCGGGGCCGGAACAACCCTGGCCATGGCGTGAGCAAAAACTTGCAGAAAGAAGATGGGGGTCCGGGGGAATTCCTTCCCCCGGGCTTTTTTTACGCCGCGCTCCGCCGCCGCAGCGCGATGGCCTGCCGCGCCAGTTGCAGCACCGCCGCCCGTGCCACCACCGTATCCGGGATGGGCCGGTTGGCGGAGCCCGACTTCCCCTGCTTCTCCGCCTCCAGCAGCGCCGCGCCGGCCGCCGCCAGCAGCTCCGGGTTCCACAGTCGCAGCGCCTGCTCGAAACCCGGCTTCAGCCGGAAGAAGACGGGCGGCCGCAGCGCCTCCAGCGCACCGGAGGCGGATTGCCCGGCGGCCACGCCAAGCGAGGCCAGATGCAGCCGCTGCACATGCCGCAGCGCCGCGCGCAGCACCATGATGGGGCTGGCGCCCTCGGCGAAGGCGGCGTCCAGCGCGCGGTCGGCGGTGGAAACATCGCCCGCCGTGGCGGCCACCAGCGCCTCGTCAAGGTCGAGCGCCGAGCCATCGCCCGTGCAGGCCATGACGTCCTCCTCGGAGAGGCGGCCGCCCGCGCCGGCATAGAGGGCGAGCTTCTCCACCTCGCGGCGCAGCAGCATGCGGTCCTCGCCGAGGCGGGCGGCCAGCCATTCCAGCGCGGCGGGCGCGGCGGCCACGCCTTCCGCCTGCAGCATCCGGGCGATGCTGCCGGCGAGCTCCGCGCCACGCTCGCGATAGCAGGCGATGACGGCGGCGTCGGGTGCGGGTTCCAGCAGGGTCCGCAGCTTGGCGCGGGCGGGAAGCTCGCCGGCTTCCAGCACGAGGAGGGCCTCGCCGGGGCCGGCGAGCGCCTCCTTCACGGCGGGGGTGAGGCCGTCGGCGGCGTCCCGCACCCGCACCAGGCGGCGGCCGCCGGTCATGGCGAGGGCGGCCATCTCGCCGGCCAGGGCGCCGGGCTTCGCCGCCGCCTCGCGCGGCAGGTCGGCCAGGCGGAAGGGATCGTCACCGCCGATGACGGACTGCTGCAAGGCCTCGGCGCGCTCACGGATCAGCCCGGCATCGTCGCCATGCAGCAGCACCACGCGGCAGGCGCCGGGCTGGGCGAGGAAGGCGGCGATGCGGCGCTGGTCGAGCTTGGCCAAGGGGGAAGGGCGTCCTTCGCGGGGGTGGGCCGCGCGCCGGCCCGGTTCAGGCTTTCTGCTGCGCGCGCAACTGGACGGAGAGGCGCAGCACGATGTCATCCGCCAGCTGCTCGATCAGGCGCTGGATGGTGGCGTCCCGCGCGAAGTCGGCGGCGAAGAACTGGTTGTCCGGGATGTCGAAGGCGTCGAAGGCCCGCTCCACCCCCTGCGCCACCTGGGCGGGCGGCGTGCTCCGGGAGACCAGCAGCCAGCTCGCCGTGGCGGTGTAGCGCGTGCGGGTCGCCGTGCCGTCGCGCCGGAAGCCCTCCGGCTCGGCGCCGAATTGCAGGCTGACGCGCAGCTCCTGCGTCGGCGCCGCGGCACCGAAGCGGCCCAGCCGCTGCTGCAGCGCCCGGCGCAGCAACTGGCCGCTGCGCTCGGGGATCAGCGCCACCTCGGTCGAGGCCAGCACGGAGCGGATCGCCGGGTCGCTGGCCGTGGCGGCGCTGTCCCGCGGCGCGTAGAGCGGGCGGAAGCCGCAGCCGGCCAGCGTCAGCCCGGCCGCGCCCAGTGCCAGCAGGCGGCGGCGGGCGGCGGAGACGGGCCGGCGTTCAGACAACGAAGTTGACGATCCGGCCCGGGACATGGATGCGCTTCCTGATGGGGCGCCCGGCGATGGCGCGCTGAACGTTCTCCTCCGCCTCGGCGGCGGCGAAGACGGTGGCCTCGTCGGCGCCCACCGGCACCTCGATGGTGCTGCGCAGCTTGCCGAGCACCTGCACCGCCAGCGTCACGCTGTCGGCCTTGGCCAGTTCGGCATCCGACTCCAGCCAGGGCAGCCCGGCCACCAGCCCGGCGCCGGGGCGCAGCAGGGACCACAGCTCCTCGGCCAGATGCGGCATCATCGGGCTGATCAGCCGGGCGGCCGCCTCCAGTGCCTCGCGGCGGGCGGCGCCATCCGCCTCGCCCGCCGCCTCGATGGCATTGGCGAACTCGTGGATGCGCGCGACCGCGACGTTGAAGGCGAAGCTCTCCAGCGCCTCGGTGACGGCGGCGATGGTGCGGTGGGTGGCGCGGCGCAGGTCGCGCGCGGCGCCCTCCGCCGGTTCGGTGCCCGGCGGCGGCAGGGTGGCGGCGGCGCCGTTCACCAGGCGCCAGAGGCGCTGGCTGAAGCGCGAGGCGCCGGCGACGCCCGCCGCCGTCCACTCCATGTCGCGGTCCGGCGGGTTGTCGGAGAGGATGAACCAGCGCGCGGTGTCGGCGCCGTACTGGTCGATGATGGCGCCGGGGTCGATGGTGTTGCGCTTCGACTTCGACATCTTGTCGTTGCGCGAGACGGTCACCGGCAGGCCGCTGGCCTTGTCGGTGGCGCTGCCGTCGGCGGCGACCTCCACCTCGTCCGGGGCCAGCCAGCGGCCGTCCCGGGCCTTGTAGGAGGCGTGCTGCACCATGCCCTGGGTGAACAGGCCGGCGAAGGGCTCGGCCACGCCGACATACCCCATGCTGTGCAGCGCGCGGGTGAAGAAGCGCGAGTAGAGCAGGTGCAGGATCGCGTGCTCGATGCCGCCGATATACTGATCGACCGGCAGCCAGCCATTCACCGCCGCCGGCACCAGCGGCGTGCCCGCCTTCGGCGCGGTGAAGCGCGCGAAGTACCAGGAGCTGTCGACGAAGGTGTCGAAGGTATCGGTCTCGCGCTGCGCCGGCTTGCCGCATTGCGGGCAGCCGACATGCTTCCAGACCGGGTGGTGGTCCAGCGGGTTGCCGGGCTTCGAGAAGTCCACATCCTCCGGCAGCGTCACCGGGAGCTGGTCGTCGGGCACCGGCACCACGCCGCAGGCCTCGCAGTGGATGACCGGAATCGGGCAGCCCCAGTAGCGCTGGCGGGAGACGCCCCAGTCGCGCAGGCGCCAGTTCACCACGCCGGTGCCGGCGCCGATCTTCTCCAGCGCCGCGATGGCGGCGCGCTTGCCCTCGGCGGTGCCGAGCCCGTCGAGGAAGCCGGAATTGTAGAGCGTGCCGTCCTCGGTATAGGCGGTGTCGCCGATGGCGAAGGTGGCCGGGTCCTCGCCCGGCGGCAGGATGACCGGCGGCACCGGCAGGCCGTATTTCCGGGCGAAGTCGAGGTCGCGCTGGTCGCCGGAGGGGCAGCCGAAGATGGCGCCCGTGCCGTATTCCATCAGCACGAAATTGGCGATCCAGACCGGATAGCTGGCGCCTTCGATGAAGGGGTGCGCGACGCGCAGGCCGGTGTCGATGCCGCGCTTCTCAGCCTGCTCGATGGCGGCCTCGGAGGTGCCGAGGCTGCGCACCTCGGTGATGAAGGCGGCGACCTCCGGGCTGCGCCCGGCGGCGGCGGTGGCCAGCGGATGGTCGGCGGCGACGGCCAGGAAGGACATGCCGAACAGTGTGTCCGGCCGGGTGGTGAAGACCTCCACCTGCTCCATGCCGGCCACCGGCTCGGTCAGCGCGAAGCGGACCCGCGCGCCCTCGCTGCGGCCGATCCAGTTGGCCTGCATCAGCTTCACGCGCTCGGGCCAGCGGTCGAGGCCGTCCAGCGCCTCCAGCAACTCGGGCGCGAACCTGGTGATGGAGAGGAACCACTGGGAGAGCCGCTTCTTCTCCACCAGCGCGCCGGAGCGCCAGCCGCGGCCGTCGATCACCTGCTCATTGGCCAGGACGGTGTGGTCCACCGGGTCCCAGTTGACCGCGCTCTCCTTGCGCTCGACCAGCCCGGCGCGCAGGAAGTCGAGGAACAGTTTCTGCTGCTGCCCGTAGTAGGAGGGATCGCAGGTGGCGAACTCGCGCTCCCATTCCAGGGAGAGGCCCATGCGCTTCAGCTCGGCGCGCATGGTGTCGATGTTCTGGTAGGTCCAGGCGGCCGGGTGCACGCCGCGCTCGCGGGCGGCGTTCTCGGCGGGCAGGCCGAAGGCGTCCCAGCCCATGGGGTGCAGCACCTGGAAGCCGCGGGCGCGCTTGTAGCGCGCCACCACGTCGCCCAGCGTGTAGTTCCGCACATGCCCCATATGGATCTTGCCGGAGGGGTAGGGGAACATCTCCAGCACGTAGTATTTCGGCCGGCTGCCATACGGCACGTCGGGCACGCTGAAGCAGCGGGCGTCCTCCCAGGCGTGCTGCCAGCGCGGCTCGGCGCTGGCGAAATCGTAACGGGCAGGTGTGGCAGCGTCGTTCATCGGACCGGGCGATCAGGAGTTCCAGGGAAGGGATACGATCTTGGCGCCCGCAAGGAAAGGGCGCGGGGGCGGATGGCTGCCATCCGCCCCGGCCCCTGCTCATTCTGCGGCCGGCTCCGGGGCCACGGGCGGTCAGTGCCTCAGCGGGCGGCGGTCTGGCTGCGCAGCTCGCGGGCGCGGGCGAGGATCTGGTTTTCCATGTCCGTGTTGGTGGTCGGCGCCACGGGCGCGTCCATCCAGCCGCCGTTGCGCAGCTCCTGGCGGAAGACCGAGACGCGCACGCCGTCCGAGCGGAGCTGGCGGCCGAGGATGTAGGCGGTGGCGCGGAAGCGCTCGGTGGGCGTGGCCGCCGGCGAGTACCAGTCGGTGATGATGACGCCGCCGAAGGGATCGGCCGAGGAGAGCGGCAGGAAGGACAGCGTGTCCAGCGTGGCCCGCCAGAGATAGGCGTTCACGCCGAGCCCGCCCTCCTGCGAATCCGCCTGCTGGGAGGAGCGATCGGTCCCGAAGATCAGGATCCCGTCCGACCCGCTCAGCCGGCCCTGCACGCGGGCCCGCCTGCTGTCGTCGTAGTATTCGTCGTTCTTCACCTCGCGGCCGTAGCCGCAGGCGGTGAGGGTGAGGATCAGCCCGAAGGCGAGGAGCTTGCGCATGGCGGCCGCACGATAGGCGGCTGGCAAGCCCAGGCAAGCGCAAAAACGAAAAAGGGCGGCGGGTTGCCCCGCCGCCCCTCGCGAACCGACCCCTGCGGGATCAGAAAGCGATGCGCGTGCCCAGGAGGAACACCTTGGTGTCGGTGTCGACGCCAGTCGCGGTCGCGGTGGCGTCCTCCTCCTTCGTGCCCTGGGTGTACTCGGCGACCAGCGCCAGGCCCGGAGCCAGGTTGTAGTTGGCGCCGACCGACCAGGCCTGATCCTTGCGCTCGTTCGGGTTGGTCTGGCTGCCGGCGCTGCGGACGTCGAAGAAGTTCGCACCCACGGTCAGGTTGGCAAAGGTGTAGGCCACGCCCGCCACCCACTGCTTCATGTCCTGGTCGTCGAGGCCCGCGCCGTTCTGCAGCAGGCCAAGGCCGGCATTGGCGCGGCCGAAGGCGTAGTTCGCGCCGGCGGTGAAGCCGTAGGCGGTCGCCTGCAGGCCGAACACGCCGACGCTCAGGCCCTCACCGGAGAGGCCGGAGCTGTTCTTGGTCACGCCCGAGCCGATATAGCCGGCCATGCCCGCGATGCCGACGCCGGCGAAGGAGCCGCGGTAGCGGATGGCGGCCTGCACTTCGTTCTTGCGGCGCAGGCTGTAGGTGCCCAGCGGGCCGCTGGAGTCGTAGCGGTCGCAGTTGGTGCCCAGGGCCTCGCAGCCGCTGTCCTCGCCCTCGCCCTCGTTGAAGCCGAAGCTGGCGCCGAAGTCGAAGCCGAAGAACTGCGGCGAGGTGTAGATGATCTTGGTGCTGTCGACCAGGCCGCCACCGACGAAGTAGGACGGACGGTTGTTGCCGCCAACCACGTTGTCGAGCCAGTCACCGTCGATGCCGCCCGTGCCGAAGCTGGTGATCCAGCCCGTCGCCATCGCGCCGAGGACCACGCCGTCCTCGTCACCGAAGCGCAGCTGGCCGGCCTGCGGCGAGGACACCCACAGATACATCTCGTCGGTGTCGAGCGACATCTTGGTCGCGACGCCGGAGGTCGCCTGACGGTTCTGGTCGTCCTGCACCTCGATGGTGGCACCGTAGGACACGCCGTTGGCGGCCTTGCCCTGCACGATGACGTGGATTTCCATGTCCGACGTGAAGTCGGACTTGCCAAGGTTCGCGGTGGAGCTGGTCGCACCGTCCTGGTCGGTGAACGCGTAGTTGAAGCGGAAGTAGCCGCCGACGCGAACCGTCGGGGCTTCCTGCGCCGCAAGCGGGGCCGCCCCGAACACGGCGGCCGCGGCAACGGCGGTGGTCGCCAACAGAATCTTGCGCATCCCTAGTCCTCCTCACGCGCCGGGGCGTCCCGGCTGGTCCCGCGGCCTGTCTGCCCCCCTCGGCAGGGCCCCGTGCAACAATGCTCACAGGGCTGTCAGGCCTGCGGCGGACTATGGTTCAGGCCTGTTGAGGCGGGCAATGCTCCGCTTGCGGTGATCGCGACTTCATTGAGACACTGTGGCCTGAGTGCAACAGGGCGGTGATGGCGGCCAGGCCGCAGGCCGGGGGTGGAACCCGCCCGGCCGTCGCCGCGAGGATGCCGCCGAGTGCCACCACCGGCCGCCTGGCCCGCCGCGCCAGCGCCGCCCAGCGCCAGGGACCGAGTGCCGGCGCGCCGGGATGGCTGGGAGTCGGAAAGAGCGGGGAGAGAAAGACCAGGTCCGCCCGCAGCCGCGCCGCGCGGACCAGCCCGGCCCGCCCATGTGCCGCGACCGAAAGCCGTGCCCAGGGCGCACCGGCCCGGCGGGCGAGAAGAAAAGGCAGAATTTCCAAGGTGGTAGGCCGATCCGGCCAGTGCAGGCCGGCGCCCAGGCGGAGCGCCGCCCGTGCCTCGCCGCCCACCAGCAGCACGCCGCGCCGGCGGCGCTGCAGCCGCGCCAGCGACGGGCGCAGCGCCGGCGCCACGCCCCGCGCCACCACCCCGCTGCCGCGCGGCAGCGCCGCCAGAGCCACCCGCGGGTCCGGCAGCCGTGCCGGATCGCTGAACAGCCAGAGCCGGGGCAGGAGACCGCGACTCGGGGCCCGCCTCCGCTTGAGCCGCATCGCCGCCGCATCTACGGTCCGCACATCATGCCCTCCATCGCCGAAAACCTGCAGCGCATCCGGGAGCGAATCGCCGACGCCTGCGCCCGCGCCGGCCGCGACCCGGCCTCCGTCACCCTGGTGGCGGTTTCCAAGTTCCATCCCGCCGAGTCGGTGCGGGAAGCCCTCGTCGCCGGGCAGGCCAGCTTCGGCGAGAACCGCGTGCAGGAGGCGGCGGCCAAGTTCCCCCCGCTGCGCGCCGGCCACCCCGCGCTGCGGCTGCATATCATCGGCGCGCTGCAAACCAATAAGGCACGCGACGCGGTGCGCATCGCCGATGTCATCGAAAGCCTGGACCGGCCGAAGCTGGCCGCCGCCCTGGCGGAAGCCATGGCGAAGGAGGGGCGGCGCCCGCAGCTGCTGGTGCAGGTGAACATCGGCCGCGAGCCGCAGAAGGCGGGCATCGACCCCGATGCGGTGGCGGATTTCGTCGCCGAGTGCCGCGAGGCGCATGGCCTGCCGGTGGCAGGGCTGATGTGCATCCCGCCCGCGGAGGACGACCCGGCGCCGCATTTCGACCGCATGGCCGCGCTGGCGGCGCGACTCGGGCTGCACACGCTCTCCATGGGGATGAGCGGCGACTTCGAGGCCGCCATCGCCGCCGGCGCCACGCATGTGCGCGTGGGCACCGCCATCTTCGGGGAGCGGCACCCGTAGCGGGGGAGGCGGCGCCTCCCCCGCGCCTCCTCCGCCGGGGTGGCCGTGCCACCCCGGACCCCGCCCTCCGTCAGAGAGCGCCCTGGCCGGTGCCCCAGGCCGCCAGCACCGAATCCTCCGGCATCCGGCCCTCGAACCACAGGCTGGCGGCGACGCGGGACATCGCCGCGCCGTCATGGCCGATATGCGGCACCTCGACGAGGCGCCAGTTGCAGGCCACGCCACGCCGCGCCGCCTCGGCCTGGCCGGCGGCCAGATAGGTGTGGGCGCGGGCGAAGCGGTGCGGGCCCTGCGCCAGCGCCGTCGGCTGCGAGGGCAGGCTGGGATCGGCGGTCTGGATGTCCTGCATGCCCGCCAGGATCAGCAGCGGATAGGCCAGCAGCCGCAGCAGCTCCGCCTCGCCGATGCCAATGCCGGCCAGCCCTTCGGGGAAGGATTTCTCCAGCGTCGGCAGCGTGTACCAGCCGGGATTGCCCACCGCGATCGCCTCGAAGGCCTCGGGCGCCTGGGTGGCGAGCATCCGGTGGCCGAACTGGCCGCCGGCCGAGTGGCCGAAGAAATGCGCGCGCGGGCGGCGGGTGACGCCGGCCTGGCGCAGCAGGCCGAAGACCCGCGCCGGCACGGCATAGCCCCACTGGGCGCGCGGGCGCACCGTGCCGTCCTCGGCCAGCACGTGGCCGTTGTTGTAGAGGTCGGCGCCCGGATACTCGGCATCGGCGAAGGTCGGCGCGACGATCAGCAGGCCGTGCCTGTCGGCGGCGGGAATCCAGAAGTCGCGGTACTCGTCGCCGTTGCGCTTCATGCCGTGCTGCACGATCACCACCGGACTGTCCGGGGTGAAGCTGGCCGGGCGATAGGTATGCAGCACCAGCGGGCGCGTCGGGTCGCCGGCCTCATCGGTGAAGGGAACGGCCTGCCGGCCCGGCCTGGCCAGGGCCTGCGCCAGGGTTTCGGTGAAGCTCATCTGGGACGCTCTCCAGGAAGGCGGGGCATTCCGCCGGAAACTCGAAGAAGAAAGATGGGGGTGCGGGGGAATTCCTTCCCCCGGCCTTTACTTCGCCGGATGGATCTCGGCGGCGTTGGTGGTCTGGTCCACGCGCCCGCCATAGGTGAGATCCTTGCGGAAGGCCCAGACGGCGTTCTCGAACTGCACGGGGATCACCGGCATCTGCTCCAGCGCCACGCGGCCGGCCTGCCGCAGCAGCTCGGCGCGGGCCTCCTGGTCCATGGTCATCATGGCCCGCCCGGCGAGGTCATCGAACTTCGGGTTCGACCAGCCGCCGTAGTTGCTGGTGCCGAGGCCGCGCTCGCGGTCGGTGGACATCAGCCAGGAGCGGAAGAACAGCATCGTCTCGTCCGCGTCGGTGGCCCAGCCGCCCATCGAGGCGCTGAAGTCCCGCTTGCCGCGGCGGCCGAAGAAGACGGCGCTCGGCATGGTGTCCAGCGCCACCTTCACGCCGATGCGGTTCCAGTACTGCGCCAGCGCCTGGGCCAGCCGGGCGTCGTTGATGTAGCGGTTGTTGGTGGCGTGGAAGGTCAGGCTGAACCCGTCCTTGTAGCCGGCCTCGGCCAGCAGGGCCTTGGCCTTGGCCGGATCATAGGGCAGCACCGGCAGGCCGGGGATGGTGCCGACCATGCCGAGCGGCAGGAACTGCGTGGCGGCGGTGGCGACGCCGTCCATCACCCGCTGCTCGATGGCCTTGCGGTCGATCGCCAGGGAGAGCGCCTGGCGTACCCGCAGGTCCTGCAGCGGGTTGGGGCCGCTGCCGCCCTGCACGAAGGGGCTGGGGCTGCGGGCGGTGTCGAGCTGGATGAAGATCAGCCGCGTCGTCTGCTTGTTGGCGAGGCGGATGTCGGCATCCTGGCGCAGCCGCGGGATGTCGCCGGTGGCGGGGGCCTCGATCACGTCCTGGTCGCCCGCCAGCAGGCCCGCGAGGCGCGGGCCGGCGGCGGTGACGGGGGTCAGCCGCACCGTCTTCCAGTCCGGCTTCTCGCCCCAGTAGCCCTCGTTGCGCTCCAGGATGATGGCGCCGCCGGGCGTGTAGCTGACGAGGCGATAGGGGCCGGTGCCGATGGCGGCGGTGCCGTCGTTGAACTGGGCGGGAGCCGGCCAGGGGCCGCTGGTGCCGCAGCTCTCGCCGGCGTTGAAGTCGGGCCTGGCATCACCCGCCAGCTGGCGGGGCAGGATGGAAAGGTTGCTGAGGTCGCTCAGCAGCAGCGGCTCGGGGAGGCGCGTGGTCAGCCGCAGCGTGTGCTCGTCGAGCACCTCGAGCCTGGCGATCCGCCGGACCAGCCGCGAGAAGGACTGCACCACCTCGCCCGGATTGTTGAGGATGCGGCAGTAGCTGTAGACCACGTCCGGCGCGCCGAAGCTGTCGCCGTTCTGGAAGCGCACGCCCTCGCGCAGGTGGAAGATCCAGGTGCGGTCGTCCTGCCGCTCCCAGCGCGTCGCCAGGCCGGGACCGACCTTGAGGTCGGCGTCGATTCGGGTCAGCGCCTCGAAGATGTGCCGCGAGAGGGTGCTGTTCGGTCCCAGGGCGTAGTTGTGCGGGTCGGCCGAGGTGGTCTCCCCCGCCATGGCGATGCGCAGCGTCTGCGCCGCGGCCGGGCGGGCGGCGAGCGCCGGGCCCAGGGCGGTGGCGGCGGCGAGCAGCGCCATGGCCGGCCAGGCCGCGCGCCTTTGGCGGAGTCGGGGGAAGCCTTGCATCGTGTCCTGGACCCTTCGTTGCCTCGGCTGCCGAGAAACACCCGCGGACGAAGGATTGCAACCGGCCCCGCCGCAGCCTGGAGGGGCGTGCAGGCCGCAATATCATCTTCCATGATAAACATTTATCTCTGATAATGGACGAAAGCCGCAGGAGCCGCCCATGCCGCGCGAGATCCGCCTGAACGCCTTCGACATGGCCTGCATCGGCCATATCCAGCAGGGGATGTGGACGCATCCCCGCGACACCAGCGTGAACTACAACCGGCTGGACCACTGGGTCTCGCTGGCCCGCACGCTGGAGGCCGGGCTGTTCGACGGTCTCTTCCTGGCCGACGTGCTCGGCATCTACGATGTCTATGGCGGCAGCCCGGATGCCGCCCTGCGCAACGCCGTTCAGGTGCCGCTGCTCGACCCGGCGATGCTGGTGCCGGCCATGGCGGCCGCGACCACCCATCTCGGCTTCGGCATCACCTGCAACCTCGCCTATGAGCAGCCCTTCCTCTTCGCCCGGCGGATGTCCACGCTGGACCACCTGACGCAGGGGCGAATCGGCTGGAACATCGTCACCGGCTACCTGGACAGCGCCGCCCGCGCCATGGGCTTCAGCCGCCAGATGGCGCATGACGACCGCTACGACCTCGCCGACGAGTACATGGACGTCGTCTATGGCCTCTGGGAGGCGAGCTGGGCGCCCGACGCCGTGCGCGCCGACCGCGCGGCCGGGCTCTACGCCGATCCTGCGAAGCTGCGCCGCGTCCGCCACGAGGGCCGGCAGTTCCAGATGGACGCCATCCATCTCTGCGAGCCCTCGCCGCAGCGCACGCCGGTGCTCTATCAGGCCGGCGCCTCGCAGCGCGGCCGGCAGTTCGCCGCGCGCCATGCCGAATGCGTCTTCGTCAATGGCGGGGCCAAGCCGCATGTGGCTGATCTGGTGGCCGACCTGCGCGCCCGCGCCGCGCCGCGCCCGATCCGGGTCTTCGTCGGCGCCACCGCCATCGTCGGCCGCACCGAGGCCGAGGCGCGGGACCTGCTGGAGGAGTACCGCCGGCACGCCAGCGTGGAGGGCGCGCTCGCCCATGCCAGCGCCTCGCTGGGCATCGACTTCGCGCGCTACGGCATGGACGAGCCGATCGAGGGCGGCGAGTCCCAGGCGATCCAGTCCAATGTGGAGGCCATGAAGCGCGCCGCCGGCGGGGTCTTCACCAAGCGCCACCTGATCGACCGCTTCGTGCTCGGCAGCCGCCAGCCGCCCATCCTCGGCTCGGCGGAGCAGGTGGCCGATGCGCTGATGTCCTGGACCGAGGAGGCGGATGTGGACGGCTTCAACCTCTCCCGCACGGTGATGCCGGAGGGGCTGGAGCGCTTCGTGGAGCTGGTGGTGCCGGTCCTGCAGGAGCGTGGCGTCTACAAGCGCGCCTATGCGCCCGGCACCTATCGCGAGAAGCTGTTCGGTGCCGGGCCGCTGCTGGAGGCGCCGCATCCGGCGGCGGCGATGCGCCAGGCCGCCTGGGCGTGAAGGGCGGGGGAAGGAATTCCCCCCGGACCCCCTTCTTTTTTCCTTCGGGTCTCCACGCACTCGCGGCCGGCGCTGCGCCCACCGCCTCCGGCCCGCGGTGTTGTAACGATACGATTATCTTGCCCCTCGAAAAGGCGCGGCATGCAAGAAAACCTCTTGGCGCGGCAAGGCGCTGAGGGCAGGCTTCCGTTGTCCACTGTTAACAATATGCCGGGGAAACGACCCCGTGCCGGAGGAAGTCCATGCTGACACGCCGCACTTGGCTTGGCGCACTGGCGGCGAGCCCCGCGCTCGGCCTCGCCCCGCGCGCCGCGCGGGCGCAGGCCGACTACCCGAACCATCCGGTCGCGATGCTGGTGGGCTTCGCGCCCGGTGGCGGGACGGACATCATCACCCGGTTGCTGGCGCCTTCGCTGCAGGCGAAGCTGGGCCAGCCGGTGACGGTGGACAACCGGCCGGGCGCCAGTGGCACGCTCGCCGCCGCGGCGGTGGCGCGGGCGCGGCCGGATGGCTACAGCCTGGTGATGGGCACGGTCAGCACCCAGGCCGTCGTGGCGCCGCTGATGCGCACCCCGCCCTATGACCAGATGCGCGACTTCACGCCGGTCACGCTCGCCGGCACCGTTCCGCTGGTGGTACTGGTGCCGGCCAGCGCGCCCTACAAGGACCTCAAGGGCCTGATCGACTACGCGCGCAAGAACCCGGGCAAGCTGAACTACGCCTCCTCCGGCGTCGCCACGCAGCAGCACCTGGCGGCGGAAATGCTTTCCCAGGCCGCCGGCATCGAGATGACGCACGTGCCCTATCGCGGCACCGGGCAGGTGGTGACCGACCTGATCGCCGGCACGCTCGACCTGGCGATCGACACCATGCCCTCGCACCTGCCGCATGTCCGCGCCGGCACCACCCGTGCCCTCGCGGTGACCACGGCCGAGCGCGTCGCCGCCTTGCCGGAGGTGCCCACGGTGGCGGAAAGCGGCTTCCCCGGCTTCGCCATCACCGTCTGGTACATGCTGCTGGGCCCGGCCGGCCTGCCGAGGCCGATCGTGGAGCGCTGGAGCGCGGCGATGAACGAGGCCCTGGCCGAGCCGGATATCCGCAAGCGGCTGGAAGAGGCCGGTTTCCTCCCCGGCGGCGGCAGCCCGGAGGACGCGGCGACGCTGGTGCGGCAGGAGGCCGAGCGCTACGGCGCGCTGGTGGAGCGCGCCGGCATCCGGATCGACTGACCGCTCCGGGAAGGGGGCGCCCGCCACGCCCTCTGCCGCGCGCCGTCAGCTCCCCCGGCCCTCCTCGGCCAGGAAGTCGAGGAGGACGCGGATGCGCGAGGGAAGGGGGCCGCCCTGGCCGAGGAAGACGGCGTGGAAGGCCTCCCTGTCGCCCGGGTTGAGGGGGTTCGAGCACCAGCACCAGCCGGCCGGCCGCTCACCCGTGCCGGCCTGGCGCTCGGCCTCGTCCAGCTCGGCCAGGATGCGGGCGGCGCGCTCATAGCTCATAGAAGGTGCAGCCTTCGGCAGTGAGCTGGAGCCGGCGGGTGGAGCGTTTGACCAGCCGCGCGCCGAGCCGCGCCTCCAGCCGGGCGACCAGCTTGCTGACGGCCGAGGGCGTCATCCGGAAGGCTCGCGCGGCGGGCGAGAAGCCGCCCAGCCGCACCACCTGCAAAAAGACCTCCATCTCCCCCGAGCGGTTGACCTCCAGCCGCGCCATCCTGGCGTTCATCTCAAAAATGCTGTTCCGGCGCCGGTTCTACAGCACAGGCTGGCCGTTCCATAGCTTCTGTCCCATCGCTTTCACCTGCCATGGGGACCAAACCCGTGCCGCTGGCGCTCGACCAGGGCCTGGGTGTCATGGTCTGGAGCCCGCTCGGCTGGACCCTGACGGCGGAGCAGGTCGCCCGGCCGGACGCGGCGAGCGCCGTCACCGCGCCCTATCCCTACTTTCCCTACCGGCGGCAGGCGGCCTTCGCCCGGCTGAACCCGCCCGCGGTCTGAGGGCGGCTTCCGGCACGGGCGGGAATGGCCGCAGAATGAGGGGCATGAGCATTGATCAGCATGAGGCCCTCGCGGCCCGCTACGGCGCGGCCGCCCTGCCGCCCGCCGGCCCCTGGAACGACGTGATCGCGGCGCTGATGGCGCACCGCTCCGTCCGCGCCTATCGCTCCGACCCGCTGCCGGAGGGGACCCTGGAAACCCTGGTGGCGGCGGCGCAGTCCGCCGCCACCTCCTCCAACATGCAGACCTGGTCCGTCGTCGCGGTGACCGACCCGGCGCGCAAGGCGGTCTTTGCCGAGGTGGCGAACAACCAGCGCCACATCATCCAATGCCCGCTCTTCCTGGTCTGGCTCGCCGACCTCTCGCGCAACGCGCGGCTGGCCGAGGCCGAGGGCACCACGCTGGAAGCGCTGCCCTATTTCGAAACCTTCCTGGTCGCCGCGCTCGATGCCGCGCTGGCGGCGCAGAACGCCACGGTCGCCGCCGAGTCGCTGGGTCTTTCCACCGTCTATATCGGCGCGCTGCGCAATGACGTGCGGCGCGTGGCGGCGGAACTGGCGCTGCCGCCGGGCGTGGTGGGGGTGTTCGGCCTCTGTGTCGGCTATGCCGATCCCGCGGCGCGCGCCGAGGTGAAGCCGCGCCTGCCGCAGGGCGCCATCCTTCACCGCGAGCAGTACGACGCCGGCGCCGAGACGGAGATGCGCGGCCTCTACGACGTGGCGCTGAGCGAATTCAGCGCCCGCAACGAAATGAAGGCCTATCGCTGGACCGACCGCGTGCTGGCGCGGCTCGGCCGCATCTCCGCACTGCACGGGAGGGACGGGCTCAAGGCGGCGCTGCGGGATCTCGGCTTTCCGCTGAAGTGAAGAAAAGGTCCGGAGGGAATCCGGGCCCGCCCTCGGCTTTCCCAGGAGGCGGAACCGGGGGAGAATGAATTCTCCCCCGGACCCCCACTTCTTTTTTCCATCAGCTTTGCCGCGCTGCCGGAGAGCGCTCACACCGGGCCTGAAGCCGCCCCGGCGGCTGCGGCGTGATCGCAAACCTGCAGAAAAAAGAAGGGGGTTCGGGGGAATTCATTCCCCCGACCTTTTTTCCTTACCGCCGCAGCAGAACCACGAGATACCGGCAGGGCGTGCCCCCCGGATTGTGGAAGCGGCAGGCCTCGGGCGGCCCGAGGCGCAGGCAGTCCCCGGCCCTCATTTCATGCAGCACCGCGCCCTGGGTGAAGTGCAGCATCCCCTCCAGCAGCACGATCTGCTGGTCCTGGATGAAAGCGAAGGCGGCGGCGGGGTAATCCACGGACTGGCCGGCCGGCAATTCGCCCCAGACCAGGTCCAGCGGCGTCGGCGGCCCGCCGGCGGGGGTGAGGGCGCGGCGGATGAAGCCGGTCTCGGGGTCGCGCCAGACCGGCTGTTCCGCCAGGCGTGCCAGTTGCCCGCCGCCCTGCTCGGCGCGCGCCAGCATCTGCGACAGGCTGAGGCCGAAGGCGCCGGAGAGGCGGCCGAGCAGCGCCGCGGTCGGGCTGACCTCGTCGCGCTCGATCTTGCTGATCATTGCCTTGGAGACGCCGGAACGCTCCGCCAGCTCGGCCAGCGACCAGTTGCGGGCCTCGCGCTCGGCCTTCAGGCGCTGGGCCAGTTGGGCGCTGCTGTCGGTGAGGGACATGGCCCGAGCATAGGCGGAAGGGGCGGGAGAAAGAATCCCCCCGCCCTTCAGGCCAGGGCGTCGGCCTGGTGCGCCGCCACCATCTCGGCCAGCGAGGCGAAGCGGAACTCGTAGCCCGCGCCGGAGGGCGGCGGCATGGTGGCGCCCCAGCCCTCCTGGCCATGCCGCCGGTCGATCCAGGCGGAGGCGAGGCCGACCCGCTTGGCCGGCGCATGGTCGTGGAACAGGCTCTGCGCCACATGCAGGATCTCGCCGCGGCCATGGCCCTGCGTGCCGAGCCTGGTCAGCATGTGCTGGAAATTGCGCGGGTCCGGCTTGTAGCTGCCGATGTCCTGCGCGGTGTAGACGGCATCGAAATCCACCCCCAGCCGCTTCTGGCTGCCGGCGAAGCTCGCATGGTCCACGTTGGAGAGGATCACCAGCTTGTAGTGCCGCTTGAGATAGGCGAGCGCCCCGGCGGAATCGGGGAAGGCCGGCCAGTCCGGCACCGAGGCGCCGAAGCGCGCGGCGCCCGCCTCGTCCGGCTCGAGGCCCCACTCGTCGGCGAGGCGGTGGTGCACCTGGGTGAGCAGCTCGGCATAGCGCATGCCCGGGGTTTCCGCCTGCTGGGCCGATTCGTGCTGCGCGAAGGCTTCCAGCACCGCATCGCGCGGGAGGTCCAGGCCGCCGCGTCGCAGCAAGGGCTGCAAGGCGGTGTGGATGCCGCTCTCCCAGTCGATCAGGGTGCCGTAGCAGTCGAAGGTCAGGACACGGAAATCGTGCAGGCGCATCATCGCGGGTCTCCGCAGGCCATTGCCGGAACGGTGCCATGCCGGGCCATGCTGCGGGAAGGGTGAATGCGCGGCCCGGGCGGCCCCGCCCTGGGCGCGGGCGGTGGGCGGGGCCATATTGCGGGCCTTCCGCGTGATCCGAGGGCGAGCCATGGCCGAGACCGAACCGCAATCCCCGCCCCCCACCATCCGCCGCGAGGACTACCGCCCGCCCGCCTTCCTGGTGGAGCAGGTGGACCTTCACCTCGCCCTGCATCCCACGGCGACGCGGGTGAAGGCGAAGCTGGCCCTGCGCCGCAACCCCGCGGCCGAGGCCGTGCCCGACCTGGAGCTGGACGGCGAGGCACTGACCCTGGTCGCGGCCCGGCTGGATGGCGCCCCGCTGGGTGAGGGCCGCCTGGCTCACCTGCCCGGCGGCGGGCTGCGCATCACCGGCGTGCCGGAGGCCTTCACGCTGGAGACGGAGGTGGAGATCTCGCCCGAGGCCAACAGCGAGCTCTCCGGCCTCTATCTCTCCGGCGGCAACTACTTCACGCAATGCGAGGCCGAGGGCTTCCGCCGCATCACCTACTTCCCCGACCGGCCGGACGTGATGGCGCGCTACACCACCACGCTGGAGGCCGACCGCGCCACCTGCCCGGTGCTGCTCTCCAACGGCAACCCGGATGGCGCCGGCGAACTGCCCGAGGGCCGCCACTGGGCGCGCTGGGTCGATCCACACCCCAAGCCCTCCTATCTCTTCGCCGTGGTGGCTGGCGACCTCGTCGCGGTGCGGGACCGCTTCACGACGCGCTCCGGCCGCGAGGTCGCGCTCGGCATCTATGTCCGCCGCGGCGACGAGGATGCCTGCGGCCACGCCATGGACGCGCTGAAGCGCTCGATGACGTGGGACGAGGAGACCTACGGCCTCGAATACGACCTCGACGTCTTCAACATCGCCGCCGTCTCCGACTTCAACATGGGAGCGATGGAGAACAAGGGCCTCAACGTCTTCAACACCAAGTACATCCTGGCGCGGCCGGAGACGGCGACGGATGCCGATTACGAGGGCATCGAGACCGTGGTCGCGCACGAGTATTTCCACAACTGGACGGGCAACCGCGTCACCTGCCGCGACTGGTTCCAGCTCTCCCTGAAGGAGGGGCTGACCGTCTTCCGCGACCAGCACTTCACCGCCGACCAGGGCAGCGCCGCGGTGAAGCGCATCGCCGATGTCCGCCGCCTGCGCGCCGCGCAGTTCCCCGAGGATGCGGGGCCGATGGCGCATCCGGTGCGCCCGGATTCCTATGTGGAGATCAACAACTTCTACACCGCCACGGTCTACCAGAAGGGCGCCGAGGTGGTGCGGATGATGCGCCGCCTGATCGGCGAGGCGAATTTCCGCAAGGGCATGGACCTCTACATCCGCCGGCACGACAACCAGGCCGTGACGATCGAGGATTTTGTTCATGCCATGCAGGACGCCTCGGGGATCGACCTTTCCCGCTTCAGCCGCTGGTATGCCCAGGCCGGCACGCCCCGGCTGCGCGTGCGCGACGCCTTCGACGAAGCCAGCGGCCGCTACACGCTCACCCTGTCCCAATCTACTCCGCCCACCGCCGGCCAGCCCGAGAAGCAGCCGGTGCCGATCCCGGTCGCCACGGGGCTGATCGGCCCCGATGGCGCCGAGCTGCCCGGCGCCGGCCTGCTGCTGCTGGAGGAGGCGGAACAGGACTTCACCTTCGAGGGGCTGGGGGCCAGGCCGGTGCCCTCGCTGCTGCGCGGCTACTCCGCGCCGGTGAAGCTCTCCGGCCTCTCGCTGGAGCAACTCGGCTTCCTCGCGGCGCATGACACCGACCCCTTCGTGCGCTGGGATTCGGCGCAGCAATACGCCACGGCCGAGATGCTGCGCCTCGTCGAGGATGTCCGCAGCCAGAAGCCGCTCACCCTGCCGGAAGGGCTGGCCGCCATCTTCGGCGCGGCGCTGGAGCGCGCCCCGGAGGACCCGGCCTTCGCCGCCGAGGCGCTGGCGCTGCCCTCGGAGGATTTCGTCGCCGACCAGATGACGGTGGCCGATCCCGAGGCGATCCACGCCATGCGTCAGTTTTTGCGCGGCGCGCTCGGCACCCGCTTCGCGCCGCGCCTCGCCGAGCTGCACGGCAGGCTGGAGGAGACCGGCCCCTACCGCATCGACGGCGCCTCGATCGGCCGCCGGGCGCTGCGCAATGCCAGCCTCGTCTATCTCGCGCGGGCCGAGGGCGCGGCGGGCGCCGAGGGCCTCGCCCGCGCCGAGAAGCAATTCAACGCCGGCCGCAACATGACCGACGTGCTGGCCGCGCTGCGCGTGCTGGTCGACTCCGACAGCCCGGCGCGCGCCGCGGCGCTGGCGGCGTTCCACGTGAAATGGCGGCATGACGACCTGGTGCTGGACAAGTGGTTCGCCATCCAGGCCAGCGCCCCGCGGCCCGACGCGCTGGAGGCGGTGCGCGCCCTCGTCCGGCATCCGGACTTCGACCTGCGCAACCCGAACCGCGTGCGGTCCCTGGTCGGCGCCTTCGCCGCCGGCAACCCGGCGCGCTTCCATGACGCCTCGGGCGCCGGCTACCGCTTCCTGGCCGACATGGTGATCGCGCTGGATGCCGTGAACACGCAGGTGGCGGCGCGCATGGTCTCGCCGCTCGGGCTGTGGAAGCGGCAGGACGCGGCGCGCGGTGCCCTGATGCGCGCCGAGCTGGGGCGCATCCTGGCGCGGCCCGGCCTCTCCAAGGGGACCTATGAGAAGGTCTCCAAGGGTCTCGCGGCCTGAGGGAGCCGAAATGCGCATCCTGGTGATCGAGGACGATGCCGCCACCGCCGACTACATCGCCAAGGGCCTGGGCGAGGAGGGCTACGTCGTCGATCTCGCGCGCAACGGCAGGGACGGGCTCTATCTCGCGCTGAACGAGCCCTTCGACGTCATCGTCAGCGACCGCATGCTGCCGGGGGCGGACGGGCTCGCCATCCTCCGCGCCCTGCGCGCCTCCGGCATCACCACGCCGGTGCTGATGCTGACGGCGCTGAGCGAGGTGGACCGCCGCGTCGAGGGGCTGGAGGCCGGGGCGGACGACTATCTCGCAAAACCCTTCGCCTTCGCCGAGCTGCGCGCACGGGTGCGGGCGCTGGCCCGCCGTCCCGCGCCGCAGGCGGAGGTGACGGAGCTTACGGTCGGCGACCTGCGCATGGACCTGCTGCGCCGCACCGTCACGCGCGCCAGCCGTGCGGTGGAGCTGCTGCCCACCGAGTTCCGCCTGCTGGAGTTCATGATGCGCCACCCCGGCCAGGTGCTGACGCGCACCCTGCTGCTGGAGAAGGTCTGGGACTTCTCCTTCGACCCCACCACCAATGTGGTGGACGTGCATGTCAGCCGGGTGCGCCGCAAGCTGGAGGCGGGCGGCGAGCCGCCGATGATCCGCACCGTGCGTGGCGCCGGCTACATCCTGGCGCCGCCCGGCGCCGAGCCCGGCTGAGCTGGCGGGTGCCCTGGCTGCGCAGCTTCGCGCCGCGCGTGGCGCTGCTGGTCGGCGCCGTGGTGCTGGTGGCCTCCTTCCTCGGCGCCGGCTGGGGCTGGCTGCGCGCGCAGGAGGCGCTGCGGCGGCAGCTCGACCTCGTGCTGGCGGCCGATGCCGAGGGGCTGCTGCGCGACTACGAGACCTACGGCCTGCGCGGCCTGGCGGATGCGGCCGCGGTCTATGCCCGCCGCGGCGGACCGCTGCGCGTGCTGCTGCTGGCGCCGAACGGCCATCCGATCGCCGGCCGCCTGCCCGGCGCCCCGGCGCGGCTGCGCGGCTTCGCCACCCTGCCGCCGCAGGAGGGCGACAGCCGCCTGCGCGCGCTCGGCGCCATCCTGCCGGACGGCAGCAACCTGATCGTCGCCACCGACCTTGCCCTGGTGGACCGCGCCGCCGCCGCCCTGGCCTGGAGCCCGCCGATCGCCGGCGGGCTGGCGGCGCTGCTGGCGCTGGTGCTGGGCTTCCTGGTGGCACGGCGGCTGGAGCGGCGCCTCGCCGGCATCAGCACCGCCGCCCGCGCCGTCATGGCGGGCGACCTGACCCGCCGCCTGCCCGAAGGCGGCTCCGGCGACGAGTTCGACCGCCTCGCCGCCACCATCAACGCCATGCTGGCGCGCATCGAGGAACTGGTGGCCGAGGTGCGGCAGGTGACGGACGATGTGGCGCACGACCTGCGCTCGCCGCTCTCCCGCCTGCGGCAGCGGCTGGAGGCGGCGCTGGCCCAGGCGCGCGGGCCGGAGGCCGACGCCGCCGTGCTGGAAGGCGCCATCGCCGATCTGGACCAGATCCTCGCCACCTTCGCGGCGCTGCTGCGCATCGCCCGCACCGAGGCGGGGGCAGGCCGGGAGGGCTTCGCCCCGGTGGACCTCTCCACGCTGGTGGAGGGGGTGGCGGAGGTCTATGCGCCGGTTGCCGAGGAGGCCGGCCGCGTCCTGCGCGCCGAGGTGGCGCCGGGCCAGCGCCTGCCCGGCAGCGCGGCGCTGCTGCGCCAGGCGCTCGCCAACCTGCTCGACAATGCGCTCGGCCATGGCAGCGGCACGATCCATGTGGCGCTGCGGCCCGGCCCGGTGCTGACGGTGGCGGATGAAGGCCCGGGCGTCCCGCCGGAGGAGCGGGAGCGCGTGCTGCGCCGCTTCTACCGGCTCGACCGCAGCCGCAACACGCCCGGGACCGGATTGGGTCTCGCCCTGGTGGCGGCGGTGGCGCGGCTGCATGGCGGCCGCGTGGCGCTGGAGGAAGGGCCGGAAGGACGCGGGCTGGGTGTGACGCTCGACCTGCGGGCGGGCGGCGCCTCCACCGGGCGTGGCCTCCCGGAGGCGCCGGCAGGGACCCGGCAGGACCCGTGACCCGGTGCCAGCCGCCTCAGCCCGCCGAGGCCGGTACCGGAAAGCCGCGCTGGCCGCGATGGCGCAGCAGGCTGCGCAGGAAGCCGAGGCCCCAGGCCATGTGCATGACCATGGCCGCCGGCCCCGCCGCCGCCAGCCAGGGGTCGCGCCGGCGAAAGGCGAGCCAGCCGCCCCAGCCCAGGCAAAGCGCGGCATAGAGGGCCGGCACCAGCAGCGCGGGCAGCCAGAAGGGCGCCACCAGCAGGGCCGCGACATTGCCGAGCAGCGCGATGACGGGCGCCATCTGCCGCGGCTTCGGCCGCAGGCGGTGCTTCAGCAGGGTCCGCGCCCGCCCGGCCCCGTGCTTCATGTACTGCCGCGCCAGGGAGGCCAGGTCCTTGCGCGGGAAATAGGTCACGGGATGGTCGGCGCAGAGCCAGATGCGGCCGCCCGCCGCGCGGGCGCGGTGGTCCAGCTCGGCATCCTCGTTGTGGGTGAAGCTCTCGTCATAGCCGCCGACCGAGAGGAAGAAGGCGCGGTCGAAGGCGGCGTGGTGGCCATGGTCCACCCATTCCGAGCGCCGCCCGAGCCGGTGCGCCGAGCCGCCATTGCCGAGCCGGCTGTTCTGCGCCGCCGCGATGCCGCGCTGCATCCCCTCGCGGCCGAGGGTGAGCATCGGCACCACCACCGAGGTCGCTTCCTGCGCGCGCAGCGCCGCGACCACGCCGGTGACGAAGCCGGGCGGGTACCAGGCATGGGCATCGGCCCGCAGCAGCACGCGCGACTCGTGCGCGGCGACCCGCGCGGCCAGGTTGACGGCGGCGGATTGCAGCCGCGCCGGGTTCTCGACGAGGCGGATCTCGGGGTGGGTGGCGGCCATGGCGCGCACGATCCCGGCGGTGCGGTCATGGCTGCCGCCGTCCAGGACCAGGATCTCCAGCCGGTAGGTATCGCCCTGCGTCAGCAGGGATTCCAGGCAGGGGCCGATATAGTGTTCCTCGTTCAGGACGGGAACGGCCAGCGTGATCAGCTCACGCTCCTGCGCGGGTGTAGCGACGGACATGGTCGGTCTGCCTCCTGATCCGGAGGCTCTAACGGACAAGCCCCTCCAAGGGCCAGCGTAACCCTGGCAAAAACCGGCGAGGGGCTGTCACAGATCGGACAGCGCCGGGCGCTCAGAGGGCGAGCAGGAAGCCGATGATGGCCGCCCAGAGCAGGACCGAGAGGAACAGGCCGAAGAGCAGGCCGCGTGCCGGTGAAGGGCGCGCCGCGCCGAGGCGACGCAGATGGCGGAGCAGCTCGGCGAATGGAGAGGCATCTGCCTGCCCGGCGCCACGGGACGACATTTCGGGAAGAGGCATGGGCCGCATGATACGGTCTTCCTTCAGCTCGGCGGTCGGGTTTGGCCTTTCCGAAGCGATGCTCATCCAGGCGGACCTCACAGTGCGGGGTAACTCTCACCAGGAATTTACCCGTTTGTGCACATTTCCGCGAGACCGAAAAGCGCGAAATCGCCTTTCAGGATCATTCGCAGGTTGTGAAGCCTTCGCCGGAAGGACCTGAAGGCGTTGCGGAGGAGCGCCAGGGCACGGAAAGCCGCTCCGCAGCGGCCCGGCGAATCGCATGAAGGATGAGAAAGGCCGCGAGCGGGGCCTGCCCTCAGGCCACGCCGGCGCGCAGCAGGTCGTGGATGTGGAGCACGCCGACGGGGCGGTTTTCCTCGACCACGAAGACCGCAGTGATGGCGGAGCGGTTCAGTTCGGCCAGGATCTGCGGGGCCAGCACGTCAGGCGCGATGGTGCGGGGATGGCGGGTCATGACCTGGCTGACCGGCTGCTCGACGAAGCCGCCGCCCTCGAAGGCGCGGCGCAGATCGCCGTCGGTGATCACGCCGGTCAGCCGCCCCGCCTCATCGACCACGGCGGTGATGCCGAAGCGCTTGCCCGTCATCTCCATGATCGCCCGGGAGAGGGTGGCGGTCTCGGGCACCACCGGCACGGTGTCGCCGCCATGCATCAGGTCGCGCGCCGTGCGCAGCTGCGCGCCGAGCTTGCCGCCGGGATGGAACTGCCGGAAATCCTGCGCCGAGAAGCCGCGCAGCGAGAGCAGGCTCACCGCCAGCGCGTCCCCCATGGCCATCTGCATGGTGGTGGAGGTGGTGGGCGCCAGCCCGTTCGGGCAGGCCTCCGGCATGGTGGGCAGGATCAGCGGGAGGTCGGCCGCCTTGCCCAGCGCGCTGCCGGCGCGCGCCGTGATGGCGATCAGCGGCACCTTGAAGCGCCGGGTATAGGCGACGATGTCGGAGAGTTCCGGCGCCTCGCCCGACCAGGAGAGGGCGATCACCACGTCCTGCTCCTGGATCATGCCGAGATCGCCATGGCTGGCCTCGGCCGGGTGGACGAAATGCGCCGGGGTGCCGGTGGAGGCGAGCGTCGCCGCGATCTTGCGGCCGACATGGCCGGACTTGCCCATGCCGGTGACGATGACGCGGCCGGTGGCGGCGCGCAGGGCCGCGATGGCCCGCTCGAGCGCCTCGCCCAGCGGGCCGTCCAGCGCCCGGCGCAGCGCGGCCAGCCCCTCGGCCTCCAGCTCCAGGGTGCGCCGGGCCGGGGCCAGGATGGTCTCGTCGGTGGTCGGAGCCATGTTCACGGCGCCCTCTGTCCTCCCGGCTGCGGCCTCAGGCCTCGCGGGCCGGTATGGCACGTCCGCGCAGCAGGCCCCGCGCCCGCTCCAGGTCCTCCGGCGTGTCCACGCCGAGCGGCACCTCGGCCACCTGCATGGCGTCGATCCGCATGCCCGCCTCCAGTGCCCGGAGCTGTTCCAGCTTCTCGCGCCGCTCCAGCGGCGAGGGGGGCAGGGCGACGAAGCGGGCCAGCGCCGTCCGGCGCCAGGCATAGAGGCCGATATGGTGGTAGAGTGGCCCCTCGCCCCAGGGCGCGGTGGCGCGGGTGAAGTAGAGCGCGCGGAAGCGCCCGCCGCCGAGCGGCGAGCCGACCATCTTCACCACGGAGGGAGCGGTGCGCTCCTCCTCCCGCACGATCTCGGCCACCGCGGTGCCGAGCGCGACCTCGGCATCGGCCAGCGGGGTGAGCGCGGCGCGCAGCGTGGCGGGCATGACGGTGGGCAGGTCGCCCTGGACGTTCAGCACCGTGTCGAAGCGCCCCTCCGGGTCGATGCGGCCGAGCGCCTCGAAGATGCGGTCGGAGCCGGAGGGATGGTCGGTCCCGGTCAGCACCGCCTGGCCGCCGGCCGCCTGCACCGCCTCGGCGATGGCCGGGGCGTCGGTGGCGATCCAGACCGGCGCGGCATCGGCCTCCACGGCGCGGCGCCAGACATGCACGATCATCGGCTCGCCATGGATGTCGGCCAGCGGCTTGTTCGGCAGCCGCGTGGCGGAGAGCCGGGCGGGGATCAGGACAACCGGGTTCATGCCGTGCGCGGGGCCTCGTCCTGGCGGGTCTCGATGGGCAGGCCGGCGGAGGCCGGGAGCGGCGGAGCCTTTCCGAAGCGGGCCGCGCCGGCTTCGACAATCGGGTCAGGCTTCATCATTCCAGACAGACCGCAGTGCCATGCAGGGCGCAAGCCTTTCGCACGCAGACCGCCGGGAGGCAACGCCGGCCGGCCGGGAAAAGCCCGGGGGAAGAAACTCCCCGGCCTCCTGTCTCCGTCTCGCGGCCTTTGGCGCCTGCTGAGAGGCCACGCCTTTTTTCGAAGAAAAAGAAGGGCGTCCGAGGAAATTCAGGCGTGCCCTCAAAGGCGTGGTTGAAGAAAGGTCGGGGGAGATGAACTCCCCCAGGCCCCATCCTTCTTCCGTCAGTTTTCGGTCGCGCCGATGATGAGGGCCGCTCCCGGCGCGGGCGCGGGCCGTCAGCGCCACCGGACTGATAAAAAAAAGAAGAGGGGGTCTGGGGGAGAATTCATTCTCCCCCGGTTCTGTCCTCCGCCGGATTTGAGAACAGACCCTCATCCCCCCCGGTTCTTTTACTCCGCCGCCGCCATGGCTGGCGCCCGGCGCCGCCGCAGCCGGTCCAGCGCCAGGAAGATGACCGGCGTGGTGTAGAGCGTGAGCAGCTGCGAGACGAGCAGCCCGCCGATGATGGTGATGCCGAGCGGCTGCCGCATCTCCGCCCCGGTGCCGGTGCCCACCGCCAGCGGCACGGCGCCCAGCAGCGCGGCGAGGGTGGTCATCAGGATCGGCCGGAAGCGGTCGCGGCAGGCGGCCAGGATGGCGGCGGTGCTGCCCAGCCCCTCGGTGCGCTCGTGCTCCAGCGCGAAGTCCACCAGCATGATGGCGTTCTTCTTCACGATGCCCATCAGCAGGATGACGCCGATCAGCGCCATCACCGAGAAGGGCGTGTTGGTGGCCAGCAGCGCCAGCAGCGCCCCGAGTCCGGCCGTGGGCAGGGTGGAGATGATGGTCAGCGGATGGATGAAGCTCTCGTAGAGAATGCCGAGCACCAGGTAGATGGAGACCAGCGCCGCCAGGATCAGCAGCGGCTGGGAGCGGCTGAAATCGTTGAAGGCCGCGGCATTGCCGCCATACTGCGAGCGGATGGAGGCAGGCAGCATCGCCGCGCGCTCCGCCTGCTGCACCAGGGCGGTGGCGTCGCTGAGCGCAACCCCCTCGCCAAGGTTGAAGCTGATGGTGGTGGCCGGGAACTGGCCGCGATGCGTGACGCGCAGCGGCGCCACGTCGCGCTCCACATGCGCCAGCGCGCCGAGCGGCACCTGCGTGCCGTCGCCGGCGGGCACGAAGATGCGGTTCAGCTGGGTGGAGGCCTGCTGCAGCGCCGGATCGATCTCCAGCACCACCTTGTACTGGTTGCGGCTGCCGTAGATGGTCGAGACCTGGCGCTGCGAGAAGGCGTTGTTCAGCGCCGTGCTGACATCGTCCATGCCGACCCCGAGCCGGGCGGCGGCGTCGCGGTCGATCACCACGCGGTTGACCAGGCCGGACCGCTCCTGGTCGCTGGAGACGTCGGCCAGCCCCGGCACGGTGCGCAGCTTCTCGACCATGGTGTTGGTCCACTGACGCAGCTCGCCGAGATCGGTGCCGAGCAGGATGTAGGAATAGGAGGCGTTGCCCGGCCGCCCGCCGATGAAGATGTCCTGCTGCGCCCGCAGGAAGGCGTTGACGCCGGGGATGCGCCCGAGCGGCGCGCGCAGCCGGGCGATCACGTCATTGGCGGAGGCGTCGCGCTGCTCGCGCGGCTTGAGGGCGATGTAGAAGCTGGCGGAATTCGTGCCGGCATTCCAGGAACTGCCGCCGATCGAGGCGCCGACGCTGGCCACCGCCGGGTCGCGCAGGAGGATGCGCGTCACCTCCTTCGTCAGCCGTTCCATGGTGGCGAAGGAGGTATCCGGCGCCGCCTGGGCATTGCCGACCAGCAGGCCGGTGTCCTGCTCCGGGAAGAAGCCCTTGGGCACGACGACGTAGAGCCAGACGGTGAGCGCCACGAAGCCGCAGCTGGCCAGCAGCATCAGCCAGCGGAAGCGCAGCACCACGGTGAGCGAGCGCATGTAGCCGCGCACCACCGCGTCCATCATCGCCTCGAAGGCGCGGCCGAAGCGGCCGGGCGGCTTCTCGGCGCCCGAGGGGTCGGGGGGCGGGTCGAGATGGGCCGCGATCATCGGCGTCAGCGTCAGCGCCAGCACCGCCGAGATGCCGACCGCGATGGCCAGCGTGGCGGAGAACTCGCGGAAGAAGCGGCCGACCAGCCCGGGCATGGCCAGCAGCGGGATGAACACCGCGATCAGCGAGAGGGTGATCGAGACGATGGTGAAGCCGATCTGCCGCGCACCCTCCAGCGCCGCCTGGAAGGGGGGCATGCCGCGCTCGCGCATCCGCGCCATGTTCTCGATCATGACGATGGCGTCGTCCACCACGAAGCCGACCGAGATGATCAGCGCCATCAGCGAGAAGTTGTTGAGCGAATAGCCCATCATCCAGATGACGAAGAGCGTGCCGAGCAGCGAGAGCGGCACCGTGGCGCTGGCGGCCAGCGTGGGCCCGAGCCGCCGCAGGAACAGCGCCACCACGCCGACCACCAGCGCGATGGTGACCAGAAGCGTGAACTGCACCTCCTCCACGCTGGCATGGATGGTGCCGGAGCGGTCGCTCATGATGTCGATACGGACGCCCCCCGGCACCCAGCGATCAAGCTGCGGCAACAGCGCCTTCACCCCGGCCACCACGTCCAGCACATTGGCGTCGGCCTGCTTGAAGACCATCATCAGGATGGCCGGGCGCTCGTTGAACCATGCCGCCTGCCGGCTGGAGCGCGTGCCGTCGCGCACATCCGCGACCTGGGAGAGCCGCGTGATGCTGCCATCGGCGCTCTTCACCACCAGCGTGCGGTACTGCTCGGCGCGGCTGATGCGGTCGTTCACCGAGAGCATGGCCGACTGCTCCGGCCCCTCGATGCTGCCGACCGGCTGCGTCACGTTGGCACTGGTGATCGTGGTGCGGATGTCATCCAGCGAGATTCCCGCGGCGGCCGCGGCATCCGGGTTCACCGCGACCCGCACCGCCGGCTGGTCGGCGCCGCCCACCTGCACCTGCGCCACGCCCGAGATCTGCGAGAGCCGCTGCGCCACGATGCTGTCCGCCACGTCGTAGAGCGCGGTGGAGCGCATCGTCTCCGAGGTCATGGCCAGGATCAGCACCGGCGCGTCGGCCGGGTTGATCTTGCGCACCTGCGGCGGGTTGGGCAGGCCGGAGGGCAGGTCCTCGCGCGCCGCGTTCACCGCCGCCTGCACGTCGCGCGCCGCATCCGCCTGGCTGCGCGAGATGTCGAACTGGATGATGATGTTGCCGCTGCCGGTCGAGGCATTGGCGGTCATCTCCGTGATGCCGGCGACCTCGCCGATGCGCCGCTCCAGCGGCGCCAGCACCGTCGCCGCCAGTGTCTCCGGGTTGGCGCCGGGCTGGCTGACGCTGACGAAGAGCGTCGGGATATCGACGCGCGGCATGGAGGAGACGGGAAGCTGCCGCAGCGCCACCAGCCCGGCCAGCGCCAGGCCCAGCGCCAGCAGCATGGTGCCGATCGGCCGCCGCAGGAAGGGCGCGGAGATCGAGAACATCGCCCGTCCCCCCTATTCCGCCGGCGCCGCCTGCGGATCGCGCCCCTGCCACCAGCGCTGCACCCGCGCCCGCGCCGCCTCCAGCGCCAGGTAGATGGCCGGGGTGGTGAACAGCGTCACGAGCTGGCTGAGCAGCAGCCCGCCGACGATGGAGACGCCGAGCGGCAGCCGCAGCTCCGAGCCCGTGCCGGAGCCCAGCATCAGCGGCAGGGCGCCGAGCAGCGCCGCGGCGGTGGTCATCATGATCGGCCGGAAGCGCAGCAGCGCCGCCTCGACGATCGCCTCGCGCGGCGCCATGCCGTGGTCGCGCTGCGCCTCCAGCGCGAAGTCGATCATCATGATGGCGTTCTTCTTGACGATGCCCATCAGCAGGATGATGCCGATCAGCCCGACCACCGAAAGGTCCAGCCCCCAGAGCTGCAGCGCCAGCAGCGCGCCGATGCCGGCCGAGGGCAGGGTGGAGAGGATGGTGATGGGATGGATGACGCTCTCGTAGAGCACGCCCAGCACGATGTAGATCACCACCACCGCCGCCAGGATCAGCCAGGGCTGGCCGGAGAGGGAGGCATTGAACTCCGCCACGTCGCCGGCGAAGCGGCCGGCGACGCTCTCCGGCAGGCCGATCTCCTGCTCGGCGGCCTGGATGGCCTCCACCGCCTGGCCGAGCGACATGCCATCCGCCAGGTTGAAGCTGACGGTGACGGCGGGGAACTGGTTCTCCCGCGTCACCAGCAGCGGGCCGCTGGTGCGGGTGAAGCTGGCGATCTCGGCGAGCGGGATCTGCGCGCCGTCGGTGCCGGCGACGCGGAGCTGGCCGATCGCCGTCGGGTCCTCGCGCAGCCGGTCGGAGGCTTCCAGCACCACGCGGTACTGGTTGCTCTGGCCGTAGATGGTGGAGATCTGCCGCTGGCCGAAGGCGTTGTAGAGGACGTTGTCCACCGCCTGCATGGTCACGCCGAGGCGCGCCGCGCGGTCGCGGTCCACCTGGATGGCCAGCCGCACGCCGTCCTCCCGCTGGTCGGTGGCGACGTCGCGCAGGCCGGGAATCGCGCGCAGCCGGGCCACCACGCGCGGCGCCCAGAGCGAGAGGGTGGCGGCATCGGCGTCGGTCAGCGTGTACTGGTACTGCGTGGTGCTGACGCGCGGGCTGATCTGGATGTCCTGCACCGCCACCGGATAGGCCACGGCGCCGGGGATGGCGTCGAGCTTCGGCTGCAGCCGGGCGATCACGCCCTGCGCGTCCAGGTCGCGCTCGTCGCGCGGGCGCAGCACGGCGGTGATGCGGCCGGTGTTCTGCGCCGGGTTCAGCGCGCCCGCGCCCGCCACGGCAGTGACGGCGGCCACCGCCGGGTCGGCCTGCACCACGGCCGCCACCCGCTGCTGGATCTCGGCCGAGCGCGGGAAGGAGGTGTCCTGCGGCGCCTCGGTCATGATCTGGATGAGGCCGGTGTCCTGCACGGGCAGGAAGCCCTTCGGCATCACCACGTAGAGCCAGGCGGTCAGCGCCACGGTGGCGGTGGCCACCAGCAGCATCAGCCCCTCATGCCGCATGGTGACGCCGAGCGCCCGGCCATAGGCCAGCCGCAGCCGCTCGAAGCCGCGCTCGAAGCCGGCCGCCACGCGGGAAGGGCGGTGCTCGGCGCGCAGGACGAGGGCACACATCATCGGCGTCAGCGTCAGCGAGACCACCATGGAGACCAGCACGGCGGCGGTCAGCGTCTCCGCGAACTCGCGGAACAGCCGCCCCACCACGCCCTCCATGAACAGCAGCGGGATGAAGACGGCGATCAGCGAGAGCGTCAGCGAGACGATGGTGAAGGCGATCTGCCGCGAGCCCGCATAGGCCGCGGCCAAGGGCTTCTCGCCCTTCTCGATCAGCCGGACGATGTTCTCGATCATGACGATGGCGTCGTCCACCACGAAGCCCGTCGCGATGGTCAGCGCCATCAGCGAGAGGTTGTCGAGCGAGTAGCCCATGACCGCCATGATGCCGAAGGTGCCGATGATGGAGAGCGGCAGCGAGACCGCCGGCACCAGCGTCGCCCGCCCGCTGCCGAGGAAGAAGTAGATCACGCCCACCACCAGCGCGACCGAGAGCACCAGGGTGAACTGCACCTCGTGCACCGAGGCGCGGATCGTCTCCGTGCGGTCCGACACCACGGTGAGCTGCGCGCCCGCCGGGATGGCGCTCTCCAGCTGCGGCAGCAGGGTGCGGATGCGCTCCACCGTCTGCACGATGTTGGCGCCGGGCTGGCGCTGCACGTCGATCAGCACGGCGGGGTGGCCGTTGAACCAGGCGCCGTTGCGCTCGTTCTCCAGCGACTCCACCGCCTCGCCGACGTCGCGCAGCCGCACCGGGGCGCCGCTCTGCCAGGTCAGGATGATGTCGCCGAACTCGGCGGGGGTGGTGATCTGGTCGTTGGCGAGGATCGAGGAGGCCTGGCGCGGCCCGTCCAGCGAGCCTTTCGGCGAGTTCTGGTTGGCCGCGGTGATCGCCGTCCGCACCGTCTCCAGCCCGATGCCGTAGGCCGCGAGCCGCAGCGGATCGACGCGCAGCCGCACGGCGGGACGCATGTTGCCCTGCACCGTGACGCGGCCGACGCCCGTCGCCTGGGAGAGCTTCTGCGCCAGCAGCGTGTCGGCGGTGTCGGAGAGCCGCATGATCGGCAGGGTGTCGGAGGTCAGCGCCAGCGTGATCACCGGCGGATCGGCCGGGTTCACCTTGGAATAGACCGGCGGATAGGGCAGCGAGGAGGGCAGCGTGCCGCGCGCCGCGTCCAGCGCCGCCTGCACGTCCTGCGAGGCCTCGTCGATGCTCTTGTCCAGCCGGAACTGCAGGGTGATGCGGCTGACCCCCGGCCCGCTGACCGAGGACATCACCTGCAGCCCCGAGATCTGCGCGAACTGCCGCTCCAGCGGCGCGGTGATCAGCACGGCGGCGGTGTCGGGCGAGGCGCCGGGAAGCTGCGTCGTCACCTCGATGGTGGGGAAGTCCACCTCCGGCAGCGAGGAGACCGGCAGGCGGAGATAGCCGAAGATCCCCGCCAGCAGCACCGCGATGGCCAGCAGCGTGGTGGCGACGGGCCGGGCGATGAAGGGGGCGGCGATGTTCACGGCGTGCTCCGGCCGGCTTCCGCCGCGCGGCGCGGCCGGCTGCGCCCCTGCTCCGCCGAGGGCTGGCCCTCCCCTGGCGCCGCGCCCCCCGGCGTGGTGCCCTCGGGAACGGCGATCCGGCTGCCCGGGTTCAGCCGCAGCGCGCCGGAGGTGACGACGCGCTCGCCCGGCTGCAGCCCCTCGCGGATGACGGCCTCGGAGCGGGTCACGGCGCCGAGCACCAGCGGGCGCTGCTCCACCGTGTCGTCGGGCTTGGCGACGAAGGCGAAGGCGCCGTTCGGTCCCTGCTGCACCGCCACCAGCGGGATCACGGTGGCGTTCGGCACGGTCTCGATCTGCAGCCGCAGGCTGACGAAGGCACCGGGCCAGAGGCGGGTGCCCTCATTGGGGAAGACGGCCTTGACCTTCACCGTGCCGGTGGCGGAATCCACCTGGTTGTCCACCGTCATCACCGTGCCGCGGGCCGGCGCCTCGGGCTGGGCGACCGGCTGGCTGGCGGTGCCGCCGCTGCTGGGGACGGTCTCCACCGCCACCGGTCCGGCGGCCATGGCGCGCCGCAGCCGCGGCAGCTCGGCCTGCGGGATGGTGAAGCTCACCCCGATCGGCCGCATCTGCGTGATGCTGACGATGCCGGTGGTGTCGCCGGCGCTGACCAGGTTGCCCGGGTCCACCTGCCGCAGGCCGACACGCCCGTCGAACGGCGCGCGGATGGTGGTGTAGTCGAGCTGGGCCTTCGCCGTGTCGATGCTGGCCTGGTCCTGCGCCACCTGCGCCTCGTACATCGCCACCTGGGCGCGCTGGGTGTCCACCTGCTGGCGCGTCACGCCATTGGCGGCGAGCAGCCCCTGGTAACGCTTCAGGTCGGTGCGGGCATTCTCCAGCTGCGCCTGGTCATAGGCCTTCTTCGCCTGCGCCTGGGCCAGGGCGGCGACATAGGTGCGGTCGTCGATGCGGGCCAGCACCGCGCCGGCCTGCACCTCCTGCCCCTCGCGGAACAGCACCTCGGTGAGCTGGCCGGTGACCTGCGAGCGCACCGTGACGCTGTTGAGCGCCTGCACCGTGCCCAGCGCGTCGAGGGTGAGCGGCAGGTCCTTCCGCTGCGCCGCCGCCACCGTGACCGGCACGGGGATGCCGCCGCGCCCGCGCCCGCCGGGCTGGCCGGGCGTGGTCTGCGCGGCGCTGCGTTCGGCCGGCATGGCCTCCTGGCGCTGCTGCCAGACATAGGCCCCCGCTCCGGCGCCGAGCGCCAGGACGGTGAGGGTGACGAGCAGAATACGGGAGCGGGCCATCATGGGATCCGGGGTCAGAGAGGCTGCGGCTGCCAGCCGCCGCCGAGCGCGCGGAACAGCGCGACGGCGGCTTCCAGCCGGGCGAGCCGCGCCTGCACCAGGTTGACGCGGGCGGAGAACAGGGTCTGCTGCGTGTTCAGCAGGGTGATCAGCGTGATCGTGCCGGCCCGCAGCTGCGATTCGGCGATGTCATAGGCACGCTGGGCGCGGGCGGCCGCCTCGGCGCGCAGTTCCTCCTGCGCGGTGGTCTCGCGCAGGGCCACCAGCGCATCCTCCACGTCCTGCAGGGCGGTGACGATGGCGCGGCGGTACTCCACCAGAAGCTCCTCCGCCTGGGCACGGCTGAGGGCCACCTGGCCGCGCAACGCCCCCCCATCGAAGATGGTCTGCGCCAGCCCCGCCACCAGGGAAAAAAACTGCGATTCCGGCCGCAGCAGCGTGCCCAGCATGGCGGACTGCACGCCGCCCGAGGCGCTCAGCGTCACCGCCGGCAGCAGCGCGGCGCGGGCGGCGGCGACATCGGCATTGGCGGCGGCGAGGCTGGCCTCGGCCGCCTGCACGTCCGGGCGGCGCGCCAGCAGGTCGGCCGGCTGGCCCGGGGCGGCGGTGGGGATGCGCAGCCGGTCGAAGGCGTCGGGCGAGAGGTCGAGCGCGCTGGGCGGCTGCCCGGTCAGCACGGCCAGCGCATTGGCGCCCTGCTCGGCGGTCTGCCGCAGGCTGGGGATGGCGGCCTGCAGCTGCGCCACCACCGTCTCCTGCTGCGCCAGGTCCAGCCCCGTCGCGGTGCCGAAGTTCACCTGCTGGCGGATCACCTCCAGGATGCGCCGCGCCGCGGCCAGGTTCTGCTCCTGCACCCGCAGCTCCTCGCGGGCGGCCAGCACCTCGAAATAGGTGTTGGCGATCGAGGCCTCGGTGGTCAGCAGCACGGTGCCGACGTCGAAGCGGCTGGCCCGCAGGTTCTGCCGCGCCGCCTCGGTGAGCGAGCGGATGCGGCCCCAGAAATCCACCTCGTAGCTGGCCGAGAGGGTGGCGTCGTAGCGCGTCGAGTTGCGGCTGCGCCCGGCCAGGCTGCTGCTGGCCACCGAGCGCGCCTGGGTGGCGCCGGCATCCACGCCCACCGTGGGAAACAGCGAGGCGCCGGCGATGCGCAGCTGGGCATCGGCCTGCCGCACCCGCGCGGTGGCGGCGGCGAGGTCGAAATTGCCGGCCATCGCCGCCGTCATCAGCCGGTCCAGCTCGGGCGCGTCGAAGCGGGTCCACCAGTCCGGGTCGGGCCATTGCGCGGGGCTGGCGGCATCGGCGTTGCGGAAGCGGGCCGTGGCAGCGAGCCCGGAGAGCACGGGCTCGGGCCGCGGCCCGCAGGCCGCCAGGGCGCCGAGCAGCAGCAGCGCCCATCCGGCCCGCGCGCGCGGCGCCGCGTTCCTCGTCAAGACGGTCATCATGCTAGTCCCGCTTACCCCCGTGGCGCCGCCCGTCCCGCGCCATGTCCTCGGCGATCAGCCGCCGCCCCTCGGGCGAGATGGCCGAGAGCCCCGCCGCCAGGCTGTCCTCGAAGAGCTGCCCGAACTCGCCCCAGCGCTCGCGGGAGGCCGCCATGGCGGCGCGCAGCGCGGCGGGATCGAAGGGCTCGCGGGTCAGGGCGGCGCGCACCGCCGCATGGCTGTCGCGCAGCGCGGCGCGGGCCGGCTCATAGGCCGGCCGCCCCGCCTCCATGGCGCGCCGAAAGGCGCTGCGGTCCGGCTCAGGCAGGATGCGCTCGATATGCGCCTGCATCCGGCTGACCGGCGGCAGATCAGGCGCGGAGTCCTGCCAGAGCAGGGCGCCCAGCACCAGGTTGAGCGCCAGGGAAGCGCCCAGCAGCCCCTTCAGCAGCACGGGGAGGCCAGGGGTGCGGATCATTCGGGGGTTTCTTCCATCATCGCCAGCATACGGGGGGCGCCGAGCACCTCCTCCGGCGCCGGCTGCGGCATGCGGCTGAGCCAGAACCCGCAGACGGCGAGCGTCACCAGCGCGCCGCAACCCGCCGGCAGCCAGGGCCGCAGCCAGTGCAGCAGTCCGCCGCGCTCCGGCGCCGCCGGCCGGGGCGCGCGGGCCACGGCGCGCGCGACATTGGCGCGCATCCTCGCCAGCGCCTCCGGGGCGGGGCCGGGCAGGCTGTCGCGCAGCGCCTCGTCCAGCACCCTGGCCTCGGCCTGCAGCCCGCGCGCGGTGGCGGAGCGTTCCAGCAGCGCCCGCGCAGCGGGAATGGCCCCGGGCGGCCAGCGGGCGGGGTCCGCGCCGTGGGTGTCCAGCAGCCGGGCAAAGTCATCGAGCCGCATCGGCATCATTCCCCCTCCCCGCGCAGCCGGGCGGCGAGGAAGCGGCGCGCGCGGCGCAGCAGCCCCTCCAGGGCGCGGGTCGAAACGGAGAGCGCCGCCGCCGCCTCGGCGCCGCTCAGCCCCTGGTCATAGGAGAGGGCGAGGGCAGCGCGCTGGCGGGGCGGCAGTTCCTCCAGCGCCGCCGCGAGCAGGGCGCGGCGCTGGCGGGCATCGAGGGCCGCCTCGGGGCCGGGCGCCGGGTCGAGCGCCTCCTCGGCCTCGGCGAGCGGCTGGAAGCGGGCGCGGCGGGCGCGGTCGATCGCCAGGTTGGCGGTGATCCGGTAGAGCCAGGTGCCGAGCTGCGCCCGCGCGGGGTCGAACTTCGCCGCGTTCTGCCACAGCCGCAGCATGGCCTCCTGCGCCACCTCCTCGGCCTCGGCCGGCTGCCCGGTGACGCGCAGCGCCACGCGGTAGAGCAGCGGCAGGTGCCGTGCCGCCAGCGCGTCGAAGGCCCGTCGGTCGCCCGCCGCGGCCCAGCCGAGCAGCGTCGCGTCCTCCGCCTCGGACAGGTCGCGCGCCAGCGGGGCTGCGGCGCCCGGAGCAGGCGAGGACCGTTCGGCGATGGAGGCCTCCCAGGCGATGAGGGGGCGGAGGGAAAGGGTCAGAATGTTCGGCATGGGGCTCGCTTCGTGCCCCTGATACGGGGGTGAACGCCGAAACCCACGCGCCGGCAATTGGATTTTTTTCGCCAGAAGGTGGAAAAAAAGGTCGGGGGAAGGAATTCCCCCGAGCCCCCATCTTTTTTCTGCAGGTTTAGGGTCGTGGTCGCCGGGGCTGCCTCAGCCCCGGCGCGAGCGGGCCTCGCCGGCACGGCAAAACCGATAAAAGAGAAGAAGTGGGGGCGCGGGGGAGAATTCTTTCTCCCCCGCTTCCATCCTCTGGCGGCTCTGAGGACAGGCCCTCATTCTCCCGGGAATCTTCCCGTCAGGCCTGCTGGGGCAAGCCCTGCGGCGTCCGGTCCGCCTCCTGGAACATCCGGCGCAGCAGCAGCAGGTAGGAGAAGGCCTCGCAGCCATAGAGGAAGACGTAGCCGGCGATGAAACGCTCGATGGACCAGCCCTGCAGCGCCGTAACGACGGAGAAGACCAGCATGGCGACGAGCGTCAGCGCGGCGCGGCGCGCGAGCGCGGCGAGCCGGCCGATGCCGGCCAGCACCATGCCGCTCGACACCTGCACCAGCATCAGCGCCAGCATGACGCAGATGGCGATCCGCATCCCTGGAGAGACGACGCCGGGATGGCCGAGCAGGAGGCCGAAGAAGCGGTCGCCGAACAGGCCGATGACGGCGCCGCCGGCCAGGGCCGGAATGGCGCCGATGGCGAAGGCCATCCGCGTCCAGCGGCGCAGCGCCGCCGCGTCCCCGGCGTGCCAGGCGCGGGTCTGGTGCGGCAGCATGGTCTCGGTGACGGTGAAATAGGCCGTCGTGGCGAAGCGGGTCACCTTGTAGAACATGTCGAAGGCGACCAGCGCGAGCGCCTCCCCGTGCATCAGCGGGATGGCGTAGTAGGGGAAGATCAGGATCAGGAATTCGGAGAAGGACAGCGCCGCGGAGGCGGCGATGCCGTGCAGGTCCCCCCGCAGCGCCCGGAAGCCCCGGCCGATCCGCGCGCCGGTGAGAAAGCCGAGCCGGCGCCGGGCGATGACGAAAAGCACCACCAGCCCGGAGAGCCAGAGCACCACGAAGCTCGCCGCATAGACCATCAGCGGCAGGCCGACCACCAGCGCGGCGGTCAGCGCCAGCAGCAGGGTGCGGCGGACGCAGTCGATCGCCTCGGTCAGCACATAGGCGTCGAAGGCATTGGCGGCGAGGCGCAGCACCATCCAGGGCAGCGGCAGCACCGAGCCGGCGAAGAGCAGCAGGTAGATGGGGCGGTACTGGGCATCGCCGAGGCCGAGGCCCCAGACCAGGGCCGCGAAGACTCCCGTGGCCGCCACCGCCACCGCCGCATAGGACCAGAGCGCCGCCGCCACGGCGCTGCCGAGATCGGCCCGCGAGCTGTTCTCGGGGTGCAGGTAGTTCTCCCGCAACTGGCCGAAGAGGCGGATGGAGATGCCGAGATCGGCCTGCAGGATCAGCGAGGCGAAGGCGATCACGGTGGCGAAGAAGGCATAGCTCTCCAGCCCCACGATGCGCACCAGGCTATAGGCGAGCAGGAAGCTCCAGAGCGTGGCGAGGCCGGTATTGGCCGCCTTCAGGATGAAGAAGGTGAGCGACTTGCGGGCCGCCTTCTTGCTCAGCATCAGCGGCGCTCCAGCAGGCGCTCGGCGCGGTCGCGCAGGCGGTGGCGGCCGGCATGGACGGCGAACTTGCCGCTCCGCAGCCAGCGGATCACCTGCGGCGGCAGCGGCGGCGAGCGCAGCTTGGCCACCACGGAGGTGGCGGTCGCCTCCGGCGCCAGGTCGATCAGGAAGCCCGCGGCGAGGGCGCGGGTGCACCACTCCAGGTCCTCCACCTCGTCCCAGGCGACGTCCTCGTTGAGCGGGCAGCGCGCATGCACGTCCTTGCGCACCATGAAGACGCCGCCATCCACATAGGGGGCGCCCTCCGCATAGAGGTCGAGATAGCGCTCGGCCGGGATGCGACGCAGGCTGGAGGGGGTCAGGCGCGGCGCCTGCCCGGGCAGGCTCGGGTCGTGCACGCCGAGCGAGAGATAGTCCTCCCGCCCGGCGGGGCCGTCGGCGAAGACACGGGGGGTGGAGATCTCGAACTCCTCCGGCACGTGCCGCAGCGTGTCGGGCGCCAGCAGCACGCGGGTGTGCAGCACCAGGATGCGCGGCCCCCGCAGGGCGCGGATCAGGGCGTTCTTCTTGCCGCAGATCATCACCCGCGGCCCGGGCGGCATCTCGTAGGGCAGGTAGCGGACCTGCCGGTAGCCGGCGATGCTGTCGCTCGCCGCCGCCGGGCCGCAGACCACGATCTCGCCCTCGCGCTCCGGGCCCAGCTCCGGCTGGCGCAGCAGCGCATCAAGGCACTGGCGCAGCCGTGGCAGCTCCGCCTCCTGCCCGGAGAACACCACCCCCGCGCCCCAGCCCGGCGGCGTCGGCAGGCGGGTGCGGCGCAGCTCGATCTCGCCGGCGGCGAGATCGAGCCGCACCAGCTCGGCCTCACCCGCCAGCAGCTTGAAGGTCCATTGCCGCACCATCTTGCCCGAGACGAAGCGCGGCCAGAGGTCGAAGACATTGGGCGAGGCGTCGCGCACCAGCAGCGTGCCGCCCGGCATCAGCGCCCAGGCGGCGTATTTCAGCGCGTGCGGCAGCAGGTTGCGATAGAGCAGGCGCCGCGTCTCGACCACCACGCGCGACAGGCCGCGCATGGCCTTGAGCCGGTACAGGTCCTCGCGGCCGGTGACGACGAACTCCCTCATGAGCTTCTGCTCCGCGATGGATGGAACGACCGCATGCCCGCCGCCCCTCACGCCGGACCGACGATGCTGCGCGCCCAGTCGCGGAAGTCGGTGAAGGCGTGGAAGGTGCCGTCGATGCCCTCGTGCAGGTGGTTGTGGCCGCTGCGGTCATGCACCTTCTGGAAGGTGGCGGCGTTCAGCACCTGCTTGCTCGCCACCACGTCGCATTCCGCGTCGCCGATGAACCAGACGCGGTCGTTCCGGCCGATGCCGAGCTTGGCGGCGGCGATCTCGAAGGGGCGCAGCCCGACCTTGTCCACGCCGGCTTCCTCGGAGGTGACGACGACGTCGAAATAGCGGTCGATGCCGAAATAGATCAGCTTGCGGAACTGGATCTGCGCCGTGAGATCGGTGACGAGAGCCAGTGGCAGGCCGGCGGCGCGCAGCTCGATCAGCGTGTCCTCGGCGCCGGGATAGAGCCGGGCGCTGGTCAGCAGGGTGCGCCAGTAGGTCTGCTCCAGGTCGAGCGCCATGGCCGGCTGGCTGCTCAGGCCGAGGATCTCGATGGTGCGGTGGAAGTAGAGCAGCCGGCTGTGCGCGCTGGCGGTCTCGCCCAGCATCGCCTTCACCCCCTTTCGCGCCTGGGTGAAGGCTTCGTCGAACTGCGCCGGGGTGACGCGCAGCGAGCGCTCCACCTTGTTGCGCACCGCGGCCATGGCGCGCTCATGCGGCTGACGGTAGGCATAGAGCGTGTCGTCCAGGTCGAACAGGATGGCGCGCGGTCGCTCGCGGGTGGCGTCGGGGTTCAGGAGGCGCATCCTCGTTCCTCAGCGGCGTTTCGGCGTCAGCTCGGCGAGCTGAAGCAGGACGATGAGCTGCATCATGCCGGTCATCCCCGCCTGCCAAGTGGGATTGCGTGCAAGCAGTTCCTCCAGCTCCGGCACCAGCTGGCGGGCCGCCAGGTCGATGTCCTCTGGCTGCACGTCGCTGCCGTCGATGACCAGTTCGGCCATGCCCTGGCTGCTGGCCTGCGACACGTCCACCTGTGCGCCGCAGAGCGCGATCAGGTAGCGGGCCAACCGGTCGAGATTGGTGGCGCGGCGCATCCGCACCTGCAGCTTCAGCGGCACCGGGCCGAGATGGCCGGGGTCCTGGATCGTCGCCGGGTCCGCCGGCAGGAGGGAGAAGACGACGTCGGCATGCTCCCGCTGCGGCTGCACGAAGGCCTGGAAATCGGACACCCGCCGCTCGATCGAGGCCAGCACCTTCTCCTGGCTGTGGCCGCGCTGCAGCACGTCCCGCCGCAGCTTGAAGAAGCGGCGCAGCGCCTCGTCCATGTCGAGATAGACGGCGACGTCCAGCCGCTCGCGCAGGGCGATCGGGTAGAGCGCGTGCAGGCCCGTCACCATCACCACGTCGCTCGCCTGGATGCGCCGCGGCGGGGTGAACAGGCCGGTGGCGTGGTCGTAGTGGCGGCAGAGGATCGGCCGCCAGGCGATCAGCGAGAGCGCGTCCCGCGTGAAGGCCTCCAGGTCGTTGGCGCGCGGGTCGAGATGGGTGAAGGCCTGCCACAGCTTCCCGCGCCGCTCGAACAGGTGGTAGTCGTCGCCCGAGATGCCGGTGACGGCGCCCTCGCCGAACAGCCCGGCCATGGCCAGCGCCAGGGTGTCCTTGCCGGTGCCGCTGTCGCCGGCGATGCCGATCGCGAGCGGCCGCTGCGACAGGCCGAAGAAGTCGTTCTCCTCCAGCCCGCGGCGCAGCATGTTCAGCGCCAGCACGATGCCGATGCCGGTCAGCACCGAGAAGGCCAGGGAGGTCAGCCGCAGCGCCCAGGTGACGTCCTCCGGCATCAGCGGCATCAGCCCTGGCTCCAGGCCCAGCAGGGGAATGCCGGGCATCGGCGTGACGATCAGCTTGTGCACGATGAAGGCGGCGGCGAAGGCCATCACCAGCAGCGCGCCCCGCTGGCCCGCGCGCATGCGGTAGGCCACCAGGAAGGGCACCAGCCACATGTACCAGCCCACCGCCGAGGGCGTCAGCAGCAGCACGGCGAGATAGACGACGCCCAGCACCGTGTAGAGCAGGTTGAAGTTCATCCGGCCGACCTGCCAGGCGCCGTACAGGCCGAGCAGGTAGAAGACGGGCATGATGTAGAGCTTGTGGCCGGCCCCGGCGGTGATGTCGACGTCGAGGATCGAGATCATGCCGGGATTGGCGATCAGCAGCTTCGGGTTCACCAGCAGCATTTCCTGCACCGCCGGCGAGAAGAGCAGCGGCAGCCCCACCAGCAGCGCCGAGACGACGGCGGTGCTCAGCAGGAAGCGCGGCAGGATGTCGCGGTGGCGCCGGTGGCTCCAGAGGAACACCACCAGGAAGGGCAGGATGGCCAGGATGCTGATCTTGGCGCCGATGCCGAGCCCGAGCACCATGCCCGCCCGGCCGGGATGACCCTGCCGCAGCAGCACCAGCGAGAGCACCATCAGCACCGTCGGCACCACGTCGGTGTCGCCATGCCAGTAGGTGATGAACAGCACCAGAGGCGAGAGCCAGTAGGCGAGGAGGAGGCGGTCCTCCGATCCCCGCTGCATGGCGCGCAGCGCCAGCAGCAGCCCGTAATCCGCCACCAGCAGGCTGAGGCCGAGGCCGATCTGCGCCAGGGCGGCACCACTGCCCGCGGCCCAGTCGAGCAGCATGCCGAAGCCCACGAAGGGCGCGTGGAACAGGTACATCACCGGCCCCGCGAAGAAGGCGGGCAGCTGGCCCGTCCGCTCCAGGTAGCAGGTCCAGGGGTCGAGCGTCGGCGCGGCGAGGCTGCGCGCCATGAAGGGTGTGTACCAGTCGGCCTGCAGCGCCGGCACCAGCAGCAGGACGGCCGCGATCCGCAGCGCCAGCCCGAAGTGGAACCAGGGATTGCGGCGGAGATCGGAAGGGATCAACGCCACTGCTCGGGACGCTTGGTGCAGACGGCTTCGGCGGCGATGCCCTCGCGCGCCAGCTGGGCGCGCAGGGCGGGAATCTCCTCGGGCCCGGTGCGGCCCTGCAGCTCGGGCGAGACGAGGCAGAGCTTCAACCCGGCCTCGCGCAGCCGCTCCGCGTCGCGCCGGTCGAGCGGGAAGCGGGTGAAGCAGTCCACCCAGACCCAGTCGATCTTGCCGGCCAGGCTGAGCGCGGTGTCCAGCGACTCGAATTCCGAGACGCGCACGGCGCAGCGCCGCTCGCCGCGCTTCGCGGTGCGCACCAGGAAAGGAAAGGACTGGTCGAGGAAGAAGAAGTCCTCGATGCCGCGCTCGGCCATCAGTGCCAGCAGCCGATCCTCCAGCCCCTCCTCCTTGACGTTGAGGATCAGCGTGCCGTGGCGGTAGGCGGCGAGCCATTCCTCGAAGTCCAGCGCATCCGCCACGAAGGGGTCGTGGTGGATGATGAGCTTCGGCCCCTGGCTGCGGATGTCCACCTCGACGCCGTATTCGGTCGGCGTCTCGGCCAGCTGTTCCAGCGTGTTGCGGCGATGGGCGATCAGGATCATCGGTCGTGCTCCGGCTGCGGCGCGGTCGTCAGGTGGCTGACCAGGCCGCGGCGCGCGGCGGGCGCGGCGGCACGGTGGCGGCATAGCGCGCCTCCAGCGCCGCCACGGCCGGCGCCGGCACGCGACGGTCGCGTTCCAGCCGGTAGGGGTGCTGCGGCCATTTGTGGAAGCAGGACTGCCAGTACTCGAAGGTGCGCAACTCGTCCGGCGTGCCCCAGCCGAGGTAGTGCGCCACCTCGAAGAGGCGGCAATCGAGCCCGAGCGCCACGGCGTCGTTGATGCAGGTGTCGATGTAGAACTCGCCGTTCACCCGCGCCGCGCGGCCGATCATCCGCTCCGCCGCCGCCACGAAGTCGCGCGCGCGGCGGAAGGTGAAGGCGCCGATGACGATCGGGTCGGTGGCGGGATCGGCGAGCGGCTCCTTCACCGCGACGCGGCGGATGCGCCCCGAGCCGTCGGCCTCGATCCAGCCATAGGCGGTCGGCTTGCGCTTGGCGGCGGGGTGGCCGCGCACGCCCCAGACCAGCACGTCCGGCCCCCCCTCCGCCATGAGGCCGGCGAAGGCGTCGGCGTCGAACAGCACGCCGTTGTCGCAGGCGCCGATGGTCAGCGGGCGGTCGAGGTTCAGCCCTTCCATCCCTTCCAGGCAGGTGCGCGCCTGCCCATCGGTCAGCCGGTCGAGCAGCACGGTCTCGCAGCCCGGCACGCCGGCGGCCAGGGCGGCGGTGACGGCGTCGAGGAACGGCAGGTCGCGCCGCAGGATGAAGCGGGTGCGCGGCGCGAAGGGCAGGTCGGCGGCGGCCTGCACCGCCATCGGCCGGCCGGAGACGGCGATCAGCGGCTTCGGCTCGGTGTAGCCGGCATCGCGGAAGCGCTGCCCGGCGCCGGCCATCGGCACCAGCACGGTGCCCTCCTGGGCGGGCGGCATCGGCGCATCCACCAGATCGGCGAAGGCGCGCGACCAGCGCCGGTATTCCTCCAGGTCGGCCGGCGTGCCCCACTGCATGAAGTGCTGCAGCGGATAGACCGCGACCGGCAGCCCCTCGGCGAAGATCGGCTTGTAGACGAGGCTCGCGTAGTACTCGCCGTTCACCTGGATCTGCTGGCGCAGCGTCTCCTCGCAGTATTTCCGCATCAGCGCGGCGGAGGCGAAATAGTAGGTCCCGCTGGAGGCGTACTCCTCCATCGGCCGGTCGGTGAAGGGCTGCTTCTCCTGGATATCCTTGGCCCAACCGTTCTCTTCGCGTAAGTAAGCGTAGAAGGTGGAGCCGAGCGAATGCGGATGGAAGCCGCGATAGGCGGGGATGGCGCCCGCGCAGTCGGTCTCCCGCACGAAGGCTTTGAAGTCCTGCCAGTCCCAGTAGCAGGTGAAGTCGCAGTAGTTCACCACCACCGGCCGCTCCGGGTCGAGCCCGTCCACCGCCTGCAGCACGGCATGCACCGGGCCGAGCTTGTGCGGCGCGATGCCGAGGATGCGCCCGGTCGGGCACAGCTCGCGCAGGATTTCCTCCATCCGGTAGGCCGGCTCGGCCAGGTGGTCGGCGTTGCAGATGAAGGTGACGTCGGTCTCGCCCGGAAAGAGGTCCAGCACATGGGCGATGATCGGCTTGCCATCCACCTCGATGAGCGGCTTCGGCACGGCATAGCCCGCGCGCCGGAAGCGCTCGCCGAAGCCGGACATCGGGATGACAATCTGCATGGGAGAGGATTCCGTCACTGTTCGGCGGTGTTGAGCGACTGGCGGTATTTCTCGGCGTCCCAGTCCAGCAGCTCGGCTTCCTGTTCGGCGCTCAGGAAGACCAGCGGCGCCTCCGGGTCAAGCCGTGGCAGCACCAGCCCCAGGCAGGCGGCCATCTCCTCGGCGCCGGCGCCGAGATCGGCGCGCAGCAGGGCGCCCGATCCTTCAACCAGCAGGAGCGCGGGCATGTCGGCTCCCGCCGTGGCGGCTTCCAGCCAGGGCTCGGCCTGGTCCGGCGGCAGCACGGGAAGGGGCGAGGGGCCGAGGAACACCACATGGTCCGGATAGAGCGCGCCGCGCCCGGCCGTCGCGGCGCTGGCGGGCCCGGTGGCGGCGGCATGCGCCTCGGCCAGCCGCGCGGGGCGGTAGCGCCCGGCCGAGCGGGCTGCGAGCCGCTCCAGGGTGGGCAGGTCCGGCGGCGGCGTGGCGCGGGCGGGAACGGCCAGCCGGCGTTCGACCTCCGCCAGCAGCGCGTCGGCGGCCTCCGTGCTGCCGGCACCGATCACCAGTCCGTGATTGCCCAGCACCAGGACGTCGGGCGCCCCCTCCAGCCTCTCCTGCACCGCCCGGGTGAGCGGCAGGCCGGGCTTGGCATAGGGCACCCAGGCCCAGCGCAGCCCCGCCAGCCGCTCCGCCAGGAGGTCAGGCCCGTCGCGCCGCACGGCGAAGGCAAGGGTGTTCACCGAATGGACGTGCACCACCACGGCATGCGGCAGCAGCGCGTGCAGCGTGGTCTCGATCGAGGGGCGCAGCGTGCCGGCCGGGTCGAGCCGCGCCGGCATCGCCGGCTCCGCCTCGTTCGCCGCCATGCGCCGCCGCAGCTCGGCGAGGTCCAGCCCGACGAAGATCGGCTGGCGCTCCGCCGCGGCGAGCCAGGTGCCGGAGGCCTTCACCCACAGCTCCGCCCCGCCCCGCTTGAGCGAGGTGTTGCCACCCGCGCCCTGGATGAGGCTGCGGTCCGCCCCCAGCCGCGCCGAGAGCGCGGCCAGCGCGGCCAGATCGGGGTCGGTGATGGGCGCGCCGCTCATGGCCGCGCGCCGGGAGCCGGGCCGGCCGCGCCGCGGGAAGGGCGCCCGGCATGCGTGGCCGGCTTGGGCCTCGGTTCCGTCATTGCGGTATTGTCCTGTTGAAAGGCGCGGGTCAGGCTCCTTCGCCGCTGACCGTCTCCTTGATGCGGGCATGGATGGAAGGGGCTGTCACGGAGCCACCGGCTTTAGCCTGTACCTGATCATGCCGCACGAGGATGGCATCACGAAGGCAGCGGCCGCGCTCGCGCCAGTCGAAAGCGTGCTCGGCTGCCGTGAAGGCCTGCTGCTGCTGCGCATTGAGCGCCGGCATGTCGTCGATCCGCTGCAGGACGCGCTGCAGCAGCCCGTCCAGCTCCGGCTCCAGCAGCATCTCGGCGCGGACCGAATCGGCAAGTCCGCTGGCGCAGACGGAAAGCGCCGCCACCGGCACGCGGTTGAACACGTATTCCAGCAGCTTCATCTTGAAGCCGCCGCCGATCGGCTCGGCCAGCACCGCCATGCGCGCCCCGGCGAGATGCGGCGCGGGGTCCTCTACGAAGCCGGTGAAGCGCGCCGCCTTGTAGCGGCCCTCCAGCGTGCGGCGGAGGTCGTCCGGCATGTCGCCGACCACCTGGATCGCCACGCCGGCGCGGGCCAGCACCGGATCGGCCTTGTCGAGGAAGATGCGCAGGTTGGCCTGCTTGGCCGACCAGCGGTAGGAGCCGAACAGCACCACCGCGCGCGGCGTCTCCGGCGTGATCCGGCGTTCCGGCACGCGCACGCCGTCATAGCCCGGCACCAGCGGCAGCATGGTGACGCCGGGCGCATTGGCGGCGAAGAGGTCGGCATCCGCCTGGGTGATGGTGGTGACGAGGTCGCTCTGCCGCGCGATCCAGCGCTCGAACCAGCGTGTCTTCAGCCAGTTCTGCGCGAGGTAGAGCCGCTTGCCCGGCGAGGCGCCGGCATCGCGCCACTGCATCCCGGTCACGCTCTCCTCATGGTCGTGCGTGACGAAGACGAAGGCCGGCCTGCTGCCCTCGAACAGATGGCGGTGCCGCAGCACCCAGCCCATGCCGTACTGGTCCACCACCACGGCCTGCCAGGGGCCCTGCCGCGCCAGCTTCGCCAGCTCGGCGCGATAGGCCGGCGTGTCGTGCCGCGCGGCGACCAGCGGCATCGGGCTGGCGAGCGCCGGCAGGCGGGCACGCGGCCCGCCGGGCACGGTGTGCCAGGTGATGCCAGGCATGGGCTGCGCCGGCGCCTCGGCGGCGAAGCCGGCGAAGGTGACGTCCACGCCGGCGCCGGCCAGCGCGCCGGCGAGCTTGGCGGTGTAGATGCGGTCCCCCGCCGTCCAGGGGAAGGGGAGGGTGCGGGCGAGCCAGAGGCAGCGGATCATTCGGTGAGCTCCGCCAGCCGTCCCGATGCCGGCGCGGCATCCTGCGCCGCGCGCGCCTTCAGGTGGTCCGCCAGCCGCAGCGCCAGGGCGACGATGGTCAGCGTCGGGTTGGCATGGCTGCAGGTCGGGAACACCGCGGAGCTGGCGATGTAGAGATTGGGCACGCCATGCACGGCGCAGTCGGCATCCACCACGCCCGCGCGCGGCGAGTCCGCCATGCGGGCGGTGCCGATATGGTGGCCGCCCACGGGCGTCGAGGCGCGCACCTCGGCCTCGATGGTGGCGTCGTCGAAGTCGAGCTGCGCCACGCCGGAGCGGGCGAAGGCGGCGCGCGCCAGCTTCATGCTGCGCACCAGGCTGTCCACATCCGTGGGATGCAGCCGCCAGTCCACGCGCAGGCGCGGCAGGCCGAAGGCGTCCGTCTCCCGGCCGAGGGTGACGCGGCTGTCGGCATTCGGCACCTGCTCGGCATTGACGTCGAGCGGGTAGCTGCCGTCGCGCGCGCGCACCACCACGAAGGGCAGCTTGCGGCTGGCGAAGGTACGCTTGCGCAGCCATTTCTGGCCGAAATTCAGCACGCCCGGCGAATCGCGCAGCACGTTCCCCACATGCGCGAGCCAGAAGCGTGCGTCGCGCGTCATGCGGCCGCGATTGGCGATCTCGATGGTCGCCAGCTTGCGGCGGTATTCCGGCAGGATGGCATCCTTCACCAGATACATGGCGGAAAGCACGCCGCTGCCATGCGCGGGATCGGCGATCAGCGGGTAGTGCAGGCGGAAGATGGTGTTGAGCAGCCCCTCGCGCCGTTGCGCGGCATCGGAGAGGCCGAACTTGCGGCGGACATAGATGCCCTCCGGCGTGGTTTCGAAGTCCAGCGCGACGGGCCGGTCGGCCGGCAGCAGGCGCAGGCGCCCGAGCGTGTTCTCGGCATGGCACATGTAGTAGCGGCCGAGCGCGCCGCCCTCATTGCCCAGCCCGCCGCGGCGGGAGGTGTCGGAGGCCATCAGCAGCCGCGGCACTTCGAGGCCGCCGCTGGCCAGCACGTAGCGCCGCGCCCTCACGGTGAAGCCGCGCCCCGGCGCGCTGGCGCCTTCCAGCGACTCGACCGGGCCGTTCTCCGCCACCAGCCGCACCGCATGGGCGTTCAGCAGCACCCGCGCCTGCGAGGAGGCGGCCAGCCGCGCGAAATTCGCCTTGCCGAAATCGGTCGGCCGGCTGAAGCGCTCGATGCGGGAGGCGGTCAGGTCGGGATCGCTGAAGCCCGTGATGGTGGGCGGCGCCTCGGGGCCCAGCGCCTCGGGCACGTCATAGGCATAGGCGCCGGCCTCGAAATACGCCTGCGCGGCCGGATAATAGGCGCTCAGCGCCTCCCAGCCGATCGGCCAGCCGCTCCCCGGCACCCAGGCGCGGCGCTCCAGGTCGATCGGGTCGAAGGGCACGCAGCGGCCGCCCCAGATCGAGGTGGCGCCGCCCAGCACGCGCCGGCGGTACATGTGCGGCGGGGAATGCACGCTGCCTTCCGCAACCTCGCCGTTCAGCCCGTCCTGTGCCGCGGCGCCGAACTTGCGGCCGCCCGCCTCCAGCAACAGCACGGAGAGGCCGGAGCCTTCCAGCGCGCAGGCCAGCGAGAGCCCCGCCGCGCCGCCACCGACAATGCAGAGATCCGCCTCCAGCGTGGCGCCGGGGGCGAGGGAGAGAGCGTCAAGAATCACGATGCAGCGTCCACCGTCCGGGTGCGTTGTGCGAAGCCGAGCGTCTCGTCCAGATGCAAGGCCGAGGTGGTGCCGACGAGCGCGAGGGCCTGCGGAAAGGTCAGGGCCGCCTGGATCGCCCCCTCCCGCGCGGCGGCGGTGGCCGGCCGGCCGGCGAAGATCTCACGCAGCATCAGCCCGACCCCCTGCGTGGCGGCCGCCGCCAGCTCCGGACGCATGCCCTCCGCCACCTCCAGCGGGATCTGCAGCGCCGCCACGGCGGGCAGGCGCAGGGCGGCGCGGGCGCATTCGGCATCGTCGCAGGAGACGCCCCAGGCGCCCAGCTTGCCCTGCTGCACCAGGCGGCCGAGCAGCGCGCCGGCCTCGCCCTGCTCGACCACGGCGGCCGTGGGGCTGTGCAGCAGGAAGAGGTCGATCCGCTCCACCTGCAGGCGCCGCAGGCTGCCCTCGATCGCGCGCTGCAGATGCGCGGGCGAATAGTCGCGCGGCAGCGGCGCGGCCCGGCGGCTGGCGATGGCATCCTTCAGCCCGGGCAGGCGGCGCGCCAGCTGCCGCAGCGGCGCCTTGGCCAGGGCCGCCAGCCGTTGCGCCGGGGTGAAGCGCTGCCCCGCCTTGGTGACGATCAGGGCCTCGGCGCGCCGTCCGCGCAGTGCCGCGCCGATCAGCCGCTCGCTTTCACCCTGGCCATAGATGTCGGCGGTGTCGAACAGGCTCACGCCGGCATCCAGCGCGTGCCGCACCAGCCCCTCCGCCGCGGCGCCGGTGCAGCCGCTCAGGGTGGAACCGAGGCGGCTGCAGCCCAGGCCGATGGCCGAGGCGCGGAGCCCGCTGCGCTGGCCGAGGAAGATGGTGGGAAGCGTCATGACACCGGCCGCATCAAGGGGGAGGTCCAGTCGTCCCGCGCCTGGACCGCCGCGGGCGCCGGGCGCTTCGGCAGGACGCAGAAGATCAGGATCCAGACATGCAGGCGCGGGTCGAGCAGCATGCCGCCGAAGGTGAGATAGCCGATCAGCACGGACCAGGTGACCCAGCGCGACGGGCTGCCGCGGAACAGCGCGATCAGGAAGAAGGGCCAGAACACCGCCGAGCCGAGCAGCCCGTACTCGAAGATCATCTTCACCCAGGCGGGGTCATGCGCCTCATAGGGCACGAGCTTCACGTATTGCGGATAGGAACCGGGGCCGAAGCCGAAGATCACGTCGCGCGCCGAATCCAGCAGGAACTCGCCCACCACCCAGGCGCCGGCGATGAAGCGCGCATTGGCGCTCGATCCCTGCGAGCCGAACTCGTTCACGCGGTTCAGCAGCGCATCCAGGTTCCACAGGCTGCCGGTGAGGACTGCCAGCACCACCAGCACCAGCGCGCCGACCACCGCGCCATAGGCGCGCAGGTAGAGCATCAGCCAGGGCAGGATGAACAGCAGCAGGACCAGGCCGGTGCCGGAATAGGAGGTGGGCAGCGCCAGGCCGAACACCAGAAGCCGCCAGGTGACCCCGAAGAACAGCAGCTCCAGGATGACGGCCATCGCCAGGTACTGCGAGAAGGTCGAGGGCTCGACGAGGAAGAAGCCGTTGCTCTTGAAGTAAGGCGAGTTCCAGCTCAGCGGGTTCGCGGTGTGGAAGCCCGGCAGCAGCAGCCAGTCCGGCACGATTCCCTTGAAGGTGAAGGGAATCGGGTTGCCGATGACGAACTGCGTGAAGAACTGCAGGATGCCGAGCAGCGCGCAGATCAGCACCATCACCTGGAAGGCGCGCACGCAGGCGTCGAACACGCCCTCGCTGTTGCGCAGCGAGAGGATGTAGGGCGCGTAGATCAGCAGGAACAATGCCAGCGACGGCACCGAGGCCATGCCGGCATTGATCGCCGTGCTCAGCGACGCCGCGGCGGCGAGGAGGAAGAACAGCACGGTGCGCACGGGATCGAGCGTGAGTGCGCCGCGCACCGCCATCACCAGCAGGGCGAAGACCGTCACCAGCAGGTTGATCGCGACGCCGTCCTCGCCAACCGGCAGCGCGAAACGCTGCAGGAAAATGGAGGCGAACAAAGCGGTGATCAGGCACCGCCGCACCACCGCCGCCTCTCCCTCGTCGGCGGAGAGGCCCTGGCGGAGCTCGGCGCCGTCAATGGCCAGAGGCGGCATCATCGATTTTTGCTTCCTGCCGCACCAAAAGTTGCGCGAGGCGCCATTGCCTCAGCCCTCTGCAGCTTGCAAAGTCGGCCGAAGGAGCGGGGCTCTCCGCGCGAGAGGGAGAACCGCGTCCCGTGCAACGGAAACGCAGCCAAGAACACGAGCATTCCGTCCTCCAGGCACTCGGAGCATCAAAGCCGGTTCCTTCCGTCGCACCGAGCGGCAGCCTGGTTGCAGCGCGCAAGCAAGCAAAGAAAAAGCCGGTCCGGGATCCTCGAACATGCCTCTGCTTGTCTACCGAGGCAGTTTTTCGATCTCCAGCCACGTTCGTGTGAGCAGGGGATGATTATTTGGACAGGCTTGCTCTGTTCATGTTTAGTAAAAACAGAAGATCCCCGGCTGCGCCTCGCCATGCCTGCATGGCTGTGCCGCGCGGCTCTGGGTGACCAGCACAGAGATTGTCGAAGTGGCCCCATGAGGCAAACGATATGCGCCTGACTGATCTCCTGAGTCTGCTGTGGCGGCGCAAGCTGATGCTTGCCCTTTCCGTCGTGGTCGCCGGGCTGCTCGGCTTCGTGGTGACGAAGTCCCTGCCCGACCGCTTTGCCAGCGAGGGCCTGCTGCTGGTGGAAAGCCGCGAGCAGGCCATCCCCGAGCTGAACCAGATGGCCGCGCTCAACGCGCCCGGTCCGCAGCGCGTCCGCACCGAGGCGGACATCCTGCGCTCGCGCCAGCTGGCCGAGGAAGTGGCCCGCTCCCTGGGGCTGGACCAACAGCCCGACGAGGCGCCCGGCATGATGGCGGCACTGCTGACGCCGGTGACCGCCTGGGTGCATGGCGCCGTCACCTCCCTCAATGCCTGGGCGGGAGAGGTGCTGGGCACCTCCGTGCCGCTCGAGGGCGAGGCGGAGCCGGCGCGCCCGACGGACCGCATCGGCGTGGCGGTCGAGAAGCTGCAGCACAACCTGGAGATCCGCACCACCGAGAACAGCAACGTGGTGGCGGTGCGCTACTTCGCCGATTCGCCGAAGGAAGCGGCCGACGTCGTCAACACGCTGATGGACCGCTACATCTCGCAGGAGGTGATGGCCAAGCGTGACACCACGCTGCAGGCCAATGTCTGGCTGACCGAGCGCCTGAACGCGCTGCGCGAGGAAGTCGAGGCGGCCGACCGCAAGGTGCAGGACTACCGCCGCCAGTCCGGCCTGCTGGAGACCGCCCAGGGCGCGGTCAGCAGCGTGCAGGTGAGCGAGCAGCAGGGCCGTGTCGCCGTGTCGCGGCAGGAGCTCTCCCGCGCCCAGGCGGCGCTGGACAGCGCGCTGCGCTCCGGCCAGCGCGGCAATGCCGCCAGCGAGACCCTCGGCTCCCCGGTGATCCAGAGCCTGCGCGACCGCGAGGCCGAGATCGGCGCGCGGGCCGCCAGCCTGGCGCAGCGTCTCGGCTCCCGCCACCCCGACCGGCTGGCCGCCGAGGCCGAGCTGCGTGACGTGCGCCGGCAGATCGGCGCCGAGATCGGCAAGATCGTCAGCTCGCTGCGGCGCGACGTGGATGCGGCGCGCGACCGGCTGGCCGATGCGCAGGCCGCCCTCGACAGTTCGATCAGGACCGCCCGCACCGGCGCCACGGCCGAGGTCGGCCTGATGCAGCTGCAGCGCGAGGCCGATGCCAGGCGGCAGATCTACCAGGCCTTCCTGACCCGCGCGGAGCAGACCCGCCTGGCCTCGGCGCAGTTCCCGATGGCGCGCGTGATCTCGCCCGCCGTGGCGCCGTTCCGCCCGAGCGGCCCGCCGGCTTCCGTCGTCGCCGCCTTCACCGGCTTCGCCGCGCTGTTCCTGGTGGGTGGCTTCCTGGTGCTGCGCCGCCTGATGCACGGCACGATCAACTCCGTGCAGGATCTCGTGACCATCACCGGCGTGCAGAATGTCGGCAGCCTGCCGGCGCTCGGCCGGGGCCGGAAGAACCGGATGCCGGCCATGGTGCTGGACCAGGGGCAGTCCGGCATCGCCGAGACGCTGCGCGCCCTGCGCCTGAGCATGCAGGCGGTCGCCGGTGGCGGGCCGGCCAACACGGTGCTGGTGACCTCCTCCGAGGCGGGGGACGGCAAGAGCACCGTCGCCGCCTCCCTGGCGCGGCTTTCCGCCGCCGACGGGCTGCGCGTGCTGCTGATCGAGACCGACATGCGCCGCCCGCAGCTTTCCTCCTATTTCGGTGCGCCGCCGCCCGGCCGCAGCATCGAGGCCGTGCTGAGCGGGGAGACCCGCTTCGAGGATGCGGTGCAGGTGGATGAGCGCTCGGGCCTGCATGTCCTGCTCTCCGACCGCTCCTCCTCCAACCCGCAGGCGCTGATCGAATCGCGCCAGTTCGCCGAGCTGGTGAGCCGCGCCCGCCGCGAGTACCGCCTCGTGGTGCTCGACAGCCCGCCGATCATGCGCGTGGCCGATGCGGTGGTGCTCTCGCAGCACAGCGATGCGGTGCTCTTCGCGGTCGGCTGGGAGCGGGCTTCCCGCACGGTCGTCGTGGAGGCCATGCGGCGCCTGCCGCGTGCCATGCGCGCCCGCGTGGCGACCGTGATGACCCGGGTGCGCCCGGGCCGCCTGGACCCGCTGGGCTACTACGAGGGCTACGCGAAGAGCGGTGCGCCCGACCTGAAGCGCCTGCCGGCGCCGACCGCCTGACCTTCAGGCGCCTGGCCTGGCCTGCCGAAGCGGGGGAAGAGCAATCTTCCCCCGCTTTGCTTTGCGGGGCCCTCTTCCTGATGAAGGGGCCGCGGGGTCCGGGAAGGCGGCCCTGCCTCCCCGGAGGGTCCGGGAGGCGGCGCAAACGAAAGAGGGCTGGGGAGCGCGAAGGCTCCCCAGCCCTTCAAGCCAGCCCTGCCGGGATCGGCAGGCTCAGAAGCGGCGCTCGAACACCGTGATGACGTCGCCGGGCCGCAGCAGCGAGTCACGCTCGCCGCGGTATTCCTGCGGCACCCCATTCTCGTCGAGGCGCGTGATGGAGACGTAGTCGGTGATGGCGCGGTAGTTGAAGCCGCCCATCGTGGCGACCGCCGAAAGCACCGTCATGCCCGGCTGATAGGGCGTCTGGCCGCCGCGCTCCACCATGCCCAGCACGAAGACGGGGCGGTACTCGATGATCTCCACCGCCGCCGAAGGGTCGTTGAACAGGTTGCGGCTGCGCAGGGCGCGCTCGATGGCGCGCTCTGCCTCGGCCGTCGTGCGGCCGGAAACCGGAATTGCGCCGACCAGCGGCAGCGCGATCACGCCGGAGTCGCTGACGCGGAATTCGCCGGTCAGCCGCGGGTCGTTGAAGACCGTGACGCGGACCTGATCGCCGGAGCCCAGCTTGTAGGTGGTGCTGCTCTCGGCTGTCTGCGGAATCGGCGGCAGGCCGGCGCCCGGCGTGGCGCAGGCCGCCACCAGGAGCGAGACGCCGAGTGTCATTCCACGCAGTGCCGTAGGTGCGACGGAAGCTAGGGACCGAAAACGGGACATGGGCGAACCCCCGGATGATAAATCTTTGGACAAGCCAACAGATTGTATCCGAGCAAAGCTTGGCCGTGAACGCGAAGGGTTCAGTCGGCCAAGCGAATTCGCCAAATCGTTACAGCGCGAAGCGGAGCCGCACCAGCACTTCGTTGATGCCGTACTCGCGGTAGCCTTCCGGCGCATCCAGCCGCTCGGTGTGCTGGTACTGCGCATTGAGCGCCAGATGGCGATTCAGCAGGATCTGCGCGCCGACAAGCGCGATGCCGTCCGTCACCGTGCCGCGCTCGGGATAGTCGCGATGCTCGGCACGCAGCTCGCCCGTGACGATCACGTTGCGCAGCATCTCGTGGTCCACCGTCAGGCGCGCTGCGGTGCGCGTGTAGCTGACATTGTCCTGGCGGATCGATTCCTCGATCGTGCGCTGGACCGCGACGGTGGCCGTGGTGAGCTGCGAGGGCATCCACATGACCTGGCCCTCGAAGGCCGGGCCGGTCAGCGACTTGCGGCCGGGCTCGTCATAGTCGCGCTGGCGATAGCCGACCAGCAGGCGCGCCTGCCAGACGCCGTCGAAATCGTAGTCGAAGCCGGCCTGCGCCTCCCAGGTGAAGGAATCGCGGCCGCTCTGCCCGGTGCGCGTGTAGCTGATGTCCTGCAGCCGGACCAGGCCGACGATGCGCCGGCCCTGCACGAGGCTGTACTCGCCGCGGAACTCGCCGCTCTTCGAGTCGTAGTCGTCCTCCGAGTTCCGCTCGAGGACGCCGTCATTCGTCTCGTTCTCGTAGCGGATCGTGGCGTAGCTCAGCGAGGTGGACAGCGCGAGGCGATTGAAGGCCGCGGTGCCGCCGACCTGGAAGATGTCGCTGTCGAACGGCACGGGGCGGCTGAGGCTGCCCTCCTGCTGCTGCACATCGAAATTGTCGACGCTGAGATGGCTGTGAAGATGATTGTAGCTCGCGTTCAGCGAGGAGGCCCGGCCGACGTCGTAGCGCCCGTTGATGCCGACGCCGTAATCATTCCAGTTCTGGGCGCTGTACTGGAGGTACTGGCGCGTGTCCTGCGTGACGCTGAGGCCGACCGCATGCCGCGTCCACTGGCTGCCGATGCCGGCGGTCAGCTGCTCGCTGAAGAAACCGTCGGACAGCTCCTCGCTGCGCGAGGGCTCGATGTTGTCGCTGAAGCCCATGCCGGCCTCGACCGCCCCGTCGATGCGGAAGGCCCCGAGGCGGACACCGGTCGGATCGTAGTCCGGGCGCGGGCGGGTCAGCACGGTCACGCCGCGCTCGGTCGCCTCAGGGCCGATGGTCTGGGTCTGGGCGGCGGCGAGGGCAGGCAGCAGCAGGACGGCGCCCGGCAGCACGGCGCGCCCCAGGCCACGGGCGCAGCGGAGGCAGTCGGCGGTTGAGGAGGAGGCCGCGCGGCCGCGGGCGGCGGAATTCGTTTCTTTCCCAGCGGAACCGTTTCGCAGAAACATATTGGCGACCTTATCCGATCCTGCCCCTAGAGCATTTTCCGTTCGCCCTGGCTCACGGAAAATGCTCTAGCCGTTTGTTTTGACGAGCATCTTCCCCCGTTCCGATGATGCTATCGGAACGGGATCTGCTCTAGACCCGCACCGGAATGGACGCGGCGGCGAATTGTCTCATGAAAAGCGACTTAATCAAGACTGTCCGGCAGAGCCGGAGTCAGGAAGCCGCGGCTTGTGGGATTTCTGCCATGGTGTGATGCCGCACCCCGCAGGGGGAAGGGGGGGGCGGGGTGCGGCATCGGGTCCGCCGACCTGTAGGGGGGGCGGCAGGCGCGCCGGGGTCTGCGCGCGCCTGCCCTGGCCGGCGGGCTTCTCTGCAAAGGGGTGGGTCGCCTGGAGAAAGGCGGCCCGCGGTCAGGCCGGGAAGACCTCGTCCTGCTCGGCGCGCAACCGGTCGATCAGCCGGCCGGCGGGAAGCTCCACGTCGTCATAGGTCAGCACCGTGTCCTTCGCGACGTCGCGCTTCAGCCTGCAGCCGACGGCGATGCCGATCGGCAGCAGCCGCTCGGCGCGGGAGATGGTGTAGGTCTCGCACTGGCCATAGCTCTTGTAGCCGCCGAGCGCGTCGATCTCGTCGCCGGCCTTGAGGTCGGTCTTGGCCGTGGCCACCACCTCGACGCGCGGGCCGGCCAGCGGCTGGATCACCGGGTCCTGGCACAGCACCACCCGCGCCACCGAGAGGGGCACCTCGAAATGGCAGAGATGGTAGGGGATGTAGAAGCTGTAGAGCGGCCCGGTGCCGAGCTTGTACAGGTTCAGGTAGTGCTTCTGCTTCGGATCGTCATGCGTGGCCAGCACATAGACGCCGGGGCCCGGCTTGGCGCCCACCACGTAGTCCACGATGCCGCCCTTCTCGCGCAGCATGTCGATGTCATAGGCCTGGGTCAGCTCGTCCACATGGCCGCGATGGTCGGCGCCGATCATGCCGCGCTTCGAGACCGTCATGCCGGTGGCATTGGCGACGATGGCCTGTTCGAAGCTGATCTTGGTGCCGTCGGCGAAGCTGGTCACCATGTAGGGGTCCTGCCCCCACTGCCTGGCGAAGCCTTCCTGCGTCGTCGGGTTGCGGTAGGGATCCTGCAGGCCCTTGATGTTGCCGCAGACCAGCGGCGTCAGCCCGATCGAGACGACGAAGCGGTAGAGGTTCATCTGCACGCCCGGCTGGTCGCCGTCGGCGCCGGTGAAGATGACGCCCGCCTCGTCTGCCTTGCGCTTCAGCAGCGGCCCCACCGTGCCGTCCAGCTCGGCGTTCATCGAGACCATCGGCTTGCGGTTCCTGATCGCCGCCAGGCTGATCTCGGCGCCGTACTCGATGGCGCCGGTGGCGTCGATCAGGCAGTCCAGCCCCTCCGCCTCGCAGAGCAGCATCGGGTCCGCGGTGATCGCCGGGCGGCCGTCGCGGATGCAGGCTTCCAGCGCCGCCTTCGAGTCCACCACCTCCACCTCGCGGGCGCCGGCCTGCTCATAGGCGGCGCGGGCGCGCTCGACGCTGCGGTTGCAGATCACCGCCAGCACCATGCCCGGCACGGAGTTCAGGATCTGGTTGGTGATGCCGCGGGCCATGAAGCCGGCGCCGAACATGCCGACGCGCACCGGCTTCCCGGCCTGGGCGCGCTCGCGGAGCAGCCTGTCATAGATCATGGGTCTTCTCTCGCGCCCTCAGCGCAGGCCGCGCAGGCGTTCAATGGCGTGGAACTCGGGGTCGAAGAGGGGCCAGTTCTGGTCCTTCTCCGAGATGACCTCCGGCGGAATCGGCCATTCGATGCCGAACTGCGGATCGTCATAGCGCAGGCCCCGCTCGCCGCCGGGCATGTAGGCGTCGCTCACCATGTAGAAGGCCTCGGTGTTCTCGCGCAGCGTGACGAAGCCATGCGCGAAGCCCCGCGGTACGTAGAGCATGGTGCGGTTGTCCTCGCTCAGCTCGATGCCGAACCACTTGCCGTAGGTGGCCGAATCGGGCCGCAGGTCGAGGATGACATCGTAGAGCGCGCCGCGCAGGCAGCGCACCAGCTTCACCTCCGCGGCGGGCGGCAGCTGGTAGTGCATGCCGCGCAGGGTGCCCTTCTGCACGCTGAGCGAGTTGTTGACCTGCGCGTAATGGCTGACCAGTCCCGCTTCGCGGAACTCGTTCTCGCAATAGGCCCGGGCGAAGAAGCCGCGCTCGTCCCCGCGCGGCTCCATCTCGATCACATAGGCATCCTGCAGGGGTGCCTTGGTGAACTTCATGCGGCCTCTCCCCGCTGCAGCTCGCGCTTGGCGCCCACCGGCTCCAGGTTGCCGTCCACCGCGCCGGAGGCGATCAGCTTCTCCAGCGTGACCAGCCGGATGGCGGCGGACTTGCGGTAGTCGCGGTCGGCGAAGCCCTGCTCCTGCAGGCGGTCGCGCAGCTCGGCGACGGCGCCTTCCAGGGTCTCCTGCGGCTGGTGGTCCGGCGCCAGCTTCTCGTAGAGCGAGAAGTCCACCTTGTAGGAGCGCTTGTCCGGCGGCGCGGAGGTGGCGATGGAAACCTTGGCGCCTTCCATGGCGCGCCCCACGGCCTCGGCCAGATCGCGCACCTGGTAGTTCCAGCGCTCGCTGCCGACATTGACGGTCAGGAAGGCGCCGCCATTCTCCGGCCTGCGCTGGATCGCCCATTCGATGGCGCGCGCCATGTCGCGCACATGGATCAGCGGGCGCCAGGGCGTGCCGTCGCTCAGCACGCTGACCTCGTTGTTGACCAGCGCGCCGGCGACGAAGTCGTTCAGCACGAGGTCGAGCCGCAGGCGCGGCGACATGCCGCAGGCGGTCGCGAAGCGCAGGCAGCTGATCACCATGCCGCTGTTGTCCAGCGCGCGGAGCGACGTCTCGGTGTCGATCTTGGAGCGCGCATAGGCGGTCAGCGGGTTCAGCGTGTCGCCCTCGACGCGGGCGCGGCCCTCGGAGGCGAAGCCATAGACGCTGCAGCTGGAGGCGAAGACGAAGTGCTTCACGCCGGCCTCGGCCGCCGCCTTGGCCACCTGCACGCTGGCCTGGTGGTTGATGGCGTCGGTCACCGCCTCGAAGCGCTGCCCCATCGGGTCGTTCGAGATGGCGGCCAGATGCACCACCGCATCGAAGCCGCGCAGGTCCTCGACGCCGATGTCCCGCACATCGCCGAAGCGCTGCTCATTGAGCAGGGTCTCCGGCAGCGGGTCGCGCGTGGTGAGGCAGTGGCCGAACCAGCCGCGGTCGAAGCCGACCAGATGGGCCTCGGGCATGACGCCGCGCAGATGCGCGACGAGGACCGGGCCGACATAGCCCATGTTGCCGGTGATGAGGATGCGCATGGCGTTCAGCACTCCCAAATACGCCAGGGGGCCTTGCCCGAGGCCCAGAGGCCCTCGAGATGGGCGCGGTCGCGGATCGTATCCATCGGATGCCAGAAGCCGTTGTGCTGGTACACGCTCATCTGGTCGTCGGCGACGAGCCGCTCGATCGGGGCGTCCTCCCAGACCGTGCTGTCGCCGTCGATATACTCGCCGATCTGCGGGCTCAGGACGAAGAAGCCGCCGTTGATCCAGCCGCCGTCGCCATGGATCTTCTCCTTGAAGGCCTTCACCTGGTTGCCTTCGATCCGCAGGGCGCCGAAGCGTCCGGCCGGCTGGGTCGCCGTCATCGTCGCCAGGCGGCCCTCCCGCTTGTGCAGAGCAATGGTTGCAGTGATGTCGATATTGCCAACCCCATCGCCATAGGTCAGGCAGAAGGCGTCATCGCCGCGCAGGTAGGGAAGTACCCGCTTAATTCGACCGCCGGTCATGCTGGCCTCGCCCGTGTCGACGAGAGTGACGCGCCAGGGCTCGGCACGGGCATTGTGAATTTCGACCCGGTTTTCACGGAGATCGAAAGTCACGTCCGACATATACATGAAGTAGTTTTTAAAGTATTCCTTGATGACATTCCCACGATAGCCCAGGCAAACGATGAAATCGTTAATGCCGTGGGCACTGTAGATCTTCATGATATGCCAAAGGATAGGCCTTCCGCCAATCTCAACCATGGGTTTCGGCCGCACGGTCGTTTCTTCCGAAAGTCGGGTGCCAAGTCCACCGGCCAAGATTACTGCCTTCATCCTGCGAACCCTTGCTCTGGGGCAAACCAATATTATGGGAACCTGTCTTATTCCCGCGACAGTTTCTCAGTTTGGTTTGTTATTCGCCTTTTGTACAGGATGCTCATCATCACTGATTGGTTACTTCAACCGCTTTGTGATTTTCAAAATTTCGCCAAGCTGGCATGAAGTAGCCTCATCCCCTGAGCCGCCGTCCTTCCCATGCTTTGCGCCCCCGGAAAACGGAAGTCTCTCCTGCACGCCCCGATAATCTCAAAAATTTGTATTATTTCGGCGTGCATGGATCGATTTTTTTTACACAATGCTGGAGCCGGTGAGGTAACCGCCGCCCACCACGCTTTACCAACCCACCGCCCGACCGGGGATGCTCAGCATGATGGATGAACCGCTAGTCACGATCGGCATGCCTGTTCGAAACGGTGGTGATCAGATCAGAACAGCGATCGATTCCCTGCTTTCACAGACCCACCGCAATCTGCGCCTGATCATCTCCGACAACTGCTCGACTGACGACACCGTCGAGATCTGCAATGCCTATGCGCGCGCGGATCCCCGCGTGACGGTGATCCGGCAGCCAGAGAATCTGGGCATCTGCGGCAATTTCCGCTTCGTACTGATGCAGGCCGATTCGCCCTATTTCATGTGGGCCTGCCATGACGATGTCTGGGCGCCGGACTTCATCCGCAAGAACCTGGAGAACCTCCGCGCGCATCCCACCGCCGTGGTCAGCACCTCGCGCGTGGTCATGGCCTGGCCCGGCGGGCGGCAGGAGATGTCGAACGGCACCTTCGCCCTGCGCGGCACCCAGCAGGAGCGCCTGGCGCGGTTCCTCTGGGATCCGGGCGAGGTCTCGCGCTTCTACGGCGTGTTCCGCACCGAGGCGCTGAAGCGCAGCTTCCCGGCGGACATCGATGTCTTCGGCTATGACTGGATCGTCATGGCGCTGAACCTGCTGGAGGGCGAGCATCTGGAGCTGTCGGAGGTGCTGCTCACCCGCGAGGCTCATACCGAGGATCACTATCACCGCACGCTGGTCCGCAACCAGCCGAAGGCACTCTACCGCTGGTTCCCGCATCTGCCGATGACGCAGGTGCTGCGCCGCCGCCTGCCGCCCGAGATCTGGCGTGCCTGCCGCGCCGGCATCCTGCGCCGCAATGCGATTCAGGCGCTGATGTATGCCAAGTACCGCATGCCCATGGTGGCGCCGGCGGTCCGGCTGCTGGCGCAGCTGGAGCGCGCGCGGGCCCGCCTGCGCAGCAGCAGCGCCCGCTCTTTGTGAGGCTGGCGGCGCCCGCGCCGTGCGGCCCTGACGCGATGCGGAGGCCGGTGGAGCAATCCACCGGCCTTCGTCGCTTTTGCGGCGGCTGCGGAAGGCTTCAGGATGCCGCGGTGGAGGCGCCGTTCTGGCCGGACCGCAGGTGGAGGCGCCGCGGGATTTGCAGCAGATGCGGGCGCAGGCGGTTGCTGACCAGCACGGCCGCGCCCAGCGCCAGCCCCGAGGCTGCCACGGCCATGCCCAGCCGCACGGGCAGCGGCAGGGCCGTGTCCGTCATCAGCCGCAGACCGGCATAGGCGGCGGCGATCACGGCGGCCTGCGGCAGCACGCTGCTCCGCAGCCATCGCAGCGCCTCGCCGCGCAGCCGCCCGCGGAAGGCCGTGGCGGTGAACAGCACGAAGGCCAGCAGGTTGGCGCCCGTCAGGCAGAGCGCCGGCAGGATCACGCCGAAGCGGGGCGTCAGCAGGAGAATCGCGGGCAGGTACAGCGCGCCGGTCACCAGGTTGATCCTGAGCGCGGTGGCCGGATCGCCCTCCGCCATCTGCAGCGCGTGCGCGGGGCGGCAGAGGCCGCTCAGCGCATAGGCGAGGGCCAGGGCGGCGAGAACGGGGGCGAAGTCGGCGCTCGCTGCGGAATCGCCGCTCACCAGTTCCAGGAAGGCTGCGCCGAAGAAGACCAGCGCGCCGGCCGCGGTCAGCATCAGCGCGAAGGTCGCCTGCGAGGCGGTGAAGAAGAGGCGCCGCAACTCGGCCGCCCGCTCGGCCCGCACATAGGCGGCCATGCGCGGGAAGGCGGCGGTGATCAGCGGCGCGGTCAGGCGCACCATCGCGGAGCACATGGTGGAGACGAGCGAGTATTTCCCGAACGTCGCCAGCGGCAGCATGGCGCTGATCACCAGCGAATCGGCGATCTGCACCAGCGTTCCCGTGGCGGCGGCGGCCATGTTGACGCCGGCGAAACGCAGCGTCTGCCAGATCAGCCCGCCTTCCAGCCCTTGCGGGCGGAAGGCGCCGGGCGTCACGCGCCCCACCGCGCAGGCGAAGGTGACGGTCTCGCACAGGCTGGCCAGGATCTGGCCCCAGAAGAAGGCTTCCGCCGTCGGCGCCACGAAGGCCAGCGCGCCCAGCCCGAGCGCGAGCCGCAGCAGCCCTGTCGCGGAGAGCAGCAGGTTGCTCAGCACCTGCCGCTCCAGCCCCTCCAGGGTGGCCTGGAAGATGCCGCGCAGGCGCTGGATGCCGATTGCGAAGCCCATCAGCACCAGGCACTCGCGCACCTCCGCCGTGCTGATGTGCTGCGGCTTCAGCCAGTGGGTGGCGAGCAGCGGCGCGAGCGCCCAGACGGCCAGGATCAGCAGGGTGGCGAGGCCGAGATAGATCAGGGCGAAGTTGAAGACGAGCGTGCCGGTGGTGGCGGGCGCTTCCACCTGGTTGCGGGCCACGGCGCGCGTGACGGTCTGCCCCAGGCCGTTGTCGAAGATCGCTGCGGCGATCAGCAGAACGGTGAAAAAGCCGATCAGCCCATACTGCTCGGCGCCTGCCAGACGGTAGCCACCGAAGGCGAGTCCGGCCTGCACGCCGATGGAGACCGCCATCCCGATCAGGTTGGCGAGGACGTTGCGCGCGATCATCGTTTCCGCGATTCCTTCGAGGGCGCCAGCATGGTTTCCGTCATGCCGGGTGGCAGGGCAGGGCGGGGAGGGGCCTGGAAAATGCAAAACCCCGCCATGGGCGGGGTCTGCAGGACGGACATTCCGGGTGGCTGGACCTTAGTACGCGCCGCGCCCGGCGAGCACGGCGGGAATGGTGCGCCACAGGATGTTCAGGTCGGACCAGAAGGAGAATTCGTGCACATAGCGGCAATCGAGGGCCACGCGCTCCGCGTAGCTGGTGTCGCTGCGGCCGCTGATCTGCCACAGGCCGGTGATGCCGGGCCGCACCGAGAGATAGCTGGCCGCCGCGGCGCCATAATGTTCGGTCAGTTCCTCCTGCACCACCGGTCGCGGGCCGACCAGGCTCATCTCGCCGCGCAGCACGTTGATCAGCTGCGGCAATTCGTCGAGGCTGGTGGCGCGCAGAAAGCGTCCGATGGAGGTGACGCGCGGATCACGCGGCAGTTTGCGCGTGGTGGCCCAGAGATGTGCCGCCTCCGGATCGTCCTGCAGGAGCTTGGCGAGCACTTCACCCGCATTGGGCACCATGCTGCGGAACTTCAGGCAGCGGAACGAACGGCCGTTGCGGCCGATCCGCTGGTGACCAAAGACGGGCGAGCCGCCATCCAGCATGATGACAAGGGAAAGCAGAATAAAAAGAGGCGCCAGGACAAGAAGCGCCGCTCCGGAAGCTGCCACATCAAGAACACGTTTGCCGACGTGATGCCAAGCCGGGCGTGCCGGAGCAATGGATCCATACAGGCCTTGTTCCAGATTCGTCGCGTTGTCGATCTGGATGTTGTTCAACCAGTTTGTATGGGTCATAGAGGGACTCCGGTCACAGGCGGCTTGGAATATCCGTGCGATGGCGTCTCAAAATACACACGAAAAAAACGATTGGTAGAACGAATTTGCTATTAGTTAACCGAATCTTATAAACTATCTGTGCGCCCGCGCCGGGCTGGCGTTAGAGGGCGCGGGGTTTATCAACCGCCAGTTTATACTTGCGGTTGGTTACCACGCGCAGCGTTCAATTTCTGATTGCTGTCTTTTCCTGCTGCCAGGAAGTCGTCTTTTGCAGCCGGCCTTTGGGGGCGCCTGCTATAACCACCCTGCTCAGATGAGGTTTCCCTGCAATCGGCGGCTTTTGCGCTGCAGTGCACATTCTTCGGCCTTTGCCTGCGGCGAGGCAAGCCAGAGAGCAGGACGATCACGGCTTACTGACAGGGGGGGGCCGGCATCCCGCTTCCGCAGGACACCGATTGCCCGGCAATCCTGTGCTGCAAATGGAATTTCCGGTTTTGTCGCCCGGTGCGACAGGCATGTGAGCGGCGCCGAAAGCGGCCTGCCCCTCACGAAAGCGCCAGAGACGCGGTACGCAGCCCCGCGAGCGCGCCGCTACGCCTCGGTGTGCCGGCGCTGCGCGCCACTCCGCAGCAGGCGCAGCACTTCCTCACGGCTCAGCTGGGTCGTGACCTTTTCCTCGTCCACCGCGGAAATTTCCGAGAGCGGCAGGAAATGGTGCTGCCCGTCCCGGCTGTCCGCGGCGGTCAGCTTGATGCGGCCGGCATCCAGCTTGTCCACCGTGCCGATATGCTCCCCGTTGCAATCCAGCACGGGCATGTGCTCACGGATCCGCGTGGTGTCGACCATGGCTTGCATCCTTCTCGCTCGGTGGGCACGCCGTCCCACCGCCGGTTAACGGCGGCGGCGGCCCGGGGATGCCGCCCCGCCCGGCTCACTGCGCCGAGCGGCCGGCCTCGGGGTCCGGGCCGGCCGGCGTCCCGGTCCGCAGCCGGCGCGATTCTGATTGCGTGGCGGCCAGGGTGTAGCCGGCATTCACCAGCGCGACATGCGAGAAGGCCTGCGGGAAGTTGCCCAGCATCCGCCCTGCCTGCGGGTCGTATTCCTCCGAGAGCAGGCCGACATCGTTGCGCAGCGCCAGCAGCCGCTCGAACAGCGCCGCCGCCTCCGCGCGGCGCCCGGTCAGCGCATAGGCATCGACAAGCCAGAAGCTGCAGGCGAGGAAGGCGCCTTCGCGGCCGGACAGGCCATCCGAGACATGCTCGGTGCGGTAGCGCCGCACCAGCCCGTCGACCAGCAGGTCCTGCTCGACGGCGGCGATGGTGCCGCGGATGCGGGGATCCTCCGGCGGCAGGAAGCCGACCGTCGGCAGCAGCAGCAGGCTCGCATCCACCTCGCGCGAGCCGTAGCTGCGCACGAAGCTGCCACGGTCGGCGTCGTAGCCCTTCTCGCAGATCTCGGCATGGATGGCCTTACGCAGCGCGCGCCAGCGGTCGAGCGGGCCTTCCAGCCCGAAGGCCTCGATGCCGCGTACGGCGCGGTCCAGGGCGGCCCAGGCCATCACCTTGGAATGGGTGAAGCAGCGGCGGCGGTCGCGCGGCTCCCAGAGGCCTTCGTCCGGCTCCTGCCACACCGTCTCCAGGTGATCCATCAGCGCGCGCTGCAGGTCCCAGGCCGCGGGCGTGATCGTCAGCCCGCGCCGGTGCGCCTGGTGCAGCGCGTCCATCAACTCGCCGTAGATGTCGAGCTGCAGCTGCCGGTGCGCGCCGTTCCCGATGCGGACAGGCTTCGAGCCCTCGAAGCCCGGCAGCCAGTCCACCTCCCATTCGGACAGCCGCCGCTCGCCGGCGAGCCCGTACATGATCTGCACCTGGGAGGGGCTGCCCATGGTGGTGCGCAGCAGCCAGTCGCGCCAGGCGCGGGCGTCCTCCACATGGCCGGTGCGCAGCAGCGCCAGCAGCGTGAAGGTGGCGTCGCGCAGCCAGCAATAGCGATAGTCCCAGTTGCGCTCGCTGCCCGGCCATTCCGGCAGCGAGGTGGTGGGGGCGGCGACGATGCCGCCGGTCGGGCGATAGGTCAGCGCCTTCAGGGTGACGGCGGAGCGCCGGACGGCCTCCGTCCAGGGGCCGGCCTCCTCGACCTGCCCCGCCCAGCTCCGCCAGGCCTCCTCCGTCTCGGCGGCCGCCGCATCCGCATCGAGAGGCGGAGGCACGGGCAGATGGGAGGGACCATAGGCGAGGGTGAAGGTGAGCGACTGCCCCTCCTCGACCTCGAAGGCGGCGATGGTCCGCAGATCCTTCCCCTCGACCGGCACGGGCGAGCGCAGCACCGCCATGTCCGGGCCGGCGATGGCGCAGATGCCCTCCGCGCCGTCCGGAAGCTGCGTCACCCAGGGCACGTCGCGCCCGTAGTCGAAGCGCAGCGTCAGCTCCATCTGCATGGCGACGCGGCCTCTTTGCCCGGTCACCCTGCGGACCAGGTGGGGGGCGCCCTGGCGGACCGGCATCCAGTCCGCCAGCGTCACCGCGCCCTCCGGCGTCTCGAAACGGGTCTCGAGGATCAGGGTGCCGTCGCGGTAGGCGCGGTGCACCCGGGGCTCGGGGGCGGTGGGCGCGATGCGCCAGCGGCCGTGGTCCGGCGTGCCCAGCAGGGCGGCGAAGCAGGCGCCGCTGTCGAAGCGGGGCCAGCAGAGCCAGTCCACCGAGCCATCCCGGCCGACCAGGGCGGCCGTCTCGGTGTCGCCGATCAGGGCGTAGTCCTCGATGCGGAGCGCCATGCTCAGTGCCTCCCTCTGCGAAGGCCCGCCGCGCCGGCGGGTGAGGGGCCTTCGCGCCGAGGCGGGTCTTCCGGCTGCCGCCGCATGGAAACCTCCTTCTCGCGTTTGCAGAACATGGGCCGGGCGGTTCCGTTGCCAGCTTCCGGCCGCCGGAGCCGCACCGGCGGCTGCAACCGGATGCCCTGCTGCCGCGTCTCCCTGCCGAATGGCCCGGAGGGAACCTGCCATGCTACGTCTCGCTGCCGCGACGGCCGCTTTCGGGGCCGGCCTGTTGATCCTGGGCGAGGCCGGCGCTGCCGAGCCCCTGAGCATCGCTGCCTGCCCCACGCGCGAGAAGATGGAGCAGGCCATCCAGAGCAACGGCAACCTCTCGCCGGAGGGCTGCCGGGCGGTCACGGTCACGGAGGTCGATTCGCCGGCGGGCCCGCTCTGCGTGCTGGAATTCGCGCAGCAAAACGGCGGGATTGTCGGCGCGATCACCGATGCCGTGGCCACCACCCAGTGGTGGGTGGCCTGCAAGGACCTGCACCGCCCCTGACGGCGGGGTCCGGAGGGAGCCTATCCCCCCGCCGGGGTTCCAGGGGCGGCGCCCCTGGCCCCGGCCGACCACAGCGCGGGCGCCTGCCCCTTGCCCTCCCCGGCGGGCAGCGCGGCGGCCTCGTCCTCGATCTCCACCGCCTCGATCCGCGCCCCGGCGCGCAGGATCTTGTCCGTGCTGATGTCGATCTGGCGGATATCGTCCTGCGCCTGGGTGAAGTGCGCCTTCAGCTTGCCGACGCGGTCGTTCAGCCGGCCGATATCGCCCATCAGCTTGCCGACCTCCTCTTGGATGCGCCCGGCCTGCGCCCGCATCCGGATGTCCTGCATCAGCGCCCGCATGGCCGAGAGCATGGCCCAGAGCGTGGTCGGCGAGGCGACATAGACGCGCTTGCGCTGCGCCTCGTCCACCACCGCGGCGAAGCCGGTGTGCAGCTCGGCGAACACGGCCTCCGAGGGCACGAAGAGGATGGCCCCCTCCGCCGTCTCGCCGGGAATGAGGTACTTCCGCGCGATGTCGTCGATATGCCTGCGCATGTCGGCGCTGAACTGCCGGGCGGCGACGGTGCGGGCGGGCGCGTCCTCGGCGTCGCGCAGCGCCTGCCAGGCCTCCAGCGGGAACTTGCTGTCCACCACCACCGGGCCGGGCGGGTAGGGCAGGCGGATCAGGCAGTCGCAGCGCACGCCGGTGGAGAGGGTGTGCTGCCAGGCGAAGCCGTCCGGCGGCAGCCGGTCCTCGATGAGCTGGCGCAGCTGCATCTCCCCGAAGGCCCCGCGCGACTGCTTGTTGCCGAGGATGCCGGCCAGGGTGCTGACCTGGCTGCCCAGCGCCTCCATGTTCTGCCGCGCGGCGTCGATCACCGCCAGCCGCTCATGGATCTGCCCCGCCGTCTCCTGCGCCCGCTGCGCCGAGTCGGAGAGGCTGCGGGCCAGCCGCTCGTTCTGCGTCGCGAGCGCCGTGTCGAGCCGCTGGTTCTGCGCGAGGATGCTGCGGTTCAGCGCCTCGGTGGCGGCGGCGAGGCGCTCGGCCAGCAGCCGGTCCTGCTGCGCCAGCCGGTCGGCGGTCATGCCGGCCAGCCGCTCCTGGCTGCCGGCCAGCGCCTCCAGCTTGCCGGCCAGCATGGCGAAGCCCTCCATCGCCAGCCCCTCCTCCTGCGCGGGGCGCCGCCGCAGCATGAGCGCGAGCAGCCCTAGCGTGATCAGCACGGCGACGCAGGCGATGGGCAGGATCCAGTCGGACATGGCGCACTCCGGGGCAGTCCCGCCCATTCTACAGGCCGCGCGGGAGCGGAGCGAACAAGGGCTTGACGGCGCATCTCCAGAGAGAGAAATTCTCTCACGTGAGAGAGAACCCCGCGCCCGATCCATTGGAAGCCCGCCTCGCCAACCGGATGGCCGGGCTGCGCGCGGAGCAGGGGCTTTCCCTGGAGGCGCTGGCGGAGCGCACCGGCATCAGCCGCGCCACCCTGTCCCGCCTGGAACGCGGCGAGACCAGCCCGACCGCCGCCATGCTCGGCCGGCTCTGCGCCGCCTATGGCCGCACCCTCTCCTGGCTGATGCGCGAGATCGAGGAAAGCGCCTCGCCCTTCGTCCCTGCCGCCGCCCAGCCCTGCTGGACCGACCCCGAGACCGGCTTCCGCCGCCGCACCGTCTCGCCGCCCGGCCCCGGGCTGCGCGGCGAGATGCTGGAGGGCCGGCTGCCGCCCGGCGCCGCCATCGCCTACGAGGATTCGCCGCAGCCCGGGCTGGAGCACCATCTCTGGCTGCTGGAGGGCGCGCTGGAGCTGACCGTCGAGGGCGTGACGCACCGCCTCGCGCCCGGGGACTGCCTGCGCTACCGCCTGCATGGCGCGACGCGCTTCCACTGCCCGTCCGGGGGCGAGGCCGCGCGCTACGTCCTCGCCATTTGCCAGCCCTAGGGATGCCGATGATCGAGGAACTCACCGCGGAAACCCTGCCGGCGGCGGTGCCGGAGCTCGCGGCCCTGCTGCGCGCCTGCGTGGGGGATGGCGCCAGCATCGGCTTCCTGCTGCCGATGCGCGCGGGCGAGGCGGAGGCCTTCTGGCGCGGCCAGGAGGCGGCGCTGCGCGAGGGCTCCCGCCGCGTGCTGGTGGCGCGCCAGGGCGGGCGCATCCTCGGCACCGGGGCGCTGGCCCTGGCGGGGATGCCGAACGGCCGGCACCGGGCGGAGGTCTCGAAGGTGATGGTCCACCCGGAAGCCCGCCGCCAGGGCATCGGCCGGGCCATCATGCTGGCCCTGGAGGGCCTCGCCCGTGACCTGCGCCGCCCCCTGCTGGTGCTGGACACCCGCAGCGGCGACGCCGGGGAGGCGCTGTACCGCTCGCTCGGCTGGCGGCCCGCCGGGCAGGTGCCGGGCTACGCGCTGGACAACGATGGCTCAGGCGTCAGCACGACCTTCATGTACCGAAGGCTGGGGGAATGAATTCCCCCAGGCCCCCTTCTTTTTTCTGTCCGTCTTCGGCTCCGCCCGGGGCGAGGGCGCGCGCCCCCACGCGGCCGAACCGGCAGAAAAAAGAAGAGGGGGTCCGGGGGAGAATTCATTCTCCCCCGGCGGCCATCAGTGCCGGAAGTGCCGCATCCCCGTGAACACCATGGCGAGTCCCGCCTCGTCGGCGGCGGCGATCACGTCCTTGTCGCGGATCGAGCCGCCCGGCTGGATCACCGCGGTGGCGCCGGCGGCGGCGGCGGCCTGCAGCCCGTCCGCGAAGGGGAAGAAGGCGTCCGAGGCGACCACGGAGCCATGCGCCAGCGGCGCCTCCAGCCCGGCGGCCTTGGCGGCCTCGGCGCTCTTCCAGGCGGCGATGCGGGCGGAATCCACCCGGCTCATCTGCCCGGCGCCGATGCCCACGGTGGCGCCGCCCCTGGCATAGACGATGGCGTTGGACTTGACGTGCTTCGCCACGCGGAAGGCGAAGAGCAGGTCGGCCATCTCCTGCTCGGTCGGTGCGCGCCTGGTCACCACCTTCAGCGCCGCCTCGGTGATGCGCCCGGCATCGCGCGACTGCGCCAGGAAGCCGCCGGAGACCGAGCGGATGATCCGTCCCGGCGCCGCCGGGTCGGGCAGGCCGCCGGTCAGCAGCAGGCGCAGGTTCCTCTTCTTCGCGAAGATCGCCTTGGCCTCGTCGTCGGCGTCCGGCGCCACCACCACCTCGGTGAAGATGGCGGAGATCCGCTCGGCGGCGGCGGCATCGAGCCTGCGGTTGGCGGCGACGATGCCGCCGAAGGCCGAGACCGGGTCGCAGCGCAGCGCCAGGTCCCAGGCGGTGGCGAGCGAGCCCCCCTCCGACACGCCGCACGGATTGGCGTGCTTGACGATGACGATCGCCGGGTTCTCGAACTCGGCGACGCATTCGAAGGCCGCGTCGGTGTCGTTCAGGTTGTTGTAGGAGAGCTCCTTGCCCTGCACCTGCGTCGCGGTGGCGATGCCGGGGCGGCCGCTGCCATCGGTGTAGAAGGCGGCCTGCTGGTGCGGGTTCTCGCCGTAGCGCAGCGTCTGCTTCAGCGCGCCGGCGACGGCGAGGCGCGGCGGGAAGTCCTGCTCCAGCTTCGCGGCGAACCAGGTGGAGATCGCCGTGTCATAGGCGGCCGTGCGGGCGAAGGCGGCGGCGGCGAGCCGCTTGCGGGTGGCGAGCGTGGTGCCGCCCTGCGCCTCGATCTCGGCCTGCACCCCGGCCATCTGCGCGGGATCGGTGATGACCGCCACGTCCTCGTGGTTCTTGGCCGCCGCGCGGGTCAGGGCCGGCCCGCCGATGTCGATCTCCTCCACCGTCTCCTCGTAGGAGGCGCCCTTCGCCACCGTCGCCTCGAAGGGGTAGAGGTTCGAGACCAGCAGGTCGATCGGCGCGATCCGGTGCTGCTGCATCTGCGCGACATGGTTGGGGTCGGCGCGGCGGCCGAGCAGGCCGCCATGGATCTGCGGCACCAGCGTCTTCACCCGCCCGTCCAGGATCTCGGGAAAGCCGGTATGGTCGGAGACGTCCACCACCGCCACGCCGCTCTCGCGCAGCAGCCGCGCGGTGCCGCCGGTGGAGAGGATCTCCACCCCCTTGCCCGCCAGGAAGCGGGCGAAGTCCAGCAATCCGGTCTTGTCATGCACCGAGATCAGGGCGCGGCGGATGGTCATGATGTCGGCCATGGCGGGCGAGCCTTCCAAGCAGTCTCTGGCGCGCGGGATAGACCCTTGCGGCGCCCGGCTCAACCGGAAGCGGCGCAGGTCAGGGATACGCGTCGCCTCCGGAGGGGAATGGCCCGCCGCCGCTTCTCTACCAGCGGTACCGCAGGCTGCCGATGACGGTGCGGCCGGCCCCCAGTAGCAGTAGCCCTGGGCGCAGGTGGCGTATTCCTTGCCGGTCAGGTTGGTGGCGTTCACCGCCAGCCGCACCCCCTTCAGCGCCGGCGCCAGGGCCTCCAGGTCGTAGCGGAGGGCGGCGTCGAGCAGCGTGGCGCTGCCCTTCGAAGGATGCTTCTGGGTCAGCCTGAAACCGGGCTGAACAGGGGGCGACCGCCGGAAACCCGTCAGGGGCAGGAGCGGGGGAGAATTCTTTCTTTTTGTCAGTCCTGCCGCGCTGGCCGCAGGCGCGACCCGGAACTGACAGAAGAAGGAGGGGGTTTGGGGGAGTTCACTCCCCCAAGCTTTGCCTCCCCCTTCGCTTCTGCGGACCCGCCCCTCGCGGAGCGCCCCCCCTTCTCAGTGCGCCTCGCCCCAGTTCGCCCCGTGCCCGATCTCGGCCTTCAGCGGCACGCGCAGCTCCGCCACGCCCTCCATCACGGCGCGGACGCATTCGGCGGTGGCCTCGACCTCGCCCTCGGGCACCTCGAACAGCAGTTCGTCATGCACCTGCAGCAGCATCCGCGCCTTGAGCCCGGCCGCCTTCAGCGCGCGCGGCATCCGCACCATGGCGCGCTTGATGATCTCGGCGGCACCCCCCTGGAAGGGCGCGTTGATCGCCGCGCGCTCGGCATTGCCGCGCCGCGCCTGCTCCTTGGCCTGGATGCCGTCGATCCACAGCTTCCGCCCGAAGGGCGTCAGCACATAGCCCTTCTCCCGCGCCTCGGACTTCAGCCGCTCCATCTCCTCCAGGATGCCGGGATACTGGGAGAAATAGGCGTCGATGATGCTGCGCGCCTCGGCCGGCGGAATGCCGAGCCGCGAGGCCAGCCCGAAGGCCGACATGCCGTAGATGATGCCGAAATTGATCGTCTTGGCCCGCCGCCGGGCCTCCCGGTCCACCTTGTCCGGCGCCAGGCCGAAGATGTCGGCGGCGGTGCGGCTGTGGATGTCCTCGCCCTTGGCGAAGGCATCGCGCAGCGAGGGCACATCGGCCAGATGCGCCAGCAGCCGCAGCTCGATCTGCGAGTAGTCGGCGGCCAGCAGCACATGCCCGGGCTCGGCGACGAAGGCCCGCCGGATGCGCGCCCCCTCCTCCGTGCGGATCGGGATGTTCTGCAGGTTCGGCTCGGTCGAGGAGAGCCGCCCCGTCGAGGTGACGGCCATCGAGAAGTCGGTGTGCACGCGGCGGTCGCGCGGGTCGATCTGCGCCGCCAGCCCCTCGACATAGGTGGACTTCAGCTTGGCGAGCTGGCGCCAGTCCAGCACCCGGCGCGGCAGTTCGTGCCCCCGCGTGGCCAGCTCCTCCAGCACGGCGGCGTCGGTGCCCCAGGCCCCGGCCTTGCCGCGCTTGCCGCCCGGCAACCCCATCTCGTCGAACAGGATTTCCCCGAGCTGCTTCGGCGAGCCGATGTTGAAGACCCGCCCGGCCAGCTCGTGGATCTGCTTCTCCAGCTCCACCATGCGCTGGGAGAAGTCCTCGCCGATGCGCGCCAGCTCGGCGCCGTCCACCTTGATGCCGGCCAGCTCCATGTCGCGCAGCACCGGCACCATGCGCCGCTCCACCTGCTCGTAGAGCGCCAGCGCGTGCTCCGGCCGCAGCCGCGGCTTCAGGATCTGCCACAACCGCAGCGTGACGTCGGCATCCTCGGCGGCATAGGCGGTGGCCTTTTCCAGCGCCACCTGCCCGAAGGGAATGCGGGCGCGGCCGGTGCCCGTCACCTCGTCATAGGTGATGGGCTGGTGGCCGAGATGGCGCAGCGAAAGCTCGTCCATCCCGTGCCCGTGCCGCCCGGCATCCATGCTGTAGGAGATCAGCATGGTGTCATCCACCGGCGCGACGGCGATGCCGCCATTCTCCGCCCGGCAGAGCACCTCCAGGTCATACTTCGCGTTGTGCAGCACCTTCAGGACCGCGGGGTCCTCCAGCAGCGGCCTCAGCGCGGCGACGGCCTCCTCCTGCGCCATCTGCACCGGCGCGGCGGGCGCCTCCTGCAGCATGTCGCCGTTGCCCGGCGGCGCGCCATGCCCGAGCGGGATGTAGCAGGCCCTGCCCGGCGCCACCGCGATCGAGATGCCCACCAGCTTCGCGTGCAGCGCGTCCAGACTGTCCGTCTCGGTGTCCAGCCCCATCACCCCCGCCTCGCGCGCGGCGGCGATCCAGGGGCCAAGGGCGGCCGCCTCGGTGATCGTCTCGTAGCCGCCGAAGGGCGCCGCATCGGCCGCGGGCGCGGCCTCCGGCTCCGGCGTGGCCGGCGCAGGCACGTTGTAGCGCGGCCGGCTGACCGGCGCCGTTTCCGGCTGCGCGTCGCCATCCAGCCCCATCCGGTGCAGCAACGAACGAAAGCCCTGCTCGCGCAGGAATCCGGCGAGCCGCCCCGGCTCCGGCGGCTTCGCCTGCAGCGCGTCCACCGGCTGCGGCAGCGGCGCGGCGGCGTCCAGCGTCACCAGCCGCTTGCTGATGCGGGCCAGCTCGGCATTGGCGATCAGCGCCTCGCGCCGCTTCGGCTGCTTGATCTGCGGCGCGGCGGCCAGCAGCCCCTCCAGGTCGCCATATTCGGTGATCAGCGCGGCGGCGGTCTTGATGCCGATGCCCGGCACGCCCGGCACATTGTCCGTGCTGTCGCCGGCCAGCGCCTGCACGTCCACCACCTTCTCGGGCGGCACGCCGAACTTCTCCAGCACCTCCGGCTCGCGGATCGGCTTCTGCTTGATCGGGTCCAGCAGCTGCACGCCGGGGCGGACGAGCTGCATCAGGTCCTTGTCGGAGGAGACGATGGTGACCTGCCCGCCCTTCGCGGCGAACTCCCGGGCATAGGCGGCGATCAGGTCGTCCGCCTCGAAGCCCTCCAGCTCGATGCAGGCGACGTTGAAGGCGGCGGTCGCCTCGCGGATCAGCCCGAACTGCGGCACCAGCTCCGGCGGCGCCTCCGGCCGGTGCGCCTTGTACTGGTCGTAGATCGCGTTGCGGAAGGTGACGCGGGAGGCGTCGAACACCACCGCGAGATGCGTGCTCGCATGCTTGGTCAGGAACTGGGCGAGCATGTTGGTGAAGCCGAAGACGGCGTTCACCGGCGTCCCGTCCGGCCGGTTCATCGGCGGCAGGGCGTGGAAGGCGCGGAAGATGTAGCCCGAGCCGTCCACCAGGATCAGGTGCGGCTCGGCTTCCCTGGGGGGCTCGGCCAGGATTTCGGGGGTGACGCTGGCCGCCTCAGTGGTGGCCATCGTCGCCCGCGCCCTCGGCCAGGACGTAGGTGCGCGAGCAGTAGGGGCAGGTCACCTGGCGGTCCTCGATGCGCAGGAACACCTTCGGATGGCCCAGTGCCCCGCCGCCGCCGTCGCAGGCCACCACGCGGCTCTGGACCTCGATCAGCTCCTCCGGCGTCACGCCGGCGAGCGCCTTCGGGGTGTATTGCGTCAGGTTCGGGTCGCGCATGGCTGGTTTCCCGTGATGGGGCAGGACTGCCCGGAACATAAGGGCAGCGGGAGCGGGCCGCCAGTCGGCGCCGGGGCATGGCCGCGCCCGGCTCCGGTCACGCCGTGCAAGGGCGTGCGGCGATCCGCCGCGCGGGCAATCGCCCCCACCGGTACCATCCTGGCCGGCACCATGATCCCCGAGGCCTTCGAGGCGGCGCATGACGAGGCCGGGCTGATCACCGTGGCCGGCTTCCTGCTGGCCTTCGCGCTGGCGCAATCCCGGCGGCGACTGAACCCGTCCGCTCAGGCGGGGCGCCGATGAGACAGGCGCCCCCGCCCCGGCGCGCCGGCCCTTGCTCCGGCGGATGTCCCCCGGCGGCAGGGCGACGGACCCCGCCACCAGCGGTTGACCGGACCGGGGGCCTGGGGAAGGCTGGCCCTGCCGCGACGAAACCGCCAGCCGCCCCTGAGGAGACCGACCTTGGCCCGCACCCTGATCCGCGCCTCCCACATCATCGCCTACCAGCAGGGCGGCCACCGCCACCTGAAGGACGGCGTGGTGGTGCTGGAGGACGACCGCATCCTGCATGTCGGCCGCGACTTCGACGGCCCGGTGGACCAGGCCCTCGATGCCACCGGCAAGGTCGTCACCCCGGGCTTCATCAACACCCACGCCCACCTCTCCGAAAGCCCGCTCGACAAGAGCTTCGTCGAGGATCGCGGCCCCCGGCAGTTCTACCTCTCCGGCCTGTTCGAGTTCCTCTCCGCGCGCGACGGCGCCATCACCGAGGCGGCGCGCCGCGCCTGCATCGCCTATTCCATGCCCGAGCTGCTGCGCACCGGCACCACCACCATCATGGAGATCGGCTGGCACGGCGACGTGGTGGCCGAGCACGCCGCGCGCTGCGGCATCCGCGCCTATATCGGCCAGGGCTACCGCTCCGGCCGCTGGTTCACCGCCAATGGCCGCGCGGTGGAGTACGAATGGTCCGAGGATGACGGCTTCGGCGCCATGGACGCCGCCATCCGCTTCATCGAGCAGGTGGACGGGCGCGAGGGCGGCCGCATCAAGGGCTTCCTGACGCCGATGCAGGTGGACACCTGCTCCGAGGCCCTGCTGCGCCGCTCCGCCGAGGCCTCGCGCGCCATGGGCGTGCCGCTGGCGCTGCACGTCTCGCAATCCGTCCCCGAGTTCCACGAGATGACGCGGCGCAACGGCTGCACGCCGATCGAGTGGCTGAACGAGATCGGCTTCCTCGGCCCCAACTGCATCCTCGGCCACTGCATCATCCCCGGCGAGAGCAGCTGGGCCAACTACCAGGCCGACGACATCGGCATCCTGGCCGATACCGGCGCCAACGTCGCCCATGCCGTCTGGGTCTTCGCCCGCCGCGGCATCGCCATGGAGAGCTTCGCGCGCTACCAGGCGCGCGGCGTCAACATGACGCTGGCCACCGACACCTGTCCGCAGAGCATGATCGAGGCGCTGCGCTGGACCTCGGTGGTCAGCAAGGTCGTGGACCGCCGCACCCAGGTCGCCACCGCCGCCGACGTCTTCAACGCCGCCACCCTGAACGGCGCCAAGGCGCTGGGCCGCGACGACCTCGGCCGCATCGCTCCCGGCGCCAAGGCGGACCTGCTGATCTGGAAGGCGGATTCGCTGTTCATGACGCCGCTGCGCGACCCCATCCGCAACATCGTCTTCTCCGCCACGGCGGAGGACCTCGAGACCTCCATCATCGACGGCCGCGTGGTGATGCAGGATGGCGTCGTGCCGGGCTACGACCCGGTGGAGCTCGGCCGCGCCGTGCAGGAAGGCGCCGAGGCCATGTGGGCCGGCATGAAGGAGCGCGACTGGGCCGGGCGCGACATCGAGCAGCTCTCGCCCTCCAGCTTCCCGGCCTTCGCGGGCTGAGGCAGCCCGGCGGCAGGAGCGGGGGAGAAGGAATTCTCCCCCGGACCCCCCTCTTCTTTTTTTCTGCCAGCCTGTCGCGCTTCCACCGGGTGCGAGGCCGTTCCGGCGAGGGAAGGCTTCCTCCCGCCGCCAGCGCGGCGGGCTGGGCTCCGTCTTTTCTCTGGGCACCCCGCCGATGGTTCAGTAAGGGTTCGTCATCATGCCAGATCCGACCCAACTCGCCCTGTACTTCGCGGCGGCTTTCGTGCTCGCCGTCACGCCCGGCCCGGGCATCTTCTACGTCGCCGCGCGCACGCTCGCGGGCGGCCGTGCGGAAGGCGTGGCCTCCAGCTTCGGCACCGGCCTGGGCGGCATGGTCCACGTCCTCGCGGGCGGCCTGGGCGTTTCCGCCATCGTGCTCGCCAGCGCGGAACTCTTCACCGCCCTGAAGCTGATCGGTGCCGCCTATCTGGTCTGGGTCGGCATCCGCACCTTCCAGTCCGCCCGCCGGGACGCGTCGGCGGTTCTGAATGGCGGGTCCGCGGCCCCGCCGGTCGGGCCGCGGCGGGCGTTCCGCGAGGGCGTGCTGGTCGAGGCGCTGAACCCGAAGACGGCGGCCTTCTTCCTGGCCTTCGTTCCGCAGTTCGTGGACCCGGCCCAGGGCCAGGTGGCCCTGCAGTTCGTGGTGCTCGGCTTCCTGTCGGTTCTGCTCAACACCCTTGCCGACCTCGTGGTCGCCTTTGCGGCGGGCCGCATCCGGGAAGGCGCGGCGGCGCGTCCTGCCTTGATCCGCCGCCTCCGGGAGGCATCGGGCGCCGCGATGATCGCGCTCGGCCTCGGCCTCGCCCTGGCGAAGCGCCCCGCGACCTGAAAACGGATGCGGGGGTCCGGGGGAACTCAGTTCCCCCGGCGGGGTCCAGGGGCGGAGCCCCTGGGCGCCCTCACAGCACGCCCATCATCGGCCAGAGCGTCGCCGAGAGCAGCAGGATGAGGCCGAAGCCGGCCAGCGTCACCACCAGCCCCACCTTGGCGAACTGCGCCATGCCGAAGGCGCCGGTGCCGTAGCAGAGCATGTTCTGCGGCGCGTTGGTCGGCAGGATGAAGCCGAAGGAGACCACGAAGCTCTGCACCAGCACGATGCCGAAGGCGGTTTCCTTCGAGACCGGCAGGGTCTGGGTGAAGGCGATGACGATCGGGATGAGCGTGCTGGCCAGCCCGGTGGCCGAGGCGAAGCCCAGGTGCAGCACGATGCTGAACAGCGAGAGCGCGCCCACCACCGCCACCACCGGCAGCGTGCCGAGCCCGAGCTGGCCGAGCGTCGCCTGCGCCAGCCAGGCCGCCGCCCCGGTGCGGGAGAGCAGCAGGCCCAGCGAGATGGAGGCGGCGAAGAGCACCACCGTGCCCCAGGGCACCAGCTTTTCCGCCTGCGCCCAGTGCATCACCCCGATGCGCGGCATCAGCAGCAGGGCGATGCCGAGCTGGGTGCTGGTGGCGGTGTCCAGCGGGTGCAGCCAGCCCTCGGTGGACCACAGCACCAGCAGCAGCAGGGCCACCGCCATCAGCCGCTTCTCCGGCGCGGTGACCGGGCCGAGCGCCGCCAGCTCGGCGCGCAGCTTCGCCTCCGCCGCGCCCTTCTCCGGCACCTCGGGCCGCAGCAGCAGCAGCGAGACGGCGAAGAGCACCGCGCACATGGCCAGCGTGAAGGGCAGGGCGGCGAGGAACCAGCCGCCCCAGGTGATGGTGTGGCCGAAGGCGGCCTGCATGAAGTTCAGGCTGATCAGGTTCTGCGCCGCGCCGGTCTTGATGCCGATGTTGAAGATCGAGCAGGCCTGCGCCGTCACCACCATCAGCGTGGCCCCCAGGCTGCTGGTCACCGGCAGGCCGAGCGCACTGGTGATGCCCACCATGATCGGGATGACGGCGCCGACGCGGGCGGTGGCGGAGGGGATGAACAGCGCCAGCACGAAGCCCACCAGCATGGCGCCGAGCGTCAGCCGCGTGGGCGAGAGGCCGACACGGCTCATCACCAGCAGCGCCACCCGGCGGTCCAGCCCGGTGAGCTTCAGCGCCACCGCCAGGAACAGCGCCGCCGCCACCAGCAGCACCGCGCTGGAGGAGAAGCCGGCCAGCATCAGGTTCAGCGCGCCGGCCGAGCCGAGCGGCGCCGTGGCATTGCCGAGCGGCTTGCCCATCAGCCCCACCACCGCCATGCCCACGAGCAGGACGGCGCTGGTGGCGGGCGAGACGCACTCGCTGATCCAGAGGGTGATGACCAGCGCCAGCAGTCCGAGCGAGACCTGCCCGGCCGGCGAGAGGCCCGCCGGCGTCGGCAGCGCCAGGACCAGGCCGTACAGCGCCAGCGCCAGCAACAGGAAGGCCAGCTTGCGGTTGGTGGCCGGCACGGTTGGCGAGCCGATGGGGGGTGAGGCGGCGGCGGTCTGCGGCATGGTCAATCCTTCCGGCCGGAAGGGCCGGGCAGCCCTCCCCTGATGGCGGGGAGAGATGCGCGGATTGCCGCGGCTTGGCCTTGACGGAGATCAATTCGGCGGCCCTTGGCCGCCGGCGCGGGAAACCCGCAGAAGGAAAAGATGGCGGTCCGGGGGAATTCCTTCCCCCAGCCTGCTTCCTTCTCAGCGCAGGGCGCCGCCCATCTTGTCGAGCATTGCCGAGGCGGCGTTCACGCAGGCCTGCATCGACTCGCGCTCCGAGCACTCGATCGCGATGGAGTCGCTGCCGCGGCGCATCCGGAACGAGGCGCCCGAGGACACCGGCGGATGGTGCCGGCCCATCATCATCATCCGCCCGCCCGGACCTTGCCAGCCATCCGGGCGGCCGGGGCCGCCAGGGCCACCGGGTCCGCCAGGGCCACCGGGTCCGCCAGGGCCGCGCATCGGCGGGGAGGGGGGCGATTCGCTGCCCGCTGCCGGCGGGCTGCCATTGCCGGAGCCGGAAGGCGGGGCGGGCTGTGCGACGGCCAGCCCTGCCAGGCCGAGGCAAGCGGCCCCAACGACCGGAATCAGCATCCTGCGCATGATATTCTCCCTTCGTTCTCGGGAGGGCCGGACAGTGCCGCCCCCCTCTGCGGAAGGCTAACGCATGAGGGCGTGACGGTGTCGCACGCTTCGCAACAGAGTGTCGCGGCTACTTCTCCACGAAGGCCTTCTCGATGACGTAGTGGCCGGGGCGGTTGTTCGAGCCTTCCTCGAAGCCGCGCGCCTCCAGCAGCGCCTTCATCGAGGCCAGCATCTCCGGGCTGCCGCAGAGCATCACGCGGTCCTGTTCCGGCGAGATCGGCGGCAGGCCGAGATCGGCGCAGAGCTTGCCGCTCTCGATCAGGTCGGTGACGCGGCCCTGGTTGCGGAAGGCCTCGCGCGTGACGGTCGGGTAATAGACCAGCTTCTCCCGCACCAGCTCGCCCAGCAGCTCGTGCTGCGGCAGCTCCTGGCTCAGCCAGTCGTAATAGGCCAGCTCCTTCACCTCGCGCACGCCGTGCAGCAGCACCACGCGCTCGAAGCGGTCATAGACCTCCGGGTCCTTCACCAGCGACATGAAGGGCGCGAGGCCTGTGCCGGTGCCGAACATCCACAGCGTGCGGCCGGGCAGCAGGTTGTCCGGCACCAGCGTGCCGACCGGCTTGCGGCCGATCAGCACCTGGTCGCCGGGCTGGATGTGCTGCAGGCGGCTGGTCAGCGGCCCGTCCGGCACCTTGATGGAGAGGAACTCCAGAGAGGGGTCGTAGGGCGCCGAGACCATGGAATAGGCGCGCAGCAGCGGTTTGCCCTCCACCATCAGCCCGATCATCGCGAACTGCCCGGCCTGGAAGCGGAAGGCGGCGTCACGCGTGCAGCGGAAGGTGAACAGCCGGTCCGTCCAGTGATGGACGTGCTCGACCGTCTCGGTGAAGAAGGCGGCGTTGGGGGCGGGTGCGTTCATCGGCGGAAAGATTTGTCTCGGCCGCGCGCGGGACAAGCGCCTCCGCGGCGGAAAAGGAAGAGGTGGGGGGGAACGGCGCGGCTTGCGCCGCGGCGCCTTTGCGGTCCAGCCTTCGCCTATCATGACAGCCGCCCCCGACGCCACACCCGAAGCCTCGCCTGCCGATCCTCCCGCAGCGCCCCCCGCGCGCGCCCCCGCGGCGCCCCCTGTGGGGCCGGAGGTCGATCCCACGCCCCGCCCGCTGCCCGCCCGCCTGCCGCATCGCGGCGGCGCCGTGACGCTGGAGCCGCTCGGCGTCCGCCATGCCGAGGAGCTGTGGGAGGCCACCCGCGGCGCGGAGGAGAGCTGGGCCTATATGGGCTACGGCCCCTTCCCGGACTTCCCCGGCTTCCGCCGCTTCATCGCCGGCTTCGCCACCACGCATGACCCGATGGCCTGGGCGGTGCGGCCGCATGTCTCCGGCCGCGCCTCGGGCTGGCTGACGCTGATGGAGATCCAGCCGGCCAATGCCGCGATCGAACTGGGCAACATCTGGTTCGGTCCCCGCCTGCAGCGCACCCGCGCCGCGACGGAGGCGATGTTCCTGCTGATGCGCCACGCCATGGACGACCTCGGCTACCGCCGGCTGGTCTGGAAGTGCAACGCGCTGAACGCCCCCTCCCGCCGGGCGGCGGCGCGGCTCGGCTTCGTGCCGGAGGGGGTGCACCGGGCGCATCTGGTGGTGAAGGGGCGGCGGCGCGACACCGCCTGGTTCTCCATCCTGGAGGACGAGTGGCCCGCCCGGCGCGACGCCATCGCCGCCTGGCTGGCGGAGGGGAACTTCGACCACACCGGTGTGGCGCGGCGGCCACTCCGGGCCGGCGAGGGCGCGGAGCGGGCGGCGGGCTGAGGCGCCGAAGCGGCAGCCTGGGAACTTCGGCCGGCCTGCGTCGTTGCTCTGCCGACGTTACGGTGGCGCGCCAGGATGGCGCCCACCACCCTTCAGCGCCGGGGACCCTGCCATGTCGCTCTTCAGCCGGTCGAAGACCATCCGCGAGCCAGCGCGCTCCAGTTCCGGGACGCCCTCCGGACGAAACCGTGAGGGCGCCCGGGAAAGCCGCGAGGGGCAGGGCCACGCTGCCCGCAATCCCTCGCAGATTCCCGCGCGCGGCTGGTGGAGCATCTTCAAGCGCGCCGCGATCGAGGCCAACAACGACCGGGTGATGACCGAATCCGCCGGCATCACCTTCTACGCGCTGCTGTCCCTGTTTCCCGCCCTGACGGCGATGGTCTCGATCTACGGCCTCTTCGCCGATCCGCAGACCGTGCAGGAGCATGTCAGCATGCTGAGCGGCTTCGTGCCCGGCGGCGGCATGGACATCATCAACGAGCAGTTGCAGCGCGTGACCTCCAGCCAGACCGGCGCGCTCGGCTTCGGCGCCATCGTCGGTCTGCTCACGGCGCTCTGGAGCTCCAACCAGGGCACCAAGGCGATGTTCGACGCGCTGAACATCGTCTACGAGGAGGAGGAGAAGCGCGGCTTCGTCTATCGCACCGTGATCACCCTGGCCTTCACCCTGGGCGCGCTGGTGTTCACCCTGCTCGCCATCACCGGCATCGTGGTGCTGCCGGTGGTGCTGAACTTCATCGGCCTGGGCGGCGCGGCGGAATGGCTGCTGCGGCTGGCGCGCTGGCCGATCCTGCTGCTGGCCATCACCGTGCTGCTGGCCGCGCTCTACCGCTTCGGCCCGAGCCGCGAGAAGGCGCGCTGGCGCTGGGTCACCTGGGGCGGCGTCTTCGCGGCGGTGGCCTGGGCGCTGCTCTCCTTCGGCTTCTCCTGGTATGTCAGCAACTTCGGCGACTACGACGCCACCTATGGCTCGCTCGGCGCGGTCATCGGCTTCATGACCTGGATGTGGCTTTCCGGCATCGTCGTGCTGTTCGGCGCCGAGCTGAACGCCGAGATGGAGCACCAGACGGCGCGCGACACCACCACCGGGCCGGAGCAGCGGATGGGCCAGCGCGGCGCCGAGATGGCGGACACGGTGGCCAAGGCCTGAGCCTGCCGCCGCCGACCCGGTTTCGTCATGCTTCCGTCAAGCGGCTGCAACCGGCCGGCCGTAACAGCCGGCTCCATCGGACCGAGGATGGAGAACCGGACATGCGTGCACTCCTGCTGGCGACCGCGGCGCTTCTCGGCCTGGGCGGCCCCGCCCGGGCCGCGGACATGAAGGTGGAGGCCCGGCTCGCCGGCCATGCCGTGCTGCCCGCCTATTCCATGGCCCTGCCGCCGGCCGACGCGCCGCGCGACGCGCTGGTCGCCGGCAAGTTCACCGGCGCGGCGCGCGAGGACCGGCCGGGCAGCCTGCCCGGCAGCACCGGCCCCGCCCCTGCCGGGCGCCCCACCGGCATCGCCCTGCCCTTCGTCGGCCAGCCCGTGCAGGGCTTCTCCGGCATCAAGCCGGTGGAGGGCGAGCCGGGCGCCTACTGGGTGCTGACCGACAACGGCTTCGGCAACAAGCGCAACAGCGGCGATGCGCTGCTGGCCTTCCGCAAGCTCCGCCCGGATTTCGCCACCGGCCAGGTGGCGGTGGAAAAGACGGTCTTCCTCTCCGACCCGGACCGGCGGGTGCCCTTCCGCATCACCCATGAGGGCACCGATGCACGCTACCTGACCGGTGCCGACTTCGACCCCGAAAGCATCCAGCCGGCCCGGGACGGCAGCGGCTTCTGGATCGGCGAGGAGTTCGGCCCCTTCATCCTCCGCGTCGATGCCGAGGGGCGGGTGCAGCGGGTGGTCGAGACGAAGCTGGACGGCCAGCCGCTGCGCGGGCCGGACCACCCGGCGCTCTTCGTCGGCGCCACGCCCACCGCCGGGGCCGATTTCCGTGCCCGCCGCTCGGGCGGCTATGAGGGCATGGCCATGCTGCCCGATGGCAGCCGCCTCTGGGCGCTGCTGGAGCAGCCGCTCTACCGCGAGGGTTCCGACCAGCCCGAGGGCCCCTTCCTCCGCATGCTGGAGTTCGACACGGAGAAGGGCGACTGGACCGGCCGCAGCCTGAAGCTGCGCCTGGCGCCGGGAGCCGTGGCGATCGGCGACTTCAACTTCATCGACGACCGTCGCGCCCTCGTGATCGAGCGCGACAATGGCGAGGGCGACGCCTCGCTGGCCTGCGCCGAAGGGCAGAACCCGCCCGGCTGCTTCGCCACCCCCGCGCGGCTGAAGCGCGTCTCCCTGCTTGATCTCGGCGAGCCGGATGCGGAAGGCTTCGTCCGCAAGCTGGCGCATGTCGATCTGCTGGACATCCGTGACCCGGAGGGCCTCGCCCGCCAGCGCGGCGACCGCGCCGCCGAGGCCCCGCGCGAGCGCTTCGCCTTCCCCTTCGTCACCATCGAGAACGTGGCGCGGGTGGACGAGGAGCACATCATCCTCGGCAACGACAACAACCTGCCCTTCAGCGCGGGGCGCCACCTGGCCCACGCCGACGACAACGAGATGATCCTGCTGCACGTGCCCGGGCTGCTGCGCGCCCGCTGAGCCTGCGGGCTGCCGCGCCGGAAACCTTCGCGCGGGGCCGGGGGTTCCCGGGCGGTGGGGCGCGGCGGCGTGCGGGCGGATGCGTCCCGCCGCTTGCCGTGCCCCGCCGCCCCGCTTAACCCCAGGGGCGAGAGACGAGTTCCCCTGCGGAGAGCCCCTGAATGCCGCTGCGCGACGCGACCGCCGACGACCTGCCGGCCATGACCGCGATCTATGCCCACCATGTCCTGACCGGCACCGGAACCTTCGAGGAGGTGCCGCCGGGCCAGGACGAGCTCGCCGCCCGCATGGCCCGCATCCAGCAGGCCGGCTGCGCCTGGCTGGTGGCGGAGGAGCACGGCGCGGTGCTGGGCTACGGCTATTTCGGGCCGCTGCGGGAGCGCGCGGCCTACCGCTTCTCGGTCGAGGACTCGATCTATGTCCGGCATGACGTGCATGGGCAGGGGCTGGGCAAGAGCCTGGTGGCGGCGCTGCTGGAGCGGGCGGAGCAGGCGGGCTTCCGGCAGATGTTCGCAGTGATCGGCGATTCCGAGAATGTCGGCTCGATCGGGCTGCACCTGTCGCTCGGCTTCCGGCAGGTCGGCCTGCTGCGCAGCGCCGGGCTGAAATTCGGCCGCTGGCTGGACGTGATCTACATGCAGCGCGCCCTGGGCGTGGGAGACAAGACCCTGCCTTGACAAAGACTTGGCGCTTCACCCTCCCGCTCCGGCTGCAGAATGGCGGAAACATTTTGCACTGCCGTGCATTGCAGCGGACAGTGCGGGAAGGGAGAGGCTCTTGCTCGACCAATTCGACATTGCCGCCCGGCGGGTTGTCGCCTCGCTCGACTGGGTGCCGCCCTGGCTGATCAGCCTGCTGATCCTGGCCGCCGCCCTGCTGCTGGCCGTGGTGGTCAACCGGGCGGCCTACCGGGTGTTCACCCGGATGGTGCAGAACCGGGACCTGTTCTGGCGCTCCCTGGTGCAGCGCACGAAGGGGCTGAGCCGGCTTGCCCTGATCGTCCTCTTCCTGAGCATCGCCGCCGGAATCGCGCCGCTGAGCGCGGTGCAGGCCGGCGTGCTGCGCCATATCCTGGCGATCTGCTTCATCTGCCTGGTCGGCTGGGTGGCGCTGACGGTGCTGCACATCTGGACCACCGTCTATCTCCGCCGCTTCAAGCTGGATTCCGAGGACAACCTGCTGGCGCGCAAGCACGCCACGCAGTCGCGCATCCTGAAGCGGGTGGCGGGTACGCTGATCGTCCTCATCACCGCCTCGGCGGCGCTGATGACCTTCGACGGCGTGCGGCAATACGGTGTCTCCCTGCTGGCCTCCGCCGGCGCCGCCGGCCTGGTCGTCGGCCTTGCCCTGCAGCCGCTGCTCAAGAACCTGATCGCCGGCATCCAGCTCGCCGTGACGCAGCCGATCCGCCTGGAGGACGCCGTCATCGTCGAGGGCGAGTGGGGCAATATCGAGGAGATCACCTCCACCTACGTGGTGGTGCGGCTGTGGGACTGGCGCCGCATGGTGCTGCCGCTCAGCTACTTCATCGAGCACCCCTTCCAGAACTGGACGCGCGAAAGCTCCTCGCTGATCGGCACGGTGCTGATCTACGTGGACTACACCGCGCCGGTGGAGGCCATGCGGCGCAAGCTGGAGGAGGTCGCCCGCGGCTCGAAGGTCTGGGACCGCCGGGTGGTGAACATGCAGGTCACCGACTTCCGCCCCAACGTCATGGAGGTGCGCATGCTGGTCTCGGCCACCAGTGCCGGCCGCGCCTTCGACCTGCGCTGCGAGGTGCGGGAGAAGATGATCGCCTGGCTGCAGGCCGAGCACCCCGGCGCCCTGCCGCGCCAGCGCGCCGAGATCCAGCGCCTGCCGAAGGGCGCCGCCTGGGCGGACGACAGCGCCCTGGCCGCAGGGGAGTGAACAAGGCCGGGGGAATGAATTCCCCCGGACCCCCTTCTTTTTTCTTCGAGTTTCCGGCGCAGGCGGCCAGCGCCGCCTCAAGCTGACAAAAAGAAGATGGGGGTCCGGGGGAATTCCTTCCCCCGGGCTTTTTTCGTCCGCGGCTGCTCAGGCGATCATCCCGCCCAGGATCTCCCGCCGCAGCTTGCGGCGGATCGCCTCGGCGAAGTCGGCATAGTCGGCGCAGGGCATGGCGAAGGCGCCGGGTCCGCCGATCACCTCGGCCTCGTAATGCGCGAGCAGGTCCGGCTCCTCGTTCAGCACCGCCAGGGCGTTGATGGTCACGCCCGCGGCCACGCCGATGTCGCGCACCGGCCCGGGCGCGCGCCCCTGGTTGTGCGCCCCGTCGCCCGAGACGTCGAGCACCAGCCGCGTCGCTTCGCCGGCGAAGCGCCCCAGCAGCGCCAGCCCGGCCGCCATGCCCGGGCCGAGGGCGGTGGCGCCAGGGGAGGGCAGGCGAGGCGCGTTCCCGATCGCCTCCGCCAGCGCCTCGGCCTCGGCCGCGCCGCCGATCCGCATCCACGGCACCGCAACCTCCTGCGCGCCGGACCAGAACAGCACCGCGACCCCCACCGCCCCCTGCGGCCCGGCGGCGCAGGCGGCGGCGATGTCCGCCTCCCGGAAGGCTCCGGCCAGGCCGCCGATCATCAGGCCGAACTCGTCGTAATCCACGCTGGCCGAGACATCCACGGCAAGGCAGAGCGCAAGGTCGACCGGCTGCATGGGTTGTTCTCTCCCGGAGAGGTGAAGCGAATAAAGGCGTAAAAAAGGCGGAATTCAGGCAAATTTGCGAACCTCCGGAGGGGGAGGGAGTTGAGTCGGGAACGGCGACCTGCCGTGTCCGCGGCCCCTCGGCGTGGACTCCAGAAGCACGGGAGAACACCATGCGCGATACCACTCTGCTTTCCCGCTCGGCCTTCGCGGCGCTCTTCCTGGCGCCCTGGATGGCGGCCGCCCAGACGACCCCCGGCGCCTCCCAGACGAACGCCCCGGCGCAGCAGCAATCCGGCGGCAAGGCGCAGCAGCAGGCGCAGCAGCAGTCCGGCAGCCGCAGCCAGGGCCAGTCCGGCGCCCCGGCCCGGCAGCAGGCCAGCGCCGGCCAGCAGGGCGTGGCGCAGCAATGCCTGAAGGACCTGCAGGCCTTCCGGGACCGGGTGGGCCAGGACGGCTACTGGCTCAGTGGCTATCGCCAGGGCTATGGCTGGGGCTGGGCCGGCGGCCTCGCCGCGGCGCCGGCCGCCACCATGGGCGGTGCCGCAGGCGGCGCCACGCCCGGCAGCACGGCGGCCACCGCCGGGAACGATGCCCCCTGGGGCGATGTGAACTGGCGCATGGCGCCGGCCCGGGCGCTCACCGCGCTGCAGAACGCCGCCATCGTCATGGCGCATCGCGGCAACGAGGAAGGCTGCCAGATGGTGCTCGGCGAGCTGCGCAGCAGCTATGACCAGTACGCGAAGGACCTGCGCAATGCCGGCGTCGAGCCGGGCGAGGTCAACTCCTACCGCACGCAGCAGCTGGCGGCGGCCAAGCCGGTCACCCAGATGCAGCGCGGCTTCCGGGCCGACGACATCACCGATACCGACCTCCGCAACCCGCAGGACCAGTACCTCGGCAGCGTGGAGGACGTGGTCGTCAATCCCTCGAACGGGCAGATCCGCTACGTCGTCGTGGAGCGCGGCGGCTTTCTGGGCATCGGGGAGGACTATGTGGCGGTTCCCTGGAACAGGCTGAGCGCCACGCCGCAGATGGACGCCTTCGTGCTCAAGGCCAAGCCCGAGACGCTCGGGCAGGCGCCCAAGGTGGACCCGGAGAGCTTCAGCTCCGCGGATGGCTACGCGCAGCAGGCCCAGCAGATCGACAGTTTCTGGCAGCAGCAGACCCAGGGCGGCTGACCCGAAACTGGGCGGAGGGGGATCGCACCCCCTCCGCCGCCCATGGTGGAACCTGACCAATGTTCTTTGATTCCTGGACCGGGCTGGCGCGCGTGCTGATCGTCGGCAGCCTGGCCTATGTGGCGCTGGTGGTGCTGCTGCGCGTCTCCGGCAAGCGCACCCTGGCCAAGCTCAACGCCTTCGACTTCATCGTCACGGTGGCGCTGGGCTCCACCCTGGCGACGGTGCTGCTGAGCAAGTCGGTCGCGCTGGCGGAGGGCATCCTCGCCTTCGCCCTGCTGGCGGGGCTGCAATTCGTGGTGGCCTGGCTGTCGGTGCGCTCCGAGCGGTTCGACGCGCTGGTCAAGTCGGAACCCGCCCTGCTGCTGCACCAGGGCCGCTTCCTGGACAGCGCCTTGCGGGCGCAGCGCGTGACGCGGGAGGAGGTGCTCTCCGCCCTGCGCGGGCAGGGCTTCGCCCGGCCCGAGCAGGTGGGCGCCGTGGTGCTGGAGACGGATGGCACGCTGAGCGTGCTGGGCGCCCCGCACCTGGAGGAGCGGGAGCGCCTGCCGGGCGTCGCGGCGCCGCCCGTGGCCTGAGGGCCACCATGAGGGGCGCCATTTGCACCGCGCCCTATTGATCCCGCCCGCCGCCGCCTCATCTCCCAGGGCCATGCCCTGCCTCTCCCGAGGCGGGGCGCAGAGCCGGGAAGCTGCCCTCCGCAGGCGCCGGAGGGAGCGCGCCCGGTTTTGCGCGTGAGTCCGGTGCCGGCGTGCCGCCGGCGGTGCTCCAGGCGACGAGGCAGGATGGGCGACGAGGCAGGATGATGGATGGAACCGCCGGTGCCTCCGCGCCGGGAACCGGGATGGACGAGCTTCGACGGGTTTCGGCGCCCCATGACCCGCCGCCGCATGGCCCGAAGGGTCATGAAGCCGGGGAGGGTGCGCCGATCACCCGCATCATCGCCGAGGTGGCCGCCACCTTCCCGGGCGAGCGCATCAGCCTCGGCGAGATGGCCGAGGCCTTCGGCGACCGCGCCTTCGGCCTGCTGATCCTGCTGCTCTGCCTGCCCAGCCTGCTGCCGGGCATGGCCAGCGTCTTCGGTCTGCCGATGCTGGTGCTGGGCCTGCAGATGGGCCTGGGCTGGCGGCAGCCGCAACTGCCCGGCTTCCTGTCGCGCAAGACGGTCCGCCGCACCGACCTGCTGCGGCTGGCCTCCGCCTCCTCGCGCGGGCTGCGCTTCGTCGAGCGCTTCGTGCGGCCGCGCCCGGGCTGGTGCGTCAGCCCGGTCGGCGAGCGGCTGGTCGGCTGGCTGACGGTCTATGCGGCGCTGATGCTGATCCTGCCCGGCCCCGGCACCAACGGGCCGCCGGCCTTCGGCACCATCATCATGGCGCTCGGCGTGGTGGAGCAGGACAGCCGCGTCACCGCCGCCGGCCTCGCCGTCACGCTGGTGGGCTGCCTCCTCGCCAGCGGCGTGCTGCTGGCGCTCTGCTGGATGGGGCTGCGGGCGCTCGGCTGGCTGTTCTGAGCCGGCTCACCCCGCTGCCATCCGCCGCTCCAGCAGGTCGAGCAGCGTGCGGGCGGCCGGGCCGGGCGCGGCGCCGCGCCAGCGGGTGGTCGCGCCGGCAGGCCAGTACGAAGGGGTCGCGCCGCAGCGGCCGGAACTCCACCTCGCCGCTCGCCACCGCGTCCACCACGCCACCGGCCGAGAGGTCCATCACCCGCACCGCCGGGAAGCGGCGGGCGAAATCGGCCAGCGTCGCCGGCAGGAAGCAGTAGGCGGCGGTGGGAATGCAGGCGATGGTGACGAGCCCGCGCCGCCGTCTCGCGGATGCCAAGCAGGCTCTCCTCCAGCTCGTCGAGCCGCCGCGACACCGCCGGCAGCGAGAGATGCAGCGTCTCCGTCGCGCGCGTCAGGCTTTCCGCCTCGGCGAGGCGACGAAGGTGCAGAGCTGGTCGAGGTCGACCGGCATGGCGGCGCTGCCGGCCTACCGCAGCTCCGCCGGGTACGGCGTGCTGGCGCCGAAGGGCACGCCCGCGGAGATCCGCTCCCGGCTGGAACGCGCCATCGCCGACTGCCTGACCGACCACGCCGTCGTGAAGCGCCTGCACGAGGAAGGCGCCGAGCCCTCCCGCCTGGGCGGCACGCGCTTCGGCGGCTTCATGGCGGAGGAGCGCACGCGCTGGGCCAGGCTGGTGCGCGAGGCCGGCATTTCCGTCGAGTGAGGCACGGGAGGGGCGCTGCCCCTCCCGGTCCCTCCCCGCCAAAGGCCTGAGGCCTTTGGAAACCCATTCGCGGGTGCAGGGGACCGTGTCCCCTGCCCAGAGGGGTGGAGGGAGAGTTTGAGGGGGAAGCGCCCCCTCATGCCTGCCCTCAGGCCGCGTTGCGCTGCCGGACGCCCAGCTCCTCCAGCGCCCCGCGCATGGCGCCGAGCGCGAAGCGCATCTCGTCCGGCCCGACATGGCCGATGCAGCCGATCCGCATGGTCGGCGCCGCGGTGTTGTAGAAGTTGCTGATCAGCACGCCGCGCCGCTTCAGCGCATCCACGAAGCCCTGCAGCGTGAAGCCCGGATGCTCGGGCTGGTGGAACAGCACGATGACCGGCCCCTGGTTCTCCCAGTCGAGATAGGGCCGCAGCCCCAGCGCCTTGCCGCCCTCGTAGAGGATGCGGCAGTTCTCGCGGTAGCGCGCGAGCCGCGCCGGCTGCCCGCCCTCGGCGATGAAGATGTCAAGCGCCACCCCGAAGGCGTGCAGCGCCTGCACCGCCGGGGTGAAGCGGAAGCTTCCCCAGCCGGCGCGCTTCCCCGTGAAATAGACGTCGGCCAGGTCGAAGGACCAGGACCCTGCATTCCCCGCCGCGGCCTCCACCCGCTCGGCGGGGCAGATGGCGAAGCCGATGCCCGGCAGCCCCTCGATGCACTTGTTGGAGGTGAACACCACCGCGTCCACCTCCGGCTGCGCCTCCAGGCTGAAGGGCAGCGCGCCGAAGGCCGAGACGGCGTCCACGATCATCCGCCGCCCCGCCGCGCGCACCACGGCACCCAGCGCCGGCACGTCGTTGACCAGGCCGCTGCCCGTCTCGGAGTACACCACGCCGAAATGCGAGATGGAGGGGTCCGCCGCCAGCGCCGCCGCCACCGCCTCGGGCGCGACGCCACGGCTGTCCGGCGTCGGCAGCTCCACCACCGCCCGCCCGGCCTCGCGCGCCAGCCGCGCCATCCGCTCGGCATAGGTGCCGTTCATCGGGATCAGCAGCTTGCCACCCCCCGCCGCCGCCGCGGCGGGGATGAAGGTGCGGATGGCCGCCTCGGTGATGAAATGACCCGCGCCCTGCAAGGGCAGGCAGACATGCCGCCCGGCGACCCCACCCGCCACGTCCCGCAGCTTCTCGCGGATGGCGATGTATTCCGGGGCGAAATCATTGTCCCAGGGGGCGATGTCCACCGCCATCGCAGCCCGCACTTCGGGACGGGTCTGCACGGGACCGGGAATGAGCAACAACATGGAAGGACGTCCTGCGGAAAGCTTCGGGATGGCCATCCGGAAGCCGGCGGGCCCGACCCGCGCCTCTGCACAAACAGCCACCCCACAGGCTGCCCGGTCGGCACGCGAAAGGGAAGGGGGCTCATTCCCTGGGGAGGGCGCCGCCCTCCCCAGACCCCTCCCGCCGGGATGACAGTGTCGCCCCGGACCCCGCCATTCGTCTTTAGGCTTTGGAACTGCCGTGGCGAGGCGGCCGCAGGAGGGAGCGCCACGAGGATGTCTTCTTGCTTCCGCCTGCAGCCTTGCTTCTCCAACAAGGCGAATATTACTGTATATCATGACACCAAAGCGATGCGGCATCGGCCGCTCACGCCACCGCAGCGCCGCGCTTGCCCTTATCCTGACCTTGTTTGCTCCGGGTTGCGCCACCGCGCCTCAGGGCAATGCTGTTGGGATGGCTGCATCGGCTCCCGTCTCGGCCCAGGCCACCTCCGGGCCCGCATATGCGGACTTGCTGCTGGCGGCGAAGCGGAATCCGGCAGCGGCGGACTACACCGCGCTTCGGCTCGCCTATGCCCGCAGTCCCGAATACAACCCCTTCCTTGGTGTCCTCCGCCGCTCGAGTAGCTTGGCACCGTTGATGCAGGCGCGGGACGATCGCGCCGCCCTCACGAGGGCGAACGCGCTGCTCGACGAGTACTGGCTCGATGTCGCCGTCCACCTCTTCGCTGCTGACGCCGCCACAAGGCTTGGCGAGGCGGAGCAAGCGACAATGCACCGCACCGTCGGCGCGGGCCTGGTGAGGTCGATCAGGTCGTCCGGTGATGGTACCTCGCCTGCAACGGCCTACACCGTCATCGCGACAGGGGAGGAGTATCTGCTGGTCCTTCTGGCCAATCAGCACGTCAGGGCGCAGGCACTGATCGAGGTTAACGGCCATAAGTATGACCGCCTGACGACCACCGATGCTGCTGGAACGGTCCGCCAAGTCTACTTCAACGTGGACCTGCTGTTCGCCGCCTATCCCCGCCTCCTGAACCTTCCTCAGTCGCAGCCACAAGGGCGTGCAGGCACTTAAGGAATTTCTCCCAGGCGTCGTTCGTCACGCTCAGCACATGCATGTCGTTGCGGCTCCCAGGCTGGGCATCGATGAGCCGGATTCGAAAGTCCGCTCCAGGCCGTGAGTCGCCCTGCCTGATCAGGTTTCCCCATAAAGGCCCCACCCACCCGCAGTCGCAGGAGGCTATCGCCCCCCGGCGCACTTCGCGGAAAGGACCACTGATGGCGGGGTCTGGGGGGACACTGTCCCCCCAGCGGGGGTCCAGGGGGCGGCGCCCCCTGGAGAAGCTAACCCGCCCGGAAGCGCGCCCGGGTCACGCTGTCCCCTTCCAGCGAGGCGGTGAGCGCCTGCCGTCCCGCATCGCTCCGCGTGATGGCGATCACCTCGCCGAACCACGGCGCATCCCCGCGCGCCCGCGCCAGAAACAGCCGGTCCAGCGCGATGGCCACCGGGTTGCGCGGCTGGCAGCAGGCGCAGCCGATCGGATGCGCCCCAATCGGCGGCGCGGCGAAGCGCTCCACCCGCGCAGCACCGGCGGGAAGGGGCGCCCCATCCTCCGCCAGCACCACTGCGCCGGGCGGGCATTCGGCGGCGTCGAGGGAGCGGACGGGGGTTCGGGCGTCGAGGGACCAGCTCATCCACTAGACATAAAGAAGTCTTTATGTCATTGGCAAGCCCATGGAGCCCCTGCTGGCGCAACTGCGCGCCGCCGCCGAACCGACCCGCCTGCGCCTGCTGGCCCTCTGCGCCCGCGGCGCCTTCTGCGTGTCTGAGCTTTGCGCCATCCTCGGCCAGAGCCAGCCGCGCCTGTCGCGCCACCTGAAGCTGCTGGTGGAGGCGGGCCTTCTGGAGCGCCTGCCCGAGGGCGCCAACGTCTATTTCCAACTCCCCCCGACGGCCGACCTCGCCCGCCAGGTGCTCGCCCGCCTGCCGGAGGACGACCCCACCATCGCCGCCGACCGCCGCGCCGCCGCCCGCATCGCCGCCGAACGGGCACGCGCGGCTTCGGAAGCCTTCCGCCGCGACGGCGCCGACTGGGACGAGATGCGCGCCCTCGGCCTGCCCGCCGGCGCCATCGAGATGGCCCTTCTGGCGCTGCTGCCGGAGCGGCTCGGCCGGGTGGCCGATATCGGCACCGGCACCGGCCGCCTGCTGGAGGTGATGGCCCCCCGCGCCCAATCCGTGCTCGGCCTGGATGCCAGCCGCGAGATGCTGGCGCTGGCCCGCGCGCGCCTCGGCGAGCGCGGCATCGCCAATGCCTCCGTCCGCCTCGCCGACATGTACCGCCTGCCACTGCCCGATGCCGGCTTCGACGCCGTCACGTTGCAGATGGTGCTGCACTATGCCGAGGACCCCACCGCCGCCCTCGCCGAGGCCGCCCGCCTGCTGCGCCCGGATGGCCTCCTGGTGGTGATCGACCTCGCCCCGCACGCCCGGCAGGAGCTGCTGGCCCGCAACGCCCATCGCTGGCCCGGCTTCGACGACGCAGCGCTCGCGGGGTGGTTCGGCGCCGCCGGCTGCGCGCCGCTGCCCGCCGTCGAGATCGCCGGCCCGCTGCCGGTCCGCCTCTGGCCCGCCCGGCGCCTGGCCGTGCCGGTCGCGCTCCTGCCCGAAACCACGCTGAACTTCTGAAGGAAGGCCCTGCCCAATGGCCCGTCCCGCCCTGCTCGATGCCCTGCGTGACCGTGTCCTGCTCTGCGATGGCGGCATGGGCAGCCGCGTCCAGGCCCTGACCCTCGACGTCGAGAAGGACTACTGGGGCAAGGAGAACTGCACCGAGGTGCTGAACCTCGCCCGCCCCGACCTCGTGCGCGAGATCCATCGCGGCTACTACGAGGCCGGCGCGGACATGGTGCTGACCAACAGCTTCGGCGGCTCGCCGATCACGCTGGAGGAGTTCGAGCTCGGCAGCCGCGCCTTCGAGATCAACAGGCTCTCGGTCGAGCTGGCGCGCGAGGCGGCGGAGAGCTTCGCGGACGGGCGGCACCGCTGGGTGATCGGCGATATCGGCCCGGGCACCAAGCTGCCCTCCCTCGGCCATATCGACTACGACACGCTGGAAGCCGCCCTCACCGAGCAGTGCCGCGGCCTGATCGCCGGCGGCGCCGATGCGCTGCTCACCGAGACCAACCAGGACACGCTCTTCATCAAGGCCGCCGTGAACGCGGCCAAGGCCGCCCGGCGCGAGGCGGGGAAGGACATCCCGATCTTCGTGCAGGTGACGGTGGAGACCACCGGCACCCTGCTGGTCGGCGCCGACATCGCCGCCGCCGCGACGGTGGTGCGGGCGCTCGACGTGCCGCTGATGGGCCTGAACTGCGCCACCGGCCCGCAGGAGATGGCCGAGCATGTCCGCTATCTCGCGCAGAACTGGCCCGGCCTGATCTCCTGCCAGCCCAATGCCGGCCTGCCCGAGCTGGTGGACGGCCGCACGCACTACCCGCTCGCCCCGGAGGACATGGCGCTCTGGATGGAGCGCTTCGTCACCGAGGACGGCGTGAACCTGATCGGCGGCTGCTGCGGCACCTCGACGCCGCATATCCAGGCGCTGGACGCCATGCTGCGCCGCGTGGATGGCGGCCGCTTCCGCCCCGCGCCCGTGAAGCGCAGCGTCCACTGGGTGCCGGCGGTGGCCAGCCTCTACGGCGCCACCACGCTGCGGCAGGAGAACAGCTACTTCTCCATCGGCGAGCGCTGCAACGCCAACGGCTCCAAGGCCTGGCGCGAGCGGCAGGCGGCGCATGACTGGGATGGCTGCGTCGCCATGGGCCGCGAGCAGGTGGGCGAGGGCTCCAACTCGCTCGACATCTGCACCGCCTTCGTCGGCCGCGACGAGCTGGCCGAGATGAGCGAGGTGGTCCGCCGCTTCACCGGCTCCGTCAACGCGCCGCTGGTGATCGACTCGACCGAGACGCCGGTGATCGAGGCGGCCCTGAAGCTGCATGGCGGCAAGCCGATCATCAACTCGATCAACTTCGAGGACGGCGAGGGCCATGCGACCGACCGCCTGAAGCTCGCCAAGAAGTTCGGCGCCGCCGTCATCGCGCTGACCATCGACGAGGTCGGCATGGCGAAGACCGCGGAGGACAAGCTCCGCATCGCCGAGCGGCTGGTGGATTTCGCCTGCAACAGGCACGGCCTGCCGCAGAGCGACCTGCTGATCGACCCGCTGACCTTCACCATCGCGACCGGCAACGAGGACGACCGCAAGCTCGGTTTGTGGACCCTCGAAGGCATCCGCCTGATCCGGCAGAAATTCCCGGACATCCAGATCATCCTCGGCCTCTCCAACATCTCCTTCGGCCTCAACCCGGCCGCGCGCCACGTACTGAACAGCGTCTTCCTGGATCACGCGGTGAAGGCCGGCATGACCGGCGCCATCGTGCATGTCAGCAAGATCAAGCCGCTGCACGCCATCCCGCCGGAGGAGGCGAAGGTCGCCGAGGACCTGATCTTCGACCGCCGCAGCGAGGGCTACGACCCCCTCCAGAAGCTGCTGGAAATCTTCGCCGGCCGGAAGGCGGCGGATGCGGCGGCGAAGAAGAAGGCCGAGACGGTCGAGGGCCGCCTGAAGGACCGCATCGTCGACGGCGACCGCAAGGGCCTGGACGCCGAGTTGCAGGACGCGCTGGACAAGGGCATCCGCCCGCTCGACATCATCAACGGCATCCTGCTCGACGGCATGAAGGTGGTGGGCGAGCTGTTCGGCGCCGGCAAGATGCAGCTCCCCTTCGTGCTGCAATCCGCCGAGACGATGAAGGCCGCCGTCGCCTTCCTTGAGCCGCACATGGAGAAGGTGGAGGGCCAGGAGAAGGGCACCATCGTGCTCGCCACGGTGAAGGGCGACGTGCACGACATCGGCAAGAACCTGGTCGACATCATCCTCACCAACAACGGCTACAAGGTCGTCAATCTCGGCATCAAGGTGCCGCTCACCGACATGGTGGCCGCCGTGCGCGAGCACCGCGCCAATGCCATCGGCATGTCCGGCCTGCTGGTGAAGTCCACCGTGGTGATGAGGGAGAACCTCGAGGAGATGTCGCGCCTCGGCGTCGAGGTGCCGGTGCTGCTGGGCGGCGCCGCGCTGACGCGCAACTTCGTGGAGGATGACTGCGTCCGCGCCTATGCGAACGGGCGCGTCGCCTATGCGCGGGACGCCTTCGACGGCCTGCACCTGATGGACAAGGTGATGGGCAACGACTTCGACGGCTATCTCGCCACCCTGCAGCAGAAGCGCTCGGGCAAGTCGCGCAACACCGCCCGCACCCTCGGCACCGCCGACCCGCGCGGCTTCGCGCCGGTGGACGTCAACTATGCCCGGGAGCGCCGCCACCGCCTGACGCGGGACGAGCCGGTGCCGACCCCGCCCTTCTGGGGCGCGCGCATCATGGAGGCCGACCCGAAGGCCATCATCCCCTTCGTCAACGAGCGCTCGCTCTACCAGTTCCAGTGGGGCTTCCGGAAGCAGGGCCGCAGCCTGGAGGACTTCATCGGCTGGGCCAAGCAGGAGCTGCGCCCCGTGCTGAAGCGCATGCTGGCGCTGGCCGAGCAGGAGAGGATCCTCAAGCCGCAGGCCATCTACGGCTACTGGAAATGCGCCGGCCAGGGCAATGACGTGGTGCTCTTCGAGGAGGACGGCGTCACCGAGGCCGCCCGCTTCACCCTGCCGCGCCAGCCCCGGCAGGATGGCGAATGCATCGCCGACTTCCTGCGCGACATCGAGGACGGCCCTTCGAAGCGCGACGTCATCGGCCTGCAGGTGGTCACCGTCGGCCAGAAGGCCAGCGACGTGGCGCGCGAATGGTTCGAGGGCAACCGCTACCAGGATTATCTCTACCTGCACGGCCTCTCGGTCGAGATGGCCGAGGCGATGGCGGAATACGTCCACAAGCGCATCCGCGCCGAATGGGGCTTCGCCGCCGAGGACGCGCGGGACATGGAGAAGATGCTCGCCCAGGGCTACCGGGGCGGCCGCTACTCCTTCGGCTATCCCGCCTGCCCCCGGCTGGAGGACCAGGCGCCGCTGCTGAAGCTGTTGCAGGCCGAGCGCATCGGCGTCTCGATCAGCGACGAGTGGCAGCTCCATCCCGAGCAGTCCACCAGCGCCATCGTGCTGCACCACCCGCGCGCCAAGTACTTCTCGGTTTAGAGCAGATCCCGTTCCGGTGGCATCATCGGAACGGGTGAAGATGCTCGTCAAAGCGCTCCGGGAAAAAGTCCGGGGGGGGCCGAGGCACTGCCTCGGACAGTCCCCCGGCCCCCATCTTCTTTCTTCGAGTCCTCGTGCCGGCCATCCCTCGCCACCCTGCCGGCCGCAGCCGCCGGGGCGGCTTCGCCAGCGCGGCAAAACCGCCAAAAAAAGAAGCGGGGGTCCGGGGGAGAATTCATTCTCCCCCGGTTCCGCCCCTGGCCGGGTCCAGGGGCCGGCCTGCCCGAGGCTCCCCCTTCCATGCGGCTGCCGCGCGGCACCTGCGCGGCGTTTTCGGGTTTCCCACCCGGCCCCCCCCTGCCTTAGAACCCCCTCTACCGGACAGCGTGGAGTGAACTGGATGAGCCGAGCGACGTCGCTCGCGGCGGGCAGTGTGGGCGTGGCCCTGGCGGTGCTGGGCCTCAAGTCCCTGGCCTGGTGGCTCACCGGCAGCGTGGCGCTGATGGCCGATGCGCTGGAGTCCATCGTCAATGTCGCCGCCGCCGTCGCCGCGCTGCTGGCCATCCGCCTCTCGGCCGCGCCGCCGGATGCCAACCACCCCTATGGCCATGCCAAGGCGGAGTATTTCTCGGCGGTGCTGGAAGGGGCGCTGATCGTCGTCGCCGCGCTGCTGATCCTGAGCGAGTCCTGGCAGGCCTGGCGCGACCCGCAGGCGCCGGAGCTGCCGGCCACCGGCCTCGCCATCTCCGCGGTGGCCACGGCGGCGAACGGCGCCTGGTCCTGGCTGCTGTTCCGCGCCGGGCGGCGGCTGCGCTCGCCGGCCCTGCTGGCCGATGCACGCCACCTGCTGTCGGACGTCGTCACCTCGGCCGGCGTGGTGGTCGGTGTCGGCGCGGTGGCGCTGACCGGCATCCTCTGGCTCGACCCGCTGCTGGCGGCGCTGACGGCGCTGAACATCCTGGTCTCCGGCTGGCGGCTGATGCGCGAAAGCGTCGGCGGGCTGATGGACGAGGCGGTGGAGCCGCAACTGCTCGGCCGCATCCGCGCCCTGGTCTCGCAGGAGGCGGCCGGCGCGATCGAGGCGCATGACCTGCGCACGCGGCATTCCGGCAGCACCACCTTCGTCGAGTTCCACCTCGTCGTGCCCGGCGAGATGCGGGTGGCCGAGGCGCACGAGATCTGCGACCGGATCGAGGCGGCGCTGAAGGCCATGCTTGGCAGCACCGTCATCACCATCCATGTGGAGCCGGAGATGAAGGCGAAGCACCAGGGCGTCCTGGTGCTCTAGTGTCCTGCCCGCGAAGTGCGCGGGATTTCCCGCGCACTTCGCGGGCAGGACACTGAAAACAAAGGCGAATGCCCTGATCGGGTGGTCCGGAGGACTTCGCGATCAGGGCACCGGAGCAGATCCCGTTCCGATGGCATCATCGGCACGGGTGAAGATGCTCGTCAAAACAAACGGCTGGAGCGTTCCGTGCGCCAGAGCGAACGGAAAATGCTCCAGGGCAGGGGCTGCACCGATGGTCAGGCTGGACGTCATCACCACCCGCGGCGGCGACCGCGGCGAGACCTCGCTCGGCGACGGCACCCGCCTGCGCAAGGACGCGCTGCGCGTCGAGGCGATCGGCGCGGTGGACGAGGTCAATGCCACGCTCGGCCTGCTCCGCCTGCACGCGGAAGGCGAGGCGGATGCCATGCTGGCGCGCATCCAGAACGACCTCTTCGACCTCGGCGCCGATCTCTGCATGCCGGGCGATGAGACGGAAGGCCGGCTGCGCGTGACCGACGCCCAGTGCGCCCGGCTGGAGGGCGAGATCGCCGCGATGAATGCCGGCCTGCCGCCGCTGCGCTCCTTCGTCCTGCCCGGCGGCACGCCGGCGGCGGCGCATGCGCATCTCGCCCGCACCGCCGCGCGGCGCGCCGAGCGCGTGGTGGTGGCGCTCTCGGCGGCGGAGGCGGTCAACCCGGCCGCGCTGCGCTATCTCAACCGCCTGTCGGACCACCTCTTCGTGCTGTCGCGCGTGCTCAATGCCGGCGGGGACGTGCTCTGGGTCCCGGGAGGAAAGCCGGAAGCGTGAGCGCCCTGCGCGCGGCGCTCAGCGCGGCCGGCGGGGCGCCGTGCCGGCCGTGGCGCGCCGGCGTGCCCTGCGCGCATCCACCTGCAGCCCCTGCGCGCGGAACCGGCGCAGCATGGCCAGCTCCTCCGGCGTGAGCGAAACCTGCCCGAGCAGCCCGCAGAGCCGGTCCTCCGCCTCCTCCTGGCACGGGCCGGGCGGGTAGCGCGAGACGATGACGGCCATGAGGCAGAGCGTCGTGAATTGCGCGGCCGGCGGCTCCGCCGCGAAGCCCCGCTCGGCGACGCCCATCGCGTAGTCCAGTTCGGCCTCCGATCCGCCGAGCTCCGAATAGCGCATGGCCCTGATCCCGCTGTCCCTGCTGCCCGGTGCATCCCCGGCGCGGAAGCTCACGATAGCGAGAGGGTTGTTGCCATGATGTGAACGGAGCCACAGGCGCCGGCAGGCAGGAACAAGAGGGGGCCTGAGGGAATTCCTTCCCCCCGCCCTGTCCCTCCCTCCTCAGGCCGGCATGATGCCCAGCTCGTCCTGCCGCCGCTTGTCCAGCTCCTCGCTGTAGCGCCGCAGCAGGTAGGAGGCGGTGACCAGTCCGAGCACGCGGGAGGTGTCCTGCTTGTCCACCACGGCGAGCGCCTCGGCGTCGGTGGCGTCGAAGATGGCCATGGCCTGCTTGGCGTTCTGCGCCGGCAGCAGCACCTTGTCCGGCAGGTGGACCAGCGTCGCCACCGTGTCGTTTTCCGAGACCTCGGGCGCGTGCGCCTCCGTCACCAGGATCAGCCCGGCGTAGCGGTCCGCCTGGTCGAGCGCGATGACATGGGTGGTGGAGCCGAGCGGGAAGTCGCGCCGGAAGGAGGAGATGCGCATGTCGGTCTTCACCGTCCGCACCTCGCGCCGCATCAGCTTGCCCACCGTCAGGTCGCGCAGCCAGCCGATGTCATGCGCGCTGCGGATCGCCTCGCCGCGCAGGTGGAAGCGCCAGGTGGCGAAGGAGTAGCCGAACAGGCGTCGCACGGTGGTCGAGGAGACGATGACGGCGGCCACCGTCACCCCCGCCACGGCGAAGTCGCCGGTGGTCTCCAGCGCGATGAAGGTCATGGCGAAGGGCGCGCCGATGATGGCGGCGCCGAAGGCGCTCATGCCGACCACCGCGGTCAGCAGCGGGTCCACCACGAAGCCGGCCCAGCTCGCCGGCAGCGCCAGCAGCTTGCCGAGCAGCGCCCCCAGCAGCAGCGAGGCGAAGAACAGCCCGCCGCGGAAGCCGCTGCCGATCGAGATGGCGGCGGCCAGCGCCTTCAGCAGCAGCAGCACCAGCACCGGCATCGCCGGGCCCTCGACCATGAAGGTCAGGTGCAGCGCGCCATGCCCGGCGGAGAGCACGGCGGGCGTCACCAGCGCCAGCGCCCCCACCATCAGCCCGCCCGTCGCCGGCCGCAGGAAGCTCCAGGGAATGACGCGGCGGATCACCACCTCGGCCAGGGTGACGCCGCGCATCAGCGCGATGGCGGCCAGGCCGCAGAGCAGGCCGACGATCAGGGCGGTGACGCCGTCGTCCCAGTCGGGCGGGGCGATGCCGCCGGAGAAGACCGGCGTGGCGCCGCCCAGCGCACGGGCGACCACCGTTCCCGCCACCGCCGCCGCCACCACCGGCCCCAGATGGGCGATGGCATAGGTGCCGATCACCAGCTCGAAGGCATAGAAGGCGCCGGTCAGCGGGGCCTGGAAGGAGGCGGCGATGGCGCCGGCGGCGCCGCAGCCCACCAGCACGCGCAGATCGCCGCGCCGCAGCCCGAAGGCGCGGCCGAGGCGCGAGGCGAGCCCGCCGCCCGCCTGGGTATAGGCCGCCTCCAGCCCGACCGAGGCGCCGAAGCCGTTGGAGAGCAGGTTCTGCGCCCCCACCACCACCCCGTCCATCACCGACATGCGCCCGCCATGCAGCGCATTGGCCTCGATCGGGTCCACCGGCTGGCGCGGCCACCAGCGCGCCAGGGCCATGCCCAGCAGGGCCAGCAGCAGGCCGCCGATCGCCGGGGAGAGCAGCAGGCTCAGCGGGCTGGCGTCGCGGAGCGCGCTGAGGCCATGCTCGCTCTCCGCGCCGAACAGAAGGAAGTGCAGCCCCTTGGCCGCCAGCCCCAGCAGGGAGGCCACCAGCCCGCTGGCGATGCCCGCCACGATGCCAAGGCCGATGATGCCTGGTTCGGTCTGCCGCACGGCCTGGCGCAGGCTGACGGGAAAACGCCGGCGCAGCCAGCGGTGGATCGGGGTCATCGCCTCACTCTTCTTTCCAGCCGCAGGCGCGGAAGGCCGGCCGCAGGGCCTCCGGCACCGGGGCCGTGGCCTCAATCGGCGAAGCCAGCGGCAGAACGATGGCGCGGGCCAGCAGATGCAGCCCGGCCGGGCATGCTTTTCCGTAAAGCGGGTCGCCGAGGATCGGCCAGCCCTGGCTGGCGCAATGGACGCGGAGCTGATGGGTGCGGCCGGTCTCCGGGCGCAGCTCCAGCCAGGCCAGCCCTTCGCCGCGGCCCTTCACGCGCCAGCGGGTGAGGGCGGGCTGGCCCTCGGGATGCGGCTCCATCCGCCAGCCGGCGGCGGCGCTGCTCACCTTGCGCAGCGGCAGGTCGATGCGGCCGGACTGCGCCGCCGGGCCGCCCGCCACCACCGCCCAGTAGGTCTTGCGGGCACGGCCGGCGGCGAACAGGGCGCCGAGTTCCGCCAGCGCGGGCTTGGTGCGGCCGAGCACCAGGCAACCCGAGGTATCGGTGTCCAGGCGATGCGCCGGCTGCGGCAGGCGCCGCTTGCCGAAGGCCAGCGCCGGCAGGAAATCCTCCAGGCTGCGGCCACCGCGCGGGCCGGCATGCACCGGCAGGCCCGCGGGCTTGTCGATGATCAGGACCGTGTCGGTCTGCTGGAGAACCCTGAGAGGGGCGCCGCCCCTCTCAGACTCTCCCCGCCAAGAACCTGAGGTTCTTGGATCTCCCATCAGAGGGATCCTGGAAAGGGATGGCGGGGGTCCGGGGGCGGCGCCCCCGGGGGTCAGGCCGCCTTGGGCAGCATCCGGCTGGTGCGCTCCGCCCAGTCGAAATAGAGCTGGCGCGCCTTCTGCGCGACCGGCCCGATCGGCAGCGCGCGGCCCTCGAAGTTGATGCAGTACTGCACCTTGCCGAAATTGCCGGTCGCGAAGATCTCGTCCGCCTCGCGCAGCATCTGCGGCGTCACGATGCACTCGCGCGCCTCGATGCCGGCCTCGCGCAGCAGCGTCAGCACGCGCGAGCGGGTGATGCCGGCGAGATAGGTGCCGTTGACGGCCGGCGTCATCACCACGCCGTCCTTCACCAGCATCATGTTGGAGGTGGCGAATTCCGCCACATTGCCCTCGAAGTCGCAGAGCACGGCGTTGTCGAAGCCGCGGGCGCGGGCGGCGGCGGCGGCGCGGGAGGAGTTCGGGTAGAGGCAGGAGGCCTTGGCGTCGGTCGGCGCCATGTCGGCCGCCGGGCGGCGGAAGGGCACCAGGCAGGCCGAGAAGCCCTTCGAGGCGTCCGGCAGCGGCGCGTCATAGATGGAGAGGATGAACTCGGTGCTCGCCGGGTCGGGAAAGGCGGCGCCGATGCCGCGGCGGATGAAGAACATCGGCCGGATGTAGAGTTCCGCATCGGCCGGCATCTTCGCCACGCCCTCGCGGCAGAGTTCCTCGATGCGGCCGGCTGCCAGCGTCGGCTTCATCATCATCGCCTCGGCGCTGCGGATCACCCGCGCGCAGTGCTGGTCAAGATCGGGCACCAGGCCGCGGATGGCGCGCGCGCCGTCGAACACCATCGAGCCCAGCCAGAAGGCATGGTCCATCGGGCCGAGCACCTTCGGCTCCTCGGTCATCCACTTGCCGTCGTGCCAAAAGACGCCCGCCATGGAGAACTCCTTCCCTGCTGCAACGGAGGGCGCGGAGAGTGGCACGCCTCGCCGCCGAGTTGAAGGGCGGCGACAGGCGGAAAAACGCAGGAAGATCGGGGGAGGGAACTCCCCCGAACCCCCTCCTTTTTCTGTCAGTTTTCGGCTCCGCCCGGAGGCGGAGGCGTTCCTGAACGCCGCTGCGCTGGCGGTCGCCGGGGCTGCTCCAGCCCCGGCGCGAGCGCATGCAGCCTGCGCGGCGAACTGATAAAAAAGAAAGAAGAGGGGGTCTGGGGGAGAATTCATTCTCCCCCGGCCTTGCCTGGCCCTCAGTCCTGCGACACCCCGAAGGCGTCGGGGTAGCCGAACAGCCCGACGGCGCCGCCGGTGTGCAGGAACACCACGTTCTCGTCCTTGCCGAAGCGCCCCTTGCCGATCAGGTCGATCAGCCCGGCCATGCCCTTCCCGGAATAGACGGGGTCGAGCAGGATGCCTTCCTTCTCCGCCAGCAGCTTCACCGCCTCGACCATGCCCTCGGTCGGGATGCCGTAGCCCTGCCCGACATAGTCGCAGTTGGCCACCACGTGCTCGGCCTTGACGATGCCGGGCAGGCCAAGGTGCTCGGCGGTGCGCTGGGCCAGCGCCAGCACGTTCGCCTCCTGCTTCTCGCGCGGCGCGCGCACGCCGATGCCGAGCACGGGGATTCCGCTGTTCAGCGCCACCAGCCCCGCCACCAGCCCGGCCTGGGTGCCGGCGCTGCCGGTGGCGTGCACCACGTGGTCGATGCGCAGCCCCATCTCGGCGGCCTGGTTCACCAGCTCCAGCGCCGCGTTGACATAGCCCAGCGCGCCCACCGGGTTGGAGCCGCCGCCGGGAATGACGTAGGGCCGCTTGCCCTTGGCGCGCAGCTCGGCGGCCAGCGCTTCCATCTCCGCCTGCATGTCGGCGCCGCCGGGGCGGCGGGAGATGCTGGCGCCGTGCAGCTTGTCGAGCAGCACGTTGCCGGACTGGGCATAGGCCGGGCTGTGGTCGCCGGTGCGGTCCTCCAGCAGGATGTGGCAGGCGAGGCCGAGCTTCGCCGCCGCCGCGGCGGTCTGCCGCGCATGGTTGGACTGGGTGGCGCCCTGGGTGATGACGGTGTCGGCCTGCTGCGCCAGCGCCTCGGCCATCAGGAATTCCAGCTTGCGGGTCTTGTTGCCGCCGGTGGAAAGTCCGGTGGCGTCGTCCCGCTTGATCCAGAGGCGCGGCCCGCCGAGATGGCGCGTGAGGTTCTCCATCGGCTCCAGCGGCGTCGGCAGGTGGCCGAGCCGGATGCGCGGGAAACGGGCGAGGTTCATGGGGCGGATTCCTCCAGGTCTTGTGGCCGCGCCGCAGCCTAGGCCCGCCGGGGACGGGTGCCAAATCGACCGGGGCGCCGGCTGCGCGACCGCCTCCCCGGCATTGCCTCGCCTTCCTCCGCCGCCTGGAAAGCAAAAAGAAGATGGGGGTTCGGGGGAATTCCTTCCCCCGACCTTCCCCTGGCGCTACTGCCCTGCCGCATGAGACCGCCCCGTCCGCCGCAGCCCGAGCCCGACCGCCTCTGTGGCCCCGCCGCCGTGGCGGCCGCCTTCGCGCACCGGCCGGAGGCCGTGCTGCGGCTGTTCTATGTCGCCGCCCGCCGCGCCGAGGCCGGCCCCTTCTGCGCCCGGCTCGCCCGCGCCCGGAAGCCCTACCGGGAAGTCCCGCCCGAGGAGCTGGCGCGCGTCGCCGGCACCACGCATCATGGCGGCATCGTCGCCGTGGCCGCGCCGCGCCCGGTGCCGCTCCTGCCCGCCCCGGAGGCACTGCCGCCCGGCCTGCTGCCGGTGCTGGACGGCATCGGCAACCCGCACAATCTCGGCGCCATCGCCCGCTCGGCCGCCTTCTTCGGCTGCCGCGCCATGCTGCTCTCGGGCGATCCGCGCCAGGCCGGCCTGTCGGACGCCGCCTGGCGCACCAGCGAGGGCGGGCTGGAGGCGCTGGCCCTCTACCGCGCGCCCGACCTGCCGGAGGCGCTGCGGCGCCTCTCCGCCCGCTACCTGACGGTGGCGGCGGTGGCGCGGGAGGGCGTGCCGCCCGCCGCCCTGCCGCGGGACCGCCCGGTGGCGCTGGTGCTCGGCAATGAGGAGCAGGGCCTGCCGGCAGCCACCGTCGCCGCCTGCGCCGCGCGGGTGACGCTGCCCGGCTCCGGCGCGGTGGAGAGCCTGAACGTCTCGGTGGCGGCGGCCGTGCTGATGCACAGCCTGGGCGCTGGCCTGTAACGAATCCGCGCAGGGCTTGCCCCCCTGTCCCGGAACGATCAGAACCCGCCCCGGACCCAACCGGAGGCTCCCAAGACCATGACGCTCCGCCGCCGCACGCTGCTCGGTGCCGCCGCCACCTTCCCGGCCGCCTCGGCCCTCTTCGCCCCGCATGTCGCGCGGGCGCAGGAGACCTTTCCCTCCCGCAACCTGCGCATCGTCGTGCCCTATGCGCCGGGCGGCTCGGTGGACATGACCGCGCGCCTGATGGCGCAGATGCTGGAGCCGGTGCTCGGCCACAGCGTCGTCGTGGACAACCGCAGTGGCGCCGGCGGCAATATCGGCGCGGCCGAGGCGGCCCGCTCCGACAAGGACGGGTACACCATGCTGCTCGGCTCCGCCTCGATCCTGGCGGCGAACAAGTTCCTCTACGCCAAGTCGATGCCGATCGACCCGCTCGCCGACCTGGCGCCGGTGACGCGCGTGACCACCGGCACGGTGTTCATGACGGTCAACGCCCAGAGCCCGTACAAGTCCTTCCAGGAGGTCATCGCGGCGGCGAAGAAGGACCCGGGCGGGATCACCATGGGCTCCTCCGGCACCGGCACCATCAGCCACCTGACGATCAGCAAGGTCTGCAAGGTGACGGGCACCGACATCACCCATGTCCCCTATCGCGGCGGCGCCCCGGCCCTGCAGGACCTGCTGGCCGGCAACATCGACATGATGTTCGACGTCATCCCGCTCTCCATGGCGCATGTGCGCGAGGGCCGGTTGCGCGTGCTGGCCGCCGCCAGCGCCGAGCGCGTGACCTATGCGCCGGAGCTGAAGGACGTGCCGGCGATGAAGGAGCTGCTGCCCGGCTCCGGCATCGACATGCAGTCCTGGTACGGCATCAACGTCCCCGCCGGCACGCCGGAGGACCGCATCGCGGCGCTGCACAAGGCGATCGTGGGCGTCGTGGACACGCCGGAGTTCCGCGCGAAGATGGAGCCGAACGGCTTCACCACCGTGGTGGACGCCACCCCCGCCGCCTACGGCGCCTATATCCGCGCGCAGGAGGCGGTGTGGAAGCAGCTGGTCGCCGAGTCCGGCGCCAGCCTGGACTGACGGGGACCTGACCCTCGGGGGGCGGAGCGGGGAGACCCTCTCCGCCCCGCTGCGGCGCATTGTGACGGTGCCGCCTCTGCCGCTAGCATCCTCCGCCAAGCACCGGAGGAATGCCGCCCATGCGCCGAGCCCTGATCGCCGCCGCCCTGCTGGTTCCCCTGGCCGGTGGAGCCGAGGCCGCTCCCGCCGCCCTGACCTGCCCGGATGACGCCGCCATGCAGGCGCTCGCCGCCTCCCTGCTGGCCAAGGCCCCGGTCGAGGCCTTCGGCCGCAGCCTCAGCCTGGAGGATGCGCTCTGCGCCCAGCGCAAGCTGGTGCCGGCGATGGAGAAGCAGCTCGGCCCCACGGTCGGCTGGAAGGTCGGGCTGACCAACGAGGCCGCCCAGAAGCGCTTCGGCGTCGCCCATCCGCTGGCCGGCCCGATCTACCAGGCGACGGTGCGGGCGCATTCCGGCGATACCCTCCCCGCGGACTTCGCCGCCGTGCCGGTGGCCGAGGCCGACCTGATCGTCCGCGTGAAGGACGAGGGCATCAACCAGGCCGGGGACGACCACGTCGCCATCCTGAAGCACCTCGACCAGGTCATCCCCTTCATCGAGCTGCCCGACCTCGCGCTCTCCGATCTCAAGCAGATGGACGGGCCGAACCTGCTGGCCATCGGCGTCGGCGCCCGGCTCGGCGTGGTGGGCGAGCCGATCGCGCCCGAGGCGACGGAGGACTTCGCGAAGCGCCTCGGCAGCATGACCGTGCGCTTCGCCACCGACCAGAAGGAGCTGGCGACGGCCCCCGGCACCGCCCTGCTCGGCCACCCGCTGAACGTCATCCCCTGGCTGGTGAAGGAGCTCAAGGCGCGCGGCACGGCGCTGAAGGCGGGCGACCTGATCTCGCTCGGCGGCTTCTCGCCCGCGCTGCCGGCGGAGGCCGGGCGGACCTACACCGTCACCTATACCGGCCTGCTGGAGAAGCCGGCCTCGGTGAGCGTGACGCTGAGGTAAAAGGCCGGGGGGAAGGAATTCCCCCCGGAACCCCCCATCTTTTTTCTTCGGGTTGCCCGCGCGGGCGGCCAGCGCGCGCCAGGACTGACAAAAAGAAGAAGGGGGTTCGGGGGAATTCATTCCCCCGACCTTGTTCCCGCATGCAACCCCTGCGGCAACAGGGCTTGACCCCGGCCGCAACCCGGCGCATCGCCCCCGTTTAACCTGTGAGTCAAAGGTCTGGAGGCGCCGCCATGCTGGCCTTGCGTGTCATTCCGTGCCTGGACGTGAAGGAAGGCCGCGTCGTCAAGGGCGTCAACTTCGTCGCGCTGCGCGATGCCGGCGATCCGGTCGAGCAGGCCCGCGCCTATGATGCCGAGGGCGCGGACGAGATCACCTTCCTCGACATCGGCGCCACCCACGAGAACCGCGACACCATGTACGACGTGGTCTCGCGCACCGCGGCCGAGGTCTTCATCCCGCTGACCGTCGGCGGCGGCGTGCGCAGCGTCGAGGACGTGCGCAGGCTGCTGCTGGCCGGCGCCGACAAGGCCAGCATCAACAGCGCCGCCGTCGCCGACCCCGACCTCGTGCGCCGCGCCGCCGAGGCCTTCGGCAGCCAGGCCATCGTGGTGGCCATCGACGCCCGCACGGTGGCCCCGGGCCGCTGGGAGATCTTCACCCATGGCGGCCGCCGCGCCACCGGCATCGACGCGCTGGACTGGGCGGGGCGGATGGCCTCCCTCGGCGCCGGCGAGCTGCTGGTGACCTCGATGGACCGCGACGGCACCAAGTCCGGCTTCGACCTGGATCTCCTGCGCGCGCTGCGGCGGCGGGTGCGGCTGCCGCTGGTGGCCTCCGGCGGCGTCGGCACGGCGCAGCATTTCGTCGAGGGGGCCCTGGCCGGCGCGACCGGCCTGCTGGCCGCCAGCGTGTTCCACTACGGGGAGATGCGGATCGGCGAGGCGAAGGCCGCGCTGGCCGCCGCCGGCCTGCCGGTGCGCCCCACCCCATTCCGGGAGGCAGCCTGAGACCATGGGCAAGGACGCGAAGAAGAAGCCCCTCAAGGCCAAGCAGCCCGCCGCGAAGAAGGTGGTGAAGAAGGTGACCAAGCCGAAGGCGCCGGCGGCCGCCCTGCCGGCGCCGCCGGACCTGCCCGTCGCCGCCAAGCCGCGCAAGCGGGTGCTGAAGGCCGAGGCGCGCCACCTGGCGCCGCTGGATGTGCCCGCCCCCGGCGACATCGAGGTGCTGCGCCGGCTGTGGGAGACGGTGGAGGCGCGCCGCCTCGCCGGCGATGCCGCCAGCTCGCACTCCGCCCGGCTGATGGCGCGCGGCACCGCCAAGGTGGCGCAGAAGCTCGGCGAGGAGGCGGTGGAATGCGTCATCGAGGCGACGCTCGGCAACCGCCAGCCCACCATCATGGAGAGTGCCGACCTGCTCTATCACCTGATCGTCGTCTGGGTGGACGCGGGCATCCGGCCGGAGGAAGTATGGGCCGAGCTGGTGCGGCGCGAGGGCATCTCCGGCATCGCCGAGAAGGCGGCGCGGCCGAAGGCCATCCTGCGCGCCGCCGAGACCACGAAACTGCCCTGAGGCAAACTGCCCTGCGAGGAGGAACTGCCATGCCCGTCTCCGGCCTGCCGCCCTATGACGGCGGCAATGTCTTCGCCCGCATCCTGCGCGGCGAGATCCCCGCCAAGAAAATCTATGAGGACGAGCACGCCCTCGCCTTCCACGACATCGCCCCCAAGGCGCCGGTGCATGTGCTGGTGATCCCCAAGGGCGCCTATGTCTCGGTCGCCGACTTCTCCGCCAATGCCGGCGCCGAGGCGGTGGCGGGCTTCTGGCGCGCCGTCGGGCAGGTCGCCCGGCAGCTCGGGCTGGAGGGGCCGGGCTATCGCGTGCTGACCAATATGGGGCCGGATGGCGGGCAGGAGGTGCCGCATTTCCACGTGCACATCTTCGGCGGCCGTGCGCTCGGCCCCATGCTGTCGGAGCCTTGAGGCGCGCGGCCCTTGATCGGGCCGCGCCGCATCGCCATCCAGAAGGCATGACCGAAACCACCTCCGAGGCCGAGGCCCGTGCCGCGCTGGAGGCCGCCGGCCAGTTGCCGGAGGCCGAGCTGGACCTCGCTTCCGTCGCCCTGCAGTTCGCGCGCATCGACGCGCCGGAAGCCAATTGGGGCGCGGCCGCGCAGCACCTCTCGGAGCTGGCCCGCGCCGCCGTCACCGCCGCCGCGAAGGACCGCGAGGCCGATGCGGGCAATGGCCTGCGCCGCGCCGCGGTGCTGCGCACGGTGGTGCAGGACCGCTTCGGCTATGCCGGCGACAGCGAGACCTACGAGGCGCCCGAGAACGCCAACCTGATCCACGTCATCGAGCGGCGGCGCGGCCTGCCCGTGGCGCTTGGCATCCTCTGGCTGCACGCGGCGGAGGCCGCCGGCTGGAGCGCCTGGGGGCTGGACTTCCCGGGCCACTTCCTGCTCGGCATCGAAGGCAGCCGCGGCGCCGCGGTGATCGATCCGTTCCAGCCCGCCCGGCCGCTGGATGCGCCGGAGCTGCGCGCCATCCTCAAGCGGGTGCAGGGCGCGCAGGCGGAGCTGCGCCCGGAGTTCCTGGCCCCGGTGAGCAAGCGCGCCGTGCTGCTGCGCCTGCAGAACAACATCAAGCTCCGCCGGCTGGGAACGGGCAACCTGCAGGGCGCCCTGGCCTGCACGCAGGACATGCTGCGACTGGCGCCCGACGTGGCGGCGCTCTGGCGCGAGGCAGCGCTGATGAACCAGCGGCTCGACCGCATCGGCGCCGCGCTGGCCTGCCTGGAGCGTTTCCTGGCGCTGGTGCCGGAAGGCGAGGCGGCGCAGCGCGCCCGCGCCATGGCGGCGGAACTGCGCCAGCGCCTGCACTGAGACCGGGCGCGGCGGAGCGGCGCCGGGGGAGGCTGCCTCACCCGGCCTGCCGCCCGCGGCTCAGTTCACCTCCTCATCGGCGGTGACGCCCCAGATCTCGCTGCGCTTCAGGTAGCCGCGATAGTCGCTCACCTGCACCTCGCACCAGGTGCCGCCGCCGCGGCAGTTGCGGATGCGCCCGACCACCCCCGGCATCAGCCTGGCGACGACGCCGCTCGCATCGCCCTCGCCTGCGCGCAGGACGTGCTCCTGCGGCCCGCGCACCAGGAAGGTGCGGCGCCCGGCCAGGGTGGACTGGTGCACCCAGCCTTCCGTGCCGTCCATGTCGCGGATGCGGCGCCAGTGACTGTACTCGCGCAGGATCTGCACCGGCAGGTCGCGCCGCTGGTAGGTCCATTCGATGGGGAAGCGGGTGTCCGGCCCGATCCGCAAGTTCACCTCGTCGCTGCGCAGCGAGACGAAGCGCGGCAGCGGCAGGCCGGTGACGCTGCCGACATCCGGCGACTCCAGCTCGCGCGGGGTGGGGGCGGGGGAGGCCGGGGGCGCGGCCTCGGCGGCGGCTCCCGCGGCGGCGGTCCCGGCTGCGACCCCGGCGGCCGCGCCGGCTGCCGCGGGAGCCGTCCCGCCGCTGCGCGGGCGCTGCTTCACCGGGGTCTGCGGCGCCGGCTGGGTTGGCGCGCCGGCGGCGGCGCGTGGCGGGGCGGCCGGCGGCGCGCGGCGCGGCTCGGCCGCCGGGCGCTGAGCCGGCCGGGGTCCGGCGGGTGGTGAGGCGGGTGGCGGCTGCAGGCTCTGCGCCGGCCGCGCCGGGGCGGCGGCGGGCGGGGAGGCCGGCCGCTGCGGCACCATGCCGGGCGGCGCGCGCAGCACATGCGCGCCGCCGGGCGGCACCGGTTGCGGCAGCGAGGGCGAGGGGCCGCCCAGGCTGGAGGAGCCGAGGGCCGATTGGGCGGCCGCCGGCGCGGCGAGGAGGAGGAGCAACAGCGGGGATGCGAGACGAAGCCAAGCCATGGCCCGATCTGGCGCGCAACCCGGGCGCGCGGTCAAGCGTCAGCCTGCAACGAAACGGCCTCTTTCCTCAAAGCGACACGATCTGGCCGGTGCCGACCGCCGCCAGGAAGGTGACGACGCCCGCCACCTCCACGCCCGGCGCCAGCGCCTCGGGGGTGATGCCCTCCGCGCGCAGCCCGGCCTCGCAGGCGATGCGGCGCAGGCCCAGCTCCTCCGCCGCCTCCAGCAGCGGCCCGATGCCGGCCACGCCGCGCGCGCCGAGCAGCGCCTCGCGCGGGTCGGCCGGCAAGGGCGTGTCGCGCAGCAGCAGCCGGCAGCCGGCATTGGTGGCGAACAGCACCACCTCCCGCCCGATCGCCGCCGCCCCGGTGGCCAGCACCAGCGCGTAATGCGCCGGCTCGTGCCCGGCCGAGCGCAGCAGGATGCCGAGCGGCGCGCTCATGCCGGCAGGGCGCAGGCCGCGGGCGCGGTGTCGTGCCCGGCGAGGTCATGGATGCTGGGCGCCTCGCCGCAGAGCGGGCAGGCCGGGTCGCGCCGCAGCTTCACCGTGCGGAAGCGGGCGTCGAGCGCGTCCCACAGCAGCAGCCGGCCGGCCATGCTCTCGCCGATGCCGAGGATCTCCTTCAGCACCTCGGTCGCCTGCAACGTGCCCATCACGCCGGTCACGGCGCCCAGCACCCCCGCCTCGGAGCAGGTCGGCACCAGGCCGGGCGGCGGCGGCTCGGGGTGCAGGCAGCGCTGGCAGGGGAAGGCGTGCCCCTGATGCGACTTGAAGACGGAAAGCTGCCCCTCGAAGCGCAGCACGGCGGCGGAGACCAGCGTGCGGCCCAGCAGATGGCAGGCATCGCCGAGCAGGAAGCGGGTGGCGAAATTGTCCGTGCCGTCGCAGACCAGGTCGTAGCGTGGGATGATCTCCTGCGCGGCGGCGGCATCCAGCCGGCGGGCATGCGTCTCGACCGCCACCTCCGGGTTCAGCCGCCGGATGGTCTCGGCCGCGCTCTCCGCCTTGTTGCGGCCGATCCGCGCCGTGTCGTGCGCCACCTGCCGCTGCAGGTTGGAGAGTTCCAGGTGGTCGTCGTCGATCAGCCCGATGGTGCCGATCCCGGCGGCGGCGAGGTAGAGCGCCAGCGGTGAGCCCAGCCCGCCGGCGCCGACCACCAGCACCCGCGCCGCGCGCAGCTTCGCCTGCCCGACCGCGCCGACCTCCTGCAGCAGGATGTGGCGGGAGTAGCGGTGCAGCTCGGCTTCGGAGAAATCGAGGTCCATGCCGGGCATATGGGCGGGGGGGCGCGGCCGGCGCAATGGGCGGCGCGCGGAAGCAGCCGCGGGCCAGGCATGGCTGCCATGGCCCGCCGCGCGTGGCCCCTGCGCCTCAGTGCCCCGTGCTGCCGAAGCCGCCCGTCCCGCGCGTCGTCTCCGGCAGCGAATCGGCCTCCTGCCAGGTGGCGCGCGTCACCGGCGCCAGCACGCCCTGCGCGATTCGCATGCCCCGCTCGACGGTGAAGGGCGCCTCGCCGGCATTCATGACGATCACCTGCAGCTCGCCGCGATAGTCCTCGTCGATGGTGCCGGGACTGTTGGGCAGGACGATGCCGTGCTTCAGCGCCAGCCCGGAGCGCGGCCGCACCTGCAGCTCGTGCCCTGCCGGCAGCGCCAGGCAGAGCCCGGTGGGCACCAGCACCCGCTGGCCCGGCGCGATCACCAGCGGCGCCGTCACCGCCGCCAGCAGGTCGAAGCCCGCCGCGCCGGCGGTGGCGTATTCCGGCAGCGGCAGCCCCTCGGCATGCGGCAGGCGGCGGACGATGATCTCGGCGCGGCTCATGCGGAAACCCCCTCGGCCAGCGCCGCCGCCAGCCGGGCGGCCAGCCGCCGCGCCACCTCCGCCTTCGGCAGGCGCGGCCAGTCCTCCACCCCGCCTTCCGTCACCAGGTGCACGGCATTCTCGGCCCCGCCCATCACGTCGCCCGACACGTCATTCGCCACGATCCAGTCACACCCCTTGCGCTGCCGCTTCGCCACGGCATTGGCCATCACGTTTTCCGTCTCCGCCGCGAAGCCGACCACCAGCCGCGGCCGCCGCGCATGGGTGGAGAGCGTCGCCAGGATGTCCGGGTTCAGCGCCAGCGCCAGGGGCGGCGGCGCCTCGCCGGGCACCTTCTTCATCTTCTGCCCGGCCGCGGTGGCAGTCCGCCAGTCCGCCACCGCGGCGGCGCAGACTGCCGCATCGGCCGGCAGGGCGGCCTCGCAGGCCGCCAGCATCTCGGCGGCGCTCTCCACCCGCACCACCTGCACCCACGCCGGGTCGGGAATCGCCACCGGGCCGGAGACCAGCGTCACCCGCGCGCCCAGCGCCGCCAGCGCGGCGGCGATGGCGTGGCCCTGCTTCCCGCTGCTGCGGTTGGCGATGTAGCGCACCGGGTCGATCGGCTCATGCGTCGGCCCGCTGGTGACCAGCACATGCCGCCCTTCCAGCGCCCGCGGCGCCGCGCCCAGCAGCGACGCGATGGCGGCGAAGATCTCGGCTGGCTCGGCGAGGCGCCCGGGGCCGCTCTCCGCCTCCGCCATGGCGCCCTCGCCGGGGCCGGCCACGGCGACGCCGCGCGCCATGAGGCTCGCCATATTGGCGCGGGTGGCGGGATGGCCCCACATCGCCCAGTTCATCGCCGGCGCCACCAGCACCGGGCGGTCGGTGGCCAGCAGCAGGGTGGTGGCGAGGTCGTCGGCCAGCCCGTGCGCCATCTTCGCCAGCATGTCGGCCGAGGCCGGCACCACCGCCACCAGGTCCGGCAGCCGGGCGAGCCGGATATGGCCGATCTCCGCCTCCCCGGCGAGCGACCAGAGCTCCTGGTGCACCGCCTCCCCGGCGATGGCCTGCAGCGCGTGCGGCGTGACGAAGCGGGCGCCGCCCGCCGTCAGCACGGGGGTGACGCGCACCCCCGCCTTGCGCAGCAGCCGGGTCAGCTCCAGCGCCTTGTAGGCGGCGACGCTGCCGGCGACGATGAGGAGGATGCGCTTGTCCGCGAGCATGGCGCGCAGGCTAGACCGGCCAGGCCGCCGCCGGAAGCCGCGGTGCGCCTGTCATGCTTCTGTCATCACGCAGGCGGATGTTGGGTATCCGGCCGAACGATTGGCGCCGGCGCGGTGGCGGCGCCATTTAGCTTCCCGTAAGAGGACGCAAGGACGTCCCCTACTACTGAACAGGGGAACGCAAAATGTTTCGCAAGGCAATTCTTTCGACGGTTCTGGCTTTCGGCGTGATCGGTGCTGCCGCCGCGCAGGAGAGCAGCATCCGTGTTCTTGGCACCGGCGAGAACTTCGCTGTCGATTACTCCAACGACGGTGGCAACATTGTCGGTGGCGGCCCGGTGAAGGTGATCGGCCGCAACGAGAACGCCCGGTACATCTATGCGCCGGACTCGCCCGCCCAGCACGGCCTGGTGGCCAGCTTCGCCAACCAGGGCGAGAACAACGAGATCATCTACACGCCGGCGCCCAGCGCCGACACTGCGGGCAACCCGCAGGGCTGATCGCGCATCACGCCGATGCGGAAGAGGGGGCTCCGGCCCCCTTTTTCATGTCCGGGCTTCCGCCGAGAGCCGCCGCAGCCGCCCCGCGGTGGCGGCGTCGGCCGGGTAGAAGGCCTCGATCGCCAGCTCCGACAGCGTGACCTCCACCGGCGTGCCGAAGACGGTGGTGGTCGAGAGCAGCGAGAGCCGCCCCGCCCGGCTCTCCAGCTCCAGCGGCACGGCCAGCCCCGCCGCCGGATGCTCCCCCGCCACGCCCACCCCCGCCTCCGGCGCCTCCAGCGCGGCGAGTTCCGCCAGCAGCGCGGCGAGCGCCGGGTCGGCGCTGGCGGCGACCTGCCGCCGCAGCCGCTCCAGCAGATGGGCGCGCCACTCGGCCAGGTTGGCGATGCGCGGCGCCAGCCCGCGCGGATGCAGGCTGAGCCGCAGCACGTTCACCGGCGGCGCCAGCAGGGCGGCCTCCGCCACCCCCTCCAGCAGCGGCGCCACCGCCGCATTCGCCGCCACCAGATGCCAGTGCCGGTCCACCGCCAGGGCGGGCTGCGGCGCATGGGCCTGCAGGATGCGCTCCACCGCCTCCCGCGCCGCCGCCATGGCGGGGTGGTCGAGCGGGCGCTCGGCGAAGGCGGGGGCGAAGCCGGCGGCCAGCAGCAGGGCGTTGCGCTCGCGCAGCGGCACCTCCAGCTGCTCGGCCAGCCGCAGCACCATCTCGCGGCTCGGCGCCGCCCGCCCGCTCTCGACGAAGCTGAGGTGCCGCTGCGAGATCTCGGCGTCGAGCGCCAGGTCGAGCTGGCTGCGCCGCCGCCGCTGGCGCCAGCCGCGCAGCAGGGCGCCGATGGAGGGACCGGAGGAAAGCGGCCGCGACAGGGACATGGCGCCAGCCTAGAGCAGCTCCCGCTCCGAGGGCATCATCGGAGCGGGTGAAGATGCTCGTCAAAACAAACGGCTGGAGCGTTTTCCGTGAGCCAGGGCGGACGGAAAACGCTCTGGCCCGCCCCGCCGCCGCGCGCCCATGACCTGCGAGGTAATCGCGCCGCCGCACGGCAGGCGGAACACTGCGGCCCTCCCCGCAGGAGCGCGGGGCATCCGAGAGGAGAGCCCGACCGATGACCGCCACCGACGCCCAGACCCTCGCCACCCGCTACATCGCCGCCTGGAACGAGACCGACCCCGCCCGCCGCCGCGCGCTCCTCGCCGGCCTCTGGACGGAGGACGCCACCTATCGCGACCCGCTGATGCAGGGCGCGGGGCATGAGGGCATCGCCGCCCTGATCGCGGGCGTGCAGGCCCGCTTCCCCGGACACCGCTTCGCGCTCGCCGGCCGCCCCGACGGCTATGCCGACCGGCTGCGCTTCTCCTGGACCCTTGGCCCCGAGGCGGGCGCGCCGCTGGTCGCCGGCACCGACTTCGCCCGGCTCGCGGAGGATGGCCGCCTGCGCACGGTGTGCGGCTTCCTCGACCGCCTGCCCGGGGAGGCCTGAGCCCCATGCCCGCCCCCATCCGCACGCGCGACGGCGTCGCGCTGTTCCACCGCGACTGGGGTGAAGGCCCGCCCGTGGTCTTCGTCGCCTCCTGGTCGCTGCCCTCCGACTCCTGGTGCTACCAGATGCTGGCCCTGGCCGGGGCCGGCTTCCGCTGCGTCGCCTATGACCGGCGCGGCCACGGCCGCTCCGACGACCCCGGCCGCGGCTATGATTTCGACACCCTGGCCGACGACCTCGCCGCCGTGCTGGAGCAGCTCGACCTGCGCGGCGCCACGCTGGTCGGCTTCTCGATGGGCTGCGGCGAGGTGCTGCGCTGCCTGACGCGGCATGGCGCCGCCGGCCGCGTCGCCCGCGCCGTGCTGATCGGCACCACCACGCCGATGCTGACCCGCGCGCCCGACAATCCCGCCGGCCTGCGCAACTGGGTGCGCGACATGGCGCTGCGCAGCTCGCTGCGCGCCCTGCTGGAATGCCACCGCACCCTGGCCGCCGCCGACTTCCGCGCCGAGGCGCGCGCCATCGACGTTCCCGTGCTGCTGCTGCATGGCGAGCGGGACATGACCAGCCCGCCCGACCTGACCGCCCGCCCCACCGCCGCGCTGCTGCCCAAGGCCCGGCTGGAAATCTACGAGGGCGCGCCGCACGGGCTGTTCCTGACCCACCAGGCCCGGCTCAACGCTGACCTGATCGCCTTCGCGCGCGGCTAGAAAAAGGTTGGGGGAAAGAATTCCCCCAAACCCCCATCTTCTTTCCGTCAGTTGAATCGCTTGCAGTCGCCGGGGCTGCTTCAGCCCCGGCGCGCGCGCAGGCCGCCCGCGCAACAAACGGATAGAAAAGAAAGAAGAGGGGATCGGACGCATGCGTCCGATGGGGAGAATTCATTCTCCCCCGGCACAACCCTTCAGAACTTCCAGCCCGTATGGATGGCGACCACGCCCCCCGAGAGGTTCTGCCACTTCACCCGTTCGAAGCCGGCGCCTTCCATCATCCCGGCCAGCGTCGGCTGGTCCGGGAACATGCGGATGCTCTCGGCCAGGTACTGGTAGCTTTCCGCATCCTTGGCGATGCGCGCGCCGATCGCCGGCAGCGCCTTGAAGGACCAGGCGTCGTAGAGCGGCCGCAGCGCGTCGATCTCCAGGCGGGAGAATTCCAGCACATGCATCCGCCCGCCGACGCGCAGCACGCGGAAGGCCTCGCGCAGCACCGCGTCCTTGTCGGTGCAGTTGCGCAGCCCGAAGGCCATGGAGACCTTCTCCACGCTGCGGTCCGGGAAGGGCAGCCGCTCGGCGTCGCAGCAGACGAAGGAGAGGCCGTCCATCAGCCCCTTCTGCAGCGCCCGGTCCCGCCCGACGCCCAGCATGCTGGCATTGATGTCGGCCAGGATGACGCGCCCCGCGCCGCGCTTGCGCGCCAGGAAGGCGACGTCGCCGGTGCCGGCCGCGAGGTCGAGCAGGGTGTCGCGCGGCCCGGCGCCGATGGCGGCGACGAAGGCCTGCTTCCAGGCCCGATGCAGGCCGAGCGACATCAGGTCGTTCATCACGTCGTATTTGGGGGCGACGCTGTCGAAGACCTGCCGCACCATGGACGCCTTGGCGTCACGGGGCACTTCGCGGAAGCCGAAATCCGTGGTCTGGGTCATGCCCGCAGGATAGCGCGATGCGCGGCGGCGGGAAGGGGCGGGGCCGCCGCCCGCATCCGGCTTTCCGCTCGTGCCCTGATCGGGCAGTCCAAAGGACTTCGCGATCAGGGCACTGGAGCAGATCCCGTTCCGATGGCATCATCGGCACGGGTGAAGATGCTCGTCAAAACAAACGGCTGGAGCATTTTCCGTGAGCCAGAGCGAACGGAAAATGCTCTAGGAGCGCCGCCGCAGCTCCCGCAGGTCGAGCGCGCCCAGCGCCTGGGTGCTGCCGAAATAGGTGGCCAGCCCCAGCGTGACCAGCACGACGAGCCCCGCCAGCTTCATCAGCCCCTGCGCCGGAAAGAGCCAGGGCTCGACCACCGCCAGCACGCCGGCCATCACCGTCGCGGCCAGCAGCAGGCGCCAGCCGTTGCGCCGCAGCCGCCGGTCGGCATGGAAATGGCCGCGCCGCGCCAGCAGGCTGAACAGCAGGCCGGCATTGCACCAGGCGGCGAGGGCGGTGGCCAGTGCGATGCCGACATGCGCCAGCACGCGCGTCAGCAGCAGGCTGAGCGCCAGGTTCACCACCACCACGGCGATGCCGATCTTCACCGGCGTGGCGGTGTCGCCGCGCGCGAAGAAGCCGGGGGAGAAGGCCTTGATCAGCACGAAGGCGGGCAGGCCGCAGGCATAGGCGCGCAGCGCCCAGGCCACCGAATACGCCTCCTCCACGCTGAGGGCGCCGCGCTGGAACAGCGTCAGGATGATCGGGTCGGCGATCACCACCAGCGCCACGGCGGCGGGGATGGTGAGGGCGAGGGAAAGCTCCACCGCGCGGTTCATGCTGCGATGCGCCGAGAGCGGCTTGCCGCCGCGCAGCTGGCGCGAGAGCACCGGCAGCAGCGCCGTGCCCACCGCTGCCCCCACCACGCCGAGCGGCAGCTGCGCCACGCGGTCGGCATAGGTCAGGTAGCTGATGGCGCCCGCCGGCAGCAGCGAGGCGATGAAGACGTCGATCGCCAGGCTCATCTGCGTGATCCCGGCGCCGAGCACGCCGGGCAGCATGCGGTGCAGCACCTCGCGCGTGTCGGGCGTCAGCCGCGGCAGCGAGATCAGGCTGAAGCCCATCCCTACCTTGTGGCAGGCCACCACCACCACCGCGAGCTGCGCCACGCCGGAGAGCATGGTGCCCCAGGCCAGCGCATGCGCCGGCGTCGCCACGAAGGGCGTCAGCGCGAAGAGCGAGACGATGGCGAAGAGGTTGAACATCAGCGGCGCCCCGGCGGCGAGGGCGAACTTGTCGATGGCGTTCAGCACGCCGCTGACCAGCGCGGTGAGGCAGATGAACAGCAGATAGGGAAAGGTGATGCGCGACAGCTCGACCACCAGGCTGAAGCGCAGCGGCTCGTCCCGCAGGCCCGGCGTCAGCACCGCCATGATCTGTGGCATGAAGACCATGCCCAGCCCCACCATCAGCGTCAGCCAGAGCGCCATCAGCGTGGACATGCGCGCCGCCAGCTCGCGCGCGCGGCGTGGGCCTTCCAGCGTCAATGTGGCGGTGAAGGCGGGCACGAAGGCGGCGTTGAAGGCGCCCTCGCCGAACAGGCGGCGGAACAGGTTGGGCAGGCGCAGCGCGATGAAGAAGGCATCGGCCAGCGGCCCGGCGCCGAGCGTCGCCGCGATCAGCATGTCGCGCGCGAAGCCCAGGATGCGGCTGGCGAAGGTCCAGCTGCCGATGGTCAGGATGTTGCGCAGCATCGCAGGGCCACCCGCCGGGAGGAGAAAAAGATCGGGGGGGAAGGAATTCCCCCCGAGCCCCCCATCTTCTTTTTGTCAGTTGCGGCGCCCGCTCGCAGGCCGCGCCTCGAACCCGAAGAAAAAAAGAAGGGGGTCCGGGGGAATTCCTTCCCCCGGCCTTGTTCAGGCGTTGGCGGGCTGCTGCCCGGCGGCGTCGGGGCCGCGGCGGCTCTGCCACAGCGCCACGAAGTCGATCGGCGAGAGCAGCACGGGCGGGAAGCCGCCGTCGCGCGTCACATCGGCCAGGATGTTGCGGGCGAAGGGGAAGAGCAGGCGCGGGCACTCCACCAGCAGCAGCGGCTCGACGAGGTTCTGCTCCACGTTCAGCGTGAAGATGCCGCAGTAGACCAGCTCGGCGATGAAGGCGGTCTGCGGCTTGCCGTCCGGGCCGTTGGCCTGGGCGTCGGCGCGGATCTGCAGCGCCACCTCATAGACGTTGCCGCCCTGCTGCAGCGGCCGCGCCTGCACGTCCAGCGCCAGGTCGATGCGCGGCTGCTCGCGGAGCGTGGTGAAGATCTCCGGCGCGCCCGGCACCTCGAAGGAGAGGTCCTTGGTGTACTGCAGGTTCAGCAGCAGCGGACCTTGCGGCTGGCCCTGCGGCGGCTGCGCGCCGCCGTTCGGGGCCTGGTTTCCGTTGGGGGGAAGGCTGGTGTCGGACATGCAAGCCCCTGGAGTAAGGTTCCGGTTCCGGGGCGCGGGGTAGCACGGCGCGCCGGCGCTGTCACAGGCAGGCTGTCAGGGGCAGGCTGTCAGGGGCACGGGGTCAGGGGGCGCGGCGTCAGCGGTGGTGCCAGGAAATCTCCGCCGGCGCCGGGGCGCAGGGGTCGCAGCGCAGCCACTGCCCGTTGCCGACCGACTCGCCGGTCATCGAGAGGATGAAGCCCCAGTGGGAGACCACCACGGTATGCGCCCAGTCCTCCAGCGCCGCCATCTCGGCGCGGAACAGCCGCGCCCGCGCCTCGACCTGGTCCACCGGCTCCTCGACCGCCGGCCACCAGACCTCCTCGACATGCGACCACTCCAGCTCCGGCCAGTCCATCGCCAGGGCGGTGCGGGGCGAGCCGACATCGCAGGTGAAGGCATAGCGCTCGCGCACCAGGGGATGCACCAGCACCGGCAGGCCGAGCTGCCGGGCCAGCGGTGCCGCCGTCTGCAGCGCGCGGGTATAGGGGCTGGCGATGATGCGGCGGATGTCCTCGCCCGCCAGTGCCTGCGCCGCCTGCTCGGCCTGGTGCCGGCCCAGCACGGTGAGCTTGGGGTCCTTGATGCCGGGGTCGCGCCGCGTCGCGGAGAAGTGCAGGTTGAACTCGCTCTGGCCGTGACGCAGCAGGATCATCGCGGAACTCCGGGGGTGGGGCAGGGCGGTGCCTCTGGCAGTACCGGCAGCCCCGCCCCACCGCAAGCGGCGGGCCGTGCCGCCGGCCGCGCGATGGCGGTTTCGTGCGCCGCGCGGGGCCCCAGACCGCATCCGCCACCGGAGGGGCCGTTGCGATACGGGGTGCGCGCGCTTAAGTGTCGGACATGAGGAGATTGCAATGTCCGGCGGCTTCCCGCTCGATCTGATCCTGTTCGGCATGGTGGCGGCCTTCCTGGTGCTGCGCCTGCGCGGCGTGCTGGGACGGCGGCAGGGCTTCGAACGGCCGCCACGCGAGCGCCCCGTTCCGGCGCCTGGCGCGCCGCCCCTGCGCGAGGCGGAGGCGCTGCCGCCTTCGGCGGTGGCCGGCAGCGGTGCCCACCAGGTGGTACCGGAGGCCCGCTCGCCGGTCGGGCAGGCCCTGCAGAGCATCCAGCAGATGGATCGCGCCTTCGACCCGAACGCCTTCCTGGCCGGGGCCGAAGGGGCCTTCCGCATGATCGTCGCCGCCTTCGCCAGCGGCGACCGCGCCACCCTGCGCGACCTGCTCTCGGAGGACACCTATGCCGGCTTCGAGCAGGCGGTCACCGCGCGGGAGCAGGCCGGCGAGCGCCAGCGCACCGAGGTCCGCGCCATCCTGGAGACGGCGATCACCGCGGCCGAGCTGCGCGGCAGCACCGCCGAGGTGACGGTGCGGATCGTCTCCGAGCAGGTGAACGTGACCACCGATGCCAAGGACGAGGTGGTGGCGGGCACCGAGGCGGTGACCGAGGTGACCGACATCTGGACCTTCCAGCGCGACCTGCGCAGCAGCGACCCGACCTGGAAGCTGGTCGGCACGCAATCCGCCTGAGGCGGCGCGTGCCGGCTGCCGCGCCCCGCCGGGCGCGGGCGGGTTGGCTCGCGGCGGCCCTGGCCGTGCTGGGGCTGCTCGCGGCCTGCGCCCCCGTGCCGCGCCGCGTGGCCGAGCTGCCCGGCTGGAGCGAGGACCGGCTTTCCGAGGCCATCCCCCCCTTCCTGGCCGGCTGCCGCCCGCCCCGCTTCCCCGCCGCGCTCTGCGCCGAGGCCGCCGCCCTGCCGCCCGCCGACGATGCCGCCGCGCGCGCCTTCTTCGAGCGCCGCTTCACCCTGCGCCTCGCCGGCAAGGGCCTGATGACCGGCTATTACGAGCCCGAGCTGCGCGGCTCGCTGACGCCCGGCCCGGGCTACCGCACGCCGCTGCTCGGCCGGCCGGACGACCTGATGGAGGTCGATCTCGGCCGCTTCGCCGAGGACCTGAAGGGCCGCCGCATCCTCGGCCGGGTGGAGCAGGGGGCCTTCGTCCCCTATCCCGCCCGCGCCGCCATCGAGGCCGGCGCCACGGATGCCCCCGTGCTGCTCTGGGCCGCCGACCCCGCCGCGGCCTTCTTCCTGCAGATCCAGGGCTCCGGCCGGGTGGTGCTGCCGGACGGCTCCGTCCGCCGCCTGGGCTATGCCGCCCGCAACGGCCGCCCCTACGTCCCGATCGGCCGCCTGCTGGCCGAGCGCGGCGAGATCCCGCGCGAGCAGGTTTCGATGCAGAGCATCCTCGCCTGGCTGGAACGCGCCGGCCCCGCCCGCGCCAAGGCGCTGATGGACGAGAACCCCTCCTACGTCTTCTTCCGCGAGACCCCCGCCCGCCCCGACCAGGGGCCCACCGGCTCGCTCGGCGTGCCGCTGACGCCGCTGCGCGCCGTGGCGGTGGACCGCGCCCACATCCCGCTCGGCAGCCCGGTCTGGATCGTCACGCACCACCCCCTGACGGGCGCGCCGATGCGCCGCCTGGTGCTGGCGCAGGACACCGGCGGCGCCATCAAGGGCGAGGCCCGCGCCGACCTCTTCTGGGGCTGGGGCGAGGCCGCCGCCGAGGCCGCCGGACGGATGAAGGAGGAGGCCTCCCTCTACGTGCTGGAGCCGGCGGGTTCCTGAGCCCCGGGGGGGGGGCACCAAGCGCCTGATCGCGCCGCGCATGCCGGAAGCGATATGCAATCGTGGCGCGAAAGAGTGGCAAAGCCCGGAAAATTCCTCACCTTCATCCGAAGGCGGCAAGCCCTGGCGCAGCAAAACCGCGCCCGAAGGCATGGGTTGCTCGCCTGCGACCGCGCGGCGCCGCAAAATCGGATCAATCCCATGCATGAAGCGGCCTGCGCCCTGGCGGGCCTGATGCTCGCCGTCACCCTGCCCACCCTGGCGCAGAGCGCCGGCTCCACCGCACAGAGCGGCGGCTCCGCGGGCGGGCGCGGCCAGCAGCAGGCCACGTCCGGCCAGAATGAGATGATGTCGCAGCAGCAAGGTGAAGCAGGATCTGGAGCAGGCGGGCTTCACCAATGTGCGGGTCATGCCGCAGTCCTTCCTGGTGCGGGCCAATGACAAGCAGGGCCGCCCGGTGATGATGGTCATCAACCCCGATTCCATCACCGCCGTCACGGCTGTGGGCGGCTCCTCGCGCTGAGGCCTCCCGCGACCGAGCCGGCCCGGACCATCCCGGGCCGGCCGGCAGCGGCGCGCGGTCCTTGCATCCTGCGGGGCCGGGTCTATCGTCCTCGGCATGTCCCCGGCCAAACCGCGCGTCGCGCTCTTCGTCACCTGCCTGGTCGATCTCTACCGGCCCACCGTCGGTTTCGCCGCCATCCGCCTGCTGGAGCAGGCGGGCTGCGTGGTGGAGGTGCCGCATCTGCAGACCTGCTGCGGCCAGCCGGCCTACAACAGCGGCGACCGCGCCACGGCGCGTGACCTCGCCCGCCCGGTGATCGACGCCTTCCTGGGCTATGACTACACGGTGGCGCCTTCCGGCTCCTGCGTCGGCATGATCGCGAAGCACTATCCCGCCCTTTTCGACGACGACCCGAACTACCGTGGCCGCGCCGAGGCGCTGGCCGCCAGGACCCACGAGCTGACCTCCTTCCTGACCGACATCCGCGGCATGAAGGGCGTCCGCGCCCGCTATGCCGGCGTGGCGGCCTATCACGACGGTTGCTCCGGCCTGCGGGAACTCGGCGTGCGCGCCCAGCCGCGCCAGCTGCTCGGCACGGTCGAGGAGCTGACGGTGAAGGATCTGGCCGAGCCCGAGCTGTGCTGCGGCTTCGGTGGCACCTTCTGCGTGAAGTATCCCGCGATCTCCACCCGCATGGTCACGGACAAGGTGCGTGACGTCGAGGCGACGGGCGCCGACACCCTCCTGGCCGGCGAAATGGGGTGCCTGCTGAACATGGCGGGCCGCCTGAAGCGCCAGGGCAGCGCCGTGCGGGTGCGCCATGTGGCCGAGGTGCTGGCCGACATGACCCAGGCGGCGGCCCCGATCGGCGAGGCCTGACGCCGGGGGAGAATGAGGCCAGGCTTGGGGGAGTGAACTTCTCCAAACCCCCTCCTTCTTCTGTTGGTTTTCGGTTTTGCTGGCGGCGAGGGGCGCCCTGACGACCCTTACGGTGACAGTCGCCGGGGCTGCTTCAGCCCCGGCGTGCGCGCGTTGCCGATCCGGCAAAACGGACAGAAAAAAGAAGGGGGCCTGGGGGAATTCCTTCCCCCAGCCTTTTTCGATGCCCTCTCCCTCACTCCCCCAGCAGCCGCCGCATCTCCCTGATGACGTCCGGCGGGAGCCGCCGGATTCGCGCGGCAAGAAGGTTCGCCAGTTCCGTCGCTTCCGGCGAAAGCCCGCTGGTATCCAGCGTCACGCGCGGATGGGAGAGCCGGGCCAGCCGCGCCATGTCTTCCGCATCGTCCCAGATCAGCCCGAAGAACTCGTTCACCTGGTGGATCAGCCCGGTGCTGGGCCGTCCGCGCCGCCCGTGCTCCAGCGCCGAGAGATAGGCCGGCGAGACCTGCAGCGCCGCCGCCATCTCCTTCAGCGTCACGCCCCGGGCCTCGCGCAGGGCGCGCAGGCGGGCGCCGAAGGGCGTCACCGGCGCCGCCGCAACAGAAGGTGCACCGCCCCCTGGTTGGGCGCCGGATGCACGGCGCCCAGCACCAGCGGCCGCAGGTCCGGCGCGTTCAGCCAGTGCGGCAGCTCCCGCCGCAGCACGCCGCCATCCGGCACCGGCCCCTTGCCCGTCACGACGGCGACGCAGCGCAGCCCGTCGGCCTGCGCCGCGTGCAGGAAGGCGCGCACCGCGTGCCAGGCGTCCTGTGCGCGCCGCCCGTGCAGGTCGAGCGTCCGCTCCGGGCGGGTGCGGCCGCGGCGCAGGTCCTTCCAGCGCTGGCTGTCCACCCCGCCGGGCTGTACGCCGACATGCAGCACCGGCGGCAAAGGCTTCAGGACCGGCTTCGCGGCAGGGAAGGGGGCGGTGACGGGCGGAGGAGGCGGCGGCGGCGGCTCGGCCGGCGCGGCCCCGACAGGCGGCAGCGCATGGCCGGGCAGCGGCGTCACCGCGGCGACATAGGCCCGCCACAGGGTGCGCTCTTGCTCGGTCAGGTTGCGGCCGCGGCGGGGCATCTCGGTCCTGCGGTGGAAAAAACAAGCAGAGGCCAGGGGGCGCCGCCCCCTGGAACCCCGGGCAGGAACCTGAGGTTCCTGCACCTCCCTCTAGTCAGGAAGGCAACCCAGGTCCAGGCGGCAACCCCCCTCAGCCGACCAGGATCACATGCAGCCGGCGCGGGCCATGCGCGCCCAGCTCCAGCGTCTGCTCGATGTCGGCACTGCGCGAGGGGCCGGTCACCAGCATCACGTTGCGCGGCATGAAGCCGCCCGTCAGCGCGTCGCGGTTCTCGGCGCGCAACAGGTCCCAGGCCTCCTCATAGGCGCCGACGACGCGGTCGGCGTGCAGCACCACCACCTCCGTCTCCGGCAGCAGGTTCAGCGTGGTGGGGCGCCCCGGCGCCGCCGGCAGCATCAGCGTGCCGGTCTCCGCGATCCCGGCATAGCCATGCTGGAGCGAGACCTGATCCGTCCCCTCGGCCCGCCGCCGCTCCACCATCAGCAGCGGGTGGTCGGCCCAGGGCAGCCCCTCCAGCTCCGGATGCGGCGCCATCACGAAGCGCGGCCCGAGGTTCTGCCCGGCCAGATAGTCCATCAGCGCCGCCGGCACCTGCGCGGCGTCGGGAACGCGCTCCACCGTGCCGAACTCCGCCTCCACCCGCGCGATGAACAGCGCCACCTGCCCGTCATGCGGCAGCCGCGAGCGCGCCGGGATCAGGTGGCGTGGATGGCTCTCCAGCCGGTGCCGCAGCATCGCCTGCTGGTCTGCCGGCAGTTCCCCGCGCTTCAGCCCGCGCCGGATGCCGCCGAGAATCGCCTCGCGGCTCATGCCCGCCGCCCCCGCTGCTGCCGCTGGTAGCGGTCCATGAAGGTGCCGCCGGGCTCGGGCGCCGGCAGGTCGCGCCCCTCGGTCCAGCCACCGGCCCCCGGCAGCTTCGTGAAGGCCCCCTTGCCCCGCCCGAAGCGCGCCAGCGCGCCGATCCCCAGCCGCATCGCCAGCCGGTAGGCCTCCGGCCGCCGCGCCAGCCAGGCCCAGAGCCGCAGCGCCCGCCGCTGGGTGGGCGGCGTCAGGTGCCGCTCGAACTCCCGCTCCCGCCAGTGCCGCATCAGCTTGGGCAGCGGGATCTTCACCGGGCAGACGCTCTCGCAGCGGCCGCAGAAGGTGGAGGCATTCGGCAGGTGCCCCGCCTTGTCCACGCCGACCAGCGCGGGCGTCAGCACGCTGCCCATCGGCCCGGGATAGACCCAGCCATAGGCATGCCCGCCGGTCACGCCATAGACCGGGCAGTGGTTCATGCAGGCGGCGCAGCGGATGCAGCGCAGCATGTCCTGGAACTCGGTGCCGACCATGTTGGAGCGGCCATTGTCCACCAGCACCACATGGTATTCCTCCGGCCCGTCCAGGTCGCCCTGCCGCCGCACGCCGGTGGAGAAGGTGGTGTAGACGGAAAAATCCTGCCCGGTGGCGGAACGTGCCAGCAGCCGCAGCAGCGAGGTGCAGTCCTCCAGCGTCGGCACCACCTTCTCGATGCTGGCCAGCGCGATATGCACGCGCGGCAGGGTCTGCGTCAGGTCGCCATTGCCCTCATTGGTCACGATCACCGAGGAGCCGGTCTCGGCGATCAGGAAGTTGGCGCCCGTGATGCCCACATCGGCCGCCAGGAAGCGCGCCCGGAGCCGCCCGCGCGCCTCCTCCAGGATGTCCCGCCGCTGTGCGAAGCTCCGGTCGAAGGGCAGGTCGATATGCGACTTGCGGAAGGTGTCCTCCCAGTCCTCGCGGTTGAGGTGGAAGGCCGGGCCGATGATGTGGCTCGGCGGCTCCTTGCGGAGCTGCAGGATGTACTCGCCGAGGTCGGTCTCCACCGGCTCGATGCCGTTCGCCTCCAGGTGGTCGTTGATCCCGAGTTCCTCGGAGATCATCGACTTGCCCTTGGTCACGGTGCGGGCGCCGGCCTTGCGGCAGATCTCCAGCACCGCGGCGCGCGCCTCCTCGGCGGTGGAGCACCAGTGGACATGCCCGCCCGCCGCCTCGACCTTGGCGGCATAGGCCTCCAGGTAGAAGTCGAGATTCGCCAGGGTGTGGTTCTTGATGTCGCGCCCGGTCTCGCGCAGCCGCTCGAACTCGGGCAGCGCCGCGACGGCGCGGCTGCGCTTGGCATGGGCGGAGGGGCCGGACCGGCTCAGCGCCTTCTGCAGGCCGGTATCGGCCAGGGCGCGGGCGGCATTGGCCTTGAAGGCGGGCGAGGTGACGTGCACGGGCGAGAACTCCTCCGGGCGTCACCTGAATGTAGCGGGAACGGCGCGGGCGGAAAGGGGATGACCCTTCCGGCGCGCCCTGGCGGAGCGGCGGGCGCCGCTCCGCCGGTCACCTCAGGGGCGCGTCACCGTGTCCTGCCCCACGTCGCTCTGGCCCTGGATCGGCGAGATGGTGCCGGTGCCGGCGGTGCGGCCGCCACGGCCGGCGCGGGTGGGCGCCACGCTGTCCTGGCCCTGCACCGGCGAGATGGTGCCGGTGCCGGCGGTCGGCACGCCCGGGGTGTTGCGGGTGGGCGGCACGCTGTTCATGCCCTGGACCGGCGAGATGGTGCCCGTGCCGGCGGTCGGTGCGCCACTGCCCATCGGTCCGGCGGGCCCGTTCGCGAGGCCACTGCCGGTCTGCGACTGGCCGCAGGCCGCCAGCATGAGAGCCAGGCCACCGATCAGGGCGAAGGATGTGCGCATGTGCTTTCTCCGTTGTGGTGACGCGGGGAAGGCCGCGCCGGCGGAGGACTAAATCCGCCCGATCGGAAAGGTTGCGCCTTTGCATCCGTCAGCTTGGCCGCAGGCCGGGCGGGCGCGCCAGGCCAAGCCAGGCCCTCACCGCCCGGTGACGGTGCTCGGCCCCACGTCGTTCTGGCCCTGGATCGGCGCGATGCTGCTGGTGCTGGAGCCGGTGGTCGACATTCCGCTGGCCCCGGTCGGTGCCGCGGGCCCGCTTCCGCCACCCGGCCGCATCGGGCCGCAGGCTGCCAGCACGAGGCCGAGGCCGCCGATCAGGGCATGGGAGATTCGCATGGTCTTTCCCCGCTGTGAGCGCGCTGCAAGGCGCGCCGGATGGAAGGCTGCAATGGATAAGGGGCGGCCTGCCTCCGCCGTCAGAGCGCCTGCGGAAGGCGGGGCGCCTGCCTGGCAGGCGCCCTCCGAGGCCTTGCCGGCGCGCGGACTGCCTCTTCGCTCCGCCCTTGCGCGCGGCCCCACGGCTCCGGGCGGGCATGCCGGCCCGCCAGGCGTCTCAGCCACCGCTGCCGGAGCCGCCGCTGCCGCCCGAGCTCGAGCCCGAATTGCTGCCGCTGCCCTGGCCGCCCGGGCTGGGCGTGCCGATGCCGGTGCTGTTCGGGCCGCCGACGCCGGAGCCGGTGCTGGGCGTGCCGCTCTGGCTTCCGGAGGGGTTCAGGGGCACGCCGCTGGTGGTGCCGCTTGCCGCGCCCCGGGAGGAGGTGCCGGTGGTCGAAGAGGTGCCCGAGCCGGTGGTCGAAGACGTGCCCGAGCCGGTGGTCTGGGCAGCGGCGGGCGTGGCCAGGGCCAGTGCAAGGCCGGCGATGAGAGCATAGGACGTGCGCATCGGGGTTTTCTCCGTTGGGGCGGCGCGATCTGGTGCCGCGCCGGTAACGGACTCAAACTTCCGGCGGGGGAAAGGTTCCCCCCGACCGAAATCACCCCCCGCTGGACTCCTCGCCGCCCGGCGGGGTCAGCGCGGCGAGCAGCGCCGCCCGCAGCGTCGCCAGCTTGCGCTCGTTCTCGATCTTCAGCCCGAACACGTCCTTCACGTAGAACACGTCCACCGCCCGCACGCCGTAGGTGGTGATGTGGGCCGAGGCGATCTGCACGCCCTGCGCCGAGATGGCGGCGGTGACGTCGTGCAGCAGGCCCGGCCGGTCCCGCCCGTTCAGCTCGATGACGGTGTGGGTGTTGCTGGCGAAGTTGTCGATCACCACGCGCCCCGGCACCTGCACCGCGCGCAGCCGCGCCGGCTCGCGCCGCACCTTGCCGATCTCCTGCACCAGGTTGAGCCGGCCGGAAAGCGCCTGCTCGATCAGCACGGAAAGCCGTGCCAGCCGGTGCGGCGCGTCCAGCGCGCCGCCCTGCGCGTCCTGCACCCAGAAGGTGTCGAGCGCCATGCCGTTGGTCATGGTGTGGATGCGCGCGTCCACGATGGTGGCGCCGCCCACCGCCAGCGCGCCCGCGATGCGGCTGAACAGGCCGGGATGGTCGGAGCAGTAGACCGTCACCTCCGTCACCGCCCGCGCCTCCAGCACGCGGGTGGCGATGGAGAGCGGAATGTCCTGCGCCTCCGCATCGCGGATCATGGCGGCATGGCGGGCATGGCTCTCCGGGTCGAAGGAGAGCCAGTAGCCGGGATAGCCGAGGCCGAGGAAATGCTCCACCGTCTCCTTCGGCTGGTCCCGCAGCATGGCGGCGGCGGCCTGCTTGGCGCGTGCCACGCGCACGTCGCGCTCCGGCACGGAGAGCCCGCCGGCCAGCACCTCGGCCACGCGCCAGTACAGCTCGCGCAGCAGCGTCGCCTTCCAGCCGTTCCACACCTTGGGGCCCACGGCGCGCATGTCCGCCACCGTCAGCACCAGCAGCAGCCGCAGCCGCTCGGGCGACTGCACGACCTCGGCGATGTCGAGGATGGTCTTGGGGTCGTCGATGTCGCGCTTGAAGGCGGTCTGGCTGACGAGGAGGTGGTTCAGCACCAGCCAGGAGACGGTCTCGGTCTCCTCCGGGCTGAGGCCGAGGCGCGGGCAGATCTCCAGCGCCAGCCCGGCGCCGAGTTCCGAATGGTCGCCGCCGCGGCCCTTGGCGATGTCGTGCAGCAGCACCGAGACGTAGAGCGCGCGGCGCGAATGCACCTGGCCGACCAGCTCGCTGGCCACCGGCGCCGCCTCGTCCAGCAGGCCCGCCTCCAGCTGGTTGAGCACGGCGACCGCCTCGATCGTGTGCTCCTCCACGGTGAAGACGTGGTAGGTGTCGAACTGCATCAGCCCGACGATGCGCGCCCAGTCCGGGATGAAGCGCGAGAGGAAGCCCACCTCGTTCAGCACGCGGATCCAGCGCGCCGAATCGCGGCCGGTCAGCAGGTCGAGGAACAGCGTGTTGGCCGTCGGATCGCCGCGCAGGCGCTGCGCCGCGGGGGCGTTGCGGATCAGCGCGCGATAGGCCAGCGGGTGCAGCGCGATCGCGCGGTCCCGCGCCGCGCGCAGCAGGCGCAGCATGACGACGGGGTCGCTGCCGGCGTCATGGTCGGGCAGGATCAGCAGCTTGCCGTCGGCCACCGCCACCCCCTCGCCGGCCAGCGCCGGGTCGGGCGCGCGGGTGACGGCGGGCGGGCCGAGCGTCGCGCGCTCGATCGCCGGCTCCAGCAGGCGGGAGAGCCGCACCACGTCCCGCACCGTCAGGAACAGGTGCTTCATGAAGCGCTCCACCCCGTCCTGCTTGCCGTGGCGGGTATAGCCCATGCGGGCGCCGACCACGGGCTGCAGGTCGAAGGTGAGCCGCTCCTCGGCGCGGCCGGTGACGTAGTGCAGATGGAAGCGGACGGTCCAGAGAAAGTCCCAGGCGCGCTTGAAGGCGCGCGCCTCGCGCGCCGTCAGCAGCCCGCCGCCCGGGCTCTCCGGCCCGACCAGCTCGGGCATCCGCTTCACCCCGAAGGCGTAGCGCGCCAGCCAGTACATGGTCTGCACGTCGCGCAGCCCGCCGCGCCCCTCCTTGATGTGCGGCTCCACCAGATAGGGGCTGTCGCCGTAGCGATGGTGGCGGGCGGTGCGCTCGGCGCGCTTGGCGGTGAGGAACTGGCCCACGCCCCAGTCCTGCCGCGCCTGGGCGAAGGCCGTCTCGAAGCGGTCGAAGACGGCGGCATCCCCGGCCAGGAAGCGGCTGTCGAGCAGGGCGGTCTGGATGGTGACGTCGGACCGCGCATCCTCCAGGCACTCATGGATGCTGCGGGTGGCGTGGCCGACCTTCAGCCCGAGATCCCAGAGCAGGTAGAGCATGAACTCCACCGCGCGCCGCCCGCGCGGGCCGAGCGGCGCGTCGGAGAGGAAGAGCAGGTCGATGTCGGAATAGGGCGCCAGCACGCCGCGCCCATAGCCGCCGGTCGCCGCCAGCACGAAGGGCGGCTCGGCGGCGGCGAAGGGGTTGGTGTCCGCCTCGCCACCCAAGGGCGCGACCTGGGCGGGTGCGACCTGGGCGGGCGCGACCTGCGCCAGGGTATAGGCGTGGATGGCAAAGATCAGCCCGTCCGTCAGCTCGCCCAGCATCCGCGCGGCGGTCAGGCCGGAGAGGGCATGCGCCTCGAAGGCCTCCTGCACGCGGGACTGGATGCGGCCGAGCTGCCGCCGCAGCAGCGTCAGCGCCGCCTCGCGCGGCACCGGCGCGCCGGGCCGGGGGATCAGGTCGAGGGCGACGTCGGGGAGCGGCCGCATCGGCGCGGCGGAGAGCGCGTCGATGGCAGCGACAGGGGCATCTGGCAGGTCGCCGGAGCTTCTCATTTGGCGGATGATACTGCGCTGTGTGCTGCGGCAACAGCTTCGTGAGCCGTTTTGGCGGAATCATTGCCGCCATGCAGCATGCGCAGGCGATAGAGCGCCTCTAGCGCTTCCCGTGGCGAGAGTGTATCCGGGTCCAGCGCCTCCAGCGCGTGCAGGGCGGGGTGGAATGTGTCCTGCGGTTGTGGCTCGGGCGTCGGGGGCGCGGCGGCGCGGCCATGGAACAGCGGCAGTTCCTCGGCCAGCGGCTCCAGCCCGCCCGCCCGCTCCTCCAGCGCCGCCAGCACCGCGCCGGCCCGCTGCACCACCGCGCGCGGCACGCCGGCGAGGCGCGCCACATGCAGCCCCCAGGACTTCTCCGCCGCGCCGGGACCGACCAGGTGCTGGAACACCACCTCGCCGCGATGCTCGCGCACCTTCATATGCGCCAGCTGCAGCTCCGGCAGCTTGCCCCCGAGCGCCGTCAGCTCATGGAAGTGGGTGGCGAAGACGGCGCGGCAGCGGATGCGGTCGTGCAGCGCCTCCAGCACGCTCCAGGCGATGGCCAGCCCGTCCCAGGTGGCGGTGCCGCGCCCGACCTCGTCCAGCACCACCAGCGAGCGGGATGTGGCCTGGTTCAGGATGGCGGCGGTCTCCGTCATCTCCACCATGAAGGTGGAGCGCCCGCCGGCGATGTCGTCCGCCGCGCCGACGCGCGAGAACAGCCGGTCCACCAGCCCGATCCGCGCCGCGGCCGCCGGCACAAAGAGCCCGGCCTGGGCCAGCACCACCATGATGGCGTTCTGCCGGAGGAAGGTGGACTTGCCCGCCATGTTCGGCCCGGTCAGCAGGCAGAGCCGCTGCCCCGGCGAAAGGTCGGCGTCATTGGGCACGAAGGCCGGCCCGCGGTTGCGCGCCAGCGCCGCCTCGACCACGGGGTGGCGCCCCTGGCGGATGCGGAACTCGGGCCGCTCCACCATCTCCGGCCGGCACCAGCCGCCCTCGACGGCGAGCGCCGCGGCGGCGGCGTGGATGTCCACTTCCGCCATGGCCGCCGCGGCGGCGTCGATGCCGCGCGCCGCGCGCAGGCAGAGGTCGCGCAGGTGGCGCACCACGGCGGCCTCGCGCCGCGCCGCCTGCTCGCCGGCGGCGGCCAGCTTGCGGTCCAGCTCGGCCAGTGCGGCGCAGGTGAAGCGGTGCGCATTGGCCATGGTCTGCCGGTGCACCGGCGCCTGCGGCGTGCCGGCCAGCTTCGGCGGCGGCGCGCGCAGCAGCTTCTCGCCGGCCGCCGCCGGCATCTCGGCGAGAAAGCCGAACTGCTGGTGGTGGCGGATCTTCAGGCTGGCCACGCCCCAGGCCTGGGCGAGGTCGAGCTGCATCGCCGCGATGGCGCCGCGCGCGTCGTCGCGCATCCGGCGCAGCGCGTCCAGCTCGCCGTCATAGCCGGCGGCGACGATGTTGCCGTCCTCCAGCCGCGCCGGCAGTTCGGCGGCCAGCGCGCGCGCCAGCTCGCCGCGCGGCGAGTCCGCCGGCAGCAGCGCCGCGCGCGCGCCCTCCAGCAGCGCGGGAAGCGGCGCCGCTTCCGTCTGCCCCTGGGCCAGCGCGTCGGCCATCATCTCGGCGCGCTCCAGGCTGTCGCGGATGGCGGCGAGGTCGCGCGGCGCGAAGCGGTCGAGCGCCAGTCGCGCCAGGGCGCGGGCCATGTCCGGCGCCCCCTTCAGCGCGGCGCGCAGCCCGGCCGCCAGCGGCGGCGCCTCCAGCAGGGCCTGCACCGCGTCGTGCCGCGCCGCGATCGCCGCCGCCTCGGTCAGCGGCGCGCCCAGCCGCGCGGCGAGTTCGCGGCAGCCGGCGGCGGTCAGCGTGCGGTCCACCGCCCCGAGCAGGCAGTTGCGCGTCTCGCCGCGCTCGCTCTTCAGGATCTCCAGCGAGCGGCGGGTGGCGGCGTCCATCCGCAGCGTCGCGCGCCCGCCCTGCGGCTCCGGCGGGCGCAGGCGCGGCGCCGCCTCGCCCTGGGTGCGGCGGACATAGTCGAGCGCCAGCGCGCAGGCGGCCAGCTCCGCCTCGGTGAAGCTGCCGAACCCCTCCAGCGTGGCCACCTCGAAGAAGCCGGCCAGCCGCCCCGCCGGGTCGCGCGCCGGCTCCAGGTGGCTGACCCGCTCGGTGAAGGGCCGCAGCGCCGCCAGCTCGGAAAGCTCCTCCGGCACCAGAACCTCGGCGGGATCGAGCCGCGCCAGCAGCGCGGGCAGCTCGGCCACCGGCAGCGTCTCGCAGGCGAAGGCGCCGGTGGAGAGGTCGGCCCAGGCGGCGCCCCACTCCCCCTCGGCGCGCGCCAGTGCCAGCAGCCAGGCCGGGCGGGCGCCGTCCAGCAGCGCCTCCTCCGTCACCGTGCCCGGCGTGACCAGCCGCACCACCTCGCGCCGGATGGTCGGCGCCTTGCGCGCCTTGGCCTGCTCCGGCGTCTCCCGCTGCTCGCAGATGGCGACGCGGAAGCCGTGGCGGATCAGCCGCGCCAGGTAGTTCTCCATGGCGTGCACCGGCACGCCCGCCATCGGCACCGGCTCGCCGCGATGCTCGCCCCGGTGGGAGACCGCCAGCCCCAGCGCCTCGCCCGCCCGCGCCGCGTCGTCGAAGAACAGCTCGAAGAAGTCGCCCATGCGGAAGAAGACGAGCGCATCCGGATGCGCCTGCTTGGCGGCGAACCACTGCGCGAGGGCCGGCGTCGCGCCCTCGGGCGAGGGGTAGGGGCGGGAGGTCATCCCCCTTTCCTAGAGCAGGTCACGGCGGCGGGGGAAGCAGCGGGGGAGAATGAATTCTCCCCCGCGCCCCCTCTTCTTTTTTCTGTTCGTTTGGCGTTCCCCTGCGGCCTGGCGCGCGCATGACTGGCAGAAAAAAGATGGGGGTCTGGGGGAATTCATTCCCCCAGCCTTCTTGGCACCCCGGGGAGAGGCGGGCAGGGTGCGCCCCCAGGAAAGCACCAAGGGGCAAGACCACCATGAACCTGCACCGCCGCACCTTTCTCGGCGCCGGCGCCGCGCTGCTCGCCGCGCCGGCGCTCGCCCAGGGCAGCAAGGGCAGCAGCACGCTGCGCTTCATCCCGCAGGCCAATCTGAGCGCGCTGGACCCGATCTGGACCACCGCCACCGTCACCGCCAACCACGGCTACTACGTCTTCGACGTGCTCTATGCCGTGAACAGGGCGGGCGAGGTGAAGCCGCAGATGGCCGAGGGCCACGAGGTCTCGGAGGACGGGCTGCGCTGGCGCATCCGCCTGCGCCCGAACCTGAAGTTCCACGATGGCGAGCCCGTGCGCGCGGCCGACTGCGTCGCCAGCCTCAAGCGCTGGGCGGCGCGCGACGGCTTCGGCCAGCTGCTCGCCAAGGTGGTGGAGGAGTGGCGCGCGGCGGATGACCGCACCATCGAGATCCGCCTCACCCGGCCCTTCCCGCTGCTGCCGCTGGCGATCGGCAAGCCGGACGCCAATGCCGCCTTCATCATGCCCGAGCGCCTCGCCAGGACCGATGCCAACAAGGCCGTCACGGAGATGGTGGGCTCCGGCCCCTATCGCTTCCTGGCCGGCGAGTACAATTCCGGCAGCCGCGTGGCCTACGAGAAGTTCGACGGCTACGTGCCGCGCGACGAGCCGCCCGACGCCGCCGCCGGCGGCAAGGTCGCGCATTTCCAGCGCATCGAATGGATGATCATCCCTGACCCCGCCACCGCCGCGGCGGCGCTGATGAACGGCGAGGCCGACTGGTGGGAGCGCCCGCTCTCCGACCTGCAGCCGATGCTGGCCAGCAACCGCGACATCCGCCGCGAGGTGACGGACCCGGCCGGCCGGCTGGCGCTGATGCGGCTGAACTGTCTGCACCCGCCCTTCAACGACGTGAAGGTCCGGCGCGCCGTGCTGCAGTCGGTGATCCAGGAGAACTACATGCGCGCCAGCCAGGGCGACGACACCTCCACCTGGACCGACACGCGCAGCATCTTCCCCAAGCACACGCCCTACTACCAGGACCATGCCGACCTGATGCCGGGCGACCTCGACAAGGCCCGCGCCACGCTGAAGGAGGCCGGCTACACCGACCAGAAGACCGTCATCATCAACCCGACCGACTTTCCCGATATCGGCCCGCTCGGCCAGGTGACGGCGGACGCGCTGAAGCGCATCGGCATGAACGTCGATCTGGCGGAGAGCGACTGGGGCACGGTGATCCAGCGGCGCGGCTCGCGCGAGCCGGTGGAGAAGGGCGGCTGGAGCATCTTCCACACCACCGGTCCCTCCTCCTACTACGGCAACCCGGCGATGTCCCCGCTGATCCGCGGCCAGGGCGCCGAGGGCTGGTTCGGCTGGTGGAAGAGCGACCGCGCCGAGGCGCTGACGCAGGAATGGCTCTACGCCAAGGACGATGCGGCGCAGCGCAAGGCGGCGCTGGAGCTGGGCCGGCTCGGCCTGGAGGAGGTTTCCACCGTCCCGCTCGGCCAGTTCACCATCCGCACCGCCTTCCGCAAGGACATCACCGGCATCCTGGAGGCCCCGGCGCCCCTCCCCTGGAACGTCCGGCGGACCTGAGAAAGGTCGGGGGGAAGGAATTCCCCCCGAACCCCCCATCTTCTTTCTGTCCGTGGAAGGGCTCGCGGGCCGCCGGCGCGGGAACCCGGGGAAAGAAGAAGGGGGGCGGGGAAATTCATTCCCCCGGCCTTTGCCGCGCTCGCGTTCTACCGCACCCGCGAAGCGGCTGCCTTTCGCGCATCGCCCGGGACCGACATAAAGGGGGGTGAGAAGCACGGGAGCCCCGAGGACATGGACGACGCGAAGAAAATGCCAGTGGGCGACACCCGCACCGCCCGCATCACCGCCGAGGAGGCGCTCGCCCTGCATGCGGAAGGCAAGCCGGGCAAGCTGGAGATCCGCCTCACCAAGCCGCTGACCACGGCGCGCGACCTGTCGCTGGCCTATTCGCCCGGCGTGGCCGAGCCCTGCCTGCACATCCACCGCGACCCGGCGCTGGCCTATGACTACACCGCCAAGGGCAACATGGTGGCGGTCATCTCGAACGGCACCGCCGTGCTCGGCCTCGGCAACCTCGGCGCGCTGGCCTCCAAGCCGGTGATGGAGGGCAAGGCCGCGCTGTTCAAGCGCTTCGCCGACGTGGACGCCATCGACCTCTGCATCTCCACCGAGGACGTGGACGAGTTCGTCAACGCCGTGCGCTATCTCGGCCCCTCCTTCGGCGGCATCAACCTGGAGGACATCAAGGCCCCGGAATGCTTCGTCATCGAGCAGCGCCTGCGCGAGCTGATGGACATCCCGGTCTTCCATGACGACCAGCACGGCACCGCCATCGTCGCCGCCGCCGGGCTGATCAACGCCTGCCACCTGACCGGCCGCGCGCTGTCGGAAACCCGCCTCGTCATCAACGGCGCGGGTTCCGCCGCCATCGCCTGCGCCGAGCTGGTGAAGGCGATGGGCATGAAGCCCGAGAACATCCTGATGTGCGACACCAAGGGCGTGCTCTACCGCGGCCGCGAGCAGGGCATGAACCAGTGGAAGTCGGCGCACGCCGTCACCACCGACCGCCGCACCCTCGCCCAGGCGCTGGAAGGGGCGGACGCCTTCTTCGGCCTCTCGGTGAAGGGCGCCGTGACCGCCGACATGGTCCGCGCGATGGCGCCGAACCCGATCATCTTCGCCATGGCCAACCCCGACCCCGAGATCACCCCGGACGAGGCGCGCGCCGTCCGCCCGGACGTCATCATCGCGACGGGCCGCTCGGACTACCCGAACCAGGTCAACAACGTCCTCGGCTTCCCCTTCATCTTCCGCGGCGCGCTCGACGTCCGCGCCAGCACCATCAACGACGCGATGAAGGTCGCGGCGGCCGAGGCGCTGGCCATGCTGGCGCGCGAGGACGTGCCGGAGGAAGTCGCCGGCGCCGGCGGCGGCAAGGGCCTGCGCTTCGGCCCGGAATACATCATCCCGCACGCCTTCGACCCGCGGCTGATCGCCCGCGTCTCCCCCGCCGTCGCCAGGGCGGCGATGGAGACCGGCGTCGCCCGCCGCCCGCTCCCCGACCTCAACCGCTATTCCCGCGGCCTCGCCGGGCGCCTGGATGCCGCCGTCAACGCGCTGGAGATCATCACCGAGCGCCTGAAGGCCAATCCGCGCAAGGTGGTCTTCGCCGAGGGCGAGGAGGAGAAGGTCATCCGCGCCGCCATCGCCTACCGCCAGTCCGGCTACGGCACCCCCGTGCTGGTCGGGCGGGAGGACCGCATCAACGCCACCGTCGCCGCGCTCGGCATCCCGCTGCCGGAAGGCGTCGAGATCCACAACGCCCGCCTCTCCGACAGCAACCGCCGCTACGCCGAGCACCTCTATGCCCGCAAGCAGCGCCAGGGCTTCCTGTTCCGCGACTGCCAGCGCCTGGTGAACCAGGACCGCAACGCCTTCGGCGCCTGCATGGTGGCCCTCGGCGACGCCGACGCCATGGTCTCCGGCATCACCCGCTCCACCAACGACACGCTGGAGAACGTGCGGCTCGCCATCGACACCGCGCCGGAAACGGTGCTCTTCGGCCTGACGCTGATGCTGGCGCGCCGCTCCGGCACCGTGCTGGTGGCCGACACCGCCATCCACGAGCGGCCGGATGCCGCGACGCTGGCCGGCATCGCCATCCAGTCCGCCGCCGAGGCCCGCAAGCTCGGCCTGACCCCGCGCGTCGCCTTCCTCTCCTTCTCCACCTTCGGCGATCCGGGCGGCACCATCACCGGCCCGCTGCGCGAGGCGGTGCGCCTGCTCGACCAGAAGGGCGTGGACTTCGAGTACGACGGCGAAATGGCCGCCGACGTGGCGCTGAACCCGCAGCTCCGCGCGCTCTACCCCTTCTGCCGCCTGACCGGCCCGGCCAACATCCTGGTCATGCCCGGCCTGCACGCCGCCCACATCCTGACCAAGGCGGTGCCGCACCTGACCAGCGCCACCACCATCGGGCCGCTGCTGGTCGGCCTGGAGAAGCCGGTGCAGCTCGTGAACATGGGCAGCACCGTTACCCAGATCCTGGAAATGGCCTGCCTCGCCGCGCACGCCTCGATCCGGCGCTGAGGGAAAAAGGTCGGGGGGAAGGAATTCCCCCCGAACCCCCCATCTTTTTTCTGTCAGCCCGTGCGGCGCGGATGGCACGCTGGCCCCCCGGGCCCTGTCAGGCCAACCGGCGGAGCCGCTCCACCAGAACCGGAGGCCCGCCGCCTACGGGCCGCTTTCGCGGACGAGCGGCACCGAGAATGTGAAGCGGGTCTGCGCAGGAGACGAGATCACGGCGAGCCGGCCACCATGGGCCTTCGCGATCTCGGAGGCGATATAGAGGCCAAGCCCCAGCCCTTCACGATCCGTCCCGGCTTTTCCGCGTGCGAAGGGATGAAAAAGCCGGGCTTGCGCGGCATGCGGGATTTCGGCGCCGCCATTGGAGACCGACAGCGTGAAGATGCCGCCCTCGGCTCTGCACCGGACCTCGATCGGCTGATCGGCCGCGCCATGGGTGAGGGCGTTGCCCAGAAGATTGGAAAGAAGCTGCCCGATTCGGCGCGGGTCGCAGTACAGAAGCGTTGGGTCCCCTGCGCAGGACAGGGTGATCTCCCGGTCGGAATGGCTCAATGCCAGCTCCGCCACGGCCTGGCGCACGAGCGGCTCCATATCGACCAGCTGGAGGTCCAGGGAAAGCCCGCCACCCAGCCTGCCGCGCGCGAAATCGAGAATATTGTCGATCAGCGATGACATGCGGTCGACGCTGCTTTGCATCTGGCCAAGGATCGACCTTGCGCGCTCCGCATCGGTCACAGTCCGCAGCATCGTCACGCCGGCCTGGACCGAGGCCAGCGGATTGCGCAGATCATGGCCCACCACGGCGATGAACTGCTCACGAAGTTCGCCTGCCTCCACCTCCGTCGCGAGCTTCCCCTCCGACAGGGCGAGCTTGTCGGAGGTATCGAGGTGAAATCCCAGCAGATCAGCGAACATCCGGAACGTAGCCTGCACCTCCGGCCTGGCCAGGTCCCGGGGCTCGGGATCGATGGCACAGAGTGTTCCGAAGAAGCGCCCGTCCGCCAGCCGGATCGGCACCGAGATATAGCTTCGAAAGCCATACATGGCCGGCGTGTGATGCCTGCAAAACGCATCATCCGCCATCACGTCGGAGATGATGACGGGCTGCCCAGACTGCCGGATCTCGTGGCAGATCGTGCTCTCAAGCTGAAGCTCGCCGCCGGGCTGCAATCCAAAGCTGATGTGGTCGAGGACGCTGCAGGCGATCCAGCGCTCGTCGGTGACCCGCGCGACCGCGGCGAAGCCCATCCCGGTCAGGCGGCAGACAGTGTCGAGAATCGTCGGAACGATGCCGATCCTGCGGATCGCTTCAACGTCGTCTGCCTGTCGTTCCATGCCCACTTCCCCTGCCAGACTATCCCCCAGAGAGGACGAAGGCGAGATCTGATACGCTTTCTCGGCGGCTGTCCCAAACCGTGCCATCGGGCAATGTCCACTGCCGGGAAGGGCGCGCGAATTCTCCCACAACCGGGCCGGGCGCCGACCGGTTTCTGGAGCGGCCGGTTCCATCATGAGCCTCGCGCCCGGGTCGCCCGCGGTTCTTTCGGGCGGGGCTTCCCCCTGGACAAGGCCGCATCTTGCCCTGCCACGTGTTGTTGAGAGTGCGCAATGGCGTGAAAATCCGGCTGCGTGGACGCGGCGGCCCAAAGGAATGGCGGGGTCCGGGGGGACACTGTCCCCCCGGCGGGGGTCCAGGGGGCGGCGCCCCCTGGCCCATTTTCACCCGCGCCGCGCGATCGCCGCCTCGACGGTGTTCTCCAGCAGGCAGGCGATGGTCATCGGCCCGACGCCGCCCGGCACCGGTGTGATCGCCACCGCCCGCTCCTTCGCGGCGGCGAATTCCACATCCCCCACCAGCCCGCCTTCCGGCCGCCGGTTGATGCCGACATCGATCACCACGGCGCCATCGGCGATCCAGTCGCCCTTCACCATCTCCGGCCGCCCCACGGCGGCGACCAGGATCTCCGCCCGGCGGCATTCGCCGGCCAGGTCCCGCGTGCGGGAATGCGCGATGGTCACGGTGGCGTCGGCCGCGAGCAGCAGCGCCGCCATCGGCTTGCCGACGATGTTGGAGCGCCCCACCACCACCGCCCTTGCCCCGGCGACCGTCACGCGCGCCGCCGCCAGCAGGTGCATCACCCCCTTGGGCGTGCAGGGCACCAGCCCCTTCTGCCCGGTGGCCAGCAGGCCGGCATTCATGGCGTGGAAGCCGTCCACGTCCTTGGCCGGGTCGATCGCGGCCAGCACCCTGGCGGGGTCGATCTGCGGCGGCAGCGGAAGCTGCACCAGGATGCCGTCCACCGCCGGGTCGTCGTTCAGCTGCCGCACCAGGCCGAGCAGCGCCGCCTCGCTGGTCTCCACGGGAAGCTGGATGGTGGCGCTGTCGAGCCCCGCCTGCTGCGCCGCGCGGTCCTTGTTGCGGACATAGACGCCGCTGGCCGGGTCCTCGCCCACCCGCACCACGCGCAGGGCAGGGGTGAAGGGCAGGGCGGCGACCCGCTCGGCGATGCGGCCGCGCAGCGCCGCGGCCACGGCCTTGCCGTCGATGATGCTGGCGGTCATGGCAGGTTCTCCAGTTGCTCGGCGAGGCGGGCGGGGTCGCCCGCGATGCGGCAGGTCTTTTCGCGTGCCGCCGCCCCCTGCACCACCGCGATGGCGGAAGCGGGGACATGCAGGGCCTCGGCCAGCAGGGCGCAGATCGCGCGGTTGGCCCGTCCGTCCTCCGGCGCCGCATGCACCGCGAGCTTCAGGCGGGGGCCGTCCGGGGTCTCCACCCAGCCGCCCAGGCCGGCGCGGCGCGCCTTGGGCTGCGCCTTGACGCGCAGCTCGATGCCGCCTTCGACGGCCCGCCAGCCCCTCAGCGCGCCACCAGCGGCCACAGCGTGGTCCAGAGGAAGATCCGCAGCGCGTAGAGCAGCAGGATCAGGATCATCGGCGAGATGTCGATGCCGCCCATGTTCGGCAGGAATCTGCGGATCGGCCGCAGCGCCGGCTCGGTGAGCTTGTAGAGGAAGTCGGACACCGCCCAGACGAAGCGGTTGCGGGTGTCCAGCACGTTGAAGGCAATCAGCAGGCTGAACACGGCCGCAATGATCAGGGCCCAGACATAGAGGCCAATGGCCTGATCGATCAGCCAGAACACCGCGTACATCGCAATCCCCTTGTCGTGAGGCCTTCATCTACGGAGCCAGGCCAGATGGAGCAAGCGCCACTTGACTTGTTGTGCGGCCTCGGGGATAAGCCCGCCCACCGCGCGAGTGTGGGGCTGTAGCTCAGTTGGGAGAGCGCCTCGTTCGCAATGAGGAGGTCAGGGGTTCGATTCCCCTCAGCTCCACCACCCCGCGCGCGGCACCCCCCTGAACGATCCGGCTGCTGCCCTCCCGAGGCCCCGCCCCTGCGGTGCCGCCTCTCGGCCTTCCCCTGTGCGGGCCGGCCCACTCTCCCCGCTTCGCGCCTCAGGCCGCCTTCACCCGCGCCAGGAAGGCATCCACCTCCTGCTTGAGCTGCGCCGACTGGCCGGAAAGCCCCGAGGCCGCGCTCAGCACCTCCTGGGCCGCGGCGCCGGTTTCATAGGCGCCGGCGCTGACGGCGGTGATGTTCTGCGAGACCGTGTCGGTGGCCTGGGCGGTGCGCTGCACGGTCTGCGCGATCTCCCGCGTCGCCGTGCTCTGCTCCTCGATGGCGGTGGCGATGTTGGCGGTGATGTCGCTGACCGAGCCGATGGTGCCGGCGATCTCCTGGATGGCCTGCACGGCCTTCTGCGTCGCCGCCTGGATCTGCGTGATCTGGCCGCCGATCTCCTCGGTGGCGCGGGTGGTCTGGGTCGCCAGCGACTTCACTTCCGAGGCCACCACGGCGAAGCCCTTGCCGGCCTCGCCGGCGCGCGCCGCCTCGATCGTCGCGTTCAGCGCCAGCAGGTTGGTCTGCCCGGCGATGCTGCTGATCAGCTGCACCACATCGCCGATCCGCTGGGCGCTCTCCGCCAGGGCGCGCACCGTGGCATCGGTGTGCTCGGCGCTGCGCACCGCCTCGGCGGTCACCTCGGTCGCCTGGCCGACCTGCCGGTTGATCTCGCCGATCGAGGCGGTCAGCTGCTCGGCGGCGGCGGCCACCGTCTGCACGCCGCCGCTGGCCTCCTGCGCCGCGGCCGTGACCGCGCCCGCCTGGCCATCCGTCTCCTTGGCGATGCTGCGCATGGAGCCGGCCGTCGCCTCCATCTCCTGCGCGGCGGCGGAGAGGGCGCCCACCCGCTCGCCGATCTGCGCCTGGAAGCCGTCGATCAGCCGGGCCAGCGCCTCGGCGCGCTGCTCCCTGGCGGCCTGGGCGGCCTGCTGCTGGGCGCGCAGCCGGTCGGCGGTGGCCATGTTCTCGCGGAACACGCCGACCGCCGCGGCCATGTCGCCGATCTCGTCCTGGCGGCCGATGCCGGGGATGGCCACCTCCAGGTCATGCGCCGCGAGCTGGCGCATGGCCGAGGTCATGGCGGCCAGCGGCCTGGCCACGCCGCGCAGCACCAGGCCGAAGCCGCCCGCCATCAGCACCAGGGCCGCGGCGAGCGCCAGGCCGTTCAGCACGAGCAGCAGGCGCTTCTCCGCCGCCTGCGCCCTGGCGAGGCTCGCGGTTTCCTGCATGGCGGCGAGCGCCACATCCGCGGCGGCGCCGAGCATGCTGATGTTGCGCCGCTGCAGCTCGGCCAGGGCCATGTCCGGCGCGCCCTTCTCCAGGCTTTGCACCACTTCGGCCACATGGCGGAAGAAGGGCTCCGGGAAGGCCTCGCCGGCCCGGCGGATGGCGTCCGCCACCGGCGGCGCCAGGTCCGCCTGGCCCGCCGCGGCCGCGACCTGCCCCCAGGCGAGCCTGATGCGCCCGCGCTCCTCCGCCAGCGCGAGCTGCGCCGCCTGGTCGAGCGGCGCGCCCTGCGCGAGGCCGGCCTCCGTTCGCAAGGCCATCAGGCCGCCGGAGAGCCGGGCCGACCAGGCGGCGTCCTTCAGGGCCAGCATGCGGTCCACACGGCTGCTCACCAGCCGGATGGTGCCAAGCACCTCGTCATGCGCGGCGAGCAGGCCGTCCAGGTAGGCCTGGCTGGAGCGCGGCGCGGCGGCGGTGATCTCGGCCGCGCGGGCGCTGCGGGGCAGGCGCAGCTGTGCGTCGAGCTGCTGCCGCAGGGCCGCCACGCCCTCCCGGGCCGCGCGCAGGCGTGCCGCCACGGCGGCGGTCTGCGCGCCGCCATCCGCCGCCATCTCCTGCAGCGCGCGCGCCAGCGCGGCATCCGAGTTGCGGCGGAATTCGAGCACCCGGTTCAGGACCGCGGCATCGGCCGGCGCCTCGCCCGCGAGGCCGCCCAGCAGCCCGCCGCGCTCGATCCGGCCTTGCAGCATGGCCTGAAAGAGCTGCTCGCCGATGCTGGTCATCGCCGCCACGCGGCGGGCATCGCCATTGCCCTGCAGCGCGCTGCGGACGCCCAGCGCCGCCAGCACCAGCAGCAGCACCCCCATGCTGCCCAGGATCAGGTCCAGCTTGCGGCGGATCGAGAGCTTCAGCGCCACGAATGGCATCCCTTTTCAAGACGAGCCTCAAGAAAAGGAGAGAATCGTTTCTCATTCCCGAAGCCGCTGTGCCTCACGGCGGCCGAACCGGCGCCTTCGAGGCTGCCCGGCCAAGCCGCGCGGCCGGCCACCAGCAGGCGCCGCTCCTCGCGCTGCAACCGCCCAAGCGGGGCCTCGCCCTTCCGGGCGACGTCCCGCAGGCCGCTGCCGCAGCGGTCGAAGGCCGGCCGGTCCCTCCGCCCTCGCCGCGGTGCTTCTCCGCGGTTTCCGCGGCGCTGCGGGCCAGGGTGAAGGGGCCGAGTCGCGCAGGCAGCAGGGCCAGGGCGGGCCACGCCGACCCGGCCGCTCACCTCCTCCGGCCTGAACGGTGCCGTCCAGCCGGTGGTGCCGTTCCCGAAACCCCGCGGCGAGGCGATCGGCGGCGCATCCCCGCTTCCGCTTCCCCCTGGGCGGGCGGCCGGAATGGCGCCCGGAAATTCCACGCCTCGCCTCGACGCGAAGGGGTTTCCGTGGAAGGGTCGGGGCTTGTCGGACCGACTCTGGACGCCTGGAACAGCGCATGCAATTCGATCATATCGGCGTGGTGGTGAAGACGCTGAAGCGGGGCCGCGACATGCTGGGCCCGCCCCTGCAGATCCGCGCCTGGACCCGGGAATGGGAAGATCCCGTCAACAAGGTCCATGTGCAGTTCGGCTACGACCCGTCCGGGGTCTGCTATGAGCTGATCGCCCCGCTGGGCGAGGAAAGCCCGGTCGCGCTGGCCCTCAAGACCAAGTCCCGCATCCTCAACCATGTCGCCTACCTGGTCGAGGATCTGGCGGCCGAGGGCGAGCGCCTGCGGGACGCGCATTGCCTCCCCATCGCCGAGCCCCAGCCGGCCATCGCCTATGGCGGCCGGCCCATCCAGTTCTTCATGAGCCCGCTCAGCGTCATCATCGAGCTGATCGAGGCGCCCGGGCACAGGCACCAGATCCTGCCGCCGGGCTAGAGCAGACCCCATTCCGATGGCATCATCGGAACGGGTGAAAATGCTCTAAGTGCGCGGGAAATCCCGCGAACTTCGCGGGCAGGACACTAGCGGGGCGGCCGGCCGCGCCCCCGCCCTGGGCCGGAGCGGCTCCCGCTCGCCCCGGCCGCCCTGGCGCGCACCTTCCCGATCAGGTGGAAGCACCTGACCGGGATCTGCCTCAGAGCTTGTTCCGCTCCGTCGCGGTCATCGCGCGCGGCGTGCTGGTCATGCCGGGGTGCAGCGCCTTCACCAGCGCCGCGGTGTAGGTCTTCGCCGCCGACCAGCGCAGATGGATGGCGTCGAAGAAGCCGGCGGGCCCGACCACCTGCGCGGCGTCCCCGTCCCAGAACTCGGCCAGCGAATTGCCCGCCAGGGTCTTGCGGATGCGGTGCGTGAATTCCGTGACGGTCTGCCCCTCCGGATCGCCGCTGGCCTTCCATTCCGGGTTGAGCGGGGTCGAGGCGACCATCAGGCGGCGGCCTTCCTGCTGCAGCCGGGCGCTGAGCCTGCCCAGCGCGTCGAAGCAGGCCGAATCCAGGTTCCGGACCATGCCGTAGAGCGGGGTTTCGCGGTTCCTCCTGGTGTCCAGGGGGCCGCCGCCATAGGGGTCGAAGACCAGCGGGTCCACCCAGTTCTCGCCGCTGCGCTTGGCGGCGATCTCGCGGGCGTTGCGGGCCAGCGAGAGCAGGTCGAAGTAGCGCAGGTAGTAGCCCCAGGGCGTGCCGTGGCCGAGCACGTAGTCCTCGACATCCTCGGCATCGAACAGCGCCGTCCGGGTGGTGGTGCAGTTCTCGAAGTCCTGCGGCGAGGTGATCAGCAGGACGTCCTGGATGCTCGGCCTGCGGTCGAGGAACCAGTCGGCCACGTAGCGGGTCTGGTTGACGCTCAGTCCGCAGAAGGCGCCGTTCAGCGGCTTGGTGGTGGGCGAGTCCTGCACCAGCACGGCGCCGTCGAAATGGCGCCAGGCGACCGAGGAGCCGATCACCAGCAGGTTCGGCTCGCCGATCGGGTGCTGGCGGTGGAAGGCCAGCTTCTCATCGACGCAGATCGAGTTCGAGAAGGCCGGCGGCGGCAGGTTGTCCGTCGCCTTCAGCGTGAACAGCGCGGCGTAGAACAGCGCCAGCGCCCCGAGGGCACTGCCGAAGACGGCCGCCAGGTAGCGCGGCCGCACGACGGGGGGCGGCGGGGCCGCCACCTTCTCCGCCTTCCTGGCGGCGTCGCGCTTAGGGGCAGGTTCATCCATTCCCGACGGCCTCCAGCTTACTGCCGATCAGCTTCACGAAGTCGCCGACATCGTGCAGGGACTCCAGCTCGGCGGTGCGGAAGCGCACGCCGAAGCGCATCTCGGCCGCCACCACCAGGTTCACATGCGCCTGGCTGTCCCAGCCGGGAATGTCATCCGCCTTGGTCTCCGGGTGCAGGGCGATGTCGTCGTCGTCGAACACCTCCTGGAACACCTCGGTCAGGGCGGCGTAGATCTCGGGCTCGGTCATGCGGCTTCAACCTCAATGAAGTGCTCAGGCGCCTGGACGGCGCTGAGTTCGTATCGCCAGAAGGTGGCGCCGGGCTCGGCGCCCTCCGGTGCGGGCATGGGCGTGAAGCCCAGCTTCGCGTAATGCTCCGCCACCATGCCGTTCTTGGCGGTGGGGCGGTATTCGCCGACCAGCGCGGCGGCTCCCTTGCGGGCGGCGTGCCCGGCCACCACGCCGAGCGTCGCCTCCTCCACCTGCCGCCCGAGCACGCGGCAGCTCATCAGCCAGGTGTCGATCAGCAGCTCGTTCGGCGCCAGCGCCGGGTCGGGCCGGGCGATGACGACGCTGATCAGCCCGTTGTCGCCGAAGCGGTCGCGCAGGCGGAAGGCCAGCATCACCGTGCCGGGATCGCTGGAGAAGCGCTCGGTATCGGCCTCGGTGTAGCGGCGGGTGGTCAGGTTGAACTGGTTGGTCTTGTTGATGAGCTGCGTCACGCGCGGCAGCTCGGCGGGGCCGACCGGCTTGGCCAGCATGGTCATCGCCAGGCTGCGCAGGTAGCCCTGCAGGTCGGTCGCCTGCTCCAGCGCCGCGGCGCGCTCGGCGTTCAGCGCGTAGGAGCGGCCGCGCGCCGCGTCGTCCGCGGTGAAGGAGACCGTCTCGAAATAGCCGGCGGCCGCCACGATCTCCGGATAGAAGGCGACGTCCTCCGGCACCTCCGGCACCGCCACCTCCGGCAGCTCGCGGCGGACGATCTCGCGCTCCGCCGGGTTGTCATCGACGAAGACCAGGCTGTCGAGGCCGATGTTCAGCGTCCTGGCGATGTGGCGCAGATTGCCTGCCTTGTCGTTCCAGTTGGCGACGAAGCAGGCGATGTCGCCCCGCCGCAGCGCCATCTCCGGGTGCTTGGCGAAGGCCTCCTCCGCCACCTCCGGGTTGTTCTTGCTGCACACGGCGAGGATGATGCCGCGCCGGCCGAGCGCCGCCGCATAGCGCTGGAAGGCCAGGAAGGCCTCGCCGGTGGCATTCCCCTGGCCGAGCCGGATGCCGTCCAGCCCGTCATCGCCGATGACGCCGCCCCAGAGCGTGTTGTCGAGGTCGAGCACCAGGCACTTGCGCGCCTGCCCCGCCACCGCGGCGGCGACGCGCGCGACGAGGTCGCCATAGAGCGGCGCGGCGGCCGGGCTGACGAGCTGCTTGGCCTGGTGCCAGCGCACCGGGTCGGCCAGCGCGCCGGCCGAGCCGAAATGCGCCGCCTGCCAGGCGAGGTCGAGCAGCAGCACGCCCTCCTCCCGCGCGGCGGCGCGCAGCGCGGTGTTCAGCCGCTCGATCACCGCGGTCGGCGCGGCCGGCACCAGCCCCTCGAAGGAGCCGAAAAGCGGCGGATCGGCCGGCACCAGCGTCTGCTGCACCACCTGCGCGCCGTAGCGCGCCTTGGCCCGGCGCCAGAGGCCGCGCAGCTCCTCCACGCGCGCGGCGACGGCGGCGGCCACCGCCTCCTCGCCCGAGTCGAGCGGCAGGTCGATCGGCGCGTCGCGCGCATCGAGCGCCAGCAGGATGAGCTGCGGGTCGAAGGCGGCCAGCGCCGGGTCCTCGCCCAGCAGCGCCTGCCGGTACATGCCATAGGGCGCGACATGCACGGCGAGCGCCACCCGCCGGTCCAGCCCGGCGACCCGGATGGCCGGCACCAGGTGGTCCACCGTGTGCGAGGCCAGGATGGCCAGCCGCAGCGGCGTCAGCCCGCCCGGCCGGCCCCCGGCGGCGAGGCCCTCCGCCGCCAGCCGGTCGATCCGGCCGGTGGCGGTGAAGTCGCGCCGGAAGCCGGAAAGCCGGATGGCCTCGGCCAGCCGCGCCGCCGGGTCCGGCAGGCGGCGCGCCGCCGAGAGGGCGGCGCCAAGATCGGAATGGGTAGGCAACCAGGCGAGCTGATCCATGATCCGCCTCAGAACTGGAAGTAGAGGAATTCGGTGGGGGCCGCGGACATGGCGCGGGCCAGGGCGAAGAAGCCGAGCACCCCGAGCGCCACGCCATAGGCCATGCTGGGCCGCCAGCTGGCCACCGCCAGCCGCTGCTGCAGCCAGGTCATCTGCGGGCGCCAGTTCAGCGCCGTGCGGTAGTGCCGCAGGAACTGCTGGGTGTTCGGCAGGAACCAGACGATGCCGAGCAGCAGCGCGATCTCCAGGGCAAGGACCGGCCGGAAGAAGGGTCCGGGCTCGAAGGGAATGCCGAGCAACCCGGCGATCGGCGCGATGCCGGGGATGCGCGCGAAGGAGGTCGGCAGCAGCACGCCGTTCAGGCCCACCATGCTGGAGAGCATGCTCAGCGCCGCCTCCATGCTGGGCGCGCGGAAGAAGACGTTGCCGACCACCACGCAGAGGAAGGTCAGCAGCACGGCCGGCACGCGGTGCCGGAGCTTGGTGCTGTCCACCTTCCAGCCCCAGTGCGCCTTCAGCGCCCGCCAGCCCTGCACCACCACCAGGTAGAAGCCGTGCAGCAGGCCGAAGGCCACGAAGGTCCAGCCCGCGCCGTGCCAGATGCCGGAGATCGCCATGGTGACGAGCGTCGGATAGGCGACCAGGGCGAGGAAGGTGCTCACCCCCATCTTGCCGCGCCGCGGCAGCGGCTTGCCAGCGGCGACGCGGGCGCGCGTCACCCGCAGCACGATCGGGTTGTAGAGATAGGCGGTCAGGAAGCGCGTCAGCGTCATGTGCCAGCGCGACCAGAAATCCGCGATGTTGTGCGCCTTGAACGGGCTGTCGAAATTCGGCGGCAGGCTGATGCCGAAGAGCAGCCCGAGGCCGATCGCCATGTCGGTATAGCCGGAGAAGTCGAAATAGAGCTGCATCGTATAGGCGAGGGCGGCGCTCCAGGCGTCGAGCAGCGGCAGCGCCATGCCCCCCTGCGCCGCGGCGAAGACCGGCCCGGCCTCCGCGCCCATCGGGTCGGCGAGGAGCACCTTCTTGGCCAGGCCGAGCACGAAAAGCGTGGCGCCGACGGAGATGTTGTCGATTCGCGGCCGGAAGTTGTCGGCATTGCTGAACTGCGACAGCATCTCCCGGTGGTGCGTGATCGGGCCGGCGATCAGGTGCGGGAAGAAGGTGATGAACAGGCAGTAGTTGAGGAAGTCGTGCTCCACCACCGCGCCGTCATGCGCGTCGCTGAGATAGGCGATCTGCTGGAAGGTGAAGAAGGAGATCGCCAGCGGCAGGATGATGTGCGGCACGTTCCAGTCGAGGCCGAGCGCGCCGTCCAGCGTGCCCACCAGGAAGCCGGTGTACTTGTAGTAGCCCAGCAGCAGCACGTTGCCGGCGATGCCCAGCACCAGCACCAGCTTCGAGGGATGCTTCAGCAGCCAACCGCCCAGCAGGTAGTTGCCGACGATGCTGCCCATCAGCAGCGGCAGGTAGTACGGGTCCCACCAGGCATAGAAGAACAGCGAGGCGAGGGTCAGCCAGACCCCGGCCAGCCTCTGCCGCCCGGTGCCGGCGAACAGGAAGAAGCCCAGGAGCACGACGGGAAGGAACCCAGCGATGAAAATGGCCGAGTTGAACAGCATCGGGCTTAAACCCTTTTGGAGCCGGTATTGCGGGTTGCCCAGCCGGTGGGAGGGGAATTCCGGCTGTGGCGGTCCCCGAGACGATACTCAAAAAATTGTACCGTTCGAACCGTCCAGTTGAGGAATCACGGCCATTTCAAGGCGATTTGCCCGGAAGTAGATAGCCCAAGAGTTATGGGCCGTCGCGGACTGTTTACTTTGCGCCGCAGCCCCTCCGGCGCTGGCCTGAAAGGGCCGATTCACATCCGCCGCAGCCAGATTTCATCCACCGCATGTTGCGGCCCCTTGCGCAGAACCAGCCGCGCCCGCTCGCGTGTCGGTAGAATGTTCTCCCGGAGGTTGCGGAGGTTGATCTCCCGCCAGATCCGCTCCGCCACCGCCACCGCCTCCTCATGCGGCAGGTCCTTGTAGCGGTGGAAATAGGAGCCGGGCTGCTGGAAGGCGGTGCGCTGCAGCAGCAGGAAGCGCTGCACGTACCAGTCGGCGATGGCGCTCTCCTCGGCATCCACATAGACCGAGAAGTCGAAGAAGTCGGAGGCCAGCAGGGTCGCGCCCGCGGCCGCCTGCAGCACGTTCAGCCCCTCGAAGATCAGGATGTCCGGCCGGCGGATCACCTGCTGCTTGCCGGGGACGATGTCGTAGGAAAGGTGCGAATAGACCGGCGCCGCCACCGCCGGCTCGCCCGCCTTCACCGCGCTGAGGAAGGCGATCATCCGCCGGAGGTCGTAGCTCTCCGGGAAGCCCTTGCGCTGCATCAGGCCGCGCTCCTCCAGCACCCGCGTGGGGTAGAGGAAGCCGTCGGTGGTCACCAGCTCCACCTTCGGGTGGTCGGGCCAGCGCGCCAGGATGGCCTGCAGCGCGCGGGCGAAGGTGCTCTTGCCCACCGCCACGCTGCCGGCGATGCCGATGATGTAGGGCGGCAGGGCGGCAGGCTGGCCGAGGAAGGTGTCCTGCACCAGGCCCAGGCCGCGGGCCGCCGCCACATGCAGGTTCAGCAGGCGCGACAGCGGCAGGAAGACGTCCACCACCTCCTCCAGCGAGAGGCGCTCGGTGAGGCCGCGCAGCCCCTCGATGTCGGCGCTGGAGAGCGAAAGGGGGGTATTGGCCCGCAACCCCGCCCATTCCCGGCGCCCGAACTTGCGATAGGCTGCGGTCACCGAAGCCTCCTCGGCCGGAGCGGCAGCGTCATTCATGAGGCAACCTTCCTTGCCGGCCTGGACGTGCCGGCAATTCTGGCATTGCTGCGCTGCGATGCGAAGGTCGGGGGGAAGGAATTCCCCCCCGAACCCCCCTTCTTCCTTTTGCCAGCTTCGGCCATGCCCCTGGCAATGGCTGTCTCTCACGGGCCGCAGCCAGCGCGGCAAAACCGATAAAAAGAAAGAAGTGGGGGTCCGGGGGAGAATTCATTCTCCCCCGGTTCCGCTTCCTCAGTTCTCCAGCATGCGCCGGAGCAGCTCGACATCCTCGGCGAAGGTGCTGTCGGACTGCATCAGCTCCGCCACGCGGGAGACGGCGTGCATGACGGTGGTGTGGTCGCGGTTGCCGAAGCGGCGGCCGATCTCGGGCAGCGAGCGGGAGGTGAGCTGCTTGGCCAGGTACATCGCCACCTGCCGCGGCCGCGCCACGTTGCGCGCCCGCCGGGCGGAGGACATGTCGGTGAGGCGGATGTTGTAGTGCTCCGCCACCTTGCGCTGGATCTCCTCGATGGTCACCCGCCGGTCATGGGCGCGCAGGATGTCGTGCAGCACCTCCTGCGCCGACTCCAGCGTGATCGGCCGGCCGAACAGGTTGGCATGGGCGATCAGCCGGTTCAGCGCGCCCTCCAGCTCGCGGACGTTGGAGGTGATCTTGTGCGCCAGGAACTCCAGCACGCGCGGCGGCACCTCCACCTCGGCCCCTTGCGCCTTGGCCTGCAGGATGGAGATGCGCAGCTCATAGGTGGTGGCGTGGATGTCGGCCACCATGCCGCAGCCGAGCCGCGTCCGCAGCCGGTCCTCCAGCCCCGAGAGGTCGGAGGGCGACTTGTCGGCCGAGACGACGATCTGCTTCCCCGCATCCACCAGCGCGTTGAAGGTGTGGAAGAACTCCTCCTGCGTGTTGTCCTTGCCGATCAGGAACTGCAGGTCGTCGATCATCAGCACGTCGACGGAGCGGAGGCTCTCCTTGAACTCCATGGTGGACTGCGCCCGCAGCGCCGCGATGAAGCGGTACATGAACTTCTCGGCCGACATGTAGGCGACGTTGCGCTGGCCGTTGAAGCTGATCGCCCAGGCGATGGCGTGCATCAGGTGGGTCTTGCCGAGGCCGACGCCGCCATAGAGGAAGAGCGGGTTGAAGCCCGGGCTCGCCGGCTTCTCCGCCACCCGGCGGGCGCAGGCATGGGCGAACTCGTTGGGCTTGCCGACGACGAAGCTGTCGAAGGTGAAGCGCGGGTCGAGCGGCGCCGCCCAGTCGTTGCGCGACTCGGCGCGGTTCTCCGCCCGGGGCGGGGAGGAGAGCGGCTCGGCGAGCGCGAGCGTCGCCTGCTGCGGCCGCGCCACCGGCGCCGCGCCGGCCAGCCCGTCCGCCAGGGCGGTCTCGGGCTCGGGCGCGCGCAGCTCGGGCGCGACGCGGATATCCACCCGGCGCACGCCCAGGTTCTCGGCCGTCCAGAGGCTGCGCAGGCGGTCGCCGTAGTGGCTGCGCACCCAGTCGCGCAGGAAGCGGGTGGGCAGCAGGATGACCGCCTCCTCGCCGTCGATGGCGGAGAGGGTCATCTGGCGCAGCCAGCTGCGATACTCGACCTCGCCCACTTCCTCCCTGAGCCGGCCGCGAATGCGGGCCCAGGCTTCCGTGACCTGCCCGTGGGCAGCGGAAGGGGAAGCGCCGAGCTCTTTCTCCATGCGAAGCACCTGCCACCCTTTTGGCCCTAGGCCAGCCTGATGCATCCCCTTGCGGGGCGGAAGGAACCGATGTGCGGCACGGCCGGTCTGCCCGCTCCGGCCGCGGCCGGAAACAGGTTCAGACATTCCTACCGTGCGCCGCGCGCAGGACGCAAATCACCGATTCGCTTGCGACGCCGGATTCAAGAACAGAACCCATTCGTCGAAAGTCGACCGGTAACGCGGTGATGTAATTGGGTAGTTATGGTCCAGCGCGTGGTCTTTGGAGGCTATCCCCCGCTGCGCCTTTGGCGCAACGGGGACTTAGCGAGAACACGAGATCCGCTGGTCATCCCGCGAAGGAACGCGGGATGTTCAGCCCTGCGCGGTCGCGCCCAGCGCCTTGATCCGGGCGGACAGGCGGGAGAGCTTGCGCGCGACCGTGTTGGCGTGCAGCACGCCCTTGGTCGCGGCGCGCTGCATCTCCGGCTGCGCGTCCTTGAAGGCGCTCTGCGCCGCGGACTTGTCGCCGGAGGCCAGAGCCTTCTCGACCTTGGTGAGGAAAGTGCCGACGCGCGAGCGGCGGGCGCGGTTGCGCTCGTTGCGAGTGGCCGTCTGCCGGATGCGCTTGCGCGCGGAAGCCGTATTCGCCATGGCGGTGTTTCGAACCAGTCGTCTGTGTCTCAGGGACGCGCGGAACCCCTCGGGGTCGCTGCGGGAAGGCGCGGTTTAGCCCCCGTGCAGCGCGAGAGTCAATGGATGCCGGGCCTGGCGCCCCGCGCCGCCGCGGATTCCGGTGGGGCGTTGCCGCCGCGCCGCGCCCGCGGGGTCGGACTCGCCCCGGCTTCCCTCGCGCCTGGCGCGGCGGCAGACTGCCGCCTTCCACCTGGAATGGGATCACCCGATGATTGAACGGATCAACCGCACCCCGATCATGCACCGCGCCGTCGCCCATGGCGGCGTGCTGCATCTCGGCGGCATCGTCGCCGAGAAGCGGGAGGGCGTGGGCATGAAGGGCCAGACCGAGCAGGCCCTGGCGCGCCTCGGGGAGATCCTGGCCAGCGCCGGCAGCGACAGGAGCAAGGTGCTCTCCGCCACCGTCTACGTCACCGACATGGCCGCCAAGGCCGAGATGAACGAGGCCTGGGTGGCGTTCTTCGGCGCCGAGAACCTGCCGGCCCGCGCCACGGTCGGCGTGGCCAACCTGGGCTCGGCGGATACGCTGATCGAAGTCGTCGCCGTCGCCGCGCGGTGAGAAAAAGTCCGGGGGAAGGAATTCCCCCGGACCCCCATCTTTTTTCTTCGAGTCGGCGCCAGCGCTCCGGAAAAACTGACAAGAAGAAGATGCGGGCTCGGGGGAATTCCTTCCCCCGACCTTTTTCTTTTTCTCAGAAGCGGGGCTTCCGCTTCTCCAGGAAGGCCGCCATGCCTTCCTTCTGCCCCTCGGTGCCGAACAGCCCGAGAAAGAGCCGCCGCTCCAGCCGCACCCCCTCGCGCAGCGGCAGCTCGAAGGCGGCGTTCACCGCCTCCTTGGCCATCGCCACGGCCGGGGCGGAAAGGGCGCCGATCTTCTCCGCCAGCGCGACGGCCTCGCCGACCAGCGCCTCCGCCGGCACCACGCGGGCCACCAGCCCGGCGCGCTCGGCCTCCTCGGCGCTCATCATCCGCCCCGTCAGCACCATTTCCATCGCCTTGGACTTGCCGACGGCATGCGTCAGGCGCTGGCTGCCGCCGGCGCCGGGGAGGATGCCGAGATTGATCTCCGGCTGGCCGAACTTCGCCGTCTCCGCGGCCAGGATGATGTCGCACATCATCGCCAGCTCGCAGCCGCCGCCCAGCGCGAAGCCCGCCACCGCGGCGATCACCGGCTTCCGCACCGTCAGCACGGCCTCCCAGTTCGCGCCGATGAAGTCGTGCAGATAGGTCTCGGGGAAGCGGCGGCCCTGCATTTCCTTGATATCGGCCCCGGCCGCGAAGGCGCGCTCGCTGCCGGTCAGCACGATGGCGGCGATGGCCGGGTCGGCGTCGAAGCGGCGCAGCGCCTCGGCCAGCTCCTGCATGAGCTGGTCGCAAAGGGCGTTCAGCGCCGCCGGCCGGTTCAGCCGGATCAGGCCGGCGCGGCCCTGCACCTCGGTCAGGATCATCGCTTCGGCGGGTGTGGCTTCGGACATGGCGCGGCCTCCGGGTTCGTTCAGCGTTGCGTGCGGGCGCAGAAGAAGGTGCTGCGCCCGGATTGCACGATGCGGGCGACGCCCTGGCAAGCCGGCGGTCCCGGGCAGAGCGGGCAGGGGGCCCCCTCCCGGTCATAGACCTGGAAGCGGTCCTGGAAATGCCCCAGCTCGCCATCCGCCTGCACATAGTCGCGCAGACTCGATCCCCCCGCCGCGATCGCCTCGGCCAGCACCGCCTTGATGGCCGGCACCAGCCGCTTGGCGCGGGCGCCGGGAATGGTCTGCGCCAGCCGGCGCGGCGAGATGCCGGCGCGGAACAGCGCCTCCGCCACATAGATGTTGCCCAGCCCCGCCACCACCCCCTGGTCCAGCAGCGCCGCCTTGATCGGCGTCTTCTTCCCCGCCAGCGCCGCCCCCAGCACGCCGGGCGTGAACCCCTCCTCCAGCGGCTCCGGCCCCATGCCCGCCAGCAGCCTGTGGCCATCCTCCGCCGCCGTCGGCACCAGGTCCACGCAGCCGAAGCGGCGCGGATCGACGAAGCCGACCTCCGTGCCGTCATCGGTCTCCAGCGAAAGGTGCTCATGCGCGGGCGGCGGGGCATTGGCGCCGCGCGGCCGCGCCACCATCCGCCCCGACATGCCGAGATGGATCAGCGCCGAGTCGCCGCCCGAGAGCCGCATCAGCATGTACTTGCCGCGCCGCCGGAAACCCTCCACCCGCGCGCCCGTCAGGCGGCCGACGAGCCCGGCGGGGAAGGGCCAGCGCATGCCCTCCCGGTTGGTGGCGGCGCGGGTGATGGTGCGGCCCTCCAGCACGGCGGCCAGGCCACGCATCACGGTCTCGACTTCGGGAAGCTCGGGCATAGGCGTCCTGCGGCGGAAACAAGGCCGGGGGAAGGAATTCCCCCGGACCCCCATCTTTTTTCTGTCAGTTCAGCAGAGATGGGACGCGCTCAGCCGGCATCCACCACCTCGAAGCCGGTGACGCCCGCCGCCAGCAACGCCCGCAACTCCCCGGCCTCCAGGGCGATGCAGCCCTCCGTCGGCGGATAGCCGGGCCGGGCGAGGTGCAGGAAAATCGCGCTGCCCCGGCCCCGCACCACCGGCGCGTCGTTCCAGCCCAGCACGCCGATGACGTCATAGACATGGTCCTGCCGCCACAGCTCCTCATGATGCGCGTCATGCGGTAGCCGAATGGCCGTGTTGTAGGCGGGATGGGAGGAGTCGTCGCACCACCCGTCATTCCGCGCGATCGGCTCCACCGGCACCGCGCAGACGGGCGCCGGCCCCCGATCGGCACGGTAGAGCACCCGCCGCAGCGGCAGCAGCCCGACCGGCGTGGCCCCATCCCCCTCCACCTTGTCCCGCCGCACCCCGCCCTTGCCCAGGGCGCAGCGCCAGGTGGCGCCGCGCAGCACCACGCGGCCATCGGGAAAGACGGAGGCGATCAGCGAGTCGGGACGAATCATGCCGCCCAGCATGGCGCCGCCGCGCGCCGTGGCAAGAGACCCGCAGACAAGGCCTCAGCGCAACAGGTGCCCGAACCGCTCCGCCTTGGTCTCCAGATACTTGTCGTTCACGCCATTGGCCGCGAAGCGATGCGCCTCCCGCCCCTCCACGGCGATCCCGCAGGCGGCAAGCCCGGCCATCTTGTCCGGATTGTTGGTCAGCAGCCGCACCCGCGGAATGCCCAGCGCCCGCAGCATGGTCGCCGCCACCAGGAACCCGCGCTCATCGGCCCCATACCCCAGCGCCCGGTTGGCATCCAGCGTATCCAGCCCCTGGTCCTGCAGCGTATAGGCCCGCAGCTTGTTCACCAGCCCGATGCCGCGCCCCTCCTGCGCCAGATAGAGCAGCACCCCGGCGCCCTCCTCCCCCATGCGCCGGATCGCGCCGCGCAACTGCGGCCCGCAGTCGCAGCGCAGGCTGCCCAGCAGGTCCCCGGTGAAGCACTCCGAATGCGCCCGCACCAGCGGCGCCCCCCCGGCCTCCGCCAGCCTCTCCGGCTCGCCGACCAGGATCGCCAGATGCTCGATCCCCCCATCCGCGGCCCGGAACGCCACGATCCGCGCGTCCCGCGCATCCTCCAGCGGCACCCGCGCCTCGGCGACACGGGCCAGCGTGGTGGCGGCCGTGGCGGGATAGGCCAGCACATCCGCCGCCGGCACACGCAGCAGCCCCAGCTTGGCCGCCGCCGTGGCACGCGCCGGCGCGGCCACCAGCGCCGGCAGCAGCCGCCCCAGCTTCGCCAGCGCCAGCGCGGCCGGCGCCAGCGCGGGCGGTGGAATCAGCTCGGGCATCTCGGGCAGCAGCCGCTCGGCCACCGGGTCCGCCAGCCGCCGCAGGCTGGCCGGCTCCAGCAGGGCAGGGGAAAGCCGCAGCGCCGCCACCCCCTCCTCCAGCTTCCGCCCCTCCGCCCGGCCCGGCGGCACCGCCGCGATCGGCCGCTGCAGCACGGCCGCCGCCCGCACCGGCGCCAGCAGCAGCACCGGCGGCGCCAGCGCGACGGCGCCGATCTCCGCCAGCCCCCGCGCCCCCACCACCTCGGCCGCCGCCGCCACCAGCGGCCCCTGCGGCCCCTCGATCAACACCGGCGTGCCACGGCGCAGGTCGCTCGCCGCCCGATGCACCGCGCGCAGGGTCAAGGCCGCCTCATCCGGCACGGGGAGTCCGATTTCCGGATCGTGCCCCATGTCCGGCGCGACATTTCCTGTGCTGGTCATCCCATCGCTTCCCGTCGGCTTTCCGGTAATCTGGTCGTGCAGACCCCCATCTGGCAATGTGGCCTCGTCTTTGGGGTTGCCATCCCCCGCTTTTCATCAGAAAAATCAATCTTTGGATGCTCTCGAAGGTGTGCCAGCACTTGCCCGATGGCCCGCCTGCCGTCACGATAAGGCTTGATAGCCTTTCGGTCGGAAACCCCATTCCGGAAGGGTGACGCCCTGTCTTTCCACTGGCTAGGTCGAGAAAGCGCATGACTGGCCCGCGGCCAATCCTGATCGTGGATGATGACGACGCCCTGCGCGCCACATTGTCCGAACAACTGGCGCTGGATGGTGAATTCGCGCCCGCCGAGGCTGCCTCCTCCGCGGAGGCTGCGGAGCAGCTCCTCGCCGGGGACGCCCGCTTCGACGCCGTGCTGCTCGATATCGGCCTCCCCGATGGCGACGGCCGTGACCTCTGCGCACGCCTGCGTCAGCAGGGCGTGAAACTCCCCATCATCATGCTGACCGGCGCCGACGCCGAGCAGGACGTGGTGCGCGGCCTCGACGCCGGCGCCAACGACTACATCGCCAAGCCCTTCCGGGTCGGCGAGCTGCTCGCGCGCCTGCGCGCCCAGCTCCGGGTGTTCGACAACTCCGAGGACGCCGTCTTCGTCATCGGCCCCTACACCTTCCGCCCCTCCGCCAAGCTCCTGCTCGAGCCGGTCAAGAACCGCAAGATCCGCCTGACCGAGAAGGAAGCGGCGATCCTGAAGTTCCTCTACCGCGCCGGCGGCCGCCCCGTCGCCCGCCAGATCCTCCTCAACGAGGTCTGGGGCTACAACGCCGCCGTCACCACCCACACGCTGGAGACGCACATCTACCGCCTCCGGCAGAAGATCGAGCCCGATCCGGCCAACGCCTGCCTCCTCCTCACCGAGGGCGGCGGCTACCGCCTCGACCCCCAGGCCGGCCGCGCCGCCGCCGCCTGAGGGGGATCGCGCCGCTCAGACCGAACGAAGCCGGGCCGGATAGGCCCGGCTTTTTTCATGCGCGCTTCTTTCTGGCCGCCCGCCTGCCCGGGGGAAGGCGCCGCCTTCCCCCGGACCCCCATCCGCCAGGAGGCTGAGCCTCCTGGACCTGCCTTTGGTGCCACTGTTTGGTAGGACCGGGGCTTCTCTCTCCGCGAAGCAGTTTGCGAGCAGCCTAATTGCGATCTTTATCGCTTTGGTATCCGACATCCCTCTATAAGGATGTCGATATGATGGCCTTGTCTCAGAAGCTTTGTTTCTTCTGATCGAGGTGGTGTTTCACTAGCCAACCCTGACCTGTTACCTGGATGGTTTTGCGCCTCTTATCGCCTTCGTCTTGAGTGCTTACTAGTAGATTAACACTTTCCAGGTCGCGGATGTGCGGGCGAATAGCCTGCACACTAGAAAAGCCAAAATCTGCGAAGTCGCCTGGGCTAAATAGAACCTTTTCGCAAGCGGTCTGGAAAACTTCGAGGGGTTTGGGCCGAAGCTGAGCGCGCGCAGCCTCGAAAACTTCAGCCGCCTGATTACTAAGCCACATATCAAACGTTTCTTCTTTATCAACATCTGTGGTTGGTGCAATGCGGTCAAACATCCATTGGCAGTACTCGTCCGCCTGATTCAAGACGCTCCGGAGATTGCCGTGAAGTACTTGATAAAGATTTTCGAAAGACCGAGTCGTCAACGGCAGATAGGGAGTTTCGCCATGACGCGCGTAGCCCAAAATCCGGCTTTGCAGTAGATCGCCAACGTGTTCGCCACCGATTTCGCTGATTTCAATTGGCTTATGTAGGTAGCCATCGAGCCTTGGTGACGAGACGACGCCAAAAATGATGCCCAGCGAGCCACACAAAACCCAACGTAGCCCTGGAATATTAAATAGCTCATCGCGCAGTTGCTCGAGCTTGGTCCGGGCTGTCTCGGACGACTGAAGCAATTCGAGATTGTCGATTGTGCATACAACGCCGCCAGCCTCAGGGTCTGGAAAAATCTGCTCCAGCCAAGCTATTACGGCCTTCTTCAAGCCACTCTTTTCAAAACCAGTGCCAGTATTGGTTTCTTGCTGTATTCCGGCTTGGACGACCCAAGCGCCTCCCTGAAAAGAGACAAGTTGCGGCTTGTTCAACCAACGATCGAGTTCTTTCGTCTGTAGCCAGTGGCCATGAACCATGATTGGCTCTGCCGCTTGAATCAGCGTTTGCGCCACTTCCATTAGGACCGCAAGTATGAACTCCTGCAGGTCGCGATTAGGGTCAAGTTGGAAAACTTTGCGACAAGGTATAAAGAGGGCGCCTTCACCTGTCGTCACATGCCTATTGAAGAGCTTGTACGAAGCGACATTGACTACACTCGTCTTGCCGACACCATTCAAGCCTTCAATAGTGGGCATCTTTCCTGACGTCTCGATCTTGCCCATCAACGACCTCAGAGCAGCATCTCGGCCGACCAACAGGCGTGCGCCCTGTTCTGAGGGAGGCAGAGGCGAGGTTTGAAAAGGAGCCGAACGAAAACCCCAGTCGGTATAGCTCATCCTTCCCTCCTCATACGCCAGCCAGTCGTTACCGTTGAAATTTGCAGGCGGAAAGAGGCGGATTTAGCCATCACGAGGGGTAGCAGATTAAGGCCAGGATAAGCTTGTCCTGAGGCGCGTATCCCTCAGGCAAAGTCCGCATTTTGTTTCTCTCACTTGACAAAAGGACTAAATTCCTACCACCCTCCCGCTCCCCCTTCCGGAGCGGCCCCCATGTCCCGCCTCACCCCCCGAACCCCCTGGACCCCGCTCTCCGACGCCTCCTGGGCCGCCCTCCAGCCTTTCCTCCCGGCCCTCTCCCCCCAGGGCCGCCGCACGGCCGATCCGCGCGCCCGGCTGGATGCCATCTTCCACCTCGCCCACCAGCCCGGCGCCCCGTGGAAATCCCTCGCGGAGCACCACGGCAAGCCGGATACCGTCTCCCGGTTCTTCCGCCGCCTCACCCATGCCGGCGTCTGGCATGCGCTGCTCCGCGCCCTCGCCAAGGCCCCGCCCAACCATCCGCTCCGCGCCCTGGAATATGCCATCTGCCGCGCCTGCCGCCGCGCCGCGCGCCTCGGCGGCCTGCCGCTCATCCTCCTGATCCGCCGTCTCGGCCTGCGCTCGGCGCTGGATGCGCCCCCCTGGCTCCTGCCCGATCCGCTTTTGTCCGAAACCCTCCTTCGCCTCCCCCTCGGCCCCCGCACCCCGCCCGAGGCGCTCCGCAGCCTCCTCCGCCTCGCCCGCGCCGCCGCCGGAAGGGCGCGGATTCCCCGTTCCGTCCGCCTCGCCTGGTCATGATCGCCTTGCCCGCGCCGCCGCGCTGCGGCAAACCCCAGCGGAATTCGCTCCTTGGGAAAAGGAACCCGGCGCAATGGCGGTGAAGGACGTGAAGAAGGTGGTTCTCGCCTATTCGGGCGGGCTCGACACCTCCGTCATCCTGAAATGGCTGCAGACCACCTACCGCTGTGAGGTGGTGACCTTCACCGCCGATCTCGGCCAGGGTGAGGAGCTCGGCCCGGCGCGGGACAAGGCCCGCCTCCTCGGCATCAGGGAGGAGAACATCTTCATCGACGACCTGCGCGAGGAGTTCACGCGGGATTTCGTCTTCCCCATGTTCCGCGCCAACGCGCTCTATGAGGGCTGCTACCTCCTCGGCACCTCCATCGCGCGGCCCCTGATCGCCAAGCGCCAGATCGAGATCGCCGAGAAGGTCGGCGCCGATGCCGTCGCCCACGGCGCCACCGGCAAGGGCAACGACCAGGTCCGCTTCGAGATCGGCTACTATTCCCTGAAGCCGGACGTGAAGGTCATCGCCCCCTGGCGCGAATGGGACCTCACCAGCCGCACCCGCCTGCTGGAATTCGCCGAGGCCAACCAGATCCCCATCGCCAAGGACAAGCGCGGCGAGGCCCCCTTCAGCGTGGACGCCAACCTCCTGCACAGCAGCAGCGAGGGCAAGGTGCTGGAGGACCCCTGGCAGGAGCCGCCCGAGACCGTCTGGCAGCGCACCATCCGCCCGGAGGACGCGCCCGACACCCCCACCGAGATCACCATGGAGTTCGAGCGCGGCGACGCGGTCGCCATCAACGGCGAGCGCCTCTCCCCCGCCTCCCTGCTCACCAAGCTGAACGAGCTCGGCCGCGCCAACGGCATCGGCCGCCTGGATCTCGTGGAGAACCGCTTCGTCGGCATGAAGTCCCGCGGCTGCTACGAGACCCCCGGCGGCACCATCCTGCACGTCGCCCACCGCGCCATCGAGAGCATCACCCTGGACCGTGAGGTGGCCCACCTCAAGGACAGCCTGATGCCCCGCTATGCCGAGCTGATCTACAACGGCTTCTGGTTCGCCCCCGAGCGCCGCATGATCCAGGCCATGGTGGACGAGAGCCAGGCCAGCGTCAGCGGCACCGTCCGCCTGAAGCTCTACAAGGGCAACACCATCGTCACCGGCCGCCAGTCGCCCAACAGCCTCTACTCCATGAAGTACGTCACCTTCGAGGAGGACCAGGGCGCCTACGACCAGTTCGACGCCCAGGGCTTCATCAAGCTGAACGCCCTGCGCCTGCGCCTCGGCGCCATGGCCGGCCGCAAGGGCGGCGCCCTCTGATGCGCCGCGGGCCGTGGGCGAGGGCAACCTCTCCCGCGGCCCGCCCCCTGCCGCGCCGCGTCCGAAACCCCCCTCCACCCCTCGCGTTGTTCCGCCACGAGCCGCGGCCGACCCGGCCGGCGGCAGAACAAAGCAGCGAAGGAGGAGGCGCGCATGATCCGTCTTCCGACCACGATCGCGGCCGCGGGCCTGGCGCTGGCCATTGGCGCTCCCCTGGCCCACGCCCAGACCGGCACCTACGGCACGGCGGGCTACGGAACCCAGGAATCACCGACCCAGCTTGGCGGCGCCGTGCAGAACGGCGTCGGCCCGTCCAGCACCCGCCTGCCGGACAGCCGCACCCCTGGCGGCGGCGCCTACGGCAGCAGCGGCATGTCCGGCAGCAGTATCCCCGGTGGCGGCAGCAGCGGCATGTCGGGTGGCGGCACGATGGGCGGCAACATGCCCGGCGGCAGCGGCATGCCGGGTGGCGGCACGATGGGCGGCAACATGCCCGGCGGCAGCGGCATGCCGGGTGGCGGCATGATGGGCGGCAACATGCCCGGCGGCAGCGGCATGCCGGGTGGCGGCATGATGGGCGGCAACATGTCCGGGGGCAGCGGCATGCCGGGTGGCGGTATGAGCCCGTCTGGCGGCATGCGCGGCGGCACCGGTATGGGGTCTTCGTCCCTCCAGGGCCTGAACCTGCCGCAGCAGAACGTTGGCAACGGCGCCTACAACGGCGGCGGCTTGGTTCTCGAACAGATGCCGGATGGCACCATGCGGCCCGTCTCGCCGCGGTAGCCCTTTGCCGGATCGCCGGGCGGGGTGCTCCCCGCCCGGCGCACTCGCCTGCCTGCTCAGGCGGTCTGCGGCCGGCGGGCGTGGCCGAGCAGCCGCGCCGGGTCCAGCGCCCAGGCGCCGGCGCCCAGGCCCGCCTGCACGAGGAGCGCGGCGATCCAGAACACCGGGAACTCCCATCCGCCGCCCGGCCGGCTGAACACCCAGCCATTGCCGATATGCTGCAGCGTGGCGCCGATCAGGATGGGCACCGCGAGCAGCGAGACCAGCCGCGTCCAGAGGCCGAGCACCAGCGCGATGCCGGCCGCCGTCTCCGTCAGCGCGACCACGGCGCCGAGGAGGGGCGGGAAGCCCAGGCTGCCGAAATAGCCCATCGTGCCGGCGAGGCCGAAGGTCAGGATCTTCATCAGGAAGCCGTGCGCCAGGAACATCACGCCGAGGCTGACGCGCAGCAGCAGGGCGGCATAGGGGGCAGTGCGGGAATCGAGCATGGATCGCTCTCCAGGAGGCCTGCGGCCGGGGTGGCCGCCATGCCCTCCTGTAGTCCTGCACCGGCGGCCGCTTCCAACCGCGATCGGAAACGGCCATCATTGGCTGCATCAATGACGGACCTGGCCCGGCTCGACCTCAACCTGCTGCGGGTGTTCGACGCGGTGGCGCGCGAGCGGCATGTCACGCGCGCGGCGCAGCGGCTGAACCTGTCGCAGCCTGCCGTCTCCAACGCGCTCGCCCGGCTGCGCACCACCCTGCAGGACGAGCTGTTCCTGCGCCGCCCCGGCGGGGTGGAGCCGACCGCGCTTGCCCTCTCGCTGATGCAGCCGGTGGCCGAGGTGCTGGACCGGCTCCGCGATGCGCTGGCCGTGCATGCACCCTTCGAGCCGGCCAGCGCCACGCGCGTCTTCCCGATCGGCCTCTCGGAATATGCCGAAGCGGTGCTGGCGCCTCCCCTGCTGGCCCGGATGGCCGCCGAGGCGCCGGGCTGCCTGCTCGCCATCCGCCATGCCGACCGCACCAATGCCATGGCCCTGCTGGAGCAGGACGCGGTGCAACTGGCGGTGGGCATGCTGCCGGAGCCGCCCGCCCTCTATACCCGGCTGCGCCTGCTGCCCGAGATCTTCCTGACGCTGATGCGGGCCGACCATTCCCTGGCCGAGGGGCCGATGACGCCGGAGCGCTTCGCCGCCTGGCCCCATCTGCTGCATTCCCCGAACGGATCGCGCGAGGGGGCGCTGGACGAACCGATGCGGCAGGCCGGGCATCCGCGCCGCCTGGGGGCGGTGGTGGCGCATCTCTCGGCCGTGCCCGGCATCCTGAAGCGCACCGACATGGTGATGGCGCTGACCGCCCGCCTGGCCATGCAACTGGCCGAGGCGCATGGGCTCGCCTTGCGATCCTGCCCGGTGGCGATCCCGCACACGCGCCTCTCCCTGATCTTTCCGCGCCGGCTGGAGGCGGATCAGGGCCACGCCTGGCTGCGTCGCCTGCTCCTGGCGGTGGCGCGCGAGGCGACGGAGGGCTGTGACCGCATCAAGGCCCTGCAACAGGGTCTGGTGCTCGCCGCGGACGACTAGGCGGTGGTGACGATTTCCTGATCTGAGGGATTCCGCTGCTGAGCGGGGCGTGATTCAAGGCTGGCTTTTGGAGGCTGGCCTGGATGAGCGCGGACCCGGATGCGTTGCGCGATGACCAGTG
>NZ_JASIRT010000005.1 GCF_030063475.1 Roseomonas sp. E05
CCAAAAACCCAGCACAACATCAGGATCAAAACACACCCGCCAGGCTCAACCCTTCCAGGTCAATACCAAACCAGGACAGTCTCCCTTCCAGAAAACCCGATGCAATTTTCAATCAGCGTTGCCTTCAGGACCAAAGCCCCTCAGGCATCCCCAATCAGCTTCCAGCGAGATAAGATGGCATCCTTGCCACCAGATCCCGCTTCGCGTCAGCCAATCAGGAACCGTTCACCGTTTGGCCTTACCAACCGGCGCCGTGGAGGGGCTTATATGGCCCCCTCCAACGCCCGTCAAACCCCTTTTTCAAGCATTCCACATCCGAGACGGAGAGGCGGCGCTCAACAGGCCGTGGCCGGCAGTCCCCCCTCCTCCCGCCGGAAACTCTCGACGATGTGCCGCTCCAGCGCGCGGGCGGCCGGGCTGTCGCTCCCCTGCGCCAGCGCGATCTCGAACTCCGGCAAGGGCGGCAGCCCGTCCGACGCGCCCAGCACCCGCAGTCCCGCCGGCAAAGGCCCGGCCAACCCCACCGTGACGGCCAGCCCCGCCAGCACCACGGCATGCGTGCCCATCTGGGAGCTGGAGCTATAGGTCATCCGCCAGGGCAACCCGGCTGCGTCCAGTGCCGCCGTCGCCGCCCGGCGCCAGATGCAGCTCGGCTGCGCCAGGGAGAGCCGCAACGGCATCTGCCGGTGCACGGAATGCGCAGCCGCCCCGACCCAGTGCAGCGGACCCCGCCACAGCGGCAGCCCCGCCTGCCCCCGCTCGTTGCCGGCGGAATAGATGGTCAGGTCCAGCTCCTCCCGCTCCAGCCGCATCAGCAACTCGGTGGAAGGGGCGCAGACCACCTCGATCTCCACCGCAGGATGGCTCTCGGCGAAGCGGGCCAGAATCTCCGGCAGCCAGGTCATGACGTAGTCGTCCGGTGAGCCGAGCCGCACCGGCCCCGCCACCTCCGCACTGCGGAAACTGGCCAGGATCTCATCATGCATGTTGAGCCAGGGGCGCGCGCGCTCCAGCAGCCAGGTGCCATGCGGCGTCAGGGCGAAGCCGCGCGGGCCGCGCGTCAGCAGCGGGCGGCCGAGAAGCTCCTCCAGCCGCCGCATCTGCATGGAGACGGCGGATTGCGTTCGCCCGACGCGCTGGGCGGCACGCGTGACGCTCGCCCCCTCGGCGATCAGCACGAAGGAGCGCAGCAGATCGGGATCAAGGCCGGGCGGAAGGGCGAGCATGACCTTCTATCAACGACGCTGATGCTCTCCGTCAAAACAATTCGTTTTTCTTATTCCAGATGCGGACACATTCTGCCCCTCCCCTGATCATCCCATGCCCGAAAGACCCTTCCCATGCTCGCCCCTCCCGGCTCCACCTTCCGTTCTCCCGCTGCCCGGCTCACCTCCGGGCACGGCTCGCGCCTGGAAGGCTGGGCCGCGAGCCTGCGCCACGCGCTGCGCGTCATGGAGACGCGCCGCGAACTCGCGAGGCTCGACGAGCGGTTGCTGTGCGATATCGGGATGACCAGGGCTGAGGCGCTGACGGAGGCACAGCGCGCCCCCTGGGACATGCGGCACCGGCGAGGCTGAGCCCGCGGCCGCCGCGCTCCCGTCAGGCTGCGCGCCGCAGTTCCGGCTCGGCGCGCAACAGGGCTGCGGCCCAGCGTGGCCCCTCGGCCAACAGGCGGTCCAGTTCGGCGGGGCGCAGCGCCTCCGCATGCTCCCGGGCCGTGACCGCGCGGGGATCCCAGCCGGCCATGCCAGCCGGCAGCGGCAGCACCGCCCCCATGATCTCCAGCGCCTTGTAGGCGGTGCGCAGCAGCCGCGCCGCCGCCTCCAGCCGCATCTCCTCGGCCAGACCGCCCTGCGCCAGCTCGGCCAGGGCGTTCACCATTGCCTGCCGGCGCATCGCCGGCGGCAGTTCCATCGTCTTGGTCGCCATGTGGGGGTCTCCGGATGCCATCCCCCGCTTCGTGCCTGACGAGGCAGGGTCGTCTTCCTGCGACATGGCCACAGCGGCCCGTAGCAGCAAGACAAATTGAAGGTTTTCCTCTCCGCCTGCCGCATGGGCTCCATGCGCCGCTGCATGGTCTGGCTCACGCCGGCCCCGCAGCCACTCGCCTTCCGGTCCATCATCGGCCCATACGCCGCATCCGGAACGCGGGACCGGCCTGCCAGTTTCGCACTTCACGAAACCGCTTCGCACAGGCATTGAACCGGCATGCCGAACGACCGCATCTCCCTCCCCAAGGACCGTATCCGCATCCTTCTGCTCGAAGGGGTCGCGGAAAGCGCCGACGCGCTGCTCGGCGCGGCGGGTTACGCCAGCATCCAGCGCGAATCGAAAGCGCTGGAGGGCGAGGCGCTGAAGGCGGCGTTGCAGGGCGTCCACCTGCTCGGCATCCGCTCCCGCACCCAGCTCACCCGGGAGGTGCTGGAGGCGGCGGACCGGCTGATCGCGGTGGGCTGCTTCTGCATCGGCACCAACCAGGTGGATCTCGCCGCCGCCAAGCGGCTGGGCATCCCGGTCTTCAACGCGCCCTTCTCCAACACCCGCTCGGTGGCCGAGTTGGTGATGGGCGAGATCGTCATGCTGCTGCGCCGCATCCCCGACCGCTCCCGCGCCGCCCATGACGGCGGCTGGGACAAGTCGGCCGAGAACAGCCGTGAGGTCCGCGGCAAGACGCTCGGCATCGTCGGCTATGGCAATATCGGCAGCCAGCTCTCGGTGCTGGCCGAGGCCTTCGGCATGCGCGTCATCTATTATGACACCGTGCCCAAGCTGCCGCACGGCAATGCGGTGGCCGCCGCCGGCCTGCACGACCTGCTCGGCGCCGCCGACGTGGTCAGCCTGCACGTGCCGGAGACGGCGGAGACCATCGGCCTGATCGGCGCGGCCGAGGTGGCGGCGATGCGCCGCGGCGCCCTGCTGATCAACAATGCCCGCGGCCGGGTGATGGACCTCGAGGCGGTGGCCGAGGGGCTGCGCAGCGGCCACCTGCTCGGCGCCGCAGCCGACGTCTTCCCGGAGGAGCCGAAGCGCAACGGCGAACGCTTCTCCAGCCCCTTGCAGGGCCTGCCCAACGTCATCCTCACCCCGCATATCGGCGGCAGCACCGAGGAGGCGCAGACCCGCATTGGCGAGGAGACGGCGCGCAAGCTGGCCGACTATTCCGACACCGGCGCCACGCTCGGCGCGGTGAACTTCCCCGAGGTGACGCTGCCCGCCCGGCCGAGCGGCACCCGCTTCATGCATGTCCACCGCAACGTGCCGGGCGTGCTGGCGGCGATGAACGAGATCTTCAGCCGCTTCAGCGTGAACATCAGCGCCCAGTACCTGCAGACCGACCCCGAGATCGGCTATGTCGTGATCGATGCCGATGGCGTGGCGGATCCGGACGCGGTGCTTGGGGCGCTGCGGCAGATCCCCGGCACCATCCGCGCCCGCCTGCTCTACGAGCGGAGCTGAGCTGCCCGGCCAGGGCGGCCGCCGCCGGGCGGCAGCGCAACCCTGGCGAAGCCAGGACGTTTTTCCTGCATCCGCAGTGCACCGGCGGTGGAGCGGCAATCCCGTCGCTCCCAACGGAAACGCAGGAGCCATTTCAATGGACAAGGAACGCGTCGAAGGCATGGCCAAGCAGGCCAAGGGTGCCATCAAGGAGGCCACCGGCAAGGTGACCGGCGACACCAGCACCCAGATGGAAGGCAAGGCCGACAAGACCGAGGGCAAGGTGCAGAACACCGTCGGCGGGCTGAAGGACAAGGCACGCGAGGCCGGCAAGCACTGAAGGCCGTCCGGCTCTGATTACGGCCGGGCACCCGCCCGGCCGGCAACGCCCGCCTCCGGGTAAGGCCGCCCCGCCGCGGCGCCTTCCCGCGCAGCCTTTGAAGGCATCCGCCATGAGCACCGACTTTGCCGCGAACACCTATGGCCGCGGCCCCATCGCCGCATCCGCCTCGGTCGCACCTCGCTTTCTCACGCGCATTTCCTGGGGCGCCGTTTTCGCCGGCGCGGCGATCGCCGTGGTGGTCGGCGCGGGCCTGAACATCCTGGGCGCCGGGATCGGCGCCAACCTGGTGGATGCCACCGCCGGGGACACGCCCGCCGCCAGCAGCATCGGCATCGGCGCCGGCATCTGGATGCTTGTCTCCCACCTGATCGGCCTGGGCTTCGGCGCCTATGCCGCCGCACGCCTGTCCGGCACCGCCGACCGGATGGACGGCATCCTGCACGGCCTCGCCATGTGGGCCACCGCCACCCTGGTCGCCGGCTTCCTGGTGGGCAGCGCGGCCAGCAGCGTCGTTTCCACCGCCACCAGCGGCATCGCGAACATGCTGGGCAGCACCGCCCAGGGACTCGGCAACCTGACCGGTGCCGCCGCGGGCGAGGCCGCCGACCGAACCAATACCTCCACGCTGCAGTCCGTGACCCAGTCGGCGGTCGACCGTGCCCGCAACGCGCTGACGGCCAGCAATGCCGAGCCGGCGGCGATGAGCAGCGACCAGCGCAAGGCCGAGATTGGCCGGCTGGCCGGGCAGCGCGTGACCGACGGTACCCTGTCGCAGCCGGACCGGGATCGACTGGTAGCGCTGGTGGCGGCGGAGGCCGGCATGAGCCCGGACGAGGCGCGGGCGCGCATCGAGCAGGTGGAGCAGCAGGCGCAGCAGACCGTCCAACAGGCCGAGCAGCAGGCGCGCCAGGCTGCCGATGCCGCCGCCACGGCAGCCGCGACGGCCTCCTACTGGGTCTTCGCCCTGCTGGTGCTGGGCGCCATCGCTGCGGCGCTGGGTGCCCGTGCCGGAACGCGGCATGGCCCGGCGTCCGACTACGCGGCCCGCTGAGCGGTCTGCCCCGGAAGCCCTTCATCCCCAGTGAAAGGAGCGACAGCCATGAACAGTGACCGCCTCGAAGGTTCCGTGGAGGAGTTCGCCGGTCAGGCGCAGGAAGGCCTGGGCGATCTCAACGGCGACCGCGAGCAGAAGGCCCGCGGCCTGGTCCGCCAGGTGGCCGGCCGGGCGCAGCACGCCTACGGCGATGCGCGCGACTATGCCCAGCACGCCTATGGCGACGCCCGCAACTACGCGCAACACGCCGGCGAGCGGGTGGTGCGCGTGGTCGAGCACCAGCCCGTCACCTCGCTGCTGGTCGTCGGCATCCTCGGCTACATTCTCGGCCTGCTGACGCCCCGCCGCCGGCTCAGTCCTTCTCGGTGCGCAGCACCTCGCCCGCCGCATCCAGCCGCTTCAGCCCCGCCTCGTCAAGGCGGGGGTATTCCGGCTTCAGCGCCTCCAGCGCCTCCACCATCGCCTCCACCACCAGCAGCCGTGTCAGCCATTTGCGGTCGGCCGGCAGCACGTACCAGGGCGCGTAGGAGGTGGCGGTGCCGCGGATCGCCGCCTCATAGGCCTCCTGATAGACGTCCCAGTGGCGCCGCTCGGCGATGTCGGAAGGATCGAGCTTCCAGTTCTTCGAGGGCGTGTCGATGCGGGCCAGCAGGCGCTTGCGCTGCTCCTTGCGGCTGACATGCAGGAAGAACTTCAGCACCACATAGCCCTGTCGGCAGAGATAGCGCTCGAAAGCGCAGATATCCTCCATCCGGCGCGCCCAGAGATGCTCCGTCACCACGTCGGACGGAAGGCGCTGGCGCTCCAGCACCTGCGGATGCACCCGTGCGACCAGCACCTCCTCGTACCAGGAGCGGTTGTGGATGCCGATCTGCCCGCGCGCCGGCAGGCGCAGGATGTGCCGGCGCAGGAAGTCCTGGTCGAGTTCCTCCGGGCCGGGCGCCTTGAAGGAATGCACGGCGCAGCCCTGCGGGTTCACCCCGGAGAAGACGTGCTTGATGGCGCCGTCCTTGCCGGCGGTGTCCATGGCCTGGAAGATGGCCAGGATGGCGTGCCGGTCCTGCGCCGCCAGCCGGTCCTGCAGCGCCGCGAGCTGCCGCACCCCCTCCCGCAGCAGGGCCGGCGCATCGGCCTTGGTCAGGCCGTCGCCATTGCCCCGGGTGGAGAAATCCGCCAGCCGGAAGCTCGCGCCGTCCTCGACGCGGCAGGCGGCGGCACGGGCGCGGGCAATCTCGCGGGACATCGCGCTTCTCCCAGGTGGCCCTTTCAGGGCGCGGCGGATTCGGCGCCTCCGGCGGGAGCGCCGGGCAGCACCACGATCACCACGCTGCGCGCCTCCCGGTTGGCGGTGCGGTTGCTGAAGCCGGGGTTGCGCGCCTCGGCGCGGATGCGGTCGCGGGCGATGCCGTATTCCACCGAGAGCATCTCCGCCACCTCGCGGGCGCGGCGGGCGGCGAGCTGGGTGCTGGTGGTCTGCCCGCCCTCACGCACCGCATGGCCGAGCACGCAGATGTTGCGCTCCGGCGCCTCCTTGGCGAGCGCCGCCGCCGCCGACACCGGCGTGCGGGCGGCCTCGCCGGGGCGGGCGCTGCGGGCGGTGAAGGGCACCTCGAAGACGTCGTCCTCCAGCCGCTCGGCACCGACGCAGTTGAAGCTGCGCGGCTGCGCCAGGGCCGGCGCCGCGAAGCCGAGCAGCAGCAGGCCGGCCAGCCCCGCCGGCAGAGCGGCGTGGATCATGTCGGCGCCAGCACCCCGGCGCCGGCCAGGCGCCGCAGCAGGGCCTCGGCATCCACCGCCGGATGCGCGGCGCGCAGCTCGGCCGCCGTGCCGTCCGGCCGGGCCAGCAGCCAGTTGGCCGCCTCCGCCTCGGCCGGCGCCAGCGACACCGCGCCGGAGGGCGCCTTCAGCACCCATTCAGCGCCGCGCCGCACCGCCTTGCTGCCCGGCGCCACCACGCGGAAGGCCTCGCCGCCCTCCTCCGCGCCGCCGGGGGCGGCCGGCGCCGCCAGGCCGCGCGCGGCGAGCAGGTCGTTGCCGCCGCGCTGGAAGCGGTAGTCCGCGACGAACTTCGCCAGCACATCCATCACCTTGGGGTCCCGCGTCAGTTCCGAGAGGCGCTGGCCAAGCTGGGCCGCGCGGCTGGTCAACGCGAAGCGGGCGGCGGCGGTTCCATCCTGGCGCGGAAGCGGCTTGCGGAATTCCACCTCATAGAGCACCCGCTCCAGCAGGATGCTCATCAGGTCCATGCCCAGCGGCGCGTGCACGCCGTAGGCGATGTGGACCGAGGCCGGCGCCTCGGCCAGGGCGTCGTGATACCAGCCGCGCGGCAGGTAGAGCAGGTCGCCGGCCTTGACCGTCACCTTGCCGCGCAGCTTGCCGCGGGCCCGGTCGTGGTGCTCCTGGGGCAGGCGGAAGACGGGATGAGCGATCGGCCACTCGGCGCGGCCTTCCCAGATGTTCCAGGTCTTCTCGCCCTCGACCTGCACGGCCCAGACGTCATGCGTGTCGAAATGGCTGCCGAAGGCCTTGTGGCTCTGCCAGGAGATGTAGACGTTGCCCTGCGCCTTGCCGAGCCCGGCACTCTCCAGCGCCTCCGAGACGGCGGCCAGGCCGGGGGTCAGGCTGTCCACGTCGTTCATCACCAGGGAGGCGCCGCGGGAGACCCAGTGCGCCACCTTGGCGGTCTCGGGCTGCTGCACGGCGGCGCCGTCGCGCCCGGTGGCGCGGCCGCAATACTGCTCGGGCGGCACCGGCACGCCGTCCAGCACCAGCTTGAGGGACTGGCTGGACCAGATATGCGTCTGGTCCAGCAGGCGGTTGATCTGCCGCCACGACAGCACGGAGGCGAACTTCGCCGCGCCGCCCTGCACATGCAGCGGCTGCTTGTCGTAGTACTCGGCGAAGAACTGCTCGGGCGTGACGGGCGCGAGGAGGTCGGCGAGGGTCAGGTTCATGGCGCCGCAGGATAGCGCCGCGGCGGGAGCTTGGACACTCCGTCCGCGCGCGGCGGCACCGCTGAAACTTTATGCAAAATGCCCCCGCCCAAGGCACGACCCGGCTTGAACCGCGCCCGCCCCGACCCGATGCTCTGGCCCGGATTCGAGAGAGGAGACCGGCATGCCGGATGGCCAGAAGGGCGCGGGCGGCGCCCGGGCGGAACTGCTGCGCGCGATGGCGGAGGCCTTGCAGCGGCAGGCGCCCGGCCTGCCTCCGGCCGCCGCCGGGCTGCTGCACGCGATGGCCGAGGCGCTGCCCACCGCCGAGCTGGCCGCCGAACCGCCGGAGCGCCTCGCCGCCGCCGCCGCCAGCCTCTTCGCCCTGGCCAGCCAGCGCCGCCCCGGCACCGCCAAGGTGCGGCTGCAGCCGCCGGGCCCCGGGCGCGGCGCCGTCGCGGTGGCGGAGATCGTCAGCGACGACATGCCCTTCCTGGTGGACAGCGTGCTGGCCGCCCTCGCCCTCTCCGGCCGCACCGTGCGCCGGCTGCTGCACCCGGTGATGCGCGTCACCCGCGATGCCGAGGGCCGGCTGCTCGGTTTCGCCCCCGAGGGTGCGGCCGAGAGCATGATGCATGTCGAGATCGCCCCGGCCACCACCCGCCTGCTCGGCGGCGGCGCACCCGAGGCCGGCTGGGAGGCCACCGAGGCGGCGTTGGAGCGCGCGCTGGCCGAGCTGCGCCTGGCCGTGACCGACTTCCCCGCCATCCTGGGCCGGCTGCACGCCGCCGAGGCGGAGATCGGCTCCGATGCCGGCGGCGCCCAGTCCTTCCTGCGCTGGATGGAGGAGAATTTCGTCTTCCTCGGTCACCGGCTGATCCGCTTCGGCGCGGCCGGCACGGCGGAAGGCGCGGAGGAGCATCTCGGCCTGTTGCGCGACGAGGCGCTGCCGGTCTTCGACGCGCTGCGCGAGCTCGGCGCCATCCCGCCCGCCATGCTCGCCTCGCTCCGCGGGGGTGGGCCGATCGCGGTGGCCAAGGCCAATATGCGCGCCCGGGTGCACCGGCCGCAGCATGCCGACGTGGTGGCCACCCGCATCTTCGGGCCGGACGGGCAGGTGACGGGGCTGCGGCTGTTCCTCGGCCTCTTCGCCGCCTCGGCCTACAACCGCAACCCGCGCTCGATCCCCTGGCTGGCCGACAAGGTGGCGCGCATCCTCGACTTGGCCGGCGTCAACCCGGACAGCCATGACGGCCGGGCGATGCGCAACATCCTCGACACCTGGCCGCGCGACGAGCTGTTCCAGGCCGACGAGGCCGCCATCCTGGACGGCGCCCGGCGGGCGCTCGACCTCTCGATCCGTCCGCGCCCGGCGCTCTACCTCCGGCGCGACCCCTTCGAGCGCTTCGTCTCCGCCATCGCCTGGCTGCCGCGCGACACCTTCGACACCCAGCTCCGCGAGCAGGTCGGCGCCATGCTGGCGCGCGCCTTCAACGGCCGTCTCTCCGCCTTCCACATCGCGCTCGGCGACACGCCGCTGGCGCGCATCCACTACATCATCGGCACCGCGCCCGGCGCCGTCGGGCAGGTGGAGGACGCCGCGCTGGAGGCGGCGGTGGCGCAGGCCGCCCGCTCCTTCACCGACCGGCTGGGCGAGGCGCTGACCGCCGAGCTGGGCGAGGCGCGCGCCGCCACCGCCCTCGCCCGCTGGGCCGACGCCTTCCCCGAGGCCTATAGCGATACCGTCGCCGCCACCACCGCCGTGGCCGACCTGCACCTGGCCGAGGCGGCGCTGGAGGCCGGCCGCCCCGCCGCGCGCATCGAGCGCCTGCCGGGCACCGAGGCGCGGGCGCTCTGCCTGCGGCTGGTGCATCCGGGCGGGCCGCTGCCGCTGGCCGATGTGCTGCCGCTGTTCGAAAGCCTCGACCTGCGCGCCATCGAGGAGCAGCCCTTCCATCTCCGCGTCGGCGGCGCCACCCGGGCGGTGCTGCACGTCTTCACCCTGGAAGCCGGCACTCCGCTGGAGGAAAGCCGCTTCCCCGCGCTGCTGGAGGCGCTGGCGGCGCTGCAGGACGGCCGCGCCGAGGTGGACGGCTTCAACCGCCTGGTGCCGCGCGCCGGCCTCGCCTGGCGCGAGGCCTGGCTGCTGCGCGCCCTGTTCCGCTGGCTGAAGCAGGTCGGCTTCGCCTTCGCGCAAGGCTCGGTGGAGGCGGCGCTGATCGCCTATCCGCGGGCGGCGCGCCTGCTGGTGGACCTGTTCAACGCCCGCTTCGATCCCGCCCGCACCGGCAACGTGGCGCTCGACGAGCCGCGCCTGGAGGCCGCCTGGGCGGTCATGATGGAACAGGTGGAGGATGCCGATGCCGACCGCATCCTGGCCCGCCTGCGCACCGCGCTGGACGCCATGCTGCGCACCAACTTCTTCCAGGGGAAGCCCTATCTCTCGCTGAAGTTCGACAGCGCGGCGGCGGGCGAGATGCCCCTCCCCCGCCCCTGGCGCGAGATTTTCGTTCACGCCCCGCACATGGAGGGCTGCCACCTGCGCGCCGGGCCGGTGGCGCGCGGCGGCATCCGCTGGTCCGACCGGCGCGAGGACTTCCGCACCGAGATCCTCGGCCTGATGAAGGCGCAGCGGCTGAAGAACGTCGTCATCGTGCCGACCGGCGCCAAGGGCGGCTTCGTGCTGAAGGGCCAGGTGCCGCCGGCCACGGACCGGGAAGCCTTCATGGCCACCGGCATCGCCGCCTACAAGACGCTGATCCGCGGCATGCTGGACATCACCGACAACCTGCAGGGCGAGGTGGTGCTGCCGCCGCCTGACGTGGTGCGGCGCGACAGGGACGACCCCTATATCGTCGCCGCCGCCGACAAGGGCACCGCGACCTTCAGCGACATCGCCAACGGCCTGGCCAAGGAATACGGCTTCTGGCTGAACGATGCCTTCGCCTCCGGCGGCAGCCAGGGCTACGACCACAAGGCGATGGGCATCACCGCCAAGGGCGCCTGGGTGATGATCGCCCGCCACTTCGCCGAGATGGGCCACGACATCCAGGCCGAGCCTTTCACCATGGTGGGCGTCGGCGACATGTCGGGCGACGTCTTCGGCAACGGACTGCTGGTCTCGCGGCAGACGCGGCTGCTGGCGGCCTTCGACCACCGCCACATCTTCATCGACCCCGATCCCGATCCGGCGCGCGCCTATGACGAGCGGGCGCGGCTCTTCGCCCTGCCCCGCTCCTCCTGGGCCGACTACGACGTGCGGCTGGTGAGCGAGGGCGGCGGCGTCTATCCGCGCAATGCCCGCTTCATCCCGCTCTCGCCGCAGGCCCGCGCCCTGCTCGGCATCACCGAGGAGAAGCCGGACCCGAACACCGTGATGAAGGCCATCCTGCGCGCCAGGGTGGACCTGCTCTATTTCGGTGGCATCGGCACCTACATCAAAGCCTCCACCGAGTCCCAGGCCGATGCCGGGGACCGCGCCAATGATGCCATCCGTGTGGACGGCCGCGAGGTGCGCGCCCGCGTCATTGGCGAGGGGGCCAATCTCGGCATCACCCAGGCCGGGCGGATCGAAGCGGCGCGTTTCGGCGCCGACGGCCAGGGCGTGCGGCTGAACACGGACGCGCTGGACAACTCGGCCGGCGTCTCGACCTCCGACCACGAGGTGAACCTCAAGATCCTGCTGGCCGATGCCATGGCCGAGGGTGCGCTGACCGAGCGCCAGCGCGACGACCTGCTCCGCGGCATGACCGACGAGGTCGCCGCCCTGGTGCTGCGCGACAATGCCCAGCAGTCCCTTGCCATCACGCTGGAGTCCGAGGCGGGGGCCGAGGCGCTGCCGGCCCAGGCGGCCCTGATGGTGCGGCTGGAACATGCCGGACTGCTGGACCGCGCCGTCGCCGGCCTGCCCGATGCCGAGGCCATGGCCGAGCGCATGACCACCGGCACCGCCCTGACCCGGCCGGAGCTGGCCGCCCTGCTGCCCTTCGCCAAGCTCTGGCTGACCGAGGCGATCGAGCACAGCGACCTGCCGGACGACCCGGCGCTGGCGCCGCTGCTGGAAGGCTATTTCCCCACCGCCATCCGGCGCGATTTCGCGCCCTTCATCGCCCGCCACCGGCTGCGGCGCGAGCTGCTGGCCACCATTCTGGCCAATGAGATCGCCAACCGCCTGGGGCCGGCAGGGCTCGCCCGCCTCGCCGCCGATGCCGAACCGGCGCAGGCAGCGCGGGCCACCATCCTGGCCGAGCGCCTGCTCGGCCTCGGGGCCGCCGCCGACACCGCCGACACCGCCCCCGCCGCTGCGGCAGTGCGCCATGCGGCGCTGCGGATGCTCCGGCACCTGCTGGGCGCCATGGCGCGAGAGCTGCTGAGCATACCGGAGTCGCGCCAGGGGCTGACACAGGCGCTGGCTTCGCTACAGCCCGGCATCGGCGCGCTGATGGCCGCGGAAACCGCCGCCGTGCACCCCGCTGCCGAGGGGCTGCCGGAGGCCGTGGCCCGGCTGGTGGCAGCGGCGCCGGCGCTGGAGGCCGCACCAGCCATCGTGCGCCTCGCCGCGCAGGCCGGGGTCGAGCCGGAGCGGGCGGCGGAGGCGTGGCGCCGGGCCGGCGAGCGCTTCCACCTGGCGGCGCTGCGGCAGGCCACGGCGCAGGCACCAGGCAGCGGGCCTTTCGTCACGCGCGCCAAGGCGGCACTGCTGGACGACCTCGCCGAGTTGCAGACCCGCCTCGCCACCGCCTGCCTGCGCGGCGCCCTGCCGGAGGCGGAAAGCGCCATCCGCGTGGCGCAGGAAGCCGCCGCGCGGCCCGAGCTGGCGGGGGTGACGGTGGCGGTGCGGGAGATCGCGCGGGTCGCATGAAGGCTGGGGGAATGAATTCCCCCAGACCCCCATCTTCTTTCTGTCATTTTCCGCACAGGCGGCTCGCGCAGCCCTGAACTGACAAGACAAAGATGGGGGTTCGGGGGAATTCCTTCCCCCGATCTTTTTTGCCGCCTCGCCAGCATGGACAGCGCCGGGCACTCTGCCGCCCCATGAAGCATCGCCTGCCGCGCAAGGCCTGGGCCTGGGCGCTCTACGACTGGGCCAACAGCGCCTTCCCCACGGTCGTCTCCACCTTCGTCATCGCCGCCTATTTCACGCAGGGCATCGCCGCCAGCCCCGCCGAGGGCCAGGCGCTCTGGGGCTGGATGCAGACCTTGGCGGGCATCGTCATCGCGCTGCTCTCGCCGGTGCTGGGCGCGGTGGCCGATGCGGGGGGGCGGCGGCGGACCATGCTGCTGCTCTGCACCGTGCTGACCGCCGTTGCCACGGCGCTGATCTGGTTCGCCAAGCCGGACCCGGCCCATGCCGCCTGGGCGCTGGCCTGCGTCGGCATCGCCACGGTCGGGTTCGAGCTGGGCACGGTGTTCTACAATTCCATGCTGCCGCAGGTGGCGCCGCCCGAGCGGCTGGGCCGCATCTCCGGCCTCGCCTGGGGTCTGGGTTATGCCGGCGGCCTCGCCTGTCTGCTCCTCTCTCTGCTGGCGCTGGTGCGGCCGGACCCCTCGCCCTTCGGGCTGGACCGCGCCAGCGCCGAGCATGTGCGCGCCACGGCGCCGCTGGTCGCCGCCTGGATGCTGCTCTTTGGCTGGCCGGTGCTGATCGCCCTGCCGGACCCGCCGCCACCGCGTCCGGCCTGGGGCGCCGCGGTCCGCCAGGGCCTCGCCGAGATCGGCGCGGTGCTGCGGGGCCTGCCGCACGACCCGACGCTCGCCCGCTTCCTGCTGGCGCGGCTGTTCTACACGGACGGGCTGAACACCCTCTTTGCCTTCGGCGCCATCTACGCGGCCGGCACCTTCGGCATGGACTTCGAGGAGATCCTGCTCTTCGGCATCGCGCTCAACGTCACCGCCGGGCTCGGCGCCGCCGGCTTCGGCCTGGTGGAGGACCGGCTCGGCGCCCGGCCCACGGTGCTGGTGGCGCTGCTCGCCCTGTTCCTGCTCGGCGGGGCCCTGGTGCTGATCAGCGACCGCACGCTGTTCTGGGCAGTGGCGTTGGCGCTCGGCCTGTTCCTCGGCCCGGCGCAGTCGGCCTCCCGCAGCTACATGGCCCATCTCGCGCCCGCGGGCGAGGCGGCGGCGTATTTCGGCCTCTTCGCCCTCTCGGGCCGCGTCACCGGCTTCCTGGGGCCGGCGGTGCTGGCCGCCGTCACCAGCCTGACCGACAACCAGCGCGCGGGGATGGCGACCGTTCTGGCCTTCCTCGCCATCGGCGCCGCCATCCTGCTGACGGTCCGCGAAAGGCCCCGCGCATGAGCCGCATCATCTTCATCACCCACCCCGAGGTGGCGATCGACCCGGCGGTTCCGGTGCCGGACTGGACCCTCTCCGAACAGGGCTTCGCCCGCATGCGGCGGCTGCTGGAACAGCCCTGGATCGCCGGCATCCGCCACATCGCCAGCAGCGCCGAGCGCAAGGCGCGCGATGCGGCCGGCGTCCTGGCGGGCCATCTCGGCCTGCCGGTGCGGGTGGTCGAGGCACTCGGGGAGAATGACCGCAGCGCCACGGGCTACCTGCCCAGGGCGGAGTTCGAGGCCACCGCCGATGCCTTCTTCGCTCACCCCGCGCAAAGCATCCGCGGATGGGAACGCGCGGTGGACGCCCAGGCGCGCATCATCCGCGCGGTGGAGGCGGCCCTCGCCGGAACGGAGGGCGATGCCGCCATCCTGGCGCATGGCGCGGTCGGGGCGCTGCTGCTCTGCAACCTGAGCAGGCGCCCGATCAGCCGCGCGGCCGACCAGCCCGGCGGAGGCGGCGGCAATCTCTTCGTCTTCGGGCGGGAGGACCGGCGGCTGATCAGCGGGTGGCAACGGATGGAGGAGGCAAGGCTGGGGGAATGAATTCCCCCAGACCCCCATCTTTTTTCTTCGAATTCCCTGCGCGCGCGGGAAGCCCAGCGCCAAACTGACAAAAAAGAAGATGGGGGCTTGGGGGAATTCCTTCCCCCAAACTCTTCTACTTTTCGGCCGGGCTGCCCTCGACCGTCTCGCTGCCGGCGCGCCAGCGATGCGTGGAGGCGCCGAAGGCCACCAGCTTGCCGGCGGCGTCGAACACCTCGGTACGGGCGAAGAAGATGTTGCGCCCGCGCGAGACCAGCTTGCCCTCGGCCACGATCTGCCCGCCCGTCACCTGGCCGGTGAAGCGGCAGTCGAGGTCGATCGTCACGGCCTTGCGGATATTGCCCGGCACGCTGCACCACAGGCCCGCGAAGGCCGCCGCCTGGTCGATCAACGAGAGGATGACGCCGCCATGCACGATGTCGCTGCGGTTCAGGTGCTGCGGCCCGGTGTCGCAGACCACGCGGGAGAAGCCGTCCCGCCACTCGACCAGCCGGATGCCCAGCAGGTCGTGGTAGGGAGGCGCAGGGGAAGCCAGGTCGGAAGCCAGGTGTTGCTCGCTCATGCACAACTCCCTGCCGGGCAGCGGCGATGGGGTCAAGGTGCCAGCCGCGCAGCCAGGGCGGGCGCAAGGCCAATGCTCGGGGTGCGGCCGGGGCCGGGCAGCACCGGCGAGGGCTCGGCGGCGCCTCGCAGCAGGCATTCCAGGCTGTCCGGCACCGGCACGGGCAGGCGCGGGGCGAGGCGCGGCGCCAGCCCGGCCAGCCCCGCCCCACCCAGCACGACCACGCCCGCCCCTTCCGCCACGGCCGCCTGCGCGGCCTCGGCAAGCAGGGCAAGCGCGCGCTCCGGCTCGCGGGCGATCATGTCGCCGGTGGGCGTGACGGCGCGGACCAGCACCTGCCCCGCCGCATGGCCGCGCGAGAGGATGAATTCCTCCAGCATCGGGACCCAGGCGGCACCGCCGGTCAGCAGGGCGACGCGCGGCGCCATCCCGAGCGCGAGGCGCAGGCTGGCATCGGCCATCCCCGCCACCGGAATGCCGGCCAGCTCGCGCGCGGCGTCGAGCGCCGGGTCACCGAAGCAGGCAATGGCGATGGCATCCACCGCACCGGCATGCTCGGCAACCTGTTCCAGCACCGCATGGCCGGCAATGGCGGCGGCGGTGCGGCTGGCGATGTAGCGCGCGCCGAACCGCGCCGTCGCCGGATGCAACGCCACATGCGCAAGGCCGAGGCGCGGCAGGGCCTCCTGCGCCAGGTGGAGCATGCGCTCCGTCATGGAAGTGTCGGTATTGCCGTTCAGCAGCAGGATGCGCATGGGTGGACCCAAGGGGAAAGGCCGGGGAAAGGGGTTCCCCCAGCCCCCCATCTTTTCTCTGCCTGCTTCAGCCCGCGCCTGAACGGACAGAAAGAAGAAGGGGGTTCGGGGGAATTCTTTCCCCCGGCCTTTCTCCCCGCAAGCCGTTCATTTGCTGAACCGCCAGGGTGCGGTGCTCTCCTCGTGCGGATCGAGGTTGAGCCGGTGCTCCAGCGGCGGGAAGGCGCGGCTGCGGCAGTCGGCCCGGTCGCAGAGACGGCAGGAGAGGCCGATGCCGATGCGCGCCTGCTGGTGGTCCAGCCCATCGCCATAGACGACCTCGGCGGCACGGCCGATGTCACAGCCCATGGCGATGACATGCACGGGCGGCGGCTCGCCCCAGCGCATCGCCGGGCCGGCGACGGTGCGGGCGAAGCAGAGAAAGGTAGCGCCGTCCGGCAGCTCGGCGACCTGCACGCGCATGGTTCCGGGGGAGGCGAAGGCGGCATGCGGAATCCAGCGCGGGCAGGAACCGCCGAAGCGCGCGAAGGGGAAGCCGGCGGCGGAGAAGCGCTTGTCCACATTGCCGGCGGGATCGACGCGCAGGAAGAAGAAGGGCACGCCGCGCGCGCCCTCACGCTGCAGCGTGGAAAGGCGATGCGCCACCTGCTCGAAGCTGACGCCGAAACGGGCGGCGAGCAGGTCGAGGTCGTGGCGCAGCGCCCGGGCGGCGGCGAGAAAGGCGTCATAGGGCATCAGCAGCGCGGCGGCGGCGTAGTTCAGCAGGCCGAGGCGGATCAGCGCGGCCGCCTCGGCGCTGCCGGGCGCGGGATCAAGCAGCGCATCCACCGCCTCCCGCGCCTCCAGCAGCATGAGCTGGAAGGCCATCTGGAAGCCGCGGCTCTCGCGCGGGAGGCTTTCCGAAAGCTCCAGCAGGCGCCTGGCGGGATCGTAGCGCCGCAGGCTGCCCTCCAGTGGACCGACGCGCACGCGGATGTCGTGCCGGTGGCGCAGGCGCTCGGCGATGGCGTGGTTCAGTTCGGCGGGCGCGACGGCAAGCTCGGCGCCGATCTCCTCGGCCACCTGCTCCAGAGGCGGGAAGACATTGGCGCGGTCCTGGAAGAAGTCGCGCGCCTCCTCGGTGGGCAGGACCATGCGGCGGCCGCTCGGCAGGGCGATGCCGCTGGCGTCCTCCCGCGCGACGCGCAGCGCCCGGTAGAGGGCAAGCATCGCGCGGGCGGCGTTGGGCGCGCTGCCGGCGAGAGCACGGATTTCCTCCTCCGGCGTTTCCTCCAGGCCGAGCAGCGGATCGGCCAGCACCTCGCGCAGGCTGGTCTCAAGCTGGCGCTCCTGCGTGCCGGACAGCGCGGCGAGATCCACCTGCAGGATCTGGCCGAGCTTGATCAGCAGGGCGGCGGTGACGCCGCGCTGGTCGTGCTCGATCAGGTTCAGATAGCTGGCGGAGATGCCGAGCCGGGTGGCCAGCGCCTGCTGCGTCAGCTTCTGCTCCTGCCGCAGGCGACGGATCGTGCGGCCGATCAAGGGGCGGGCCATTCTTTACAACCTTTACAGATTTACGCCCTTCACAGTGAAGATCACGACGCCCTTGCGGGGGTTTCGCCAGAATGGAGGGTGAACTTCGCGCCCGCAATGTGAATTATTGACGCATGGTCACCGGCCCCCACGACGACTTGGAGACAACCATGCGCCCCTTCCCCCACCCCTGCCGCGCCCCCGATGGCGGCACCTCCGCCGGCGCTCCGGGCGACCGCTTCGCCGGCATCCGCCGCGACTACACGCCGGCCGATGTCGAGCGGCTGGCCGGTTCCTTCCGGGTGAGGCACACCCTGGCCGAAATGGGCGCGCGGCGGCTGTGGCAGCTGCTGCACAGCGAGCCCTATGTGAACACGCTCGGCGCGCTGACCGGCAATCAGGCGCTGCAGCAGGTGAAGGCCGGGCTGAAGGCGATCTATCTCTCCGGCTGGCAGGTGGCGGCGGACGCCAACTCGGCCGGTGAGATGTACCCGGACCAGTCGCTCTATCCCGTGGACTCGGTCCCCAAGGTGGTGAAGCGCATCAACGCCGCGCTGCGCCGGGCCGACCAGATCGCCGCCATGGAGGGCAAGGGCGACGACACCCACTGGATGGCGCCGGTCATCGCCGATGCCGAGGCCGGCTTCGGCGGCGCGCTGAACGCCTATGAGCTGATGCGGGCGATGATCGAGGCCGGCGCCGCGGGGGTGCATTTCGAGGACCAGCTCGCCAGCGAGAAGAAGTGCGGCCATCTCGGCGGCAAGGTGCTGGTGCCGATCAGCCAGCATATCCGCACGCTGAACGCGGCGCGCCTCGCCGCCGATGTCGAGGGCGTGCCCACCGTCCTGCTCTGCCGCACCGACGCCGAGAGCGCGCAGCTTCTCACCGCCGACGTGGACGAGCGGGACCGTCCCTTCATTTCCGGCGAGCGCACGGCCGAGGGCTTCTTCCGCATCAGGCCGGGCGTCGGCAAGGACTACGCCATCGCCCGATCCCTGGCCTATGCGCCCTATGCCGACCTGCTGTGGTGGGAGACCTCCGACCCCGACCTGGATGACGCCCGCGCCTTCGCCGAGGCCATCCACCGGGAGTTCCCGGGCAAGCTGCTGGCCTACAACTGCTCGCCCAGCTTCAACTGGAAGCGCAAGATGGGCGAGGAGGCCGCGGCGCGGTTCCAGCGCGAGATCGGCGCGATGGGCTACAAGTTCCAGTTCATCACGCTGGCCGGCTTCCACAGCCTGAACCACAGCATGTTCCAGCTCGCGCGCGGCTACAGGGAGCGCGGCATGGCGGCCTATTCCGAGCTGCAGCAGGCCGAGTTCGCCGCCGAGGCCGAGGGCTACACCGCCACGCGCCACCAGCGCGAGGTCGGCGTCAGCTATTTCGACGCCGTCGCCAGCGCCGCCTCGGGCGGCACCGCCAGCACCACCGCGATGGCGCACAGCACCGAGACGGCGCAGTTCCACGACGACAAGCCCGCCCCCGCCACTCCGGCGATGGCGAAGTAAGCGGACAGGGAAGGACGCACGACCATGACCGACGAACGCGACTTCGACGATGGCCTGGTGCACGGCCATTCCTGGGCCATGGAGCCGGCCATCCCGCCGGCGCAGCACGGCCAGAAGGCTCCGCCGGAGACGGCGGCCATCCCGACGCCGAGCACCGCCTTCCACGACGACCGGATGCAGGGCTGAGGCCACGCGCGGTCCGCTCGCCTGAACGGACAGAAAAAAGATGGGGGTCCGGGGGAATTCCTTCCCCCGGCCTTTTCCCTGCCTGCCGCTCCCCCTCTTGGCCCGGCGCCCTGCCCCTGCGAGTTTGCGGGCCGGATTGGATACGGCCTGGAGTCGGATGTTCACCGCCTATGCGCAACTGGGGGCCGCGATGGCCCTGGTCGGGGTCAATGTGGCGGTGGCGAAGTTGCTGGCGGCGGCTCTGCCGATCGCCATGATCGCCGGGTTGCGCTGCCTGCTGGCCTGCCTGGTGCTCTGGCCGCTGGCGCGCATGATGGAGGGCCGGGTGCGCCCCTCCGCCCAGGCGCTGCGCAACCTGGCGGCGCAGGCGGCGCTCGGCACGCTGCTCTATAACGCCGCCCTTCTCACCGGCCTGCGCCATACCACCGCGCTGGAAGCCGGGCTGGTGCTGGCCACCCTGCCGGCGGTCATCGCCCTCGGCTCGGCGCTCTGGCTGCGCGAGCGGCTGCCGCCGCGGCAATGGGCGGCGGCGGCGCTGGCGGTGTCCGGCATGGCGGCCATCACCCTGGCCCGGCTGGCGGGCGGCGGGCAGGCCGAGGGCAGCCTGCTGGGCAATGCGCTGGTGTTCCTCGCCGTCTGTGGCGAGGCCTCCTACGTGCTGCTGGCCAAGCGCATCGCCGGAAGGGTGCCGGTGATCACCGCCAGCTTCTGGATGCAGGCCTTCAGCACCGCCCTGCTGCTGCCCTTCTGGCTGCCGTTCCTGGGCGCCGCCCGCGCCCTGGCCGCGCCCGACCTCGCCGGGCTGCTGGTGTTCCACAGCCTCACCGCCTCGGTCCTCTGCCTGCTGCTCTGGTATGCCGGGCTGAAACGCGCCCCGGCCGGGGTGGCGGGCGTGTTCACCGCCCTGCTGCCGGCGGCTGCGGCCGTGGTGGCGGTGGCGCTGCTCGGCGAGGCCTTCCGGCCGATGCATGCGGTGGGCTTCGCATTGATGCTCGCCAGCATCGGTCTCGCAACCTGGCCCAGGAAGAAAAGCCCGGGGGAATGAATTCCCCCAGACCCCCTTCTTTTTTCTTCGGGTTTTCCACGGTGGACGCCCGCACAGCGCACCGCTGACGGAAAAAGATGGGGGTTCGGGGGAATTCATTCCCCCGACCTTTTTCAACCTGTAGGGTTGCATTCCATGCGAAGCTGGATTTCCACCTCTGGCGCCGCGCTGCTGCGCGACGATGCGGCCGACTGGGCCGCACGGCTGGCCGCCGCCCAATCGCGGCAGCTGCGCGAGGTGCAGCCGGCCCAGCTCGCGTCCTGGCAGGCGCTGGTCCAGCTGTTGCAGGAGGCGCTGCGGCAGGCGGGCGGTGCGGGCTGGAGCGTGCTGCTGGAATACGACCTGCTGCGGCTGGAGAAGCGCATCGACGCCGTGCTGCTGACCGACCGCGCCATCCTGGTCATCGAGTTCAAGCACAACGCAGCCGCCTGGCTGCCGCAGGATGCGGCCCAGGCCGAGGACTATGCCCTGGACCTGTTCGACTTCCATGCCGGCAGCCGGGGGCACCCGGTGGTGCCGATCCTGGTAGCCAGCGAGGCGCCCGCCCACCGCGCGCCGCTACCGCTGCTCTGGCACGGCGTGACACCGGTGCTGCACAGCAACGCCGCAGGGCTCGCGGGCCTGCTGCGCGAGGTCCAGGCCGCCATTCCGGCACCTCCCCGGCCGTTGGACGCCGCCGCCTGGATGGGCGCCGCCTATCGGCCAGTGCCCACGATCATCGAGGCGGCGCAAAGGCTGTTCGACCGGCACGGCGTGGAGGAGATCGCCACCGCACGGGCCGATACCGCCAATCTCGACCGCACCACGGCCGCCATCCGCCGCGCCATCGCGCAGGCGCGGGAGACAGAGCAGCGGGTGGTCGTGTTCGTCACCGGCATTCCCGGTGCGGGCAAGACGCTGTGCGGGCTGAATCTCGTCTTCGGCACCGCCGCCGAGGCGGGCGCCGCCTTCCTGACCGGCAATGCGCCGCTGGTTGCCGTGTTGCGCGGTGCGCTGGAGCGGGATGCCGCCACCCGACAGGGCCGCGCCCCTCGCCAGCCGCGGCGCGAGGCGCGCACCCTGCTGCAGAACGTGCATCGCTTCCTGGAGCACTACATCCGCGCCGCCGATCAGGCGCCACACGAGCATGTCGTCGTTTTCGACGAGGCACAGCGCGCCTGGGACGCCGCCCAGGCCGGGCGCGATACCCAGCGCCGCCGCTCCATCCTGACGGATTCCGAGCCCGCCCACATGCTGGAGATCATGGAGCGCGTGGGGGAATGGTCGGTGGTCGTGGCGCTGATCGGCAACGGGCAGGAGATCAATACCGGCGAGGCGGGGCTGGCCGAATGGGGCCGCGTCATCGCCGCCAGGGCGGGGCGCTGGCAGGCTGTGGCGGCACCCCGCGCACTGGCCGCGGCCGAGCCCTCGCAACGCTTGGCGGAAGGGCCGCGGGACTGGCTGTCGCTTGATCCCGACCTGGACCTCACCGTCCCGATCCGCTCGGTGCACCATGACCGCGCGGCACTCTGGGTGGACGCCGTGCTGAACGACCGGCCGGAGGAGGCCGCCGCCATTGCCGCCGAGGGCGGCCTGCCCTTCCGCCTGACGCGTGACCTCGCCGCCCTGCGCGCCGCGCTGCGTGGCCGGGCACGGGGGCTGCGCCGGGCTGGCCTGGTCTGCTCGGCCAAGGCGAAGCGGCTGCGGGCCGAGGGGCTCGGCGCGCAGCTGCATGGCGCCGACGATGAGGTGGTGAACTGGTTCCTCCGCCGCTGGCCGGATATCCGTGCTTCCGATGCGCTGGAAGTCTGCGCCACGGAATATGCCTGCCAGGGGCTGGAGCTGGATCTCGTCGGCCTGGCCTGGGGTGGCGACTTCATCCGCCAGGGCGGGCGCTGGCAGGCGCGGCGCTTCGCCGGCAGCCGCTGGAACAGCGTCAGCCAGGACGAGACGCGGCGTCATATCCGCAACACCTATCGCGTGCTGCTGACCCGCGCCCGCTACGAGACGATCATCTTCGTGCCGGCCGGCAGCACGGAGGATGCCACCCGCCCCGCCGTGGAGGCGGATGCGGTCGCCCGCTATCTCCGCGCCTGCGGAGTGCCCCTGCTGGAGGCGGCGCCGGAGGCTGGCGCACCGGCGCCGATACCACCGCTTTTCGCCGGGCGCGACCTCGCGCCAGCCTGACCAGCCGGGCGCCGCCGCCGCATTGCACGCACCGGCAAAGCAGCCCACCGTAGGCGCCGCGCCGGAGGCGGCAGCCTCCGGCTCAGGGAGGGACATCCATGCGGCAGAAAGCAAGCTACCCGGATCTGGACGGGCGCAGCGTGTTCATCACCGGTGGCGGCAGCGGCATCGGCGCCGCCCTCACCCGCGCCTTCGCCCGCCAAGGGAGCAAAGTCGCCTTCGTGGACATCGCCGACGCGGAGAGCGAGGCGCTGGTCCGGTCGGTCCAGGAGGAGGGCGCGAAGCACGCGCCGCTGTTCCTGCATTGCGATTTGCGTGACGTCACCGCGCTGCGCGACGCGGTGGCGGCGGCGCAGAAGGCGCATGGCGACATCACCGTCCTGCTCAACAACGCCGCGCATGACGAGCGCCATGCGGTGGAGCGCGTCACCGTGGAGTATTTCGACGACCGCATCGCGGTGAACCAGCGCCATGTCTTCTTCGCCGCGCAGGCGGTGCTGCCGCAGATGCAACGCGCCGGTGGCGGCTCCATCGTCAACTTCGGTTCGGTGAGCTGGAAACTGCGCCAGGGCGGCATGCCCGCCTACACCATGGCCAAAGCCTCCATGCAGGGTCTGACCCGTGGCCTCGCGCGGGATTTCGGCAAGCAGAACATCCGGGTGAACACGCTGGTGCCCGGCTGGGTAATGACCGAGCGCCAGCTCAAGCTCTGGGTGACGCCGGAGGCGGAGCGCGAGATCGATGCCGGCCAGTGCCTCGCCGGCCGCGTGATGCCGGAGAACATCGCCGACATGGCGTTGTTCCTCGCCTCCGACGCCGCGGCGATGTGCTCGGCGCAGGAATTCGTCGTGGATGGCGGCTGGACCTGATCCGGCCGCGCATCACAGCTTCGTGCAGGGGCGGGCGGCGCCTGCCCCGCCGCGCCATGGCTCTGCTAGCCTCCCCGCCAGCAGCCCGGAATTCGGCTGAGGGTCCGTCAGAGACCCGCAAGGGAGCGACAGGAGAGATCATGAACCGGCGTTCATTGCTGGCCGCCTCGGCGGCACTCGCGCTTGCCACGCTGCCCCGCGGCCTCGCCGCGCAGGAAAAGCCCACCCTGGCCTTCGTGGTGAACGTTTCAGCCGACTTCTGGACCATCGCGCGGCGCGGCATCGAGAAGGCCAACCGCGAGCATCCCGATTACAACATGGAAATGATCGTGCCCGGCCAGGCCAGCGCGGCCGAGCAGCGGCGCATTGTCGATGCACTGCTGGCGCGCAAGGTGGCCGGAATCGCCATCTCGGCGATCAACCCGGGCAACTCGACGGACATGCTGAACCGTGCCGCCGAGCAATGCGTGCTGTTCACCACCGACAGCGACGCACCGAAGAGCAACCGCGAGGTCTATATCGGCACCGACAACGTCGCCGCCGGGCGCGAGGCGGGCGCGCAGATGAAGCGCGCGCTGCCCAATGGCGGCAAGGCCATGCTGTTCGTCGGCACCATGGACGCGGACAACGCGCGCGAGCGCGTGCAGGGCATCCGCGAGGCGCTGCAGGGCACGCAGATCCAGATCGTCGACATCCGCACCGACGAGTCGGACATCGCCCGCGCCAAGCGCAACGTCGAGGACACGCTGGCCCGCTACAGCGACATCAACCTGCTGGTCGGCCTCTGGGCCTACAACACGCCGCAGATCTACCAGGCGGTGAAGGCGGCCGGCGCCGAGAGCAAGGTGAGGATCGTCGGCTTCGACGAGGACGCGCTGACGCTGCGCGGCGTGGCCGACGGCACCATCCTCTCCACCGTGGTGCAGCAGCCCTTCGAGTTCGGCTACCAGAGCATGGTCGGCATGATCAAGGTGCTCAAGGGCGACCGCAGCTTCATCCCCGAGAACAAGCAGATCATCATCCCGACACGGATCATCGACAGCTCCAACGTGAAGGAGTTCCAAGGGCAGATGCGCGAGCTGCTGCGCGGCGCGTAGGGCGAGATGCAGCCGCTGCTGGAACTGCCCCTCCTCGAACTGGTTGGGATCGGCAAGACCTATCCCGGCGTCCGCGCGCTGGACAATGTCAGCCTCCACCTGAACCGCGGCGAGGTTCTGGGGCTGATCGGCGAGAACGGCGCCGGCAAGTCCACGCTGATGAAGATCCTGGGCGGCGTCGTGCCGCCCAGCGAGGGGCGCATCCGCATCGACGGGACGGACTACCCCCACCTGGACGTGGCGGCGGCGACCCGCGCCGGCATCGCCTTCGTCCACCAGGAACTGAACCTCTTCGACAATCTCGACGTCGCCGCCAACGTGCTGTTCGGGCGGGAGCCGCGGCGCGGCGGCCCGCTCCGCCTGCTCGACCGCCGCGCCGCGCGCGAGCGGGTGCGGCCGATCCTGGAGCGGCTGGGCGCCGACTTCACGCCCGACACGCCGGTGGCCGAGCTGTCCATCGCCCAGCGGCAGCTGGTCGAGATCGCCCGCGCGCTGGCGGCGGAGGCGCGCATCATCATCCTCGACGAGCCGACCTCCTCCCTCACCCTCTCCGAGACGGCGCGGCTGCTCACCCTGGTGAAGGAGCTGCGCGCCGCCGGGGTCGGCCTCATCTACATCACCCATCGGCTCGGCGAGATCGTGGACTGCGCCGACCGCGTCGTCTGCCTGCGCGACGGCCGCCTCGTGGGTGAGCTGCGGCGCGAGGAGATCGAGCATGCCGCGATGATCCGCCTGATGATCGGGCGGGAGCTGCGCGCGCTCTACACCCCCCCGGCCAACCTGCCCGGCGAGGGCGGGCTGGAGGTCTCCGGCCTCGTCACCGCCGCCTTCCCGGGGCGGGCGCTCGGCCTGCATATCCGCCCGGGCGAGATCCTCGGCATGGCTGGCCTGGTCGGCGCCGGGCGCACCTCGCTCGCCCGCACCCTCTTCGGCATCGACCCGCCACTGGCCGGCACGGTCCGCCTCGATGGCCGCCCCCTCGTCATCCGCGGCCCGAAGGACGCGGTGGCGGCCGGCATCTACCTCGTGCCGGAGGACCGCAAGCGCGCCGGGCTGGTGCTGGAAATGCCCATCGTCGAGAACGTCACCCTCGCCAGCGCGCCGGACTACACGCGGATGGGGCTGCTGAACCACGCCGCCGAGTGGCAGGCGAGCGAGGCGCAGCGCGCCGGGCTGCGCATCAAGGCGCCCTCCAGCGCGATGCGCGCCAGCACCCTCTCGGGCGGCAACCAGCAGAAGGTGGTGCTGGGCAAGTGGCTGAGCATGGCGCCGCGGGTGATCCTGTTCGACGAGCCGACGCGCGGCATCGACGTCGGCGCCAAGGGCGAGATCTACGGGCTGATGCGCGCCCTGGCCGACCGCGGCGTCGCCATCCTGATGATCTCCAGCGACATGGAGGAGGTGCTCGGCGTGAGCGACCGGATCGTGGTGATGCATGAAGGCCGCATCAGCGGCGCCCTGGAGCGCGCCGGCTTCAGCGAGCAGGCCGTGCTGCGCCTGGCCATCGGCCATGGCGAGCCGGCGCCGGCGGAGGCGGCGCCCGCATGAGCAAGAAGGAACTCGGCCTCGCTTTGCTGCTGATCGTCATCGGCGGCTTCACGGCGATCCTCAACCCGCTCTTCCTCTCCAGCGTCAACCTGCTGAACATGGCCAACCTGATCGGCCTGTTCGGCGTGTTCAGCATCGGCCAGGGGCTGATCATCATCACCGGCGGCATCGATCTCTCGGTGGGTTCGATGTTCGCCCTGCTCGGCGTGATCCTGGTGGACCTGCTGGTGAACTACGAGCTGCCCTGGCCGCTCGCCGTGCTGATCATCATCGGCGCCGGCACCGGGCTCGGCCTGCTGCACGGGCTGCTGGTGACGCGGCTGCGGCTGCAGCCCTTCGTCGTCACCCTCTGCGGCCTGCTGATCTACCGCGGCATCGCCCGCTACTACACCGAGGACTCCACCATGGGCTTCGGCTATGCCGGGGACCTGGACACCATCACCTGGCTGGCCTCCGGGCGCAGCTTCGGCATCCCCAACCCCTTCCTCTTCCTGGTGGTGGTGGCGGTCTGCATGGGGGTGGTGCTGCACCGGACGGTCTTCGGCCGCTATCTCTACGCCGTCGGCCGCAACGAGGAGGCGGCGCGGCATTCCGGCATCAACGCCGACGCGGTGATCACCGGCGCCTACCTGATGGGCGGCGGGCTGGCCGGCCTCGCCACCGTGCTGCTGGTCTTCTACACCAGCTCGGTCTCGCCCTCCTCCTTCGGCAATTTCTATGAGCTCTACGCCATTGCGGCGGCGGTGCTGGGCGGCTGCTCCCTGCGTGGCGGCGAGGGCAGCATCCTCGGCATCGTGCTCGGCACGGTGCTGCTGCAGATCCTGCAGAATCTGGTGAACATCCTGGGCATCCCCTCCTCGCTGAACTTCGCGGTGATGGGCGGGGTGATCCTGCTCGGGGTGATCGCCGACCAGCAGCTCGGCCGGCGCAAGCAGAAGGCCCAGTTGCAGCGCAGCCAGGCTCTGGCGGCGGCGGAATAGCCCGGCCCGGCGGGCAGCGGCCATTCCGCTGCCCGCCCACCGCGAGTCGCCCCTCGGTGCCCGCCCGTGCCGCGCCGGGGCGGCGATTCGGCGGGGCCAAGTGGCGATTTCGCCCCGGGCGCGCGTGCCAAGTTCGGCCATCGCATCCGCATTCCTTCTGCACCAACGTCTTGTCGTGCTAGGTTGAGGCCATCGCTCAGCAACAGACGACTGAGGCCCATGCCGCGCGCCCTTGCCGACCGCCGTAATCCGTCTTCGCCCGCTTCCGCCGAGGGTCGCCTGGCTGCCAGCACGCGCCGCTTCGCCTCTCCCGCCCTGCGGGCCGCCCTGGCCCGGCGCTCAGCCGAGCTGCTGGGCCTCCTGCTGGGCCTCGGCGGGCTCGGCCTGCTGGTCGCCCTGGTCAGCTACAACCCCGCCGACCCCTCGCTCTCCACCGCCACCGACCAGGCGCCCACCAACCTGGCGGGCCCCGCCGGCGCCATCACCGCCGATCTGCTGCTGCAGAGCTTCGGCTGGGCCGGGCTGCTGCCTGTCGCGGTGATGCTGGCCTGGGCGTGGCGGCTGGCCACGCACAAGGGCCTCGCCCCCTTCCTGGCGCGGGTCGCCGCGGTGCTGGCGGCCCTGCCGATGCTGGCCGCTGCCTTCGCCCTGGCCCCCCTGCCGGCCGGCCAGCCTGCCCTGCCCGGCCCAGGCGGCGGCGCCGGCGTGCTGCTGGCCGAGCACATCAACGGCTTCGCCGGCGCCATTCTCGGTCCCTTCGGCAGCATTGTCGGGCAGGTTGGTGTGCTGGCGCTGGCAGGCTCGCTCTCCTTCGCGGCACTCGGCATTCCGCTGCTCGCCTGGCGGCAGGCCGGGCGCGCCGCCGGCCATGCGGCGCGGGGCGGCGCCGGCCTGACCGCGCGGCTGATGCGCCGCAGCCTCGCCAGCACCGTCGCCCCGCCGCCGCAATACGCCTCCCGCTGGGAGGCGGACGAGGAGGACGAGGAGGCCGGACCGAGCCTGGGCGCCCGGCTCGTCGCCCCCTTCCGCGCCGTGAGCGGCGCCATGGGCGGCCTGTTCACCCGCGGGAGCGAGGCGCCCTCGCCACAGCTCGCCGCCATGCTGCGCGCTGCCGATGCCGCCGCCGCCGAGGCGCCGCCCGCGCGCGGCCGCCAGACGCCCGTGGTGCCACCGCCCGGTCGTGCCGTGCCGTCGTCCCGCCGTTCCCTCTCCGCGCCGGCACCGGCCCCCGAGGCGGCCGAGGAGGACGAGGAGAATTTCGTCCCCGAGATGCCGGCGCCGCGCGTCGTTCCGCCCGCGCCGGCGGCCGCCGCACCGCGCATGATGGACCGGCTGGTGCCCCGCCGCGCCAAGCCGGCGCCGGAGCCGCAGCCGCATGGCCCCTTCCAGCTGCCGCCGCTCGACCTGCTGGCCCCGCCGCCCGCGCGCCGCGCCACCGGCCCCTCGGAGGAGCAGCTGCAGGGCAACGCCCGCCAGCTCGAATCCGTGCTGGAGGACTACGGCGTGCGCGGCCGCATCGTCGAGGTGCGCCCCGGCCCGGTGGTCACGCTCTACGAGCTGGAGCCGGCGCCGGGCACCAAGTCGGCGCGCGTCATCGGCCTGGCGGACGATATCGCCCGCAGCATGAGCGTGATGGCGGTGCGCATCGCCACCGTGCCGGGCCGCAACGTGATCGGCATCGAGCTGCCGAACGCCAAGCGCGAGATGGTCTATTTCAGCGAGATGCTGATCGCCGAGGAATGGTCGCGCCAGACCGGCAAGCTGCCGCTGGCGCTCGGCAAGGACATCGGCGGCGCGCCGGTCATCGCCGACCTCGCGCGGATGCCGCATCTGCTGATCGCCGGCACCACCGGCTCGGGCAAGTCGGTCGGCATCAACACCATGATCCTGTCGCTGCTCTACCGGTTCAGCCCGGACGAGTGCCGCTTCATCATGATCGACCCGAAGATGCTGGAGCTTTCGGTCTATGACCGCATCCCGCACCTTCTGGCCCCCGTCGTCACCGAGCCGCCGAAGGCGATCGGCGCGCTGAAATGGACGGTGCGCGAGATGGAGCGGCGCTACCGCGCCATGTCGCAGCTCGGCGTCCGCAACATCGGCGGCTACAACGAGAAGGTGCAGGCCGCCCAGGCGCGTGGCGAGGTGCTGAGCCGCCGCGTGCAGACCGGCTTCGACCCCGATACCGGCAAGCCGGTCTTCGAGGAGCAGCCGCTGGCGCTCGCCCCGCTGCCGCTGATCGTCGTCGTCATCGACGAGATGGCGGACCTGATGATCGTCGCCGGCAAGGAGATCGAGGCCGCCGTGCAGCGCCTGGCGCAGATGGCGCGCGCCGCCGGCATCCACGTCATCATGGCGACGCAGCGGCCCTCGGTGGACGTCATCACCGGCACCATCAAGGCCAACTTCCCGACCCGCATCTCCTTCCAGGTGACCTCGAAGATCGACAGCCGCACCATCCTCGGCGAGATGGGCGCCGAGCAGCTGCTCGGCCAGGGCGACATGCTGCACATGGCCGGCGGCGGCCGGGTCAGCCGCGTGCACGGCCCCTTCGTCTCGGATGCCGAGGTGGAGCGCGTCGTCGAATGGCTGCGCGAGCAGGGCGAGCCCGCCTATGTCGAGGAAGTCACCGAGAGCGAGGAGGAGGAGGGCGAATCCGGCCTCTCCGGCATCGCCGGCGCCTCGGACGGCGAGAAGGGCCTGTTCGACCAAGCCGTGGCGCTGGTGACGCGGGAGGGCAAGGCCTCCACCTCCTTCATCCAGCGCCACCTCTCCATCGGCTACAACCGCGCCGCCAAGCTGATCGAGCAGATGGAGAAGGAAGGCGTCGTCGGGCCGGCCAACCATGTCGGCAAGCGCGAGGTGCTGGCGCGGCGCAGCGACGAGGACTGACGCGCCGCGCGACGCCGCCAGGGAAAGGCCGGGACACCATGCTCCGGCCTTTTTCGCTTTTGCCTCACCCGGCGGCGGAGAGCATCACTTCGGGCCGGAGCCGCCCCCTGGCGGCGGCCGGTGCGGGTCGGGGACGCTGACCGCCACCACCGTCCCGCGCCCCCATGGCCCTGCCTCGATGACGGCCGTTCCCTTGGCCTGCCGGGCGAGCAGTTCCACCAGCCGCAGCCCGAGCGAACCCTCCCGGCGCTGCGCCGGCAGGCCCACTCCGTCATCCTCGATCCGCAGCACCATCCGGCCTTCGCCCTGTGCGGCGAGCCGCACGACGACATGCCCCTGCCGCCCCTCCGGAAAGGCGTGCTTGAAGGCATTGGTCAATGCCTCGCCGACGATCAGCCCCAGCGGCACGGTGGTGTCCGGCCCCCAGATCGCCTCCTCGTCCGCGTCGACCTCCACCCGCACCTGGCCGGGCGTCGTGGCATGGCTCTCCTCCACCTCGTGGCAGAGGCGGCGCAGATAGTCGGCGGCCCGGATGCTGCGCGGGTTCTCACTCTCATAGGTCAGCAGCGCATGCACCGCGCCGATGCGCCGCAGCCGCGCCATGGCCGTCTCCAGCGCCTTGCGGGTCGTCTCGTCGTGGGACTGGCGCGCCTGGATGGCCAGCAGCCCGATGGCGAGCTGCAGCGCGTTCTTGGTGCGGTGGTTCACCTCGCGCACCAGGAAGTCGCGGAAGCGGAGATCCTCCTCCCCCTGTGCCAGCGCGTCGCGCAGCACGGCCTCGGTGCGCTGCCGGCGCTCGGTCTCCTCCTTCAGCCGGGCATTGGCCTCACGCAGCCGCTTCATGCGCGCCTCGGCGCGGCGCTCCGCCAGCTCCTTCGCCTCCCGCAGCCGGCGCTCCTGCTCGATCCGCTCGGTGATATCCAGGAAGGCGAGGAGGTGCCGCGCCGGCCCCTCCCCTCCGGCAGGCGAGGCGCTGAGGACGGTGCACCAGATCTCGCGCCCTTCCCTGGTGCGGAATGGCAGCGTCTCGGAGAGCCTGTGCCCCGCCGACAGCGCGCCCCGGAGGCGCTCCACCGCCGCCGCCTCCGCATCCGGGCTGAGCAGGGAGAAAAAGCTCCGGCCGAGGATCTCGCCGGCCGGATAGCCGCTCATCTCCAGGAAAGCCGCGCTGGCGGCGAGCACCGGCGCCTCGGCCGCCCTGCCCTCGACCATCAGCATCGGCACGACCGCCGCCCCGGCGGCGCGGGCGAAGATCTCCTCAGGCGCCCCGCCCGCACCGAAACTCTGCTTCCATTCCTCCATGTGGCGGCACCTTCCGTTCCGACGCCGTGACAATATCAGGAAATCAGAGACGTTGTGCAGCCTGCCGGCGCCATGATCGCGCGCAGAATGGCAGAAGATCCAGGGAATGCCGGAGGAAAACCATCATCCGGCCCTGGCGTCCGCCAACCGGCGCGGCGGCATTGCCGGGAAGGCGGGAATCTCCTCGGGGGTGCTGCACAGGCGCACATGACGCAGCCAAGCGGCAAAGGAGGGGCTGGCGGTGAGAACGCAGAAGGGGATGGCGCCGGCCAGCGGCAGCAGGAACGGCGCAGCCCAGGCCCAGGCCGTCCCGCCAGCCGCAAGCACCCCTGCCAGGCCGAGCAGCCCCAGCAGCGTATGCGGCCAGAGCAGCCGCGCCGCATCCCGCCAGCGGATGCCGCGCGCCGCCCGGTTCTGCGGCAGCCAGCCGGAGCTGCCACCGAACGGCAGGCGCAGCAGGAGCAATGCCTTGTCGGCGAGCGCCACCGGGTCAAGCAGCGTGGTGAACAGGATCTCGGCCAGGACGCCGCGCAGCACGGCGGCACGGCCGCCATAGGGCTCGGCCCGGTCCGCGCACAGCAGAAGCTCGGCATAGCCCAGCAGCTTCGGTGCATAAAGCGTTCCCCAGGCCGCCAGCATCAGGCCCAGCAGCGGTCCGGCGGGCGTCGCCGCGCCGCCGCCGCTGGCGGCGTTCAGCACCGCCGCCGCCAGCAGCAGCAGCCAGAGCGGCGCCGCCAGGAACAGCAGGATCGCCTGCAGCAACTGCAGCCGCCCCATCCCCGACAGGCCGGGCAGGCGCAGCAGCGCGAGGTACTGCATGTTGCCGGCGCCCCAGCGGCGGTCGCGCAGCAGGAAGTCCGGAAGGGTGGGCGGGTTGCCCTCCAGACTGCCTTCCTCCGTGGGCAGGCAGCGCACCTTCCAGCCGGCCGCGTACAGGCGCACCGCCTCGATCTGGTCGTGGCTGAGAATCGGGCTGCCGTCCGGCAGGGCTTCCAGTCGCGCATGGGCGCGGAAGGGCGCGATGCGCAGGATGGCGTTGTGGCCCCAGTACGGCCCCTGGTCGAGCTGCCACCAGGCCTGGCCGGTCGCCCAGATCCGCATGCCCGCGCGCATGCCGAACTGGAACAGCCGCGGGAAGGCCGCCTGCGCCGGGCGGCCGGCGATAAGGTGCTGCACGATGGCAAGCTTGGGGTCGGCCTCCATCAACGCGACCAGCCGCAGCACGGCCCCGGCCGACATCTCGGAATCCGCGTCGAGGCAGAGGAACAGGGCGTGCTCCCCGGCGTGATGATCCAGGAAGTCCATCACGTTGCCCGCCTTGAAGCCGGTGTTGCGGCTGCGGCGGCGGTAGCGGACGGAAATCTCCCCTCCCTGGCGTGAGGCGGCGAAGGCGGCGACCGCCGCTTCCTCCTGCGCCGCCAGGTCCGGCTCCCGGGTATCGGAGAGCAGCCAGAGGGTGAAGCGGTGCCCGGCCCCGGCCGCCTCCAGCCCGTCCAGCAGCGGCACGAGGGGCGGCAGCACCACCGCCATGTCCTCGTTGCGGATGCACAGGGCCAGGGCGGTGCTGAGCCTGGGCGGCCCGGCCGGCAGCCGGCCCAGTTGCGGCAGCACGGCCAGGGCAGGCTCACCGCCCCGGAGCCGCAGGACGAAGCCGAGCACCGCATTGCCGGCGCAAAGACAGATCCAGGGCAGCACGCCCAGCCAGGCCAGCAGCACCATGCCTTCCCAGGCCGTCCAGCCACCCGGCGCCAGAACGCGCCAGAGCAGGGCGCTCAGGCCGGCGCCAGCCAGCAGGCAGAGCAGGAGGAACACCGCACGCCGCAGGCGCGGCCGCTCGGCGGGGAAGCGGGCATCGGGTATCGTCACACAGCCAACCAAAGCCCAGGATGATGGCGAGATTTGGCTTTCCGCCGGGCCGGCAAGAGGCTGGGGGAATGAATTCCCCCAGACCCCCTTCTTTTTTCTTCGGGTTTCCCCCGCTGGCGGGAGGCGCGGCCTTAAACTGACAAAAAGAAGATGGGGGTCCGGGGGAATTCCTTCCCCTGGGACTTTTCTACAGTTGCGGCGCCTGCACGCCCAGCGAGGCGGCCGACTGCACGATGCCGGCCCAGGTGTCGGGCTGCAGCGGGATGCCCCTGGCGAGGCGATCGGCACGGTTGCGCGCCTCCGGCTCGCCGGGCAGCAGCACCGGTTCCCCCGGCACGGCGGGGCGGCTGCTCGCCACCCACTCCACATAGTCCCGGCCCATGCGCTGGAACTCGGCCTCGGTGCCGAAATGCTTCGGCGAAAGGTAGATGGAGAGGATGCCGTTGGCGATGCGGCTGCGACCCTCCACCGGACCGGAGCAGCCGCCGGCCGTGAAGGCGCCGGCCAGCAGTTCGCACATCAGCGCCAGGCCGGAGCCCTTATGGTCGCCGAAGGCGCGGATGGCGCCCGAGCCGCCACCCGGCAGGCGCGGCCCGACCGGCTCGTAGTCGCCATAGAGCGTGTGCGGATCGCCGGAGAGGCGCCCGTCCGGCTCGATCAGCGCATCGGGCGGCAGCGGCTTGCCGCCATTGGAGGCGACCAGCACCTTGCCCTCGGCGACGCGGGAGGTGGCGAAATCCAGCACCACGGGCCGGCCGGTGAGCGGCACGCCGATGGCGAAGGGCGCGGTGGAGAAGCGCCGCTCCACGCCCCCGAAGGGCGCGACCAGCGAGGAGCCGGCGACGTTCACCAGATGGATGGAGATCAACCCCTCCTCCAGCGCCTGCTCGGCATAGTGGCCGATCCGTCCGACATGGCCGGCGTTGCGCAACGCGATGATCGCGGCGCCGTGCTGCCGCGCGCGCTCGATGCCGAGCGCGGTGGCCCGCTTCGCCGCACTCTGGCCGAAGCCGAACTGCGCGTCGAGCAGGGCGAAGGCGCCGCCATCGGTGACGATCTGCGGCTGCTTGCCGGCGAAGACATAGCCGGCCCGCATCCAGTCGATGTAGCGCGGGACGCGCACCACGCCGTGGCTGTCATGGCCGGCGAGGTTGGCCCCGACCAGATGGCTGGCGATGTCGGTCGCCTCCGCCATGTCGCAGCCGGCGGCGGCGAACATGTCGCGCACCAGGCGCTCCAGCGCCTCGGCGCCGATCAGCATGGGGGATGGGGTATCCATGGGCGTTTCCGCTTGTGGTTCTTGGGCCGCTCAGCATGGCGCAGCCGGCGGCCCTGGCAACCCATCCCGCCGTGAAAAGCTATGGCATCGCAGCCACCTGCTGCGCCAGGGGGGCCTGGAAGCGGTTCCAGGTGGGGGTGACGACGATCTCGTTGATGCAGACGCGGTCCGGCAGGCCGGTGACGAACATCACGGCCTGGGCGATGTCCTCCGGCTGCAGCATCCGCGCCCGTTCCTCGGCCGGCGGCGGTTCCGGCCGGAGGTCCAGGATCGGCGTCGCCACCTCGCCCGGGCAGATGCAGGTGGAGCGGATGTTGTGGATGCCGTTCTCGGCGTTCAGCGAGGCGGAGAGGGCGACGAAGCCGCTCTTGGCCGCGATGTAGCCGGGGCCGGAGACGGCGGAGGTGCCCTTCCCCGCCACCGAGGCGATCTGCACGATCAGCCCGCCGCCGCGCGCCTTCATGCCCTTCAGCACCGCCAGGCTGGTGAGGAAGGGGGCGGTGAGATTGACGTCCACCAGCAGCTCGGCATCCTCCGCCGCGAGCTGGTGCCAGTGGCGGCGCGGCACGTTGCTGCCGGCGTTGTTCACCAGCAGGTCCAGCCCGCCGAAGGCCTCCTCGGCGGCGCGCGCCGCCTTCTCCACCGCCGCGGCATCGGTCAGGTCGGCCGGCAGGATCAGCGGCTCGGCGCCGGCGGGCAGCAGCCCCGCGGTCTCCCGCAGTGGCGCCTCCCGCCGGCCGCTGAGCGCGAGCCGCCAGCCCGCCCCCCCCAGCGCCACGGCGACGGCGCGGCCGATGCCGGAGCCCGCGCCGGTGATCCAGGCGCTGCGCCCGCTCACAGGACGCGCCCCGTCTGCGGATCGAGGATGTGCATGTAGTTGAGGTCGACCGCCATCGGCAGCGGCCGGCCCGGCTCGGCCGGGGCGGTCGGGTCAACGCGCGCGCAGATCTCGGCGCCATCCATCCTGAAGTGCACCAGCGTCTCCATGCCCATGGGCTCCGTTACCTCCGGCGTGGCGGTGAGCGTGGCCACGTTGGGGCGGTCAAGGTTCTTGGCTTCCGTCAGGTGCTCCGGCCTGATGCCGAGCAGCACCGGCTTGCCGGCGAAGCCGCTGTAGCGCGCGGTGCGGTCGGCCGGCACGGGCAGCACGATGTCGTTCGGCAGGTGCACGCGGAGCGCGCCGGCGCCGTTCTCCAGCCGGCCGGGGATGAAGTTCATGCCCGGACTGCCGATGAAGCCGGCGACGAAGCGCGTCTGCGGGTTGTGGTAGAGTTCCTGCGGCGGCCCGACCTGCTCGATGATGCCGCCATTCATCACCACCACGCGGTCGGCCAGCGTCATCGCCTCGACCTGGTCATGCGTGACGTAGATGGTGGTGGTGTTGACGGTCTGGTGCACCTTCTTGATCTCGGTGCGCATCTGCACGCGCAGCTTGGCGTCGAGGTTCGACAGCGGCTCGTCGAACAGGAACACCTTCGGGTCGCGCACGATGGCGCGGCCCATGGCGACGCGCTGCCGCTGGCCGCCCGAGAGCGCCTTCGGCTTGCGGTCGAGCAGCGGCGTGATGTCGAGGATGCGCGCGGCATTGTCGACGCGGCGCTTGATCTCGTCCTTCGGGAACTTCCGCAGCATCAGCCCGAAGGCCATGTTGTCGAACACCGTCATGTGCGGATAGAGCGCGTAGTTCTGGAACACCATGGCGATGTCCCGGTCGCGCGGCGGCACGTCGTTGATCACCCGGCCGCCGATGGCGATCTCGCCGTCGGAGATCTCCTCCAGCCCCGCGATCATCCGCAGCGTGGTGGACTTGCCGCAGCCGGAAGGACCCACCAGCACGACGAACTCATGGTCGGCGATGTCGAGGTCGATGCCCTTCACCGCCTGCACGCCGCCATCATATGCCTTGACCACCTTGCGGAGTGTCACCTGCGCCATTCTCGAGCTCTCCCAGGTCTCTTTGTCTTCGTGGGGACGCCCGTCCGGCCGCAGGCGGCCGGACGGGATCCTTCCTCAGCCCTTGGTTGCACCGGCGGTCAGGCCGGCGATGTAGTAGTCCATCAGGAAGGCATAGACGAGCAGCGGCGGCAGCGCCGCCATCAGCGCGCCGGCCATGATCTTGCCCCACTGGAAGGTATCCGCCCGGATCAGGTCCGAGACGATGCCGACCGTCAGCACCATCTGGTCCGAGCTGACCAGGAAGGCCAGGGGATAGATGAAGGCCGCCCAGCTCACGGTGAAGGCAAAGATCATGGCGGCGAGGATGCCTGGCAGCGCCACGGGAATGAAGATCTTCCAGAGCATCTGCAGGTGCCCCGCGCCGTCGATCAGCGCCGCCTCGTCCAGCTCCTTCGGGATGGAGGCGAAATAGCCGATCATGATCCAGGTGCAGAACGGCACCGTCAGCGTCGGGAAGAGCAGCACCATCGCCCACATGTTGTTGTACATGCCGAGGTGCCCGACGATCTGGAACATCGGGATGAACAGCAGCGTCTCCGGCACCAGGTAGGTCAGGAAGACGCCGGTCGCGAGCGTCGCGCTGCCCCAGAACTTCATCCGCGCCAGCGCGAAGGCCGCCATGGTGGAGATCACCATGGTGATGGCCACGGTGCAGGCGGTGACGATGACCGAGTTGCGGAAGTGGATGAGGTAGTTGCCCTGCGTGAGCAGCTCCCAGTAGTTCTCCAGCGTCGGGTGCCGCACGATCCAGGGGTTGCCTGCCAGATCGGCGATCTCGCTGCTGCCCTTCAGGCTGGTCATCAGCATGTGGAAGGGCGGCGTCATGAAGAACACGATGAACACCGCCAGCGCGATATAGGCGCCGATCATCGCCCAGCGGCGCTCCTGCCGGAGGCTTCCGTGCTTGCGCTCCGGCGGGACGTAGGTGGAGGCTTCGGTGGTGGCGCTCATCTCAGGCCATCTCCTTGGTGCGCCGGTTCACCCCACGCAGGATGAAGATGGCGAAGACCGCCAGCAGCGGGAACATGAACAGGCTGACCGTGGCGCCGAGCGGGATGTCGCCCGACTGGATGCCGACCTGGAAGGCATAGGTCGCGAAGACATGCGTCGTGTCCAGCGGGCCGCCATTGGTCAGGATGCGGACGATGTCGAAGTTGGCGAAGGTCACGATCAGGCTGAACAGCACGGTGATCGAGATGATGTTGCGCATCATCGGGAAGGTCACGAAGCGCAGCTTCTGCCAGCCCGTGGCGCCGTCGATCGCCGCTGCCTCGTAGAGCTGATCGGGCACCGATTTCAGCGCCGCCAGATACATGATCATGAAGAAGGGCGAGCCGTACCACACGTTCACCAGGATGACGGAGAAGCGCGCCCAGCCCGGCACGCCGAGCCAGGGGATGGGGTCCACCCCGATGCCGGCCAGCGCCCAGTTGAAGGCGGAGTAGGACGGATCGAACAGCCACCACCAGGCCAGCGTCGAGATGGCCGGCGGGATGACCCAGGGCACCAGCAGCATGCCGCGCCACTTCCGCTGCCCCTTGGCGGGAAGCGCGTGCAGCACATGCGCCAGGATGAAGCCGATCAGCGCCTTCACCACCACCGCCGACACCGCGAACAGCACGGACTGGAACACCACGTCCCAGAAGGTCTGGCGCGAGAACAGGAAGGTGAAGTTCTCCCAGCCGATGAAGCGCGTCATGCGCTTGTTCAGCGTCGAGAGATACAGCGCATAGAGGAAGGGATAGACCACCAGCCCAAGGACCAGCAGGATCAGCGGCAGGGTCAGCAGGAAGGCGGTCGTGGAATTGCGCCGCGCCAGCCGCCGCAGCGTGCTGTGCGGCGACACCGCGGCCGGCGCGGCAGGGGCGGAAAGCGTGCCTTGGGACATATCAGACTCCCTCGCATGAGCGGGAGATGAGGCAACGCGCGCGGGATTCACTCGCTCCCGCGCGCGCCTTCACGGTTGCTCCGGCAGCGCTCAGCCGCGCTTGAAGCCTTCCAGCTCCTGCTCGGCCCACTTGATGGCGCTGTCGACCGACTCCTTGCTCTGCGCAACGCGGGCGATCATCTTGGCCTGGATCGACTGGTTGTACATCTGCACGGCCATCTCCGGCGGCGCCGGATAGCAGGCGATGAACTGCTTGGCGTTGTGCTGCGGCCGGACCGGATAGTTGTAAACCACGCCCTTCGGCGGCCCCTCGGTCTCCCAGGTGTCGAAGTCGGTCATGCTGCCGAAGGGCGGGATGTCGTAGCCGTTGCTGGCGGCGACCATCGCCTTGGCCTGCTCGCGCTCGCTGAGGTGCTCGATCAGCGCCTTGGCCGCGCCCTTGTTCTTGGAGAAGCTCCAGGCGCCCCAGAAATACGGCAGGTAGGGTGTGTAGCGCCCGTTGGTGCCGGCCGGCGAGGGGAAGCTCCAGCACTGCTCCGCCACCTGCGGCGCGTCGCGCTTGGCCACCGCCCAGGCGCTGGGCGGATTGAAGATCAGCGCCGACTTGCCGGAGATCAATGCGCGGTTGTTGGAGGCGTCATCCCAGGAGAAGACGTCATCCGGCAGCACGGCGCAGAGTTGCTTCGCATAGTCCAGCACCTGGCGGACGCCGTCCGACTTGGCGGTGATGTCGCCATCCTTGTTCACCAGCGTCGCGCCGAAGGCCTGGAACAGGCTGCCGATCCAGTCGGTCGCGTCGGTGAACTGGCCGACCGGCAGGCCGAAAGGAACGCCCGCCTTGTGGCAGGCCTGCGCCGCCTTCAGGAAAGTGTCCCAGGTCCAGTTGTCGGCGCCGGGGCCCACCTGGTTGGCGGCCGGGAACATCTCCCGCACGTCCAGCCCGGCATGCTGCTTCAGCAGGTCGAAGCGGCCGAGTGCGGGCTTGTTCTGGCTGCCCGAGATGGCCGGCACCGCGCGCCACTTGCCATCGACCTTGGCGAGGTACTCGGTGATCGGGTTCAGGTCGCCGTATTTCTGCTGCAGGCGGCCCATCACGTCGTCCATGGGCTCCAGCAGGTCGGACTTGGCATGCACCTCCCAGGTCGGGAAGGAGAGCACGTCATGCCCCTGCTTGGCCTGCGACTCCGCCGCAATGGTCAGCAGATTCTTGTTGCCGACCGAGGTGATGAAGTCGAGTTCGATCTCGACCTTGTTCTTCTGGCCCCATTCCATGACGATCTTGCGCATGGCGTCGTTGCCGGTGGGGACCCAATGGTCCCAGAGGCCCAGAGCCAGCTTACCGCCGGCATTCTGGCCATGCACATTCACCAGGGGCAAAGCACTGGCCACCGCGCCCAGGGCACCAGCGCGCAGCACGGTACGACGGGAGAACCCGTTGCCTTCCATGATCCGTAACCTCCTCCGCACGGACGACATCCGTCGTCTCGGGCCTTATGGCCACTCGTTGCGGGATCAACGTTAGGCGGTGCGGCGTGCCTCTTGCAACGGTTCCCGCGTGATCCCCGTAGTCTTGCGTATTTTTTATCCGGAGGATCGTTGCGCGCAGCGATGCGATGCCCGCTTCAATTCATATCATTATTGTAACGTCCTCAGGTGCTGAGCTGCAGCACCAGGGCCACCAGTTCCGCCTGCCGCCGGCATCCGGTCTTGCGGCGGATGGCGGCCAGCTGTGAGCGCAGCGTCTCATGCGAGACGCCGCGCCGCTTCGCCTGCCGCTGCAGGTCATGCCCTGCGGCCAGGCCCGCCGCCAGCATCGCCTCGGCCGGCGAGAGGCCCAGCAGGCGCTGCAGCAGCACGGCGGAGGGCGCCCGCCGCTTCGCGCGGTCCACCACCAGCACCACCGCACCGGCGAATCCGGCGAAGGGTCCGCTGCTGCCGGCGCGCAGCGGCAGGACCTGCGCCAGCCAGGCGGGCGCGCCGGAGGGCCGCGGGATGCTCAGCCCGGTGCCGTCGGGCAGCAGCCGGATGCGCCCGGCCTGCACCGCCAGCACGAGATCCAGCGCATGGCGCAGGGCCATCTGCGCCGCCGCGTCGGTGATGGTCAGGCCGGCGGGGCTCAGCGCCAGCCCGTCCCGCTGCGCCGCCATGGCATGCAGCGCCGCGTTGGCGTGCAGCAGGCGCCCGCCGGTGCCGATGATGGCAAGGCCCTGCGGCAAGGCCTCCAGCCCCGCCTCGAGCGCCGCCCCCTGCGCGCGCGACAGCCGCAGCCGCACCTCCGCGAACAGCGCCCGCCGCAGATGCGGGTAGAGGGCCGCCATGAAGGCCTCCTCCTCCGGCCCAAAGGGTTCCGCCCGCTGCGGCCGGTGCACGCTCAGCACGCCCACGGCTTCATCCGGCTCGGCGATGCTCGCGCTGAGCGTGTGGAAACCGGAACTGGAGATCTTCTTGCGGCCGAATTCGTTCCAGAACATCGAGCGCGCGAAGTCGCGCGGCGGGCAGAGCCGGTTGAAGCTGAGCACCCCACGCGGCTGCCGCAGGCCGATGGCCACGCGCGGGTCGTGGGGCAGCCAGTGCGTGTCGTACTCGGCGAGAATGTCGGGGTCGATGCTGAACACCGCGGCGGCGCGGGCCTCCGCCGGGGCATCCCCGGCCGCCGCGATCCGGCTGACGAAGCCGGTTTCCGCCTTGAGCGCCCGCGCGACGACGGCGAGCTGCGGCTCCAGCGAGCCGCCCTCCAGGACCGCGGCGTAAAGCTCCAAGGCCAGGTCGCGGGGGTCGAGCATATCGTTTCACATCCGACTCAGGAATTCCGCTTGCCGGACGGCCTTATAGGCCCCCTGGAACAAAAGCGGTTCACCCATACGGGTGAGTATCCGGAAGGGCTTGCCGAAGGATCGGCGGAGGGCGAGGCTGCGCGCCGCCGGCCCTGCCGGCGCAGCTCCGGAGGTGCCCGATGAACGCCATGACGCTCCCTGCCCACGCCGATGTCCTCGCCGCCGCCGAGCGGCTGCGCGGCCGTGTGGTCCGCACGCCCATGCTGCGTCACCCGCTGCTCGACGCGCTGACCGGCGGGGCGGTGCTGGTGAAGCCGGAGCCGCTGCAGCGCACCGGAAGCTTCAAGTTCCGCGGCGCCACGAACGCCGTGCTGAAGCTCAGCCCCGCCCAGCGCGCCGCCGGGGTGGTCACGCATTCCTCCGGCAACCATGGCCAGGCGGTGGCCTGCGCGGCGGCGGCGGAGGGGGTGAAGGCGCTGATCGCCATGCCGCAGGACGCGCCGGGCATCAAGGTGGAGAGCACCCGCCGCTGGGGCGCCGAGATCACCTTCTTCGACCGCGCCAGCACCGACCGCGAAGCGCTGGCGCAGCGGCTCGCCGAGGAGCGCGGCGCCAGCGTGCTGCCGCCCTTCGACCATCCCGACGTCATCGCCGGCCAGGGCACGCTGGCGCTGGAACTGGCCGAGGATGCCCGCGCCGCCGGCCTGACGCTGGACGCGCTGGCGGTCTGCACCGGCGGCGGGGGGCTGATCGCCGGCTGCGCGCTGGCGATGGAGGGCGCCTCTCCCGGCACCGAGGTCTGGGCCGCCGAGCCGGAGGGCTGGGACGACACCGCCCGCTCGCTCGCCGCCGGCGAGCGCCTGGCCAATGACGGCAAGGGCGCCCTGCTCTGCGACGCGCTGCTCTCCATGCGGCCGGGCGCGCTGACCTTCGCGGTGAACCAGCCGCGCCTCGCGGGCGGCGTGGCGGTGACGGAGGCGGAGGTGTTCCGCGCCATGCGCCTCGCCTTCGAGGCATTGAAGATCGTGGTGGAGCCGGGCGGCGCGGTGGCGCTCGCCGCCCTGCTGGCAGGCAAGATCCCGGCGCGTGGCCGCACCGTGGGCGTGGTGCTCAGCGGCGGCAATGTGGACCCGGCGGTCTTCGCGCGCGCGCTGGCGGCCTGAAGGCGCGGCGGCCCTCAGGCCAGGATATCGGGCGCGGGCTGGCGGCTTTCCTCCCGGGCAGGGGCCGCCTCCAGCAGCGGGGCCGCGCTCGCCACCGGCACGCCCCCCGCCCCGCGGAAGCGCACCCGCGCCTGCAGCCCCTCCGGCACGAAGTCCAGCGCCACCTCGGTCCCGGCGCCGAGATCTGGGGCCAGCGCACGCTGCAGCAGGCGCGAGCCGAAGCCGCGGCGGTCCGCCGGCGGCGCCGAAACCGGCGGGCCGCCGCTCTCGGCCCAGAGCAGTTGCGTCCAGCCCTCGCTGTCGGTCTGCCAGTGCAGCCGGACCCGCCCCTCCTCGCGGGAGAAGGCGCCGTACTTGGTGGCGTTGGTCGCCAGCTCGTGCAGCGCCAGGACGATGGCCTGCGCCTGGCTGGGGCGCAGCAGCACGCCCGGCGCACCCTCCAGCAGCAGGCGCGGCGGCGACTCGCTCAGCCATGGGCCGAGCGCCGCCTGCGCCACTTCGGCCAGGTCGGTGGGTTCCCAGTCATGCGCCGTCAGCAGGTCATGGCCGCGCGCCATGGCCTGCAGCCGCGCCCGCAGCGCCGTCTTCATCTGGTCCGGATCGCCGCCGGTGCGCCGCAGGGTGATGTCGATGATGGCCAGCACGGCGGTCAGGGTGTTCTTGACGCGGTGGTTCAGCTCCCGCACCAGCAGGTCGCGCCCCGCCTCGGCGCGCAGCCGCGCCGTCACATCCTGCAGCGCCAGCCCCACGCCTTCGATCCGCCCGCTCGCATCCTCGATCGGATGGAAGCTGGCGCGGAAGTGCCGCAGGTTGCGCACGGCCCCGGGCGCCTCTGCCGTCATCGGCACGTCCAGCACCGGCTTCCCGGTCCTGAGCACCTCCCGGTGGGCATCCTCGAGCGGCTCGCAGAGCGAGGCCGGGAGGATCTCGGCGGGGGACCGTCCGATATGCTCCGCCGGCGGCAGGCCCGAAAGCGCCGCCATCCGCGCATTGACCGAGACGAAGAGGAGGTCGCGGCCGAGCAGCGCCAGGCCGACGGGAATGGTGTTGTGCAGCACCCGCAGCTCAGAAAGGGCGCGCAACGCCTCCGTCTCGCGCTCGGCCGCCTGCGGGGCTGCCCCGCCCGGCCGCCCCCGCAGCGCCCAGGCGGCCATCAGCAGCGCCGCCAGCCCCGACAGCGCGGCGATCGCGAGGCGGGAGGGCGGGACCCTCCAGCCCGTGGCGGGCATGGGCGGGCGGACCACCACCAGCCGCCAGTCGGGCGCCAGTCGCAGTGGGCGGGCCGCCTGGGCGAAGGCCGGGCCGCCCTCCGCCCCGGCCGGCGCCGGAATGGCGGTGGCGGTGGCGGTGGCGGTGGCGGGGAAGGGCATCTGCGTGGCGGCGGCGACCAGCGTGCCATCCGGCTCCACCACGGCCGCGGCCATCCCGGCGGGCAGCGCACCATCCAGCACGGCACCGATCACCTCCGGCTGGATCTCGGTGATGAGGACGGCGATTCGCCGCTGCGCGCGCTTGACCGGCACCGCGACGACCAGCCGCGCCGGGCCCTCCGCCCCCCCCATGGAGCGCATCACGGCGGTGCCGCCGCTCTCCAGGGCCCGCAGGGCCGGCGCGGCATCCTCCAGCGCCGGCAGGATGGTGCCGAAGGGCAAGGTGGTGTTGACCAGCTGGGCGAGGGAAAGGTCGGCCAGCAGGACCGGCGCCTCCAGCACACCGGCCGCGGCCAGCGCATGGCCATAGAGCGCCCGCAGGTCGGCGCCGGGCTGGTCCAGTGCAGGCGAGGCCGCCAGGGCGGCGAGAATCTGCGCCCGGTGTTCCAGTTCCGTGTCCACCGCCGTGGCCAGGACGCGGCTGGTCTCCGTCAGCGCGGCGGCGCGGCGTGCCGCGTCCTCCCCGTCGGAGGCGCCGGGCAGCAGCAGGGCCAGGGCGGCGGCGGCGGTGGCGGCGCAGGCGGCCAGTGCCGTCACGATCCGGCTTCCTCGCCCTGCCCTGGAAAGCTGCCTGCGCTCAGATCCCATTTCCCGCATATCCCGCTATGCTGCTATTCCTGGCTGGCGTTAGGTACCAGCCAGCGGCCGTCCCGCAGATTCTTCAACCATCGGTTATAATGCGCCTTCATCAAACAATCATCCTGGCGGCCTTCCTGACATCATGCGCCGCCCAGCCGTCGCAATATGGTTGGCCGCCCTCTGCGGGCTGGCTGGGGGGCAGTTCCTCCGACAGCAGCCCCGGCGCCCGGCAGCGGCGGTCCGGCCGGGCAGAGGGCGCCTCCTCCCGCGCCACCCCGACGCCGGACAGTCCGGGGCCGGCGGCCTATCGCGTGGTATCCGACGGAACCGTGGGATGTGCCAATCCCGAGGCGCTCCACCTGCTGCGCGACCTGCGGAATTCGGAGAAGGGCACACCCCGCGCCCTGGCTCAGGCACATCGGGATGGCCGGTGCATGACCGTCTTTCAGGCCAGCCGCTGGAAGCTGGAAGGCGCCGAGGGGGATGTGATGCGGCTCAGCCTGCTCAATCCCACCCCTGGGCAGCGCGCCACGACCTTGTATTTCCTTCATCAAGAGGTGGAGGCGCAGCCCTGAACCCTCCCCTTCCCGGATGTAAGGCCTGAGGAAACGCTCAGGCTCCGCCAGGGTTGCGGCCAGGGCGGCTCAGCCCTCCTCGCGGAAGGGGGAAGCCTCGGCCAGCTCGGCCATTTCCTGCTCCATCGCCGGGCGCTCGGCATCGAGGAATTCCGCCACCGCACGGCGCAGCCCGCGATGCGCGATCCAATGCGCCGAATAGGTTGGCACCGGCAGATAGCCACGCTGGATCTTGTGCTGCCCCTGTGCCCCCGCCTCCACCCGCTTCAGCCCATGGGCAATGGCGAAGTCGATCGCCTGATAGTAGCAAAGCTCGAAATGCAGGAAAGGCGCCTCCACGGTTGTGCCCCAGTTGCGGCCGTAGAGTGCATCCTGCCCCATCAGGTTCAGCGCGCCCGCCACCGGCTCGCCATCGCGCTCCGCCACCATCAGCACCACGCGCTCGCCCAGCCGCTCGGAAAGCAGGGGCCAGAAGCGCGCGTTCAGGTAGGCGCTGCCCCATTTGCGGTCCACCGTATCCAGGTAGAAGCGGTGAAAGGCGGCCCAGTGGCGACGGGTGATCTCGGCGCCACGCAGGGTGCGGAAGGTCAGGCCGGCGGCCTGCGCGTCCCGCCGCTCCCGCCGCAGCTGCTTGCGCTTGCGGCTGGAAAGGGCGCCCAGGAAGTCCTCGAAGCTGCCATAGCCGTCATTCGTCCAGTGAAACTGGGTGCCAAGGCGCTGCAGCCAACCAACCGCGCCCAGCGCCTGCCACTCCGCCTCGGTGCAGAAGGCGACATGCGCGGAGGACAGGCCAAGCTGCCCCACCACCTGGGCCAGCGCCTCGCCCAGGGCCTCGGGCCCGATGCCGGAGCCGGGCCGGATCAGCAGCCGCGGCCCGGGAACCGGGCTGAAGGGCACCGCCACCTGCAGCTTCGGGTAGTAACGGCTGCCGGCGCGCTCCAGGGCATGCGCCCAGGCGTGATCGAAGATGTACTCGCCATAGGAATGGCTCTTGGCATAGGCGGGCGCGACCGCCACCAGCCGCCCCGCACCGTCCCGCAGCGCCGCATGCTGCGGCAGCCAGCCGGTGCGCGGCCCGGCCGATCCGCTCTCCTCCAGCGCCGCAAGGAAGGCATGGCTGACGAAGGGATTGTCCGTGCCGGCGCAGGCGTCCCACTCCGTCGCGGCGATCTCCGCGATGGAGGAGTGCAGGCGCAAGGTCAGTTCCTGGGGAGCACCATCGGACATGATGCGCAGCATGTGCGCTGCTTGCCGGAGGCTGCAAGAGTGCGGCGCAGCATGAGCCGCCGCGGGGCCGGGGAAGGCGTTTTTTTACAAACACCTGGAAGAGGAGCTCCAGAGATGAAGATCGCGTAAGCGGGACACCCTCGCCCGGATGATCAGCCGGGACCAGGGGCGCCGCCCTGGAACCCCGCCAGGGTGACGGCGCCGCCTCAGGCCCCGCCCTCCGTTTCGCCCGGAGCCGTGTTCAGCGAAGCGCGCGAGTCGGCCGGCAGCACTCCGCCGTGGCGCCGGCCAGCCGCAGCATCCGGCGCGCCGCCACTGCCGCCCCCGCCGCACCGCCTGCCAGCTTCGCCGCATGACCCTCGACGAACTGCTCCACCCCCGCCTCGGCCACCAGATCCGCCCCGGCCGTCAGCCCCGCCGAAAGGGCGAGCCGCCGCAGCAGCCGCCACAGCACCGCCGCCCCCGGCCGGACGCCATGCAGCACCGCCACCTGGCGCATCAGCCGCAGCCCGATCAGCGCCATGGCACCCGCGTCCAGCGCCGGCGAAGGCAGCACCGCCGCCGTCAGGAACACCTGCCCCGCCGCCTGCCGGCCCAGCGCCTTCACCCGCGCATTCAGCACCGGCAGGAGCCCGGTGGCCAGGAGGCCACGGGCCTCGGCCATGCTGCCGGCCTTGTGGAGTTCCGCCACCGCCGCCGCGGCTTCCGGCAGGCGCTGTGCCACGCCCTCGGCCCAGCGCAGCAGGGCAGCGGGCGGGCGGGCGCCGTCCGGCGTGTCGCGCACCACCTCGGCAAGGTCGTCCAATGCATCCAGCCGGCGCAGCGCCCGCCACTCCCGGCCGAGCGCCGCCAGCATCACCCCGCCGACACCCGCGCCCAGCGCGGCACCCAGCCAGCCCAGCACCGGCGAGGCCGCGAAGAGGTCGTCCAGCATCAGCCCCAGGCCAAGCCCGAAACTGCCCAGCACCAGCAGCCCCGCCGCCGCGCCGAAGGTGCCGAAGGAGGCCAGCCAGCCCGCCCCTTTGGCCGCCGCATCCGGCAGGACCAGTTCGACCGGCGCGCCATGCCGGACCAGCCCAGCCGATTCCGGCTCCAGCAGGGCGGGGCCGAGCGAGGGATCGATGGTTTTCGCAGGGCGCGCGGGCTCGTCGGCCCAGCCGGGATTCGTGCTCATCGGGCGCAAGACCGGGGAGAAGGAATTCTCCCCGGACCCCTCTTCTTTTCTTTCTGACAGAAAGAAGATGGGGGTTTGGGGGAATTCTTTCCCCCAAACTTTTCTGTCATAGCGCGTCCTCCAGGAGCCAGGCGAGCAGCCGGTCCATTCCAAGGTTCGGCAGCCCCTCGCGCCCTTCCGGGTCTACCACCGGCGGCCGGAACACCGGCAAGGCGAAGTAGGGCCGCTGCCAGAAGGGGTCGCCGGAGGAAGGCGGCGTGGCGGGAATATGGCCCGGCCGGAAGGGGCGCCGGCGCATCTCGCCCAGCGGCACGCCGAAGACGACCGGCGCCTCGCCCCCCGGGCTGCCTCCCTCCTCCGTGCAGCGCAGGGCGGAAAGGGCGAGATGATTCACCGCCCGCCCCCCGTCTCCGCCGCCGACCATGCCGCGGAACAGGCTCTCGAAGGCCGGGCGCTGCGCCTCCGGCACATAATCCGCCTTGGTGGCGACGAAGGCCACGCGCTTCAGCGTGGAGAACCGGAACCAGCGGGAGCGGGAGCGCACGTCATAGGCGCGGGCGATCTGCGCCACCGCCTGCCGCGCATCCTCGAAGGCCCCTTCCCCGGCACAGAGTGCGCCGAGTGCGTCCACCAGCACCACCTGCCGGTCGAAGCGGGCGAACCAGGGATCGAAATAGCTGCGCCGCATATCGTCGCGGTAAGCCTCGAAGCGGCGCGCCAGCAGCTCGCGCAGCGAGCTGGGCGCCGGGGCGCCGCTTCCTTCCAGCGGGAAGAACCACATCATCGGGCTCTCGCCCTTCGGCCCCGGCACCAGGAAGCGGCCCGGCTGCAGCCAGCGCAGCCCGAGCCGCTCGCGCAGCGCCGCCAGCAGGTCGCGGTAGAGCATGAAGCCGCGCCGCGCGACCGCCTCCTCCGCCGGGGCGGCCGCATTCAGGCTGGCCAGGAAGGCCAGGAAGTCGCCCGCCAGGGCGGTGCGCGGCGGCTGGCGCAGCAGGGACAGCGTATGGGCGGACCAGGTGGCGTAGTCCTCGTCCAGCAGCGGCAGGTCGAGCAGCCACTCGCCGGGATAGTCGAGCAGCTCCAGCCGCACGCGGCGCGGCGGCAGCCAGCGGCCGAAGCGCCCGCGCCGGGCCACCACCAGGGTCAGGCTGACCGAGGCGAGATCGCTGGTGCGCGGCGGCCAGTGCGGGTCGGCTCCGGCCAGGTCGCGCAGCTTGTCGGCGGCGTCGAACCAGTCCAGCGCCTGGGTTCCGGCCGGCTCCAGCCGCACGGCCTCGATGCGCGTGCCGGATGCGGCGAGCTGCCGCCGCAGCGCCGGCAGTGCGTCCCGCCCCCGCCCGAGCGCCAGCAGGTTGGCGATGAGCGAAGTGATGAACACCGTCTTGCCCGAGCGGCTGAGGCCGGTGATGGCGAGGCGGAGGGTGGTTTCATTGAGCGCCCGCTCCGCCTCGCTGGTGAGCCGGGCGATCCCGTGCCCGATCCGCTCCATCCCTGCCGCCATGGTCCTCCGCCTCGGTCATCCATACCGGATGTGGGGATCGGCAGCGGCGCGCGCGAGAAGTCAAGCCGTGCCTTTGACGCCGGACGCGCGCGAGGCGCGCCCGGCATCAGCGGAGCTGGCTCGTCATCCGCGCGCGCGGCAGGCGCAACAGCTGCGCGAAGCCCTGGTCCGCCACCACCTCGACGCCCTCCGGCAGTTCCACAGGCCCGTTCTGGTCGGGCATGTCGGCGTTCAGCACCAGGGCATAGTCGAACCGCTCGCGCCAGCGCCGGACATAAGCCTGGCTGGCCGGCAGCGGATAGTCCGGGTCCACCAAGGCATGGACGGAGGCGATCTCGCCCTCCGGCACCGCGATCTCGTCCGAGGGAGGCAGCACCACCAGGGGCTGCTTGCCGCGCGCGGTGAAGAGATTGGGCACGAAGGACTGCCGCCAGAGGGTCGCGAGCGCGCCGGTCTGCGTATAGGCGGGCAGCCGGCCGGCGAAGTAGCGGCCGAGCGGCGCGCTGGCCTGCGCCTCGCGCGACGCCTCATGCTGCAAGGGAAGGACGAAGCTGTGCGGCGGCAGGGCAGCCAGCACCGTCCGCACCGCCGCGACATCCGCCTCGGCCCGGACCCAGTGGCGGGCGACGTCGAGCGTGCGCAGCGTGCTCACCGCGGCCAGCAGCACCGCCGCGCCGACCAGCACCCGCCGGCTGGCGAAGTCGATGCGGATGGCGGCGGCGGCGGCCAGCAGCGCCATGATCGGCAGGCGCAGCTCGATCGCGCTCGTGCCGGCGACCACCGTCGGCATGAAGAGCGAGGCGATGCCAAGGATGACGGCAACCGCCAGCAGGCCCTGATGGACATGCAGGCGCCGGCGCAGCAGGGCATAGGCGGGCACCACCGCCAGCAGCAGCATGAAGGCGACGTCCATCCGCAGCGCGTAGGTCCGGAAAGGCGAGAGCAGCGCCGAGATGCGGCTGGCGATGCCCGGATTCCAGACAGTGCCGGTGCTCCCCGCCGCCTGATCCTCGCCGGGCAGGTGTGCCGCGGTGAGGGCGAGCACGACAACCGGCAGCACGCAGCAGACCACCAGCAGCAGGCCCGAGCCCAGGAAGCCGGTGAAGGCACGGCGCGAGGCGAAATGGTCGGCGATGCGCGGGCCGATCACCAGCCCGCCGAGCAACGCGGCGTAGAACAGCAGCGCGAAGGGATGCACGACGAGGAGTGCGGCGCTGAGCACCAGCCGCACCACCCAGCGCAGCGCCGAGGGGCGCATGGAGGCATCCAGCGCCGCCAGGATCAGCGCGAGGGCCAGGCCCATCTGGAAGGTGATGAAGCCGAAGATCAGCGTCATCGTCCAGGCCAGGGCCGGCAGGGCGAGCTGCCAGACGTTCCAGCCCATCAGCCGCCAGTTCAGCAGCAGGCAGCCGAGCGGCGGGCCGATGATGGCGAAGGCCAGGATGCCCTGCGCCACATGATCGCCCGCCACCAGGCCCGCCAGGGCACGGGCGAGGAGGTCACCGCCGATATTGGTGAAGGCGCGGGACCAGTCCGCGCCGTAGATGTCCGGCATCTGTGCGATGCCGCCGCCGAGCAGCCAGAAGCGCGCCGCGTGATTGGGAAAATCCCCCAGGAGCGGCATCGAGGTCAGCATCAGCGGCACAAGAAGCATCACCGCGAACAGCGCGATCAGGCCGCTGCGCGTCAACCCACCGAGAGGGCGCATCACGAGACTCCGGGGTCGTTGCGGCTCAGCCCTCCGGCTGCGAACCGTAGACGACAAGGCTGTTGAGGACGTAACTGAAGGCGAAGGTGACCACCACCGAGCCGAGCTTGGCCGCCAGCAGCGGCATGAAGCCCGAGAGGACCGCGAGCGAAACCAGTGACACCAGCAGGCAGGCGAGGTTCACCGCCGCAAAGCGCAGCACGCGGCGCAGCGAGGCGAGCCGCACCTGCCGGCTGCGGAAGGTGAACTTGCCGTTCAGCAGATAGCTGTTCAGTGCGCCGAGCGCGTAGCTGGCGGTGTTGGCGGCGAGCGGCGGCGCCGGCGTGAAGGTCACGAGGAGGGTGAAGGCGACCAGATCGACCGCCGTGTTCAGCACGCCGACACTGGCGAAGAGCAGCATCTCCCGCAGCCGCGCGGCGCGCGGCGCCGTGCCGCCGAGGGCAACCGCGCCCGCGGACAAGGTGGAGCGAAGCCGTGCGGGCACTCAGCGCTCCCCGGCCCAGCTCGCCACGACATCGTCGCGCATCGACGGCTCCAGGCGCGAGAAGTTGCTGGGCACCTCATGCAGATGCTTGCCGGCGCGGATCGACTTCACCATGAAGAGCGGCCGCCCCTTGGTCTCCTGCACCAGCCGGCCGAGATACTCGCCGAACACGCCGAGCATCAGCATCTGCAGCCCGCCGAGGAAGGCGATGGCGGTGATGATGCTGGCCCAACCCGCGACAACGACGTTCTGCGACCACTGATACAGCGCATAGAGCAGCAGCAGCATCGAGAAGCCGGCGGTGATGAGCCCGACCCAGACGGCGATCCGCAGCGGCACGGTGGAGAAGCTCGTGATGGCATCCACGGCGAAGCGGATCATCTTGCTGAGCGGATATTTCGACGTGCCGGCGAAGCGCGCATGCCGCTCATAGGGCAGCGCGACCTGATTGCCGCCGATCCAGCTCACCATGCCGCGGATGAAGCGCTGCCGCTCCGGCATCAGCAGGAAGAGGTCCACCACGCGGCGGCTCATCAGGCGGAAATCGCCGGTGTCGCGCGGGATCGGCACGCTCGTCAGCTTCGTCAGCAGCCGGTAGAACAGCCCGGCCGTTGCCAGCTTGAACCAGGTCTCGCCCTCGCGCGAGGCGCGCTGGCCATAGACGACGTCGGCGCCCTCATCCATGCGCGCCATCATCGCCCCCAGCAGTTCGGGCGGGTCCTGCAGGTCGGCGTCGATCAGCATCACCCGGTCGCCATTGGCGACGTGCAGGCCGGCGGTGGCCGCGAGCTGATGGCCATGATTGCGCAGCAGCCGCACGCCCACCACATGCGGATCGGCATCGGCGAGCGCTTCGATGATGTTCCAGGTGGCGTCCTTGGAGCCGTCATCGACCAGCACGATCTCATACGAGCCGGTCAGCGCCTGGCAGGCTGCCGCGGCCCGCGCATGGAACTCCCGCAGGCTCTCCTCTTCGTTGTAGCAAGGCGCCACCACGGAGATGAGTGGCCGGAGCTTGGTGCGGATCGTTTCCATCCGTGATCCTCTGCTGGCGTCTCCATTATAGAGGCCGTTTCGCCAAAAAAAGATCACGACTCCGCGCGAGGCTTTCACAGCGCTGTCAGGGACCGCCCCACACGCCTCATTAAAATTGCTGGATTTTGCTGAAGGGATGCAAACCACGGGAGGCGGGACAGGACGACCGGGGCCGGGGCCGGGGCCGGCTGGCCGTCAGCCCCTCATAATCCGGCGAGCCGCCGCGGGCGCGGGCGGCGCCGCGTTCAGCCGAGTTCGAACATTCCTTCGACCTCCACGGCCGCATCCATCGGCAGGGAGGGCACACCGATGGTGCTGCGGGCATGCCGCCCGGCCTCACCGAACACCGCCACGGCCAGGTCGGAGGCGCCGTTCATCACCAGCGCATGCTGGGTGAACTCAGGCGTGCAGGCGATGAAGCCGCCAAGCCGCGCCACGCGCGTCACCCGGTCGAGGTCGCCGCCCGCCGCCACCTTGAGCTGCGCCAGCACATTGATCAGGCAGAGCTGCGCCGCCTGCTGCCCCGCCTCGATGCTGACCGTGCCGCCAAGCTTGCCGGTATAGGCGACCACGCCCTCGCGCACCGGCACCTGACCGGAGACCACGACCAGCGTGCCGTCGGCGACCACCGTGAAGGGCACGTAGTTGGCCACCGGCGCGGCCGGGGTGGGCAGGGTGATGCCGAGTTCGGCAAGGCGCGCTTCGATGCGTCCGGCCATGGGGCGTCGTCTCCTTCAGGCAACAGAAAGATGTGGGCCGGCCGGCGAGCGGAGCCTCAGCCGACCAGCCGGAAACTGCGGCGGCGCGCGGCGGGCGAGGGCTGCACCGGCAGGCTCAGCGGCAGCATCGGGCCGCGATCGGCCGGCGTGCCGGTGGCCTCGGCCGCGCACTCGTCGAGCGACGGGTCGGGCCAGAGCTGCCGCGCCGCCGCCTCGTCCAGATAGGCCATGGCAAGGCGCCGGAAGGCCCAGTCCAGCACCGAGGTGGCGCAGAGGATCTCGCCATCCCCCTCCACCGCGCCAGCCGGGCCGAAGCGGGTATAGGCGAAGGCGGCGACATAGTCGGAGAGCGGCACGCCCCGCGCGAGGCCGATGTTCACCGCCAGCAGGAAGCCTTCCAGCAGGCCGCGGAAGCCGCTGCCCTCCTTGCCCATGGAGAGGGTGATCTCGGCCAGGCTGCCATCCCGCGCCTCCGCGGCACGCAGCGTCACCCGGTGGCCGCCGACCACCACCTTCCAGACCGTGCCGCCCGCCAGGGCGGGGCGCGGCGGCGGCAGCGGGCGGGCGGGCTCGGGGCGGGCGAGCGGCGCCGGGCTGGCGGCATGCAGATAGGGGCTGACCGCGCGCTCCATCGCCGCGCGGGCCGAGTCGGGCACCGGGGCCAGCAGGGCGGCGGCGCGGGCGCCGTGCAGCATTTCGGCGCGGCGGGCGGCGCGGGTCGGCCGCTCCACCACCGCGCCATCCTCCGCCCGCACATAGCGGGTGGCGCCCTGTGCCGGGGCGAGGCCGCCGGTCTCGGCGCCCAGCAGGGCCTCGGCGGCATCCGGCGCGGTCAGCACGAAGCAGCCCTGGTGGCGCAGCCCATGGGTGGCGCCGGCCGCGTCCAGCGCGCGGCGGGCGGCAAGGGCGAGGCCGGGCACCACGCAGCGCGCCGGCGGGGCCGGCCAGAGCAGGGCGGCGGGTTCGCGCGCGCCCAGCCGCTCCGCCAGGCGGGCGCTGGCGCATTCGGCGGCGCCGCGCGTCAGGGCGGCGAGGCAGCCGGCCACGTCGCGCGCCGGCTCCGAGTCGTAGTCCAGCCCGAGGGCCGCCAGCAGCCCCGCCAAGTCGGCGAAGCCGAGCCGCAGCCGGGTGGCCTTGCCGCCGGTCAGGATCTCCAGCGCCAGCACGGCGGTCCCCGCCGCCGCACTGTAAGCAGCCGAGTCGAAGCCGCCAGCATCGTCCAGGAAGGCGGACAGGTTCAGCACGAAGCGCGGCTCGGCCTTTCCCTCACCGCGCCAGATGGCAGCGCCCGGCACCCCGCGGCGGGACAGCACCAGCCGCCGCAGCGACTCGGCCAGCCCTGGGGCCTCGGCGGGCTCCAGCAGACCGGCCTGCAGGCCACGGCCGACCAACCGGCCGATCCAGCCCTCCGCCAGCGCGGGCAGGGACACCGGCCCGGTGCCCGGCGCCAGCAGGGCGAGCGCCGCGGCGGCCTCGTCCTCCCATACGGCGGGCAGCGCCACGCTGCGCGGCTCGGAATCCGGGTCCGCCGCCGCGCGGGTGCGCCGCAGCGCGATGCCTTCCCAAGCTGTGCCAGCCATGCGTGCCATGCGTGCAGGCTAAACCGGGCGCGCGTGCCGCGAAAGGCACATCCGGTGGCAAATCGGCAAGGCTTCCTCCAATATGGTGGTGGATGCCGGCGCACCTTCCCCCAGCCCCCCGCATGTGCGAAGGAAGCGGCCGCGAGAGCGCTCCCCCTCCCCCCGCGCGGCGTGGCTCACAGCCCGAGCCGCCCGCGCAGCCTTGATGGAATCGACCGAGTATGTCCTTCCTGCAGCGGCTGACCACTGGCCTCTCCGCCAGCAAGATCGGCACCGACCGCTTCGGCAACACCTACTGGGAGAGCCGGAAGTCCTGGCTCGGCTATGGCCGCAAGCGCCGCTTCGTCCTGTACAACGGCGCGCCCGAGCCGACGAAGGTGCCGCCGGAGTGGCACTGCTGGCTGCACCACATCACCGACGCGCCCCTGCCGGAGAAGAAGCTCTACTCCTGGCAGAAGGACCCGCGCCCGAACATGACCGGCACGCCGCAGGCCTACCGCCCGCCGGCGCATAGCCGCGCCGCCGCCGTCCAGCGGCCGCCCACCGCGGGCGACTACGAGGCCTGGACCCCGGGTGCCTGAGCAGGCGATGCAGCAGCGGAACTGGGCCGAGATCGCGACGGGCGCGCTCATCCTGCTGGTGGCGGCGGCCTTCCTGATCTTCGCCGTCGGGCAGTCCGGCCGTAGCCTGAGCACCAATGGCGGCATGACCCTGACCGCTCGGTTCGACCGGATCGACGGGCTGGCGCCCGGCGCCGATGTCCGCATCGGCGGCGTGAAGGTGGGCACGGTGGTGGAGCAGCGGCTCGACCCCAAGACCTACCTCGCCGTGCTGCGCCTGAGCCTGCAGCCGGGCATCGACCTGCCGACGGACAGCTCCGCCGAAATCACCTCCGAAAGCCTGCTGGGCGGCAAGTATGTCGCCCTCGTGCCAGGCGGCGCGGCGGACATGCTGCAGGACGGCGGCGCCATCACCATCACCCAGTCCTCGGTGAGCCTGGAGGCGCTGCTGGGCCGGTTCATCTTCTCGGTGACGCAGATGAACTCCGGCAACAGCAGCCAGCAGGGGGAGAGCGAGGGAGCGCCGGCGGCGTCCGCGCCACGATGAGCCTGCCTCCGCCGCCCCAGTGGCCGGGCGCCGATGGCCAGCCCGTCGCCTGCCGCGAGAAGCTGAAGGTGCTGGCCGAGAACTACGAGGAGGCCGCCACCATCCTGCGCGACATGTTCGAGGACGCGGTCCTGATGGGGGTGGACGAGGCGGCGATGCGCCGCATCCTGACCGATCTGGTGGCTGCCCTGCCGAGCCCGCGGCGCCCGGGCGGGGACGAGAGCGGAACGGCATGATCCGCCGCCTCCTCAGCGCCCTGTTGCTGGCCGCCGCGCTGGCCGCCCCCGCCGCGGCGCAGCAGGACGCGGGCTGGGTGCCCAAGGATACCGCCAAGCTGCAGGCGCTGGACAAGGTGACGGCCCGTGTCACCGTGCTCGACCTGCCGCTCAACAAGCCGCTCCGCTTCGGCACGCTACAGATCGTCGTGCGTGCCTGCGATGCCCGGCCGCCTGAGGAGGTGCCCGACGCCGCCGCCTGGCTGGAGGTGCTGGAGACGCGCAAGGACCCGAAGGGTGTGCCCGTCTTCCGGGGCTGGATGTTCGCCAATGCGCCCGGCGTCTCCACGCTGGAGCATCCGGTCTACGACCTGCGCGTGCTGGAGTGCCACTGAGGCACTGCGCCGGCCCCGTCGTCACAAAATCGTGACAACACCCCTGAAAACCGCCCCGAATACCCTCGCCGCGGGCCATTCATGGCTTTTTCGAGGCGGCAGAGGGTTTCCCCCTGCGCCAGAGGGGGTCATATCAGAGGGATCATGGAGCAAACCGCCTTTTCCGACGGCCCGCCCGTGCCCCCGCCGCTGCCTGGGAGCCAGGCGGCACTCTTCCTGGACCTCGACGGCACCCTGATCGAGATCGCGCCACGGCCGGACGCCGTGGTGGTGCCTCCTCACCTTCCCGGGCTGCTGGCCCGTCTTTCCACCGGCCTTGGCGGCGCCGTCGCCATCGTCACCGGTCGTGGCCTCGAGGTCGCCAGGGGGCTGACCCAGTCGCCGCCCATCGCCTTTGCCGCCGAGCATGGCACCATCATCCAGGGTGCCGGCGCGGCGGCCGGCGTGCCGCCCATGCCATCCCCGCCCTCTCCGCCGCAGGCCTGGCGCAAGGCGGCGGAGGATTTTGCGCGCGCCCATCCGGGCCTGCTGCTGGAGGAGAAGCGGCACGGCTTCGTGCTGCATTTCCGCGCCGTCCCGGAACTCGGCCCCGCCGCCACCGCCTTCCTGGAGGATCTGGTGCAGGGCAGCGACTTCCAGGTGCTGCCCGCGCATGCCGCCGCCGAGCTGCGCCCGCGCAGCGCCGACAAGGGCACTGCGGTGCGCTGGCTGATGCAGCACCCGCCCTTCGCCGGGCGCATCCCGCTCTTCATCGGCGACGACGTCACGGATGAATACGGCATCAGCGCCTGCAAGGAGATGGGAGGCACAGGTTACCGCATCCCGCGGGACTTCCCTGGGCCCGCTGCCGTGCATGCCTGGCTCCTCCGGATAGCGGACAGCCTGTCCGCATGACCCAGCCGCTCGACCTGGCGCCGGTCGGCAATGGCATCATTGCCGGCCTGTTCGACCGTCGCGGCCGCTGCTCCTGGCTCTGCTGGCCGCGTTTCGATGGCGACCCCATCTTCTGCGCCCTGCTGGGCGGGGAGGAGCCGCAGGACGGCTTCATGGAATGCGAGATGGTCGGCCTGCAGCAGACGCGGCAGGCCTATCGCCGCAACACCGCCGTGCTGGAGACCGAGCTGGAGGACGAGCACGGCAACCGGCTGCGCATCACCGACTTCGCGCCCCGCTTCCGCCGCTTCGGCCGCAGCTTCCGCCCGCCCATGCTGGTGCGGCGGATCGAGCCGCTCTCCGGCACGCCGCTGATCCGGCTGCGCATCCGCCCCCGCGCCCATTGGGGGCGGGACGTGCCGGAGCGCCGCTCCGGCTCCAACCACCTGCGCTACTTCTCGGCCGATTCGGCCCTGCGCCTGACCACCGACGCCCCGCTGGCCTGCGTCGCCGAGGAGGCACCTTTCCTGCTCGACCAGCCCATCACGCTACTGTTCGGCCCGGACGAGACCATCCCCGGCGCGGTCGAGGATCTCGGCGACGAGTTCCTGCGCGAGACGGAGAACCACTGGCTCGACTGGACGCGCGGCCTGCACCTGCCCTTCGAGTGGCAGGAGGCGGTGATCCGCGCCGCCATCACGCTCAAGCTCTGCACCTTCGAGGAGACGGGCGCCGTGGTGGCGGCGCTGACCACCTCCATCCCCGAGGCGCCGGACAGCGGGCGCAACTGGGACTACCGCTACTGCTGGCTGCGGGATGCGCTGTTCACCGTGCAGGCGCTGAACCGCCTCGGCACCACCCGCACCATGGAGGAGTACATCCGCTACGTGACCAACGTGGTGGCCATCTCGCCGGGCGGGGAGCTGAAGCCCTGCTACCCGCTGGTCCCATCCCTCTCCATGCATGAGCGGCTGGCCGAGGCGCTGCCGGGCTTCCTCGGCATGGGCCCGGTGCGGGTCGGCAACCAGGCCGCGGACCAGGTGCAGAACGACGTCTACGGCTCCGTCATCATGGCGGCGGCGCAGATGTTCTTCGACCAGCGCCTGCCCCGCCCCGCCGGCGAGCCGCTGTTCCGCCTGCTGGAGCGGCTGGGCGAGCAGGCCGAGGCGCGCGCTCTGACGCCGGATGCCGGCATCTGGGAGTATCGCGGCCGCGCCCGCATCCACACCTTTTCCGCCGCCATGTGCTGGGCGGGCATGGCCCGGCTGGCCGGCATCGCGCGCCATCTCGGCCTGCCCGACCGGGCGGAGCGCTGGGCGAAGTCGGCGCGCGAACTGCATGCGGTGATCTGCGAGCGCGCCTACCGGCCGGAGCTGGGCTGCTTTGTGGAGAGCTTCGAAAGCGACGGCATGGACGCCTCGCTGCTGCTCCTGCCGGAGATCGGCTTCCTGCCCGCCAGCGATCCCCGCTTTCTCGGCACCCTGGCGGCGGTGGAGCGGCGGCTTTTGCACGAAGGGTTTATTTATCGTTACGATATGGCGGATGATTTCGGGAAACCTGAAACCGCCTTCCTCGTTTGCTCGTTTTGGTACGTAGATGCGCTCGCCGCCGTTGGTCGCATGGAAGAGGCGCGCGCCATGTTCGGGAGCATTCTATCGTGCCGGAATCACCTGGGACTGCTGGCGGAGGATCTGAATCCGACGCGGAATCAACTCTGGGGGAATTTTCCTCAGACCTATTCCCATGTTGGTCTGATTCTCTCGGCCATGCGTTTGAGCCGTTCGTGGGAGCACGGTCTGTGGGGCGGGTAGTCGTCGTCTCCAACCGCGTGGCGGTGCCACGGCGGGGCGAACCGGCGGCTGGCGGGCTCGCGGTCGCGCTGAAGGACGTGCTGAAGGCCAGCGGTGGTCTCTGGTTCGGCTGGAGCGGGGAAACCCGCACGGAGCCCTCCCCGGAGGCCCGGCGCCTGCGCTCGGGCGGCATCGATTACGCCACCATCGACATCGCGGAAGCCGACCACCGGGGCTTCTATGCCGGCTACTCCAACAACACGCTCTGGCCGCTGTTCCATTTCCGGCTCGGGCTGATGGAGTATGACCGTGGGGAGGCGGCCGCCTACCGCCGGGTGAACCGCGAGTTCGCGCGCGCTCTGATGCCCCTGCTGGGGCCGAACGACACCGTCTGGATCCATGACTACCAGCTGATCCCGATGGCCGCCGAGTTGCGGGCCCTGGGTGCCAAGCAGCGCATCGGCTTCTTCCTGCACATTCCCTTCCCGCCCTTCGCGGTGCTTTCCGCCCTGCCGGACGCCGAGCGGCTCCTGAAGGATCTGCTGGCTTACGATCTCGTGGGCGTGCAGACGAAGCGCGACCTGAGCGGGCTGATCAACTCCTTCCAGGAGGGCCTCGGCCTGAGCCCCGATGCGACGGGGGGCGTGCGCGGAGAGGTGGCCGGGACCATGCGGCGCACCCAGCTCTCCGCCCACGCCATCGGCATCGACACCCGCGGCTTCGCCACCATCGCCCGCAAGGCGGCCTACGCCCCGGACACCCAGCGGCTCATCGCCAGCATGGGCGACCGCTCGCTGATCGTGGGCGCCGAGCGGCTGGACTACACCAAGGGCCTGCCGCACCGGATGCGCGGCTTCGCCGCGCTGCTGGCGAACTTCCCCGAGCACCTGAACCGCGTCACCTACCTGCAGGTGGCGGCGCGCAGCCGCAACGAGGTGGCCTCCTACCGCAACCTGCGGCGGGAGCTGGACCAGCTCGCCGGCCGGATCAACGGCGACTATGCCGAGTTCGACTGGACGCCGGTGCGCTACGTCGCCCGCGCCGTGGCGCGCGACACGCTGGCCGGCTTCTACCGCGTCGCGCGGGTCGGGCTCGTCACGCCGTTGCGGGACGGCATGAACCTGGTCGCCAAGGAGTATGTGGCGGCGCAGGACCCGGAGGATCCCGGCGTGCTGATCCTGTCGCAGTTCGCCGGCGCCGCCGAGAGCATGGAGGGCGCGTTGCTCGTGAACCCGCTCGACGCCGTCGCGGTGGCCGAGCAGCTCGACCGGGCGCTGAAGATGCCCCTCGGTGAGCGCAAGGAGCGCTGGGAGAGCATGATGCGCAGCCTGGAGGAGCAGACCGCCACCCGCTGGGCCGAGAGCTTCCTGGCCGAGCTGGAGGAACTGCCCCTGCCGGAGCAGGACCTGCTCTGGGCCTCGCCGACCCGCAACTGAGGAAAAGACCGGGGGAATGAATTCCCCCGAACCCCCTTCTTTTTTCTTCGGGTTCCCCGCGCGGGCGGCCAGCACAGCGCCAAAACCGACAAAAGGAAGATGAGGGTCCGGGGGAATTCCTTCCCCCGGACCTTTTTCACCCCCGCAGCGTCCGGATCGCGTCTTCCAGCCCTTCCGGCGCCGTCAGCCAGCGGGCCGGCGCGTCCAGGGCCTCGGCCAGGCGCCGCTTGTACTCGGCACGGGGGATCTCGATGGTGCCGAACTGCGCCAGGTGCTCGGTGATGAACTGCGTATCCAGCAGCGTGAAGCCGCCCAGGCGCAGCCGCGCCACCAGATGCACCAGCGCCACCTTGGAGACGTCGCGCGCCCGGCTGAACATGCTCTCGCCAAAGAAGGCGCCGCCCAGCGCAACGCCATAAAGCCCGCCCAGCAGTTCGCCCCCGCCCCAGACCTCGATGGAATGGGCGAGGCCCATGCGATGCAGTTCGGTGAACAGCCGCTCGATCTCCGGGTTGATCCAACTGTCCTCCCGCCCCGGGGCGGGGGCCGCGCAACCGGCGATCACCGCCGGAAAATCGGCATCGGCGGTGACGGTGAAGGCATCGGAGAGCACGGTGCGGCGCAGCCGGCGCGGCAGGTGGAAGCCATCCAGCGGCAGGATTCCGCGCAGCTCCGGGTCCAGCCAGTAGAGCCGCCGGCCGGCCCGCGACTCGGCCATGGGGAAGAGCCCGGCGCGATAGGCGCGGAGCAGCAGGTCAGGGGTGATTTCCACCGGGCGGCGGGACATGCGATCCATCATGACCGCGCCGCCGCTCCGGCGCCAGCCTAGCCGGCCGGCTTCGGCAGCCGCGCCAGGATGCGCTCGGCCAGGGCGTCGTAGTTCTCGTCGAAATGGTGGCCGCCGCTGGTGCGGATGATCTCCGCCGGCGTGCCCGTGAAGGCGAGGCAGGCCGTCTCGTCCTCCTCGTCCGAGCCATAGACGCATTGCACCAGGGCCGGCGGCAGGCCGGGAATCTCGGGCGCGGTCGGCAGCGCGCTGGGCCGAGCCATGCCGATGAAGTCGCCCACCTTGATCTCGAAGGCGGCATCCTTGGCGAAGGCCAGCAGCGAGATCAGCACCACCCGGTCCTTGCTCTCCGGCTTCATCCGGTTCCAGGCGAAGGGCATGACGTCCGCCCCGAAGGAGTAGCCGATCAGCGCCACCTTGGGCGTCTGCCACTTCGCCGCATAGAGGGCGATGACGCGGTCCAGCTCGGCGGCCACCGCCTCGGGGGAGCGGCGGGTCCAGAACCAGTTCAGCGTGTCGAAGCCCACCACCGGCACACCGCGGTTGCGCAGGTAGCGGCCGATGGTGCGGTCCAGATCGCGCCAGCCGCCATCGCCGGAGAGAATGATGGCGAAGACGTCGCCGCGCTTCTGTCTGGCGGGCAGCTCGACCAGCCAGGAGGAGGTGTCGCGCTGCGCCCAGGCGGAGCGGATGAAGCCGGGCCGGGCCAGCGCCAGCCCGGCGGCCGCTCCCAGGATCATGCGTCGCTTCATTTACCGATCACTCCCCGCAAGCCGCCGGCCTGCAGCGCCGCCACGTCGGCCAGGACGACCCAGGGGTCGAGCCCGCCCGGCGTGCAGAGGTAGCGCGGCTCCCAGACCGGCTCGAACTTCTCCTTGAAGGCGCGCAGCCCCCGGAAGTTGTAGAAGCGCTCGCCGCGGCGGAAGACCAGCCCGCCCAGCCGATACCAGACCGGCGCCAGGCGATGGGCCGCAAGGCCGGAGAGCGGCGCCATGCCGAGGTCGAAGAACTCGTAGCCCAGCTCCCTGGCGCGCAGGATCAGCCGCAGGAACAGGAAGTCCATGGTGCCGGGCGGCACCTCGGGCAGTTGGCGCATCAGGTCGATCGACATCTCGCGGCGCTGCGCCGGCGTCTCCAGCAGCGTGGCGAAGGCGATGATCTCCCCTTCCCGGCCGCGCACCACCGCGACCGACTGGGCGGTGACGTAGTCCGGCTCGAAGGCGCCGAGCGAGAAGGCCTTCTCGCGCGCCTTGTGCTGCTCCAGCCACGCGCGCGAGACCGCCTCCAGTTCCGGCAGCAGGGGGGCCACCTCATCGGGCGGCAGCACGGCGAAGGTCAGGCCCTCGCGCTCGGCCCGGTTCAGCGCGCTGCGCAGCGGCTGGCGGGACTTGCCCTTCAGCTCGAAGCTGGCGAGCGGCACCCGCGCCGCCTCGCCCAGTTTCAGGGGCCGCAGCCCGACATCGATGTAGAGCGGCAGGTTCTCCGGCCGTACCTGGTAGAAGGCGGCACGACCACCCTGCGCGTCGGCCATCTCGACGAAGCGCCAGACCAGATCCACCCGCCGCTCGCGCGCGCCCACCGGGTCGGACAGCGCCACCCAGGAGCGGCCGCGGCGGCCGTACATGATGAAGGCATCCCCCTCGGGGGCGAAGAGCAGCGCCTTGTCACCCATCCGCACCAGGTTGGCATCCGCCCGCCCCTGCGCGGCGACGATGGCGGTGGCGCGCGCCAGCTCCTCCGGCGTCGGCGGGTGCACCCGGCTGCGGGCCGGGCGCAGCAGCGTCCAGAGCCCGGCGACGAAGAGCGCCAGCACGACGCCGAGCGTGGCGCGCATGCCGCGCGGGGTGCTGGCGTCCAGTTCGAACTGCCACCAGAGCTGGCGGGAATACTCGACGTCCCGGTGGGCGAAGAACAGCAGCCAGGCGGCGGCGGCGACCACGCCGGTCACCGCCAGCCACCAGCCCGGCGTCAGGCTCGGAGTGAGCATCCGCGCCCGCCGGTCGAAACGCTCGCGCGAGACCACCAGGGCGATGCCGAGCAGCGCCAGCAGCGGCAGTTCCAGCTCGCCGCCGCCGCGGGCGATGGAGAGCACCAGCCCGGCGCCGGTGAGGCAGGTGGCCAGCCACCAGGCGCCGTCCAGCCGGTGCACCAGCCCGTGCGCGACGAAGATCAGCGCCAGCCCGCCGACGCTGGCCAGCAGGTGCGAGGCCTCGAAGAGCGGCAGCGGCAGCGCGGGCGCGAGCAGGCCGGGCGTGTCCCCGACCGGCGGCGTGACGCCACCGAGCAGCAGCGCCGCGCCGGCCGCGAAGGCGCCGGCGCCGAGGAAGCGCGGCATCAGCCGGGTGGCGGCGCGCACCGCGCGGGTGCCGCCCTCCAGCAGATGGGCCCGGCGGCTCACCTCGAAGCCGGCCAGCAGCAGGATCGCCAGGCCGAGCGGCAGGGCGAAGTAGGTCAGCCGGTAGAGCACCAGCGCCGCCGCCACCTGGTCGAGCGGCACGGCGCTGTTGTGGAAGGCCAGCAGCACCACCGCCTCGAAGACGCCGATGCCGCCCGGCAGGTGGCTGGCGGCGCCGATGGCGATGGCCACGGCATAGAGCGCCATGAAGGAGGGCAGGTCCACCGCGCCGGGCGGCAGCAGCAGCCACAGGACCGTGGCGGCGGCGCCGATATCCACCAGGGAGATGATGCCCTGCAGCAGGATCAGCCGCGCCGGCGGCATGCGCAGGACGAAGCGGCCAAGCCGCAGCCCCTTGCGCATCCGCCCCAGCACCGCCACGCCGGCGAGCAGCGCCAGCAGGGCGCCGGCCAGCAGCCGGAGCAGCATGGCGGGCAGGCCGAACCAGCCGGCCATCGCCTCCGCCTCCAGCAGCAGGCCGAGCGCCGCGACGGCGTAGAGCCCGAGCACGAAGCTGGCGGTGACGAAGACCAGCAGCCGGCCGATCCGCGCCGGCTCCAGCCCGGCGGCGGCATAGATCCGCCAGCGCACCGCGCTGCCGGTGAAGGCGCCGACGCCCAGCGTGTTGCTGAGCGCGAAGCCGCAGAAGGCGGCCAGCGCGCCGATGCGTGGCGGCACCGCGCCCGGTGCGACATGCCGCAGGGCGGAGAGGTCGTAGCCCAGCATCGCCAGGAAGCTGACCGCCGTGGCGCCCACCGCCGCCAGCAGCACCATCAGCGGCTTCGACTGCAGGGCGGCGATCACCGCCGGATAGTCCAGTTCGCGCGAGAGGGCCTGCAGCGCGCCCAGTGCCAGCAACGCGAGCAGCACACCGCCAGCCAGCAGCAGCCAGGGCCGCAGCAGCGCCAGCCGGTGCCGCATGCCCAGGCCGGCGGGCGGCGCGCCCTCCGACTGGGCGGGAGCCGACTCAGGGGTTTCGGCGGTGAGGCCGTTCATCAGATGTTCCCAGAAGCTTGGGACCGGCGAGGGGCTCAAGGCGGCTGTCATGGCGCCGGGCAGGCTGCCCGCGGGCCGTAGCGAAACAATGAAGGCCGTGTGGCCGGGTTGCCATGAAGCCCCGCCCCCGGCGCCCGAGGCCCCCTCCCCTTCCCTCAATCCCCCGCCGCGCGGAGGACCGTCAGTCGCGCCGGCCGACGAAGCGCTCCAGCCAGTGGATCGTGTAGTCGCCGGCCTGGAACTGCGCATCCTCCATGATGCGCTGGTGCAGCGGCAGCGTGGTCTTGATGCCGTCCACCACCATCTCGGAGAGCGCCCGGCGCATGCGGCCGATCGCCTCGGCGCGGGTCTTGCCATGCACCACCAGCTTGGCCACCAGGCTGTCGTAATGCGGCGGCACGGCGTAGCCGGAGTAGAGCGCGCTATCCACCCGCACGCCGAGCCCGCCCGGCGCGTGGTAGGTGTTCACCCGCCCCGGCGACGGCGCGAAGCTCTCCGGGTCCTCGGCGGTGATGCGGCACTCGATGGCATGGCCGCTGAAGGTGATGTCCTCCTGGCCGTAGCCGAGCTTCTCGCCGGCGGCGACGCGGAGCTGCTCCTTCACCAGGTCGATGCCGCAGACCATCTCGGTCACGGGGTGCTCGACCTGCAGGCGGGTGTTCATCTCGATGAAGGCGAACTGCCCGTCCTGCCAGAGGAACTCCAGCGTGCCGGCATTGCGGTAGCCGAGCTGCGAGAGGCCCCTGGTCACCTGTGCGCCGAGCGCATTGCGCTCCGCGGCGGTGAGCGCGGGCGAGCCGGCCTCCTCCACCAGCTTCTGGTGGCGGCGCTGCAGCGAGCAGTCGCGCTCGCCGAAATGCACCACCTCGCCGTGGGTGTCGGCCAGCACCTGCAGCTCGATATGCCGCGGCCGGTCCAGGTACTTCTCCATGTAGACGGCGTCGTTGCCGAAGGCGGCCTTGGCCTCGGTGCGGGCGACGCGCCAGGCCTCCTCCAGCTCCTCGGCGGAGTGCGCCACCTTCATGCCGCGCCCGCCGCCGCCGGCGGCGGCCTTGATCAGCACCGGATACTTGATGCGCTCGGCGACCTCGCGCGCCTCCTCCAGGCTGGCCAGCTCGCCGTCGCTGCCCGGCACCAGCGGCACGTTGAGCGACTTCATCGCCTGCTTGGCGGCAATCTTGTCGCCCATCATGCGGATGTGCTCGGGCGAGGGCCCGATGAAGGTGAAGCCATGCGCCTCCACCATCTCGGCGAAGCTGGCATTCTCGGAGAGGAAGCCATAGCCGGGATGGATGGCCTCCGCGCCGGTGATGCTGGCGGCCGAGAGGATGGCGGCGACGTTCAGGTAGCTGTCGCGTGCAGCGGGTGGACCGATGCAGACGCTTTCATCCGCCAGCCGCACATGCATGGCGGTGGCGTCGGCCGTGGAGTGCACGGCCACGGTGCGGATGCCCATTTCCTGGCAGGCGCGGTGGACGCGCAGCGCGATCTCGCCGCGATTGGCGATCAGCACCTTCTTGAACATGGCGTAGTGCCTTTACTCGACCACCATCAGCGGCTCGCCGAACTCGACCGGCGCCCCGCTCTCGATCAGGATGCGCGTGACGGTGCCGGCCTTCGGTGCCTTGATCTGGTTGAAGGTCTTCATCGCCTCGATCAGCAGCAGGGTCTGCCCGGCAGCCACCTTGGCGCCCGGCGTGACGAAGGGCGCCGCGCCCGGCTCGGGCGCGAGATAGGCGACGCCCACCATCGGCGAGGTGACGGCGCCCGGCGTGGAGGCATCCACCACCGCCTCGGCGGCGGGAACGGGGGCAGCGGCCTGCACCAGGCCCGGAGCGGCAGCCGGCGCCGCGGCGACCGGCGCCGCCGCCATGGCCACCGGCGCCACCGTCACGCTGCGGGTGACGCGCACGCGGCTGTCCTTGTCGGCCAGTTCGATCTCGGTGAGGTCGGTCTCCCGCAGGATCTGCGCGAGCGCCCGGATCGCTTCCGGGCTGAAGGAAATGCCGCTCATAACGTTTCTCTGCGAACCTCTCGGATACGCCGCCCCATGCGGTGCTGCAGTTCAGTCCTGCTCGGACTGGGCGAGGATGCCGGCGATGCCGCGCAGCGCCAGCGCATAGCCATGCGGGCCAAGGCCGCAGATGACGCCCTGCGCCGCGCGGGACACATAGGACAGGTGCCGGAAGGATTCCCGGCGATGGATGTTGCTCAGATGGACCTCGACCACCGGCAGGTCGGAGGCCAGCAGGGCATCCATCAGCGCGATCGAGGTATGGGAGTAGCCGGCCGGGTTGATCACGATGCCCGCCGCCATGCTGCGCGCCTCCTGCACCCAGGAGATCAGCTCGCCCTCGACATTGGTCTGCCGGAAGTCGATCGCCAGGTCGAGCGCGTCCGCCGTCTCGGCGCAGAGCGCCTCGATGTCGTCCAGCGTCTCGTGGCCATAGATTTCCGGCTGGCGGGTGCCGAGCAGGTTCAGGTTGGGGCCATTGAGCACGAAAATCAGCGGCGGGTTCACGTGGGGCTTCCGTCCGGTCCGATCGGCGCGCGTAGCACGGGGGGTTTCCGCACCGCAAGCGCAGGCGCTGCAAGCCTTTCCGCCGGGAAGCCGCATCCAGGCCCGCGCCCCGGCCATATCCTGTTGATATCGTTAACAGTCCAGGCGCGGGGCAGCCCCGCCGGAGTTCAGGCGGCCATGGCGATGCAGCGCTCCGCACCGCGCCGGCAGGCAGCGATGCAACTCTCCACCTTGTTCAGCCGGGTGCGGTCCTCGATGCAGCGCGGCATCTCCAGGGAAAGCCGGCTCATCTTCCGTCTCCTCCCGGTGGGCAGGAAAGGAGTCGGCCGCTCCCTCAAAGAGGTTGCCGCCGGGGGGGCGCCCCGGCGGCCCGGCCCTTGCCGGCCGGCCGGCCTCAGAGGCCGTGCACGGCGTGCAGGTACTGGAAATGCCGGTCGTACTGGGCCAGCACGTCCTGGATCATCTCCTCCCGGGTATAGCCCATCACGTCGTAGTCCTGGCTGCCTTCCTCCAGGAACACCTCGGCACGGTAGTAGTGCTCGTGCCGCTCCCGCTCCGGGGCGCTCTCGAAGTAGGTGAAGCTCGGCATGGCGTATTCGCGCAGGCGGACGCCGTACTGGAACTCCTCCAGCGCGCCGGGCATGGAGACCAGCCGCAGCCGCCCCTCGCGCCGGTGCAGCTCGGCACTCAGGCCACGGCCGCGCAGCTCGGCGGCCACGGCCTCCAGCGCGGGAGCGGCCGTTTCCTCCAGGAAGCGCAGCACCTCGGCCTTGTGCGGATGCGCGAGGATGCCGTGCAGCTGGCGTTGCCAGGAGAGGCCCTGGCGCGGCGGCAGGTTGGTGGCCAGGGCGTTCTGCCGCAGCCCCTCGCGCTGCAGGCCGCGCCACAGCCCGTAGCAGATCAGCAGCATGATGATCGCAAAGGGCAGCGCGCTGGCGATGGCCGCCGTCTGCAGCGCCTGCAGCCCGCCCGAGGCCAGCAGCACCGCGGCGATCACGCCGGAGGAGACCGCCCAGAAGATGCGCTGCAGCACCGGCACGTTGTCCCGCCCGCCGGCGGCGATGGTGCTGACCACCAGGGCGGCGCTGTCCGCCGAGGTGATGAAGAAGGTGACGATCAGCAGCATCGCCAGCCAGGAGCTGATGGTGGCCAGCGGGTACTGCTCCAGGAAGACGAAGAGCGCCAGCGTCACGTCGTTCTGCACGGCCTCCGAGACGGCCTGGGTGGCCCCGCTCAGGTGCAGGTAGATGGCGCTGTCGCCGAAGACGGTCATCCAGGCGAAGGTGAAGCCGGTGGGCACCAGCAGCACGCCCAGGGTGAACTCGCGGATGGTCCGCCCGCGCGAGATGCGGGCGATGAACATGCCGACGAAGGGCGACCAGGCGATCCACCAGCCCCAGTAGAACAGGGTCCAGTCGCTCAGCCAGTCGTTCGGGGCATAGGCGTACATGTAGAAGCTGCGTTCGGCGAACTGGTCGATGTAGCCGCCCAGGTTCTGCACGAAGGTGCGCAGCAGGAAGGTGGTCGGCCCGACGACGAAGACGAAGACCAGCAGGATGCTGGCCATGATCAGGTTGGCGTTCGACAGCAGCTTGATGCCCTTGTCGAGACCGGAGACCACCGAGAGGGTGGCCAGCGCGGTGATCACCGCGATCAGCACCACCTGCACCCCGAAGCCCACGGGCAGGCCGAGCACATGCGCCAGGCCGGCATTCACCTGCAGCGCGCCGAGGCCGAGCGAGGTGGCCACCCCGAACATGGTGCCGAGAATGGCGAAGATGTCCACCGCATGGCCCATCCAGCCGTGGATGCGCTCGCCGATCAGCGGGTAGAGCGCCGAGCGCAGGCTCAGCGGCAGGCCGTGGCGGAAGCTGAAATAGGCCAGGCTGAGCCCGATCACGGCGTAGATCGCCCAGGCATGCAGCCCCCAGTGGAAGTAGCTGAGGCGCATGGCGGCGCGGGCGGCGGCGATGCTGGCCGGCTCGCCCTCCGGCGGCGCCATGAAGTGCGTCACCGGCTCGGCGACGCCGAAGAACACCAGTCCGATGCCCATGCCGGCGCTGAACAGCATGGCGAACCAGGCGGCATAGCTGAAATCCGGCTCCGAATGGTTGGGGCCGAGGCGGATGCGGCCGTAGCCGCTGATCGCCAGCCCCGCCACGAAGATCAGGAAGCCGGTCACCACCAGCAGGTAGAACCAGCCGAGCTCAGCGGTGATCCAGCGCTGAACCGCGCTGAAGGTGGCGGCGGCGGTCTCTGGCGCCAGCACGCCGAACAGCACGAACAGCAGGGTCAGGGCGGCCGCGCCGATGAACACCGTCGGGTTGACGGCGGCACGGCCGGTGGTCGGGGAGGCAGGCTCGCTCACAATGCGTCTCCTCGGAAGTCGGGGCATCGGCCGGGCTGGCCGGGGGGCGCCGCCGCGGATCACCCCGGGGCCTTCGCGGGCAGCCGGCCGCGCCCGGCCTGCCGGTCACGTAACCATTCGTGACAACTCGGCAGACCTGCTGAAGTTCTGCCGCCCCGCGCAGGTTGCACGGCGCGGCATGGAAGCTCTGCCCAGAGCATGGGATGACACCGCACCGCCGCTTGCCTAGTTTGCGCCGCAGCGTTCCACCCTGGAGGGAGGCCGAGATGACCCCGCTTGCCAGGTTCGGGCTGCCGGTGCTGCTGCTGAGCGGCCTGCTGGCCGGCTGCAGCCCGAGCTATTCACCGGACACCTATGCCAGCCGCGCGGTGCAGCAGGCCAACAAGGTCGAACAGGGCGTGGTCGTCGGCCGCCGCGCCATCGAGATCGCGGCGGACGGCACCACCGGCATGGCGAGCGGCGCCGCGGCGGGCGGCGTGGCCGGCAGCCGGATCGGCGGCGGCGACATCACCTCCGCCTTCGGCGGCATCGGCGGCGGCCTGATCGGCGGCCTGCTGGGCGCGGCCGCGGAAAAGGGCGCCGGGGCCCAGCAGGGCTACGAGTACATCGTGCGCAAGCCCAGCGGCGAGCTGGTCTCGGTCGTGCAGCGGGACGACACGCCGCTGGCGCTCGGCCAGAAGGTGCTGGTGATCGCCGGCGCACAGGCCCGCATCGTGCCCGACTACACCGTGCCCAACGAGAACCCGCCCGGCCCCGCTCCCACCGCTGCGGCGCCGGCCGCCCCGCCCGGCGCCGCGCCCGCCCCCCTGCCGCAGCCCTCCGCCGCGCCTCCATTGCCCCTGCAGGAGGAAGCCCTGCCGCCCCCGGCCGGCTCCGAGGCGCCCACTGAGGCGCCCACCGAGGCCGCGCCGGCCAGCCCCGCCTCCAGCGGCCCTTCGCCGCAGAGCGTGGTGCCTGGGCTGGCCATCTGAGAGAGACGGCGCGAAAGGCCCCGGCACCGGAGCAAGGGTTCCCACCCTGCCTCTCCCGGTGGTCTGGAACCGGGGTGATGCATTCACCGCCCTGCCCCCCTTTCCCCCCGGCCCACCCCGCGCCACATTCGCGCCATGGCGGACAGCATCGAGATCACGATCAACGGGGAAACCCGCTTCATCCAGAACCCGGCGACGGTGGCTGACCTGCTGGCGACGCTCAGCCTGGACACCCGCAAGGTGGCGGTCGAGCGGAACCTGGAGATCGTGCCGCGCTCCGCCTACGGCGCCACCACGCTCGCCGCGGGGGACACGCTGGAAATCGTGCACTTCATCGGCGGGGGCTGAGCCCATGGACGGCTATCAGAATCAGGCGGACGACAGCTGGGAAGTGGCGGGGCACCGCTTCCGCTCCCGCCTCGTCGTCGGCACCGGGCGCTACAAGACGCTGGAGGAGACCGCCGCCGCCATCGAGGCGAGCGGCGCCGAGATGGTCACCGTCGCGGTGCGGCGGGTGAACCTCTCCGACTCCAGCGCGCCCATGCTGCAGGACTTCGTGGACCCGAAGCGCTACACCTACCTGCCCAATACCGCCGGCTGCCACACCGCGCAGGACGCCGTGCGCACCCTGCGCCTGGCGCGCGAGGCCGGCGGCTGGAACCTGGTGAAGCTGGAGGTGCTGGGTCCGCCGCCCTTCCTCTATCCGGACATGCCCGCCACCTTCCAGGCGGCCGAGGCCCTCATCAAGGACGGCTTCCAGGTGATGGTCTACTGCGCCGACGACCCCCTGGCGGCCAAGCGCCTGGAGGAGATGGGGTGCGTCGCCGTCATGCCGCTCGGCGCGCCGATCGGGTCGGGCCTCGGCCTGACCAATCCCTTCATGCTGCACTCCATCATCGAGCAGGCCAAGGTGCCGGTGCTGGTGGATGCCGGCATCGGCACCGCCAGCGAGGCCGCCGCCGCCATGGAACTGGGCTGCGACGCGGTGCTGCTGAACTCGGCCATCGCCCACGCCAAGGACCCGGTGCGCATGGCGAAGGCGATGAAGGCGGCGGTGGAGGCCGGGCGCCACGCCCACCTCGCCGGACGGATGCCGCGCAACTACAGCGCCGATCCCTCCAGCCCGCTCTCCGGGCTGATCCGCTAGCTTCCAGAGGGGGCTCCGGCCGCTCCGGACCGCGCGCCTGCCTCTCGCCCAGAGGGGGCTCCGCCCCCTCCGGACCTCGTGCCTGTCTCTCGCCCAGAGGGGGCTCCGCCCCCTCCGGACCTCGTGCCTGCCTCTCGCCCAGAGGGGGCTCCGCCCCCTCCGGACCTCCCCGGCTGGGGGGACAGTGTCCCCCCAGACCCCGCCATCAACGGCGCTTTCGCCGTTCCGCGCCGGAGGGCATGGCCCTCCGGCGACTGCCGGCACGGCCCATGCTGCCTTTCTTGATTTCGATGCGGCTCCACGGTCCCGCGCCGGGGCGTCAGGCCGCCCAAAACGGATGGCGGGGTCCGGGGTGACACTGTCACCCCGGCGGGAGGGGTCTGGGGAGGGCGGCGCCCTCCCCGGGGCGACGGCTCAGTGCGCCTCCCCGCCTCCGCCCGCCTTCTTCGGCCGTTGCAGCAGCAGGACCAGCGGCATGGAGAGCAGGAAGCAGCCGGCCATCAGCAGCAGCGTGTCGTTATAGGCGAGCACGAGGCCCTGCTGCACCACCAGGTTCTTGATCCGGGCCAACGCGGCGATGTCCGAGGCGCCGCCCAGCCGCCCGGCCATGGCCGCGCTGAGAGTGGACTGGTACTCGCCGACATAGGGCCGCGCCCAGTTCAGCGACTCGGCCATGTGCGTCCGGTGCGCGTAGGAGCGGTCGGTCACCAGGGTGTTGATCATGGCGAGCCCGATGGCGCCGCCGGCATTGCGCATCAGGTTGTAGAGCCCGGCGGCGCCCTTGAGCTGGGCGGGCGGCATGGTGCCGAGGGCGATCTGGTTCACCGGCGCCATGGTCAGCATCATCGCCACGCCGCGCAGGCCGAGGGGGAAGGCCAGTTCGGGGAAGGAGCTCTGCGCGGTGAGCTGGGCCGTCTGCCAGATCGCCACGAAGAACAGCAGCAGCCCGCCGGCCAGCATCAGGCGCGGGTCGGTGCGGGCGAGCAGCCGCCCGGCGAAGGGCGCGGTGCAGAACATGCAGACGCCGGTGATGAACATCACCTCGCCGATCTGCATGGAATTGTAGCCGCGCACCCGGCCGAGGAAGAGCGGCAGCAGGTAGACCGAGCCGTAGAGCCCGATGCCGACGGTGAAGCTGAACAGGCAGCCGATGGCAAAGTTGCGGTTGCGGAAGGCGCGCAGGTCCACGATCGGCTCGGCGCGGGTGAGCGCACGCCAGAAGAACAGCACGCCGGCGACCGCCGCCACCAGGCTCAGGTTGCGCACCGTCTCGTCGGCCAGCCAGTCCCAGCGCGGGCCTTCCTCCATGACGTATTCCAGGCTGCCGAGGAAGGCGGCCATGAACAGCAGGCCCCACCAGTCGAAGCGGGCCAGCAGGCTGCGGTCCGGGCGGTCGATGTCCACCGTGTTCCAGACGGCGAAGGCGATCAGCGCGCCGATCGGCACGTTGATCAGGAACAGCCAGTGCCAGGAGAAGCTCTGCGTCAGCCAGCCGCCGAGGGTCGGGCCGATGGTCGGCGCCAGCGTCGCGGTCAGGCCGATGATGACGGTGGCGCCGGCGCGCTTGTTGCCGGGAAACATCAGGAAGCTGGCGGCGAAGACCGTCGGGATCATGGCGCCGCCGATGAAGCCCTGCGCGGCGCGGAAGACGATCATGGTGCCGAGGTTCGACGCCATGGCGCAGGCCAGCGAGAAGAGGGTGAAGCCCGCGGCCGAGGCGGTGAACAGCACCCGCGTGGAAAGCAGGCGCGAGAGGAAGCCCGAGAGCGGGATCATGACGATCTCCGCGATCAGGTAGCTGGTCTGCACCCAACTCGCCTCGTCCGGGCTGGCGGCGAGGCCGGCCTGGATCTCGGCGATGGAGGCGGAGACGATCTGGATGTCCAGGATCGCCATGAACATGCCGAGCACCATGGCCATGAAGCCAAGGCGGGCGCGGAGCGGCATCTCTGGCGATTGCGCGGCGGGCGCGGCGGCGCTCATGGGGGCAGTTCCTCAGTGGCCGCCCAGGCCGAGCGTCGCCGCGGCGGCGGCCAGGACGCCGCGCGGCGCCTCCGGATCGGCGCGGGTGTCCACCTCGACCACCACGGAGAGGCCGGGGCGCAGCCGGGCGACGGCCTCGGCGTTCTGGCCGGGCTCCAGCACCAGCTTCACCGGCACGCGCTGCACCACCTTGGTGAAGTTGCCGGTAGCGTTCTCCGGCGGCAGCAGGCTGAACTGGCTGCCGGTGGCGGGAGCGAAGCTGTCCACATGGGCGTGCAGCACCTGGCCGGGGATGGCATCCACCGTGACCTCGACCGGCTGGCCTGGCCGCATGCCGGCGAGCTGCGTCTCCTTGAAGTTGGCGACGACGAAGAGCGCCTGCGGCGGCGGCGCCACGGCAATGAGCTGCTGCCCCGGCCGCACGCGCTGGCCGAGCTGCGCCGCGCGGTTGCCGGCGATCCCGTCGAAGGGCGCGCGGATCTCGACATAGGTGAGCGCGATGCGGGCCTGCTCCAGCGCGGCGGCGGCCTGGTCGCGCCGGGCCTCGGCCTGGGCGAGCTGCGCCTGCTGCACCGGCACGGCCTGCCGGCGCACCGCCAGCTCCGCCTCGGCGGCCTGCACGGCGGCGGCCGCCTTGCGCTGATCGGCCACCGCGGTCTCGGCCGACTGGCGGGATGAGTAGCCGCTGCCGCTGAGCGACTGGGTGCGGCGGGCCTCGGCATCGGCGCGGGCCAGTTCGGCGCGGGCCTGCTCGACCTGCGCCGCGGCGGCGCCGATCTGCGCCTGAAGCTGCGTGATGGTCTGGCGCGCGGTCTGGATGGCGGCCTCGGCCTCCTCCAGCGCCGCCTCGTCCTGCCGCACCAGCAGGCGGGCGTCGCGGTCATCGAGCCGCAGCAGCACCTGCCCGGCCTTGACGGGCTGGTTGTCGGCCACGGCGACCTCGGTCACGTCCGCCTCGATACGCGGCGTCAGCACGGAGATGTCGCCCTGCACATAGGCGTCGTCGGTTTCGACCAGGAAGCGGCCGGTGTGCCAGTACCAGTTGCCGCCCAGGGCGGCCGCGGCCAGCAGCACCACGGGCAGCACGCGCAGCAGCCAGCGGCGGCGGCGCTTGGGCGGGGGCAGGCTGGCCTGCGCGGCGCCGGCGGGGGCGGCGGGAGAGACGGGAGCGTTCATGGGCAATCCTGGAACTGAACGGTTCAGTTCAGTGAGCCGCCCAGGTGCTCCTTCCCGAACAGGAAGTCAAGACCGGACTGAACCGTTCAGTTTGCCCTTGAATCCGGCCACCGGCCGGGCCTAGTGAGCGCACATGTCCCAAGCTGCCGAGTCCGTGGAAGCCTCACCAAAGCGCCGCGCCATCCTTGAGGCGGCGGCGGAGCTGTTCATGGCCGAGGGCTTCGGCGCCGTTTCCATGGATGCGGTGGCGCGCGCGGCGCAGGTCTCCAAGGCAACGCTCTATGCCCATTTCCCGGGCAAGGAGGCCCTGTTCCTCGAAATCATCAGCGCCAACTGCCGAAAGATGCAGGCGATGATGGATGTGGCGCTCTCCGCCTCCGGCGTGACGCTGGAAGGGGCGCTGGCCGAACTGGGCCAGCAATGGCTGCATTTCCTGCTGCGGCCGGAGGTGCGGGCCCTGCACCGGGTGGTGGTCGCCGAGGGCCTGCGCTTCCCCAACCTGGCGCGGGACTTCTACGCTGGCGGGCCGCAATCCGTGCGCCGCTGGCTGGCGGGCTGGCTGGCGGCCGAGCAGCGCGCCGGCCGGCTGCGCCCGGACGCCGACCTGATGCTGGCGGCCGAGCAGTTCCTGGCCCTGCTGCGCGGCGACATCTTCGTGCGCGCGACGCTCGGCTTGATGCCAGGAGCGGGCGAGCGCGAGGTGGCAACGCAGGCGGCGAATTCCGCGCGGGCCATCGTCCGGCTCTACGGCACCGCACCGGCCATGGAGGCGGCTTCCGGCTGACAGGCGGCACCGCCCCCGGGAATCGGAGGGATTCCCCCCGGTCACGCTTTCGGCGCAGGAGCCTTCCCGCCCTTCCCGCTCCGCTTCGGGAACTTTCCTCCTGCCGCAGGCCGCTCACGGAAAAAAACCGGCGCAAGGGGGAGAAAAACCTTTGCGTCGTGGCGCGACATCTCTATATGCGCGCCCAGACGCAGTACGCACGTGCCTCTGGCCCCAGGCCGACCGTAATCGGCCAAAGGTTTACGCAACGACGTCAAGCGTTCTGGCAACCCCGGCGAAGGCGCGAGCCTGACACCGGCCTCTTTTGGTCGCTGGTTCGTTCGACCGTTTCGTCAACTTGGGGCCGCCGCCCGAAAGGGGCGGTCCTTCCGTATCGGATGGAGGGTGGTGCGATGACCCCCAAGGTCTCCCGCTTCCTGCGCGACGTCGCTCCCGCGACGCCGTGCCTCGTCGTCGACGTGGATCGCGTCGCCGAGAACTACGGCCGGCTGAAGGCGGCGCTGCCGCTTGCCCGGATCTACTACGCGGTGAAGGCCAACCCCGCCGCCCCGATCCTGAGTCGGCTGGTCGATCTCGATTCCTGCTTCGACGCCGCCTCGCTGGAGGAGGTGAATCTCTGCCTGGCCAATGGCGCCCGGCCGGAGTCGATCTCCTTCGGCAACACGGTGAAGAAGGAAAGCGCGATCAAGGCCGCCCACGAGGCCGGCGTGCGCATGTTCGCCTTTGATTCGGAGCCGGAGTTGCGCAAGCTCGCCCGCTCCGCGCCCGGCGCGAAGGTCTATTGCCGCATCCTCGTCGGCAATGTCGGCGCCGAATGGCCGTTGTCGAAGAAGTTCGGCTGCGAGGTCGAGATGGCGAGGGAGCTGATGGTGCTGGCCGGCGAGCTCGGCCTGGATCCTTTCGGCATCTCCTTCCATGTCGGCAGCCAGCAGACCCGCACGGATGCCTATGAGGCGGCGATCGCCAAGGTTGGCCTGCTCTTCACCGACCTGAAGAATGCCGGCGTGAATGTCCGCATGATCAACATCGGCGGCGGCTACCCGGTGCGTTACCGCTCCGAGGTGCCGGAGATCGGCGCCATCGGCGATGCCATCATGGGCGCCATGGTCGAGGCCTTCGGCAATGCCCTGCCCGAGATGGTGGTGGAGCCGGGCCGCTTCATCGTGGGTGATGCGGGTGTGGTCTCCTCCGAGGTCGTGCTCGTCTCGCAGAAGGGGAAGGAGGACCCGGTGCGCTGGGTGTACCTGGACATCGGCCGCTTCGGCGGGCTGGCGGAAACCGAGGGCGAGGCGATCAAATACGCCTTCCGCACCCCGCATGACGGCGGCCTGGAAGGTCCGGTGACCATTGCCGGCCCGACCTGCGACAGCACCGACACGCTCTATGAGAAGTCCAACTACCGCCTGCCGCTGGCGCTCGACTCGGGCGACCGTGTGGAACTGCTTTCCACCGGCGCCTATGTGACGACCTATGCCAGCCAGGGGTTCAACGGCTTCGCCCCCCTGGCCGAGCACTACATCTGACACCCCGCGGCGGGGAGGCCCCCCCTCCCCGCCCGGTTTCTCCCGCTCCCTGCGCCTGTTTCGCGTTTGCCGGCAGCCGGTGGCCGGATAAACTCGCGCGATGGACGCCATTGACCGGAACATCCTCGTCGCCTTGCAGGAGAATGGCGCAGCCGGCCTTGCCGAGCTGGCCAAGGTCGCGGGCCTCTCGGTCTCCGCCACCGCCGAACGCGTGAAGCGCCTGGAGGAGCGGGGCACCATCCGCGGCTGGCGCGCCGACCTGGATCCCGCCGCCATCGGCTGCCCGCTGCTCGCCTTCGTCTTCGTCTCGATGCGACCGGGGCGGGAGGAGAACGCCTTCCGCATCACCATGCGCGCGGCGGAGCCGGTGCTGGAATGCCACCACGTCACCGGCGCCTGGACCTTCCTGCTGAAGCTGCGCCTGCCTGATCTCTCCGCCCTGGAGCGCTTCGTGGCCGATCAGGTGCGGGGCCAGCCGGGCGTGGAGCGCACCGAGACGGTCCTGGCCATCACCTCGGCGAAGGAAACCGCGATTCTTCCCGTCGCCGAAGCCACGGAAGAATAGAAGTTCGGGGGAAGGAATTCCCCCGAACCCCCTTCTTCTTTTTGTCCGTTTGGGGATGCATCGGCCGCAGTCGCCGGGGCTGTTTCGCCCCGGCGCGCACGCTCTCCGCCCGCGCGCCGAAACTGACAGAAAAAAGAAGAGGGGGGCCGGGGGAGAATTCATTCTCCCCCGGTCTACGCCACTTCCTCCGCCCGCCAGCACGCCGCCTGATGCGCGCTTCCTTCCAGCGCCGGCTCCTGCGCGCAGACCGGCGCGGCGAGCGGGCAGCGCGCGCGGAACCGGCAGCCCTCGGGGATGCGCGACGGGTCCGGCGGCTCGCCCTGCAGGATGAAGCCCTCCGTCACGCGCGGCCCACCGACGCGCGGCGCCGCCGCAAGAAGCGCGCGGGTATAGGGGTGCTTCGGCGCGGCGAAGAGCTCCGCCACCGGGCCGATCTCGACCACACGGCCGAGATACATCACCGCCACCCGGTCGCACATGGAGCGCACCACGGCGAGGTCATGGCTGATGAACAGGTAGGTCAGGTTGAAGGCGGCGCGCAGGTTGCGGAACAGCGTCAGCACGGCCGCCTGCACGGAGACGTCGAGGCCCGAGGTCGGCTCATCGAGAATCACCAGCCTCGGCCCGAGCGCCAGGATGCGCGCCAGCCCGACGCGCCGCTGCTGCCCGCCGCTGATCTCGTGCGGATAGAGGTCGAGATGCGCGTCCGGCAGGCCCACCGCAGCGACGATCTCGCGGATGCGCGCCTCCCGTGCCGCGCGCGGCAGGCCGGTATGGATCACCAGCGGCTCGTGCAGCGAGCGGCGGAGGCTCCAGCTCGGGTCCAGCGAGGCGCCGGGGTCCTGATAGACGTATTGCAGCCGCGCGCGCACTTCGGGCGGGCGCTCCAGGCCCGGCGCGGCCACCTTGCGGCCCTCGAAATGGACCTCCCCTCCGGTAGGCGCGTGGATGCCCATGATGGTCTTGCCGAGGGTGGACTTGCCGCAGCCGGATTCGCCGACGATGCCCAGCACCTCGCCCTCGCGCACCGCGAGATCCACGCCGTCCAGTGCCCGCAACGTGCCGATGCGGCGGTTGAGCAGGCCGCGCACCGGGAAGTGCCGCGTGAGGCCATGCAACTCCAGGATCGGTGCCTCAGGCATCGGCGACGGCCTCCAGCGGCGCCATCACCGGGTGGTGGCAGGCGGTGACATGCCCCTCCCCGCCGGCCAAAGCAGGGCGCGCGCTCCGGCAATGCTCGCTGGCGCGCGGGCAACGCGGATGGAAACGACAGCCCGGCGGCGCCGCGCGCGGGCTGGGCACGGTGCCGGGAATGCCGACGGGGTTGCGCCCCTCCTGCGGCAGACTCTCCAGCAGCAGGCGCGTATAGGGGTGGCGCGGCGCACCGAAGAAGCTCTCGCGCGGGGCGATCTCGGCGGTCTGGCCGGCATACATCACGGCCACGCGGTCGCAGATCTCCCAGGCGGCGCCAAGGTCATGCGTGGTGAACAGCACGGCCACGCCGCGCTCAGTGGCGAGGCGGCGCAGCAGGGCCAGGATCTGCGCCTGCACGGTGACGTCGAGCGCCGTGGTCGGCTCGTCGGCGATGATCAGGCGCGGCCCGGGGAGCAGCGCCATGGCGATCATCACGCGCTGCCGCTGGCCGCCGGAGAGTTCATGCGGATACTTTCGCAGCAGCCGCTCGGGCTGGGGAAGCTGCACCGCATCCAGCATGGCGATCACCGCCGCACGGTCGGCACGGCGGCGGCGCGGCGAATAGAGGCCGGTGCGCGCCCCCGGCTTCCGCCGCGGCGACTTCCACCGCATCAGGTCCATGATCTGCGTGCCGATGCGGAAGAGCGGATTGAAGCTGGCAAAGGGGTCCTGTGGAATGAAGGTGACGGCGCGGCCGCGCACCGCCCCCGCCGTCGCTTCCCCTGGCCCGGCCAGCATGTCGGCGCCGGCCAGCCGGATGCGCCCATGGCTGATGCGGGTGATGGCCGGTGGCAGCGTGCCGAGGATGGCGCGCGCCAGTGTTGTCTTGCCGCAGCCTGATTCGCCCACCAGCCCGACGATCTCGCCCGGCCGCACCGAGAGGTTCACCATGTCCAGCACGCGGGCGAGGCCGCCCTCGGTGCGGAAGCCGAGCGCCAGGTTCTCGACGGAGAGGATTTCAGTCATTGCCGCCGCCCCGCCGGGTGCGCGGGTCCAGCACGTCGCGCAGCCCGTCGCCGAGCAGGTTGAAGCCGAGCACGGTGAGGAAGATCGCGAGCCCCGGCGCCAGCGCGTACCACCAGGCCTCCGGCAGGTACTCGCGGCTCTCGGCGATCATGCGGCCCCATTCCGGCGTCGGCGGCGGCGCGCCGAGGCCGAGGAAGCCGAGCGTGGCGGCGGTCAGGATGGTGGCGCCCATGCCGATCGAGGTGCGCACGATGATCGGCGAGGCGATGTTGGGCAGGATGTGCAGCACCATCACCCGCCAGGGCGAGGCGCCCAGCGCGATGGCGGATTCGACGAAGACCTCGTTGCGCATCGAGCGCGTCTCCGCATAGACGAGCCGCGCCCAGAACGGCCAGTAGGTGATGGAGAGCGCCAGGATGACGTTCTGGATGGAGGGGCCGAGGGTCTGCGCGATGGCGATGGCCAGCACGATCTGCGGCACCGCCAGGAAGATCTCGGACACCCGCATCAGCAGCTCGCTGAACCCGTTGCGGTAGTAGCCGGCGACGAGGCCGATCGGCACGCCGATCAGCACCGCCGAGCCGACCGCGATCACCGCCAGCGAGAGGGTGATGCGGGCGCCGAACAGGATGCGGCTGAACACGTCGCTGCCCATGCGGTCGGTGCCGAAGAGGCGGTCGGGCGCCGGCGGCAGCAGGCGGCGCGGCGTGTGGAACTGCCAGACATCCTCCGGATAGGGTGCCAGGACAGGCGCCAGCAGGGCGACAAGCAGCAGGATGCCGATCAGCACGGCACCCAGCATGGCGGCGCGGTCCCGCGCGAGGCGGCGCAGCATCAGCGCGCCTCCCGCGGGTCGATCGCCGCCTGCAGCAGGTCCACCAGCAGGTTGACGATGACGAACATCACGCCGGTCCAAAGCGTGAAGCCCATGATGGCATTGTAGTCGGACTGCAGGATGGAGCGCACGGCATAGGCGCCGATGCCCGGCCAGTCGAACACCGTCTCCACCACCACGGCGCCGGCCAGCAGGATGCCGAAGATCAGGCCAAGCTGCGTCACGGTCGCGGTGATCGCCATGCGCAGCACGTATTTCCAGACCACCTGCCGGCGCGGATAGCCCATCGCCGTCTGGTAGGCGACGGAGGGCGAGGAGAGCGCGCCGATCACGCCGTTGCGGGTGAAGCGCACCACCGTCGCCGCCGCCGGCAGCGCCAGGGTCAGCGCGGGGAGGATGATGTGGCGGATGGCGGAATCGATGATCTCCGGGTCGCCCTCGATCAGCGCGTCCGGGATCATCAGCCCCGTCACCTCCTCCGGGGGGAAGCCGTCGATGCGGCCGGAGAGCGGCAGCCAGCCCAGCTTCATCGAGAAGAGGAACTGCAACTGCATGGCGAACCAGAAGGAGGCCACCGCCAGGCCGGAGACGGTGACGATGCGCAGCAGATGGTCAACCCAGCTGTTGCGGTGCAGCCCGCAGACCACGCCGAGGGGAACACCGAGCAGCGCGGCGAGGATGACGGCGACGAAGGTGAGTTCGAGCGTCGCCGGCAGGCGGCCGGAAAGGTCCTCGGCGATCGGCCGCTGGGTGAAGAGGCTGGTGCCGAAATTGCCCTGCGCCACGTCGGTGACGTAGCGCAGGAACTGGGCCGGCAGCGGCCGGTCGAAGCCCAGGCTGTGGCGGACCGCCTCCACCTGCTCGGGCGAGGCGTTGTCACCGGCCGCGAGCCGCGCCGGGTCGATCGGCACGACGCGCGAGAGGACGAAGACGATCGCCAGCAGGCCGAGCAGCGTCGGCACCACCCAGAGCAGCCGCTTGAGCAGGATGTCGAGCCAGATCATTCCTTCCGCTCGGCCCAGCGCAGGTCCTGGCCGTTGCTGACCGGCGAGAAGCGGATGCCCCCCACATCGGCCGCATAGGGGCCGTACCATTTGGTGTTGTAGATGAAGATGCCGAGCGCGCGGTCGCTGGCGATCTGGGTGATCTCCTCATAGAGCTTCTCGCGCTCCGCATGATCGTTCGAGACCAGGGCGCGGTCGAGCTTCGCGTCGATCTCCGGGTCGCTGTACCAGCTGAAGCTGCGGCTGCCGCGGTAGCGCGAGCCGACCAGCTCACCCACCCAGTTGTTGGGATCGACGTAGTAGGTGCTCTTCCACAGCGGCACGAGATCGGCCTGGGTGCGCGCATCCCGCATCCGTGCGGAAACCACCGACCAGGGCGAGACCTCGACCTGTGCCTCGACGCCGATCTGCCGCAGCGTGTTCTGGAACAGCGCCGCGGCCTGCTCGGATTCCGAGAAGCCGGCCAGGGCGTTGATGGTGATCGGGCGCAGCGGCGCCTTCACCTGCGCCAGCTCCTGCTTCGCCTTCTCCAGGTCGAAGCTGTAGCCCTTCAGGCCTTCCGGCGTGCCCCAGATCGGGTTCGGGTTCGGTCCGGGATTGCGCGAGACGGAGCCCTTCATGATGTCGCGGATGAAGCCCTCGTAGTCGAAGGCATAGGCCAGGGCGCGACGAAAATGCACGTCGTTCATCGACTCGGCAGTCGTGTTCAGCGCGAACTGGAAGACGCGCATCGACTCCTGCTCGATGATCTGCACCTCCTTCACCGGGCGCAGGCGCTGGATCTGGTCGTAGGGCAGGTAGCCGTCCACCCCCTGATAGTCGCCGCGCTGCAGGCCGAGCACGCGGGTGTTGGTCTCCAGCACCGTGCGGAACTCGACCTCATCGAAGGGGCGCTCGCCCCAGCCGGCGAAATGCTCCTTGAAGCGGCGCGCGTTCCAGCCCACGGCCGGGTCGTAGCGGCGCAGCACATAGGAGCCGCTGCCGGCCTCGCTCTTGGCCAGCCAGGGCTCGGCCCAGTCCTCGCCCCTGGCGTTCTTCTTCACCAGGGCGCTGTTGACGATGAGGATGTCCGGCACGGTGACGAGGAAGATGGCCGAGGGCCGCGCCAGGTTGAACTGCACGGTGCGCGCATCGAGCGCCTTGGTGCTGCCGGGCTTCACCGTATCGAGATAGAGGCTGGCCGGTCCCTTCTTCAGCGCCAGGATGCGCTCGATGGAATAGACCACGTCTTCCGCCGTGACCGGCGCGCCGTCATGGAACTTGGCGCCCTGGCGCAGCGTGAAGGTGTAGGTCTTGCCGTCGTCGGAGACGGTGTGGCTCTCGGCCAGCCAGGGGATCATCTTGGGCGGATTGTCCACCCAGCGGTAGAGCCCGTCATAGAGGTTGAAGCGCGTCGCCGCGCGGGCCGTGTCGAAAACCGTGTGCGGGTCGAGGTTGTCGTAGGGGCTGTTGTTCGCATAGACGAACCTGGCCGGGGCGGCGGCGGAGCGGCGCGCCGTCAGCGGCGCCGTGGCCAGGCTGCCCGAGCCGGCCAGCAGCGTGGCTCCGAGGGCGGTCCGCATCGCATCCCTGCGTGTGGTCGGCATGGCTCAATCTCCGTGTTGGGGGTCGAGGATGTCGGGCTGTGTGACCGGACCGCTGTTTCTCGGATCTTGTTTCAGGGGCTGCCGGAGACCGACAGGATCTGCCCGGTGATGAAGCCCGCATAGTCGGAGGCGAAGAACATCACGGCATGGGCGATGTCCTCCGGCGTGCCGGGGCGCCGCAGGGCGGTGCCCTCGATCAACCCGGCCTGCCGCTCCGGCGAGTAGGACTGCCACTGCCGCTCGTAGTCGGGGCTGGTGCGCTGGAAGCCCGGCGCCACGGCGTTCACCGTGATGCCGAAGCGGCCCAGCTCCTGGCCAAGCTGCCGCGTCAGGCCGATCTCGCCCGCCTTGCCCGAGGCATAGGCCTGGATGCCGGTGAGCGAGGTGCGCAGCCCGGCGCCGCTGGCGATGAAGACGATCCGCCCGCGCCCTTGCGCCTTCATCCCCGGTACCACCGCCTGGGCGGCCAGGAAGGCGCCGGTGAGGTTGACGTCGAGGATGGCGCGCCAGTCGGCCTCCTCCACCTCCTCCATCGGTCTGGGCGACTGGCCGAGCACGCCACCAGCGACATGCACCAGCACATCCGGCGCGCGGCCGGCGGCGGCGGTGGCCTCCGCCACCCAGGCGCGCAGCGCGGCGCGGTCGGTGACGTCCACCTGCGCGGCGGCGGCGGGCAACCCCTCCATCTCGGCCAGCAGCCGGTCGGCGGCGAAGACGCGGGCGCCCGCCGCGGCGAAGCCCTGCACGATGCCACGGCCGATGCCGCGCGCCGCCCCGGTGACGAGGACGCTCTGTCCCGTGAAATCGATCCTCATGCCGCCTTCCTCCCGGCCAGGGTGCCGACCTGCGGATGCCGCGCCGCCGCCGCCGCGAAGCCCCGCTCCACCGCCGCGACCGGATCGGCCGCCGCCTGCGCATCCTGCGCCATTTGCGCGAAGACCTGGTGCTTCATGAAGAAGCGCCACTCGACCGGCAGCGCGAAGAGCAGCTCCGCAAGCCGGTCCCAGGCCGCCTCGGACCAGACCGTCTCGAAGTCCAGCCGCCGCGGATCGAAGGTGATGGGCAGCGGCAGCGGGCGCCGGCCCTCGCGCAGCGCGACGGTGGCGGCCTCGTCCAGCCGGCCGGCTTCGACGACCACGCCATAGGCGCGCGCGCCGGCCTCGCTCACCTTCCCCTCGGCCACGTCCCGCAGCACCGCCTCCAGCGGCCGCGCATAGGGGTCGCCCCAGCCGCCGGCGCCGGAGGAGGAGATGCTCAGCACGTCGCCCGGCGCGCAGTGCACCACGTCGGTGTTGCCGAGGTCCTGCGCCCCGGGCGTGCCGGGGTTGCGGGTGAAGTCGCAGGTGGCGCCGGGCAGCCCGCCCTGCAGACCCCAGGAGGAGAAGCGCACGCGGTCGCGGTTGCGCGCCGTCACCACCGAGTTGGGCGAGTGCAGCCGGAAGGTCATGCGGGTGCCGAGCCCGCCGCGATGCAGCCCCGCCCCGCCGCTGTCCGGCTCCAGCCCGTAGCGCAGCACGCGGATCGGCACCTCGGCCTCGGTGATCTCGACCGGCGTGTTCTTCAGGAAGCTGTTGGAGCCGTCGAGCCCGTCGCCATCCGCCGCGCCGCCGCCACCGCCGGTGATCGGGTTGATCGAGGCCATGGCCATGCGGCCGGTGCGCGGGTCGGTGGTGCGCACGTTCAGGATGCCGCCGCCCCCCGCCGGGCCGGCCGGCAGGCGGTCCGGCAGGGCGCGGGAGAAGGCGCCGATGATGATGCCCTGGATGCGCACGCAGGTCAGGCTGCGCATGCCCGTCGCCGCCGGATGCAGCGGGTTCACCACCGAACCCTCGGGCAGGATGCAGCGCACCGGGCGTGCCAGGCCGCAGTTCAGCGCCACCGTCGGGTCGAGCGAATAGACGACATAGTTGTAGCCGACCAGCGGCAGGATGTGGCGTGGCAGTCCACCCGTCGGCATGTTCAGCGCCGACTGAAGCTGCGGGTCGCTGCCGGAGAAGTCGAACTCCGCCTCCTCGCCGCGGATGCGGATGGTCAGCTTGAGGCGGCAGGGCACGCCGCCCGGGCTGTCCTCGTCGATATAGTCGGAGAAGGCGTAGTCGCCGTCCGGGATGCCGGCGAACATCCGCCGCGCCTGCCGCTCGGCGAGATCCAGGACGCCATACATGCCGGCCGCCACGGTGTCGGCGCCGAAGCGGGCGATGGCCTCGTGGATCTTGCGCTCGGCGGTCTTCAACGAGGCGATCTGCGCCTTCAGGTCGCCCCAGTTCTGCTCGGGCATGCGCACGTTGCGCAGCATGACCTTGAGCAGCTTCTCGTCCATCACGCCCCCCTCGACCAGCTTGGTCGGCGGGATGCGGATGCCCTCCTGGTGCACCTCGGTCAGCGCGCGGGAGAGCGAGGCGGGCACCGCGCCACCCATGTCGGTGTTGTGGATATGGCCGACGGCGAAGCACATCAGCCGCTCGCCGTGGAAGATCGGCATCCAGAGATGCATGTCCGGCGCGTGGGTGCAGACATAGCCGGAATAGGGATCGTTGGTGATGCAGATGTCGCCGGGCCGGTAGTCCTCGAGGGCGTTGATGGCGCCGGCATAGTCCAGCCCGATGAACCAGGTGGCGCCCAGATCCTTCGGACTCGCAAAAGTCTGGCCGCAGGGCGTGGTCAGGCCACTGGTGAAATCCTCCGTCTCCTTGACGAAGGCGGAATGCGCGGTGCGGAGCAGGGTATAAGCCATACTCTCGGCCGCGGCCTCGAAATGGCTCTTCAGGATCTGCAGCGTGACGGGGTCGAGTTGCGTCGTCATGGTCAGCTCCGCCGCAGGATCAGGTTGCCGAAGGCGTCCACATGCCCGCCGAAGCCGGGCGGCACCCAGCCCGTGGTGTCGTCCTGCACCACCACGGCGGGGCCGGCGAAGGCGGCGCCGGGCGGCAGGGCGGCGCGGCGGAACAGCGCCGCCTGCACCATCCCGCCGCGATGCGCGACGGGCACCTGTCCTTCCGGTGCCGGACGGCTCTCCACCACCGTTCCGGCGGGGAATTCCGGCTTCGGCGTGATGCCGGCGATGACGACGCGCAGCGCCACCAGATGCACGGCAGCCTTCTCGTCGGCATGGCCGTAGATCTCGGCATGGCGGGCGTGGAAGGCGCCTGCGATGCGCTCCGGCGCCGGGTCGGCGATCCAGGCCGGCTCCAGCGGCACCTCGATCTCGTAGGACTGGCCGCGATAGCGCATCTCGGCGCTGACGCCCAGCCGCCCCTCCCCCGCATGGCCCTGGCTGTCCCGCAGCCAGCCCCGCGCCTCGGCGGTCAGGGCAGCGAAGGCGGCCTGCAACTCGGGCATGGCCTCCGGCGCCACGTCCAGGAACACCACCCGCACGAAATCCGAGCGCAGATCCGCCAGCAGCCCGCCGAGCGCCGCCAGCACGCCGGGGGTGCGTGGCACGATCACGGCGTCCATGCCCATCTCCTCGGCCAGCAGGCAGCCCAGCATCGGGCCGGCGCCGCCGAAGGCGAGCAGCGCATAGCCGCTCGGCTCCTCGCCGACCTGGGAGAAGAGGCGGCTCACCTCGCGGTACATGTTGGCCACCGCCAGCGCGACCACCGCCTCGGCCGCCGCCGCCGCATCGCGCCCGAGCCGCTCGCCGACCGCGCCGAGCGCCCGCTCCGCCGCCGCCTTGTCGATCCGCACGGCGCCATAGCCCAGCTCGCCCGCGCCCAGCACGCCCTTCACCGCGAAGGCGTCGGTGATGGTGGCGGCCTCGCCGCCGCGCCCGTAGCAGGCGGGACCGGGCACCGAGCCGGCGCTGTCCGGCCCCACGCGCAGCACGCCCAGCGCGTCCACCACGGCGATCGAGCCGCCGCCCGCGCCGATCGAGGAGACCGAGACCGTGGGCAGGTAGATCGGATACTCGCCGACCAGCTCGCCGGCGCGGAAATCCGGCATGCCGTCGCGCAGCAGCGCCACGTCGGCGCTGGTGCCGCCGATATCGAGGCTCATCACGCGCGGGAAGCCCGCCTGCCGCGCCACGAAGCCGGCGCCGATGGCGCCCGCCGCCGTGCCGGAGAGCAGCATCTCGATGCTGCGCGCCTTGCCGGCGGCGGCGGTCATCACCCCGCCGTTCGACTTGGTGATCATCGGCGCGACCGGCACGCCGCGCGCCGCGAGCGCCGCCTCCAGCCGGGTGATGTAATGCGCCACGCGCGGCTGCACCGAACCATGGATGCAGGCGGTGATGCTGCGCTCGTATTCGCGCACGATCGGCCAGACCTCGGCCGAGCAGAAGACCGGCAGGTCCGGCCGCGCCGCCCGGATCATCGCCGCCACGTCGCGCTCATGCGCCGGGTTGGCGTAGGAATGCAGGAAGCCGATGACCACCGCCTCCGCCCCCAGCGCCTCGGCCCGGGCCAGGGCCTCCAGCACGCTCTCCCGCTCGGGCGCGGTGTCGGTGCTGCCGTCGGGGTTCATCCGCTCGCGCACCTCCAGCACGCGGTCGCGCGGCACGATCGGCTCGGGGCGGCGGGAGAACAGGTCATACGGGTCGGGGATCTTCAGCCGCGCCAGCTCCAGCACGTCACGGAAGCCTTCCGTCACCAGCAGGCAGAGTCTGGCACCACGCTTCTGGATGATGGCATTCACGCCGACCGTGGAGCCATGCGTGAAATAGGTGACGGCGGTGGGCGGGATGCCGAAGCGGCGCTCGATCTCGGCGAGGCCCTGCAGCACCTCCTCGCCCGGCGCATCGGGGCGGGAGAGCACCTTCAGCGTCTCCAGCCGTTGCGCCTCCTCGTCGAAGACGCAGAAGTCGGTGAAGGTGCCGCCGATATCGACGCCGATGCGGTAGCCCAAGGCTCAGTTCCTCTGCTCGGGGGCGCGGCCGCCGATCCGCCGCGTGACGGTGGCGGCGGCCCCGGTGACGGCGGCGATGAAGTCCTGCCGGTGGCGCTGCCAGCGCTCCGTCAGGCTGGCGAGATTGAGGGCCGCGACGGCCTGGCCCGCGCGGTCGAAGACCGGGGCGGCGACACCGGCGCCCCCTTCGGCGTATTCGCTGTCGATCTCGGCATAGCCCTGCGCCAGCGCGGCGGCGATTTGCACCCGGAGGCGGGCCGGATCGGTCTCGGTGAAGGGCGTGAGGCGCGCCAGCGGCGGTGCGAGGCAGCGCCTGAGGTTTTCAGCCGGCGCATGGGCCAGCAGGATGCGGCCCATGGCCGTGCAATAGGCGGGGCAGTCCACCGCGCGCGGCTCGTAGCGGATCTCCTGCGGGCTGGGCACCTGGAGAAGAGGCCGCACCATGAATCCGTCACGCATGACCCCGAGATTCACCGTCTCCCGCGTCTGCTCCACCAGCGCCAGCATCACCGGCTGGGCGGTGGCGAGCACCTGGCGCGGCAGGCCGCCGAGCCAGTCGCCAGCTTCACGGCCGAAGGGGGGCGCGAGCGCGTAGCGGTCGCTTTCGTCCCGCGCCGCATAGCCGCGCGCGGCAAGGGTGCGCAGCAGGGCCAGCGCGCTGCTCTTCGGGATGCCGAGATCCTGCGTGATCTCCGCGAGCGTCAGCGGGCGCGGCGCGCAGCCCAGCAGTTCGAGCAGGTCGAGCACGCGGTCGGCGGATTTCACCACCTCCGCAGGCCTGGTCGGCGGGCTGAACACCGTTTCCATATGAGAATGCTGTGGCTTGTTTCACATCCGTGTCAAGCGCCAATCCGGGCTGTGGCGCGGCTTGCCTCCGGCCCCCAGGGGCGGCGCAGCCCGGCCGCGCGCGGATGCTTGCGCGCATGCGCCGGCCTGCCGCATCCTGGCGCCGCATCGGCGTCCATCACGAGAAGCGCCAGGAAAAACCCACGGGGAGAGAACGACGAGCATGATCAGCACGAGGCGCGGCTTCGTTGCCGCCGGCGCGGCCCTGGCCGGAACATCCCTCCTGGGAGGCGCCACGCAGGCGCAGGCCGCTCCCATCCTTCGCCTGGGCATCCTGGGCGACCTCTCCGGCCCCTACCGTGACCTCTCCGGCTCCGGCACCATGGCCTGCGTGCGGCAGGCGATCGCCGATTTCGCGCGCAGCGGCACGCCGCCGCAGGTCGAGGTCCTGCATGCCGACCATCAGCACAAGCCGGATGTCGGCGTCAGCATCGCGCGCGAGTGGTACGACCGCAGCGGCGTGGACGCGATCCTGGAGGTGAACAATTCGGCCATCGCCCTCGCCGTCGCCGATCTCGCGCGCGAGAAGGACAAGGTCTTCCTGGCGACCGGCCCCGCCACGGCGGATCTCTATGGCCCCCGCTGCGGGCCGAACCATGTGCACTGGACCTACGACACCTGGATGCTGGCGCATGGCGCCGGCACCGCGGCCGTGCAGGCCGGCGGCGACAGCTGGTTCTTTCTCACCGCCGACTACGCCTTCGGCCATGCGCTGCAGCGCGACACCGCCGCGGCGGTGGAGGCGGCGGGCGGCCGCGTGCTCGGCCAGGCGCGCTATCCCTTCCCGCAGACCACGGACTACTCCTCCTTCCTGCTGCAGGCGCAGGCCTCGCGCGCCAAGGTGCTCGGCCTCGCCAATGCCGGCACCGACACGGTGAACAGCGTCAAGCAGGCGCGCGAGTTCGGCCTGACGCAGCGGATGCGGCTGGTCGGCCTGCTCTGCCTGCTCGGCGATGTGCGCGCCATGGGGCCCGAGGTGGCCCAGGGCCTGATGCTGACCGAGCCTTTCTACTGGGACCTCAACGACCGTACCCGCGGCTTCACCCAGCGCGTGCTGCCCGCCATGCCCACGGGCCTCTATCCCAGCACCAACCATGCCGGCGCCTATTCCGCCACGCTGCACTACCTGAAGGCTGCCGCCGCCCTGGGCGTGCCCGCGATCAAGGCTTCCGGCCGCGCCGCCATCGCGCAGATGAAGGCGCTGCCGACCGAGGACGATTGCTTCGGCGCCGGACGGGTGCGCGAGGACGGGCGCAAGCTCCACCCGACCTATCTCTTCGAGGTGAAGGCGCCCGCCGATGTGAAGAACGACTGGGATCTCTACCGCCTCGCCGGCACCATCCCCGCCGAGCAGGCGATGCGCCCGGTGGCCGCGGGCGGCTGCCCGCTGGTGAAGGCCTAGCCCGGTGGCCAGCCTTTCCGACAGCCCCTTCCTGCCGGTGCGCCCGGACTGGCTCGCGCTGCGGCAGGAGGCGCCGCTCGACCCGGCGCAGCCGATCATCGACCCGCACCACCACCTCTGGGACGTGGTGCACCCGCGCTACCTGCTGGATGAGTTGCTCGCTGATCTGCGCGGCGGCCACAACATCCTCGCCACCGTCTTCGTCGAATGCCGCTCGATGCATCGGGCCGAGGGGGCGGAGGCGCTGCGCCCGGTGGGCGAGACGGCCTTCGTGGCCGGCGTGGCGGCGATGATGGAAAGCGGCCTTTACGGCTCCTGCCGCGCCTGTGCGGGAATCGTCGGCCATGCCGATCTCCGCCTCGGAGCCGCCGTGCAGCCGGTGCTGGAGGCGCATCTCGCCGCCGGCGGCGGGCGCTTCCGCGGCATCCGCCACATTTCCGTCTGGGATGCCAGTCCCGCGACGCGCAGCGGCACCTTCATGCCGCCCCGGGGCCTGCTCGGCGACGCCGCCTTCCGCGAGGGCTTCGCCCGGCTGGGACCGCTCGGCCTGAGCTTCGATGCCTGGCTCTACCACACGCAGCTCGGCGAACTGCTTGACCTCGCCAGGGCCTTTCCGGACACCGTCATCGTGCTGGATCACGTCGGCGGGCCGCTGGGCGTCGGTCCCTATGCCGGGCAGCGCGAGGCGGTCTTCGCCGCCTGGCGCAGGGACATCCAGGAACTGGCGAAGTTGCCGAACCTGCATGTGAAGCTTGGCGGGATGGCCATGCGCATCAGCGGCCTCACCTTCCACGAGCAGCCGCTGCCGCCCTCGTCGGAGCAACTGGCGGCAGCCTGGAAGCCCTGGGTCGAGACCTGCATCGAGGCCTTCGGCAGCGCACGCTGCATGTTCGAGAGCAACTTCCCCGTGGACAAGGGGATGTGCAGCTACACCACGCTGTGGAACGCCTTCCAGCGCCTCGCCGCGGCCGCCTCGGCGGAGGAGAAGCAGGCGCTCTTCGCGGGGACGGCGGCGCGGGTCTATCGGCTGCCGGTCAGCCCGGGGGAATGAGTTCCCCCAGGCCCCCTCCCTTTTTCGTCGCGTTTCTCGCTGGCCAGACCGACAGAAAAAAGATGGGGGTCCGGGGGAATTCCTTCCCCCGGGCTTTTTCTCACCCGCCCTCCACCGTCATCCCCAGCAGCAGGAAGGACAGGCTCTTCCCGTGCCCGTCGAGGTTGAGCGCGCCGTTCACCCCACCCTGCAACACGTCCTCGATGACGAAATTGAAGGCGCCGAGCGCCGGCAGGTCGTAGCGCCGCACCGCGGTGGCGCCGCGATGCGCAAAAAGCGCCAGCACCCGCGCCTCCGTCACTTCGCGCGCCAGCAACGGCCAGTCCTCGGCGCGGTGGGCGATCAGCGAAAGGTTCAGCCGGTTGCCCTTGTCGCCGGCGCGGGCATGCGCCAGCCGGTGCAGCGGAACGGCGCTCATGCCTCACCCTCCAGCGAAAGCAGCGAGACACGTGGCGCCAGCCGCTCACGCGGCACCAGGAAAGACAGGGTGCGGATGCGATCCGTCACGCGGGTGCGCACGCCGCCGCCGCCCGCCGGGCCGCAGCAATAGAGCGAAAGCACCTCGCGCGCCGCCCGCTCCGCCGCCGCGCGGCTCTCGCTGGCGAAGGCCAGCCGCAGGCGCAGGTCGGGCGGGCTGCTTGCCTCGGCCTCGCGCAGCGCGCCGGCATCGCCGTCGAAGACGCTGACGACGCCGATCAGGTCAAGCCGCGCCTGGCCCTCCAGCCCGAGCAGCCGCAGCCGCTCCAGCAGGGTGCGGCCGGCGAGGTCCGCGCGGGCGCGGGCATTCGGCCCGGCATAGGAGATCTCGCCCTCGCCCAGCCAGCCGCCGGGCAGGCTGACGGTGGCCTTCAGCCGCTCCGGCCGGGGGCGGCCCCGCGCACCGCTGAGTCGCACGCGGTCCGGCGCCTCCTCGGTGATGGCGACGCCGGTGATGTCCAGCACCACGTCAGGCGTCAGGTAGGCGGCGGGATCGTGCAGCTCGTAGAGAAGCTGTTCGGTCACGGTTTGCCGGTCCACCCGGCCACCACTGCCTGCGGGCTTGGTGATCAGCACGCCGCCGTCGGCGCCGATCTCGGCGATGGGGAAGCCCAGCGTCGCCATGCCCGGAACGTCCTTCACGCCGGGATCGGCGAAATAGCCGCCGGTGACCTGAGCGCCGCATTCCAGCAGGTGTCCGGCCATGGTGCCGGCGGCGAGCCGGTCCCAGTCATCCGCCGCCCAGCCGAAATGCGCCAGCATCGGGCCGAGCGCCAGGGCGGGATCGGAGCAGCGGCCGGTGATCACCACCTGCGCGCCCTGCCGCAGCGCCGCGGCGATCGGCGCGGCGCCGAGATAGACGTTGGCGGCAATGACCTTCTCCGGCTCCAGCACCGCGCCGGCATCGCCCTCCCAGGGGTCGAGGTCGGCGAGCGCGTCGGTGCCGCGGATGTCGTCGCCCTCCACCACGCCGACGCGCAGCTCCGGCAGGCCCAGCCCGCGCGCCAGCCCCAGCACCGCCCGCGCCGCGCCGCGCGGGTTGGCGGCGCCGGCATTGGTGACGATCGGGATGCCATGCGCCGCGCAGCGCGCCAGGATCGGTCGCAGCAGGTCGAGCAGCGCCGGCTCGAAGCCGGCCTCGGACCGGTGCAGCCGCTCGCGCTGGGCCAGGGCCAGGGTGCGCTCGCCCAGCACCTCCAGAATCAGCGCGGCGGGGCCGCCGGCGGCGACCAGCGCCTCCACCACCGGCCCCGGCGCGTCGAGCCGGTCGCCCGAGAAGCCGGAGCCGCAGCCGATTCGCAGCAGGTCAGCGGAGGGGCGATCGAAAGCCATGCCTCAGTCCGCCCGCGCGCCGGAGACGCGCACCACCTCGCGCCACTTGGCGATGTCCGCCTCCAGCCAGGGGCGGAACTCGGCCGGCGGCATGGCGATCGGCACCAGTCCCTGCTTTTCCAGTTGCGCCTTCATCTCGGGCGCGAAGAGGGACTGGCGCAGGGCGGCATAGATGCGGTCGCGGATCGGTTCCGGCAGCTTCGCCGGGCCGAACAGCCCGTGCCAGGCGGCGACGTCGAAGTCGGCCACGCCCTGCTCGATGGCGGTGGGGATTTCCGGCACTACGTCCAGCCGCTTGGCCGAGGTGGTGGCCAGCGCGCGCAGCTTGCCCTCCCGCACGAAGGGCAGCACGGCGGCCACCTGGTAGATGGTCATCGGCACCGTGCCGGAGATCACGTCGGTCACCGCCTGCGAGCCGCTGCGATAGGGCACGTGCACCAGCGGCGCGCCGGTCTTGAGCTTCAGCAGCTCGCCCGCCAGGTGGCTGGAGGTGCCGTTGCCGGCCGAGGCGTAGCTGACGCCATCCCGCTGCGTCTTGGCCCAGGCGATGAACTCCGGCAGCGTCCTGGCCGGCACGGCAGGGGAGACCACCAGCAGGTTCGGCGCCTCGGTGACCAGCGAGATCGGCGTGAAGTCGCGCATCACGTCATAGGGCATGCTGGGCATCAGCGACATGTTCACCGAATGCGAGGCGATGCTGCCGAGGCAGAGCGTGTAGCCATCGGGCGGCGACTTCGCGACCGCGTCGCTGCCCACCACGCCGCCCGCCCCGGCGCGGTTCTCCACCACGATGGACTGGCCCAGCAGCTCCGACATGCGGGGCGTCATCAGGCGGGCGACGAGATCGGTGCTGGTGCCGGCGCCGAAGGGCACGATCAGCCGGATCGGCCGGTCCGGCCAGGCCTGTTGCGCGCGGGCGCCGGTTGCCAGGAGCGGCGTGGCCAGGGCGGCCAGGGCGCCGCCGAGCAGGGTGCGGCGGGAGGCAGGGGTGCGGGGCATGTCCGTCTCCTCATCGGGCGCGGCGCCTTGGGCCGGCCACTTTGACAGTGATGGAGCGGCGGATTGTGCCATTATGCAATTTGTAAGATTCTGGGGCAGTCATAGAGTCCGCTTATGAGCCTCTCGTTGCGACAGCTTCGTGCTCTGGTAGCGGCGGCGGAGGCAGGCAGCTTCGGCCGCGCCGCCGCACGCCTGCACCTCTCGCAGCCGGCCCTGACCGTGCAGATCCGCGGCCTGGAGGAGGCGCTCGGCCTGACCCTGTTCGAGCGCTCGGCGCGTGGCGTGCGGCCGACGGCGGCGGGGCTGGGCATGGCGCAGTCCTTCCGCCGCGTGCTGGACGAGCTGGACGAGGTGGTCGCCGGAGCGCGGGAGCAGGCCGCCGGTCGCTCCGGCACCGTGCATCTGGCGGTGCTTCCCTCGGTGGCGGCGACTCTGCTGCCGGTGGCGCTCGCCCGGCTGCGGCGGGTGCATCCGGGAATCCGCGTGCTGGTGCAGGATGCCGTGGCCGGGCGGGTGGTGGAACGGATCAAGACCGGGGAGGCGGAGCTGGGCATCGGCACCCTGCCCGGCCCGGATGCCGAACTGGCGGCCGAGCCGCTCTTCGAGGATGACCTGGTGGCGGTGCTGCCGCCCGGCCACGCCCTGGCGGCGGCGGAGCGCCTGACGCCCGCCACCCTGGCGGCCGAGCCGCTGGTGCTCACCGATCCCGGCAGCAGCGTGCGCGCCCTGGCCGAACGCGCCTTCGCCGAGGCCGGGCTGGTGCTGCGCCCCGCCTACGAGGCGACCTATATGAGCACCGCCGTGGCGCTGGTGCGCGCGGGCCTCGGCATCGGCGTGCTGCCGGCGACCGCGCTCGACCTCCGGCTGGCTCCGGTGCTGCAGACCCGCCCGATCGCCGCGGCCGCGATGCGCCGCGGCATCCTTCTGCTGCGCCGGCGTGGCGGGAGCCTCTCCCCTGCCGCCGAGGCGCTGGTGGAAGCGGTGCGGCGCACCCTCCCGGGGGGCGAGGCGGCGCCGGGCTGAGCGCCGCGCGCAGCGGATCCCGCGCAGGCGCCCGCATCCTTCCTCCCCCTCCGGTTGTTCCCCTTGTCGGACTGACCTGGAGAGACTCGCCATGCCGCCGCATGACCGCCTCAAGCACGGCCCGCTGACGGAAAGCTGCGTCCATCTCTGCATCGACATGCAGAACATCTTTGCCGAGGGGCCCTGGGAGACACCCTGGATGAAACGGGTGCTGCCGATGGTCGAGCGGCTCGCCACCGCCTTTCCGGAGCGCACCGTCTTCACCCGCTTCATCCCGCCCGAGCGCCCGGAGCAGCGCAGCGGCACCTGGCGCCGCTACTTCGAGAACTGGTCGCAGATGACGCTCGACAGGCTCCCCCCCGGCGCCACGGAGCTGCTGGCCCCGCTCGCCCGGCTGGTGCCGCCGGCCGAAATGCTGGACAAGCCGGTCTACTCGCCCTGGACCACGCCCGGCCTGCACGAGCGCCTGCAGGCGCGCGGCATCGACACGCTGGTGATCAGCGGCGCCGAGACGGATGTCTGCGTGCTCGCCACCGTGCTCGGGGCGGTGGACCTGGGCTACCGGGTGGTGATCCCGACCGACGCGCTCTGCTCCTCCTCCGACCGCACGCATGACGCCCTGCTGACCCTCTACAGCGAGCGCTTCGGCCAGCAGATCGAGGCGGTGACCACGGAGCAGATCCTGCAGGCCTGGCGCTGAGCGACAGGGCGAGGCAGCGGCGGGCGGCGAGGCCGAAGTGCCACCTTTCTGCCGCATCCCGCAATTTCCGGTGGAAAACCTCCGGCCAGGAGCCGCTTTGCCGCTTGTCGAGGGAGAGCTTGGCTTGACCGGACCAATCGAAGCGTGTCTCTCCTGCGCCTCGCCCATTCCAGCTTTCGGAGCGCAACTTGACCGAAGAAACCCGCCCCCTCAGCCGTCAGGACCTGGTCGATGCCGCCGCCTCGGCCACCGGCCTGCCGAAGACCCAGGCCGACGCCATGCTGAAGGCCGCGCTGGCCGCGGTGGCTGACGCCCTTGGCGCGGGCCGCGAGGTGCGCCTGGCCGGCTTCGGCAGCTTCGCCATCAGCGAGCGCGCCGCCCGCCAGGGCCGCAACCCGGCCACCGGTGAGGTCGTGCAGATCGCCGCCAGCAAGGGCGTGAAGTTCAAGCCCGCCAAGGACCTCAAGGAGCGCCTGGGCTAAGACCCGGGGCGGGGAGGGCTTCCACCTCCCCCCTTTTTACGAATGGCGGGGTCCGGGGTGACACGGTCACCCCGGCGGGGTTCCAGGGGCGGCGCCCCTGGCACTTTCCGCCCCGCCAGGCTCCGCGCCCGCATCCGGCAGCAGCACCAGCCGGCCGTGCCGCACGCCCCGCTCGGCCATGACATGCTCGGCGAAGTGCCGCAGCGCCTCCGCCTCGCCCCTGAGCACCGCGATCTCCAGGCACATCTCCTGGTCCAGATGCAGGTGCAGGGAGGACACCGAGAGGTCGTGGTGGTGGTGGAAGGCGCCGGTCAGCCGCCGCGCCAGGTCGCGCTGCTCATGCGCGTAGGTATAGACCAGCGCGCCGAGGCTCGGCCCTTCCTCTCCCGCCGCCGCCGCGCTCTGCCGCAGCCCGTCGCGCAGCAGGTCGCGCACCGTCTCGGAGCGGTTGCTGTCGCCGCGGCGGGCCATCATCCGGTCCAGCTCGGCCGCCAGGTCGTCATCCAGCGTCACCGTCACCCGCTGCATGCGGTTGCCTCCCATGCGCCGCCGCGGCGGCGAGTATGACGTTTTACCCTGGACCTCATACCGCTCCCTGCCCAAACTGCCGCGCCCGCCACGGACCGGAGCGACCCGCCTTGCCCTCCACCCTGCGCCGGCTGGCCGCGCCCGGTCCAGCCCTGCTGCTCGCGCTTTCCCTCGCCCAGCCTGCCGCCGCGGCACCGCGCACGGCGCTGGTGCTGGCCCTGCCCGGCGAGCCGGAGCGCGGCTACGACCCGATCCAGGGCTGGGGCGAGTACGGGCACCCGCTGTTCCAGTCCACCCTGCTGCGGCGCGACGCCGACCTCGCCATCCGGCCCGACCTGGCAACGCGCTGGCAGCTTTCGGCAGACCGGCTGAACTGGGACATCACGCTGCGCGAGGATGCCCGCTTCTCCGACGGCACGCCGCTCACCGCCGAGGACGTGGCCTTCACCTTCAGCACCGCCGCGGAGGCGGGCGGCGCGGTGGACCTCTCGGCGCTGCGCGAGGCCAGCGTCACCGGCCCCTACAGCCTGCGCCTGACACTGAAGGCGCCGCAGATCACCTTCGCCGAGAGCTTCTTCACCCTCGGCATCGTCCCCGCCGCCAAGTACGGGCCGGACTATGCGCGGCATCCCCTCGGCTCCGGCCCCTACCGGCTGGTGCTCTGGTCGCCCGGGCAGCAGCTGATCGCCGAGGCCAACCCGGACTATTACGGCCCGAAGCCCGCCTTCGCCCGCCTCACCTTCCTCTTCACCGGCGAGGCCGCCAGCCATGCCGCCGCCATGGCCGGGCAGCTCGACCTGGTGGCGGTGCCGCCCAGCCTCGCCGCGCGCGTGCCGGAGGGGATGCGCCGGGTGGTGGTCCGCTCGGTGGACAACCGCGGCATCGTCTTCCCGATGCGGCCGGCGGACGGCGCCACCGGCAATGACGTCACCGCCGATCCCGCCATCCGCCGCGCCATCAACATCGCACTCGACCGCCGCGCGCTGGTGGAGACGGCGCTGCTCGGCTTCGGCACCGCCGCCTATGGCCCGGCCGACGGCCTGCCCTGGTCCAACCCCGCGTCGCGCCTGCCGGACGCCGACCCGGAGGGCGCCGCCCGCCTGCTGGACGAGGCCGGCTGGCGCCCGGGCCCGGACGGCCTGCGCGCCAAGGACGGCCACCCCGCCCGCATCCCGCTGCTCTACTTCGCCGGCGACAGTACCCGGCAGGCCCTGGCGCTCACCGTGGCGGAGATGCTGCGCCCGCTCGGCATCGCCATCGATCCCGAGGGCCGCAGCCGCGAGGACACGCGCCGCCTGATGGCCAGCCGCGCCGTGCTCTTCGGCTGGGGCAGCCACAATCCGGCGGAGGTCTACAACCTCTATTCCGCCGCCCGTGCGGGGCATGGCTTCTTCAATGCCGGCCGCTACGCCAACCCCGCCGTGGAGGCGCATTTCGCCGCCGCGCAGACCGCGCCCTCGCTGGAGGCCTCGTGGCCGGAATGGCGCGCGGCGGAATGGGACGGCACCACCGGCTACGGCATGAAGGGCGACGCCGCCTGGGCCTGGCTGGTCAATCTCGACCATGTCTATTTCGCCAACCGCTGCCTCGATCTCGGCCGGACGCAGATCGAGCCGCACGGCCATGGCTGGCCGATCACCGCCGGCCTCCTGGGCTGGCGCTGGACATGCCCGTGAGCGCGGCGGGAGCGGCCCCGCCCGTTCTCCCGCCCCTGCTGGCTTTCCTGCTCCGCCGGCTGCTGCGGCTGGCCTTGCTGCTGCTCTGCGTGGCCGCCCTGGCCTTCGCCCTGGCCCGGGCCGCGCCGGTGGACCCGGTGGAGGCCTTCCTCGGCCCCGCCGCCGCGCAGGTCGGGCCCGAACAGCGCGCCGCCATCGCCGCCCGCTGGGGCTTCGATCAGCCGGCGCCGGCGCAGTTCCTCCACTGGCTGGGCAACGCCCTGCGCGGCGATCTCGGCGAGAGCAGCATCTTCGCCGCGCCGGTGACGCAGGTGATCGGCGAACGCTTCGCCGCCTCGCTGGCGCTGATGCTGCCGGCCTGGCTGCTGGGCGGGGCGCTCGGCTTCGGCCTCGGCCTCCTCGCCGGGATGCGCGAGGGCGGCTGGCTGGACCGCGCCATCCGCCTCTATGCCTATCTGCTGGCCGCCCTGCCCGGCTTCTGGCTGGCCATGCTGCTGCTCATCGTCTTCGCCGTCTGGCTGGGCTGGGTGCCGGTCTGCTGCGCCGCGCCGCCCGGCCTGCTGCCGGAGCAGGTCTCGCTCGCCCAGCGGCTGGCGCATCTGGCGCTGCCGGTGGCGGCACTCTCGGTGCTGGGCGTGGGGCCGGTGGCGCTGCACACCCGCGTCAAGGCGGCCGAGGCGATGCGGGCCGACTTCGCCCTCTACGCCATGGCCCAGGGCGCCGGGCGCGCCGAGGTGGCGCTGCGCCATGCCGCCCGCCATGCCGCGCTGCCGGCGCTGGCCATCCTCTTCGCCGGCATGGGCGAGCTGTTCGGCGGCTCGGTGGTGGCCGAGCAGGTCTTCGCCTGGCCCGGCCTCGGCCGCGCCGCCGTCGAGGCCGGGCTGCGCGCCGACGTGCCGCTGCTGCTCGGCATCGCGCTGGCCACCGCGCTCTTCGTCGGCTGCGGCAACCTGCTCGCCGACCTGCTGGCCCAGGCCGTCGATCCCCGCCAGCGGGGGCGGGCATGAACGCGCGCGGCCGCCTGCTGCTGGCCGGCACGGCGGCGGCGGCGCTGCTGGGCGGCGCCCTGCTGGCCGGGCACGGGATGGACGCCGCCCTGCTGCGCCCGCGCTTCGGCCTGGCGGCGCTGCCCCCCGGCCCGGGCCATCCTTTCGGCACCGATCCGCTGGGCCGCGACCTGCTGGCGCGCAGCCTGCGCGGACTGGAGACCAGCCTTCTCGTCGGCCTGCTCGCCGCCAGCGCCAGCACGCTGATCGCGCTGCTGCTGGCCGGGCTGGCCATGCTCGGCCGCGCCGCCGACGCGGCGGTCGGGCTGGCGGTGGAAACCTGCATCGGCCTGCCGCATCTGGTGCTGATGATCCTGGTCGCCTTCGCGCTCGGCGGCGGGGTCGGCGCCGTGGTGGCGGCGGTCGCCCTCACCCATTGGCCGGTGCTGACGCGCATCCTCCGTGCCGAGTTCCGCGGCGTGCTGGCGGCGGATTATGTCCTGCATGCGCGGCGCTTCGGGCGCGGACGTTGGTTCATCCTGCGCCACCACCTGCTGCCCCATGCCTTGCCGCAGCTGACCGTAGGCTTCCTGCTGATGCTGCCGCACGCCATCCTGCACGAGGCGGCGCTGACCTTCATCGGCTTCGGCATCGCCCCCGCGCGGCCCTCGATCGGCGGCCTGCTGGCCGAGTCGCTGGGCTCGCTCAGCGCCGGCTGGTGGTGGCTCGGCGTGCTGCCGGGGGCGCTGCTGCTGGCCGCCGTGCTCTGCCTGGACGGCATCGCCAGCGGCCTGCGTGCCTGGCTCTCGCCCCGCGCGGCCGAGGCCTGAGCGGCAATGCTGGAGGTTTCGCGGCTTTCCATCGGCTTCCGGCGCCCGCGCGGCCTGTGGCGGCGGGAGGTCGTGCCGGCGCTGCGGGACGTCTCCCTGCGGGTGCGGGCCGGCGAGGTCCTGGCGGTGATCGGCGCCTCGGGCGCGGGCAAGAGCCTGCTGGCCCAGGCCATTCTCGGCCTGCTGCCGCCGAATGCGGCGATGTCCGGCGAAATGCGCTTCCAGGGAGCGCCGCTGGATGCCCCGCGGCTGCGCGGCCGGCGCGTCGCCCTGGTGCCGCAGTCCATCGCCTGGCTGGACCCGCTGGTGCGCGCCGGGCGGCAGGTGGAATGGGCCGCGGGCCGGGCCGGCCTGCCCGCCCCGGACCGCGCGCCCGCCGCCGCCGCCGCGCTGGCCCGCTTCGGCCTGGGCATGGCGGCCGCGCGCCGCTTCCCGCACCAGCTCTCGGGCGGCATGGCGCGCCGGGCGATGCTGGCCATTGCCGCGTTGGGGGAGGCCGAGCTTCTCATCGCCGACGAACCGACCAATGGGCTCGACCCGGAGAATGCGGCCCGCGTGCTCGGCCATCTGCGCGCCCGCGCCGATGCCGGGCGTGGCGTGCTGGTGATCTCGCACGACCTCGCGGCGGTGCTGCCGCTGGCCGACCGCGTCGCCATCCTGCGGGAGGGTGCCCTGCAGGAGACCGCTCCCGCCGCGGCCTTCCAGGGAAATGGCATGGCCCTCGCCTCGCCCTATGCCCGCGCGCTGTGGCAGGCGCTGCCGGAGGTGGGCTTCCTTCCGGCGGAGGCCGGCTGATGCTGGTGGCCCAGGACCTGCACCATGGCGGCCTGCTCGCCGGCCTCTCGCTGGCCTTGCCGCCGGGGCAGGTGGTGGGGCTGGCCGGCCCCTCCGGCGCCGGCAAGAGCACGCTGGGCCGCCTGCTCGCCGGCCATCTGGCGCCCGCGCGCGGCACGGTGCGGCTGGATGGGGCGCCACTGCCCGCACATGGCTTCTGTCCCGTGCAGTTGCTGCCGCAGGCGGCGGAACTGGCGGTGAACCCGCGCTGGCGCGTCGGCCGCATCCTGGAGGAGGCCTATACGCCCGGCCCGGCGGCCCGGCGGGCCTTCGGCATCGAGGATTCCTGGCTGCGGCGCTACCCGCACGAGCTCTCCGGCGGCGAGTTGCAGCGGGTGGTGATCCTGCGCAGCCTGGCACCGGGCCTGCGCTACCTGGTGGCGGACGAGATCTCCGCCATGCTCGACCCGCTGGCCCAGGCCGCGCTGTGGCACCGCCTGCGGGAGTACATGGCCGGGCAAGGCCTCGGCATCCTGGCGATCAGCCACAACACCGCCCTCCTGCGGCGCCTGGGCAGGGTCGTCTGGCGCCTGGAGGATGGCCGGCTGCATCACGCCGCGCCGGAGGCGGCGGCCGGCAAGATAGCCAGCCTGTGCGCGGAAGTGGCCTGAGGCGGGGGGGAAAGGTCGGGGGAATGAATTCCCCCGAACCCCCTTCTTCTTTCTGCCAGTTTCGCGCCGCAGCCGGGGAGATCTCTTTTCTCGGCTGCCCCCGTTGCGGATATTAAGAATCACTCGCAATATAGGGAGGCTGGGCGATCCTCCTTCCGACAGGTCGGCAACCTGCGGAGGAAGTCCAGGCGCAATCGCCGCATTGTCACACCCGGTAACGTGAAGCGCGCCGGCGGCAGCCCGCCTCGCCTCGTCCGGCCGTCGCCGCCCCGCCCGGCTTGACCTGCCGGGGTGGCGGACCCAGGAGAGAGCGCATCACGACGGTGTTCAGGGAGACTACGCACTTGCATCACGGCGCCACGCAACCCGACCGGCAGGGCGAGCCGCGGCAGACCTTCGGCACGGCCGACATCGCTCCGATGGCGCGGCCCAGCCTGACCGCCCGCTTCTTCATGTCGGTCGTCGCCATGGCGGAGCGGCTGAACCTGAAGCACTCCAAGGTCGGCAATCCGCCGGTCTATGACAACGCCACCTTCCCCTGGGTGGCGGAGATCGAGCGCGAATGGCCGCTGATCCGCGCCGAGCTGGACAAGGTGCTGCTGCGCCAGGAGGAGCTGCCGAGCTTCCACGACATCTCCACCGACGTGCAGACGATCAGCAAGGACAAGCACTGGAAGACCTTCTTCCTGACCGGCTACGGCCTGTCCTCCGAGCAGAACATCCGCCAGTGCCCGGAGACCTGGCGCATCGTCCAGAAGATCCCCGGCCTGAAGACGGCGATGTTCTCGATCTTCGAGCCGGGCAAGCACCTGCCGCCGCATCGCGGCCCCTATAACGGCGTGCTGCGCCTGCATCTCGGCCTGATCGTGCCCGAGCCGCGCGACAAGCTCGGCATCCGCGTGGACAAGACTCTCTGCCACTGGGATGAGGGCAAGGCGCTGGTCTTTGACGACGCCTATGAGCACGAGGCCTGGAACCACACCGACAAGACCCGCGTGGTGCTGTTCGTGGATTTCGTGAAGCCGCTGCGCTTCCCGGCGCGGCTGGTGAACTGGCTGCTGCTGAACCTGGCGGTGTTCACGCCCTTCATCCGCGAAGGCCTGGACAACCACAAGGCCTGGGAAAAGAAGTTCTACGCCGAGGCGGAGCAGCTGCGGAACCGGCCGCGCTGAAAAGCTCGGGGGCTCCGGGGCGCTGCTTCGGGCAGTCCCCCGAGCCCTCTTTCTTCTTTTTATCAGCCTGACGCCCCGCTTCCCGCGCATGCGGGAAACTGACAGAGAAAAGATGGGGGTCTGGGGGAATTCATTCCCCCAGCCTTGTTCTCACCCCGTTTCATGCTCGTGGTGCTGGCAGTGCCCGTGCTCGAAATCCGCCAGGGTTTCGAGGATGCGGCAGTCCTGCGCCGGGCCGCCCTCACAGGCTGCGGCCATGCCGGCCAGTTCGGTGCGCAGGGCCTCCAGCCGGCGCAGGCGGGAGTCGATCTCGGCAATCTGTGCCTTCGCCAGGGCATGGGCGGTGGTGCAGTCCTCGCGCGGGCGTCCGGCCAGTCCCAGCAGCGTGCGGATGGCCGGCATGGCGAAGCCAAGCTCCCGCGCATGGCGGATGAAGCCCAGCCGCCGCAGGTGGTCGTCGGAGTAGAGCCGGTGCCCGCCCTCGCTGCGCGCTGGCGGCGGCAGCAGCCCCTCCTGTTCGTACCACCGGATGGTGGTGGCCTTCACGCCGGTGCGCCGCGCCAGTTCGCCGATGGCATGGCGCGCGGCGGCCGGGATCTCACGCATGGGCTGATCCATCTGGTCCTCCTTGCCTTCTCTCCGTCCGGCTGAATTTAGGCACGCCCCCCTTGAACCTCCAGCCACTGGAGGTCCCATAGCTGAGCCCGCACCGATGGAGGGCGAAGCGATGGAGAGCAGCGAGCGGACAGCCTGGCGGGTCAGCGGAATGGACTGTGCCGCCTGCGTGGCCAAGGTCACGCGGGCCGTGGAGCGCCTGCCGGGCGTCTCGGATGTCACGGTGAACCTGATGACCGAGGAACTGTCGCTGCGCCTTGCGCCGGAGGCGACGCCGCCGGAGCGGATCACGCGGGCCGTCTCGGCGCTCGGCTATTCAGTATCGCCGCTGGTCAGGCGGCCAGCGCCGCGCCCCGCCGCCCAAAGCCCCGCGCACGGCGCCTGCGGCTGCTGCCACGGCCATGCCCACCCTCCAGAGGGCGAAGCGGTGGAGAGCAGCGGACGGGCAGCCTGGCGGGTCAGCGGAATGGACTGCGCCGCCTGCGTGGCCAAGGTCACGCGGGCCGTGGAGCGCCTGCCGGGCGTCTCGGACGTCACGGTGAACCTGATGACCGAGGAGCTGTCGCTGCGCCTTGCGCCGGAGGCGACGCCGCCGGAGCGGATCACGCAGGCGGTCGCGGCGCTCGGCTATTCAGTATCGCCGCTGGCCCCGCGGCCGGCGCCGCGTCCCGCCGGCAGCCAGACGCACGAGGACCGCGGCTGCGGCGACGGCCACGCCCACCCTCATGAGCATGCCCCTGCTCACACCCATGCAGGCGCGCAGGCCGGCGATCACGCCCACCATCACCACGGTGGCCTGGCGCACGCGCATCCCGCCGCGCCTGGGGATGCGGAGCGCCCCTGGCATGCCACCGCCCAGGCGCGGCTGGTGGCGATGCTGGCCGTGCTGGTGGGGGCCGCCGCCGTCGCGGCGCATCTGCTGCCCGCGGCTTCGCAATGGCTCTATCTGGCCGCCACGCTGGTCGCGCTGGTGCCCTTCAGCCGCCGCGCCTGGGCGCTGGCGCGTGCCGGCAGCCCCTTCAGCATCGAGGCGCTGATGGTCGTCGCCGCAGCCGGCGCGGCCATCATCGGCGCCGCCGGGGAGGCGGCGATGGTGGTGCTGCTCTTCGCCATCGGCGAGATGCTGGAGAGCGTTGCCGCCGGCCGCGCCCGCGCCGGCATCCGCGCCCTGGTGGCCCTGATGCCCCGCACCGCCCGGCGCGAGGGGCCGGGCGGTGCGGTGGAGGAAGTCCCCGCCGACCGGCTGGCCGTCGGCGAGGTCGTGCTCGTGCGCCCGGGCGACCGGGTGCCCTGCGACGGCGAGATCCTGGAAGGCCGCTCCGCCCTGGATGAAAGCCCGGTGACCGGCGAGAGCATGCCCGTCGCGCGTGGTCCCGGCGAGCCGGTCGTGGCCGGCAGTGTCAATGCCGAGGGCGTGCTGCGGGTCCGCGTCACCCATGCGGGCGCCGACAGCACCCTGGCCCGCATCGCCCGCATGGTGGCCGAGGCCACCGCCTCGCGCGGGCGCACCCAGCGCTTCATCGAGCGGTTCAGCGCCATCTGGACCCCGGCCGCCATGGCGGTGGCCGCGGCGGTGATCCTGCTGCCGCCGCTGCTGGCCGGGGCCGACTGGGCGACCTGGCTGTATCGCGGCCTGGCGCTGCTGCTGATCGCCTGCCCCTGCGCGCTGGTGATCTCGGTGCCCGCCGCCATGGCCGCCGGCCTTTCCGCCGGCGCGCGGCACGGGCTGCTGGTGCGCGGCGGCGCGGCGCTGGAGGCGATCGGCGGCGCCCGCACCGTCGCCTTCGACAAGACCGGCACGCTGACCCAGGGCCGCCCGCGGCTCACCGATCTGCTGCCCGCCGAAGGGGTGGAGGAGGCCGAGCTGCTGCGCCTCGCCGCCGCGCTGGAGGCCGGCTCCGCCCATCCGCTGGCACGCGCCGTACTGGAGGCCGCCGCGACGCGCGGCGTGCCGGTGCAGGCGGCGCGGGAGGCTGCGGCGCTGCCGGGCCAGGCGGTGACCGGCACGGTGGAGGGCCGCCGCCTCGGCCTGGGCAGCCCGGCCTGGGCGGAAGCCTCCGGCGCCGCGCTGCCGCCGCCCCTGGCGAAGGCCGCCGCCGCGCTGGAGGAAGCCGGCAAGACGGTGGTGGTCCTGGTGGCGGAGAAGGCTCCGCTCGGCCTGCTGGCGCTGCGCGACGAGCCGCGCGCCGATGCGGCGCAGGGTGTCGCCGCGCTGGGCCGGCTCGGCGTCGGCGCGGTGATGCTGACCGGCGACAACCCGCGCACCGGCGCCGCCATCGGCGCGGCGGTGGGGCTGCCGGCGCGGGCCGGGCTGCGGCCGGAGGGCAAGCTGGCGGAGATCGCCGCGCTGCGCCGCGAGGGCGCGGTGATCATGGTGGGCGATGGCATCAACGACGCCCCCGCCCTCGCCGCCGCCACCGCCGGGGTGGCCATGGGCGGCGGCACCGACGTGGCGCTGGAGGCGGCGGACGCAGCGCTGATGCGCGACCGCGTCGGCGGGGTGGCCGAGCTGGTCGCCCTCTCCCGCTCCACCCTCGCCAATGTGCGGCAGAACGTGGCCCTCGCGGTAGGACTGAAGCTGGTCTTCCTCGGCACCACCGTAGTGGGCGCGACCGGCCTCTGGGCCGCCATCATGGCCGACACGGGCGCGACGGTGCTGGTAACGATGAACGCGCTGCGGCTGCTGCGCTGGCGGCCGCCGGCCTGAGGGAGCGGCCGCGACTCGGCGGGAGGCCGGTTGTGACGGCGCTGGCGCGAGGCAGCGCCAGCGCCGCATCGCGGTCCGCGGCGCAACTCAACATCAAAGTGTTAACGCATGGCGGGGTACGGATTTTCAGCGGCGTACCCAATAATTTTTTTGAGTAACAGCCGAATGATTCGCGTGACTTTTGCGCGCCTGAAAGCGGAAACTCATCCAGGCAGGCCGTGACGTTGTCACAAGCAAAAGCCCTGTCCATGAGAAGCAAGCCAGGAGCGCGAATGGCCCAGCTTGATACCGTCTTCTCCCTCCACAGCGCGATGCGCGAGCAACGGCGCGAGAGCGAGATGAGCCTCGCGCAGTTCCTTGAACAATGCCGGACGGACCCGGGATGCTATGCCTCGGCCGCCGAGCGGATGTTGCGCGCGATCGGCGAACCACAGACCATCGACACCGCGAAGGATCCGCGTTTCGGGCGGATCTTCCTCAACCGCACGATCCGCACCTATCCCGCCTTCGCCGACTTCCACGGCATGGAGGACACGATCGAACGCATCGTGGGCTTCTTCCGCCACGCGGCGCAGGGACTCGAGGAGCGCAAGCAGATCCTCTACCTGCTCGGCCCGGTGGGCGGCGGCAAGTCCTCGCTCGGAGAACGGCTGAAGGCGCTGATGGAGCAGGAGCCCATCTATGCCCTGAAGGCAGGCCGGCAGATCAGCCCGGTCTTCGAGAGCCCGCTCGGCCTGTTCGACCCCGAACGCTTCGGGCCGATGCTGGAGGAGCAGTACGGCATTCCCCGCCGCTACCTCACGGGCCTCGCGAGCCCCTGGGCGCTGAAGCGCCTGGAAGAGTTCGAGGGGGATCTCGAGCAGTTCACCGTGGTGAAGCTCTATCCCTCCCGCCGCCAGCAGATCGCCATCGCCAAGACCGAGCCGGGCGACGACAACAACCAGGACGTGTCCGCGCTGGTCGGCAAGGTCGATATCCGCCAGCTCGAGACCTACAGCCAGAACGACCCGGACGCCTATGGCTTCTCCGGCGGTCTCAACCGCGCCAACCAGGGCATTCTCGAATTCGTCGAGATGTTCAAGGCGCCGATCAAGATGCTGCACCCCCTGCTGACCGCCACGCAGGAGGGCAACTACGTCGGCACCGAGAACATCGGCTCCATCCCCTTCCAGGGCATCATCCTGGCCCACTCGAACGAGGCGGAATGGCAGAGCTTCCGCAACAACCGGACCAACGAGGCCTTCCTCGACCGGGTGAGCGTGGTCAAGGTCCCCTACTGCCTCCGGGTGACGGAGGAAACCAGGATCTACGACAAGCTGATCCGCACCTCCGCGCTCGCCGAGGCGCCCTGCGCGCCGCACACGCTGGAGATGCTGGCCCGCTTCGCCGTGCTCTCGCGCCTGAAGCCGCACCCGAACTCGCGCCCCTTCATCAAGATGCGGGTCTATGACGGGGAGAACATCCGCGACACCGACCCCAAGGTGAAGTCGATGCAGGAGTACCGGGATGCCGCCGGCGTGGACGAGGGCATGGAAGGCATCTCCACCCGCTTCGCCTTCAAGGTGCTCTCCGCCACCTTCAACCACGACCCCAACGAGGTCGCGGCCGATCCGGTGCACCTGATGTACGTGCTGGAGCAGTCGGTGCGGCGCGAGCAGTTCCCGCCCGAGGTGGAGCAGGCTTACCTCACCGCCATCAAATCGGAGCTCGCCTCGCGCTATGCCGAGTTCATCGGCAACGAGATCCAGAAGGCCTATCTGGAGAGCTACCACGATTACGGGCAGAACCTGTTCGACCGCTACCTCGAATACGCCGATGCCTGGATCGAGGACCAGGACTTCAAGGACCCCGACACCGGGCAGCTGCTGAACCGGGAGCTGCTGAACGCCGAGCTGACCAAGATCGAGAAGCCGGCGGGCATCGCCAACCCGAAGGACTTCCGCAACGAAGTGGTGAAATTCGCGTTGCGGACCAAGGCGAGCAATGGCGGGCGCAACCCGAGCTGGACCTCCTACGAGAAGATCCGCGACGTCATCGAGAAGCGGATGTTCTCGCAGGTCGAGGACCTGCTGCCCGTCATCAGCTTCGGCTCGAAGAAGGATGGCGAGACGGAGCGCAAGCACAACGACTTCGTTGAGCGCATGGTGTCGCGCGGCTACACCGAGCGCCAGGTGCGGCGCCTGGTCGAGTGGTACATGCGCGTGAAGCAGTCGGCCTGAGCGCAAGGGACCTATCGGCTTGGACATCATCGACAGACGGCCCAACCCGCACGGCAAGAACCTTGAGAACCGCCGCCGCGTCCTGGCGCGGGCCAGGCAGGCGGTGCTGCGGGCGGTGCGGGATGCGGTGGACGGCGGCACGCTGCGCGAGGTCGGGCACGGGGAGGCGGTCACCATCCCCGCCGACACGCTGCATGAGCCGGCCTTCCACCAGATCTTCACGGCGGGCAGCCGGCAGTTCGTGCTGCCCGGCAACAAGGAGTTCTCCGTCGGCGACCGTCTCAAGCGCCCCGATGGCAAAGGCGGCGGCGGAGGGGGCGGCGGGGCCGGCAGCGGCGAGGGGGATGGCGGCGGGGAGGACAATTTCCGCTTCGTCCTCACCCGCGAGGAGTTCCTCGACCTGTTCTTCGAGGACTTGGAACTGCCGGACCTGGAGAAGCGGGACATTCTCGACACCGAGACGGTCTCGCCCACCCGCACCGGCATCAGCACGGACGGCCCGCCCTCGCAGATCGACCTTTCGCGCAGCATGCGCCAGTCCATGGCGCGCCGCATCGGCCTGAAGCGGCCGAAATCCCAGGCCGTGCGGGCCCTGGAGGAGGAGATCGCGGCGCTGGAGGAAAGCGGCGAGGAGCCGGAGCGCCTCGCCGAGCTGCGCACCGCGTTCGTCGAGGCGCGGCGGCGGCAGTCCCGCATCCCGTGGGTGGACCCGGTGGACCTGCGCTACCGCCGCTTCACCCCCGTTCCCAAGCCCTCGGCCCGGGCGGTGATGTTCTGCCTGATGGACGTCTCCGGCTCCATGACGGAGAACATGAAGGACCTCGCCAAGCGCTTCTTCCTGCTGCTGCACGTCTTCCTGGAGCGTCGCTACAAGCGGGTGGATCTGGTCTTCATCCGCCACACCGAATCGGCGGAAGAGGTGGACGAGAACACCTTCTTCACCGATCCGCGCACCGGCGGCACGGTGGTCTCCTCGGCGCTGGCGGAGCTGGTCCGCATCCAGCGGGAGCGCTACCCCGCCGCCTCCTGGAACATCTATGCCGCCCAGGCCTCGGACGGCGACAACTACAGCGGCGATACCGGCCGCGCGGTCGGCCTGCTGGAGAACGACATCCTGCCGCTGGTGCAGTACTTCGCCTATATCGAGGTGGCCTCCTCGGGCGCCCTGATCCATGGCGAGACCGACCTCTGGCGCGGCTATGACCCGCTCGCCCGGCGGGCCGCCAACCTCGCCATGCGGCGCGTCTCGGAGCGGCGCGACATCTTCCCGGTGTTCCGCGACCTCTTCGGCAAGCGCCCGGTGGCGGGCTTGAGGGGGGCCGGCTGATGGCGGAGATCGGGACCATGCCCCTGCTCTACGAAGGCAGCCACTGGGATTTCGCGACGCTGCGCCGCTGCTACGACGCGATCGAGCGCATCGCGCAGGAGGAGCTGAAGCTCGACGTCTATCCGAACCGGATCGAGGTGATCACCGCCGAGCAGATGCTCGACGTCTACACCGCCCACGGCATGCCGCTGACCTACCGGCACTGGTCCTACGGCAAGCACTTCCTGCTGCACGAGACGGAGTACAAGAAGGGTTATTCCAACCTCGCCTACGAGGTGGTGATCAACTCCAACCCCTGCATCTCCTACCTGATGGAGGGGAACAGCGCGACCATGCAGGCGCTGGTGATCGCGCATGCCGCCTTCGGCCACAACCACTTCTTCAAGAACAACCATCTGTTCCGCCAGTGGACGGACGCCACGGCCATCCTCGACTACCTGGAGTTCGCCCGCACCTTCGTCAGCCGTTGCGAGGACCGCTACGGCATCGCCGCGGTGGAGCGGGTGCTGGACGCGGCGCATGCCCTCTCCCGCCATGGCGTCCACCGGCATGGCGGCAGGCGCCCGCTCAACCTGAAATCGGAGGAGCAGCGCGAGCGCGAGCGGCGCGCGTATGATGAGAGCGTCTACAACGATCTCTGGCGCACCGTGCCCTCCGGCAAGCCGCAGGCGATCTTCGACAGCGTGGCGGAGCGCCGCCGGCGCCTCGGCCTGCCGGAGGAGAACCTGCTCTACTTCCTGGAGAAGATCTCCCCGGTCCTGAAACCCTGGGAGCGGGAGCTCATCCGCATCGTCCGGCTGATCGCCCAGTACTTCTACCCGCAGCCCCAGGCCAAGGTGATGAACGAGGGCTGCGCCACCTGGGTGCACCACCGGGTCATGACCCGGCTGCACGAGACCGGCCAGATCGACGACGCCGCCTATCTGGAGGCCATCCACTCCACCACCAATGTGGTGACGCAGATGGGCTTCGAGCATGCGGGGCCGAACTTCAATCCTTACGCGCTCGGCTATGCCATCATGGAGGATATCGCCCGCGCCTGCACCGATCCCTCCGAGGAGGACCGGCAGTGGTTCCCCGACTTCGCCGGCAATGGCGACCCGGTCGGCACCCTGCATCATGCCTGGGCGAACTACCGCGACGAAAGCTTCATCCTGCAGTTCCTCTCGCCCCGGGTGATGCGGCGCTTCCGCATGTTCCGGCTGCTGGACGACACCTCCGACCCAACCCTGCTGGTGGACGCCATCCATGACGAGCACGGCTACCGCGAGATGCGCCGCACCCTGGCGCGCAGCTACGATCCCGGCCTGAACACGCCGGACATCCAGGTGGTGGACGTGGACCTCGGCGGCGACCGGCGGCTGATGGTGGAGCACCGCACGAAGCCGGGCGAGTTGCTGCACGCCAAGGACGCGGCGGCGACGCTGCGCTACCTCGCGCGCCTCTGGGGCTACGAGGTGCGGCTGCAGGAGGTGGACATGACCACCGACAACGTCCTCGCGGTGCACAGCGCCGGGCCATGATGCGGCTGGGGGAATGAATTCCCCCAGACCCCCTTCTTCTTTCTGCCCGTTTCCTGCGCCTGCGGCCCCCGCAGCGCCAGGCCGGCAAAAAAAGATGGGGGGTTCGGGGGGAATTCCTTCCCCCCGGCTTCTTTACTCCATGCCGGCCGCGTCGAAGCCGTCCGGCACCCGTCCTGCCGGCTTCACGAGATCATAGGGCCCGCGCGGCAGGAAGCGCCCGCTGCCCGGCGCCGCCAGCACCTCGCCTTCGCGCACCGCCACCTCGCCGCGCCGCAGCGTGACCACCGGCCAGCCCTTCACCGCGAAGCCCTCCCAGGGCGTGTAGTCGATGGCATGGTGCAGCCGCTCCTGGGCGATGGTGGTCTCGCGGTCGGGGTCCCACAGCACCAGGTCGGCATCGGCGCCCGGCGCCAGGCTGCCCTTGCGGCCGCCGAGGCCGAAGAGCCGCGCCGCATTGGCGGAGGACAGGCGCACGAAAGTGGGCAAATCGATCCGTCCCTTGGAGACGCCCTCGGAGAACAGCACGGGCAGCCGCGTCTCGATCCCCGGCACGCCGTTGGGGATGGCGTTGAAGGCCGGCATTCCGTCCGGCCGCTGCACCGCCGCGCCGGTGCCGTAGCTGCTGCTGCCGGCGGCGCGCTTGGCGGTGGCGAAGGAAAAGCCGCAATGATCGGAGGAGACGATGTCCAGCGTGCCGTCCTGGATGCGGCGCCAGACGCGCGCGTTCTCCGCCTTCTCGCGCAGCGCGGGGGAACAGACCGCCTTGGCGCCGGCGAAGTCGGGGCCGGTGAGGTCCTCGTGCGAGAGGGTGAGGTATTGTGGGCAGGTCTCGCCCCAGACCTTCAGCCCGCGCGCCTTGCCGCGCGCGATCTCGGCCGCCGCCTCCTCGCAGGAGACGTGGAAGACCTGGATCGGCTGGTCCACCAGCTCGGCGAGCGCGATGGCCCGGTGCGTTGCCTCGCGCTCCACCACCGGCGGGCGGGACCAGGCGTGCTGCAGCGGATCGGTCAGCCCGGCCTTGAGCAGCGCGTTGATGCGCCAGCCGATGGCATCGAAGTTCTCGCAATGCACGGTGACGAAGGCGCCGAGCCGGCGGGCGGTGGCCAGCACGTCGAGGAACTCGGCATCGGTCAGGCGCAGCGGGTCGTAGGTCAGGAACACCTTCAGGCTGCGGATGCCGCGCGCCACCAGGGCGGGCACCTCCTTCTGCAGCACCTCGGGCGTCGGGTCGGTGATGATCTGGTGGAAGGAGTAGTCGGCGCGCGACTGCTCGGCGCGCGCCGCGTAGCCGGGCGCGCTGTCGGCCAGGCTGTGCCCCTTCCATTGCGGCAGGAAGCAGATGAAGCTCGTCGTGCCGCCGGCCAGCGCGGCGGCCGAGCCGCTGGCGAAACTTTCCTCCTGCGCCGTGCCGTCCTGCCCCAGTTCCTCGATATGGCAATGCGGATCGAGCCCACCGGGCGTGACGATCAGCCCCCTGGCCGAGACCTCCTCGGCGCCGCGCGGCAGGTTGCGCCCGAGTGCTGCGATGACGCCGTCGCGGATGCCGATATCGGCCTCGAAGACCTCCGCCGCCGTGGCGAGCGTGCCGCCGCGGACCACCATGTCGAACTCGAAGCCACTCATCGGATCGTTCCCTGTCGCGCAATGCCGTGGGCCCTGCCAAGCACGATCCGCGCCATTCCCGGCGCGGCGCCTCGACAGGCGCCATGGAAGCCCGCAAGCTGGCCACCGGCAACTACCGGAGGGCGCCCGATGACCAGCCTGCCCACGCAACCCCTCGCCCTGTCCGGCGGCAGCGTGCCGCGCCAGCGCGGCTATCTGCAGCGCCCGGATTGCCGGATCTACTACGAGGTGACGGGCGAAGGGCCTGCGCTGGTCTTCGGCCATGGGCTGGGCGGCAACCATCTCTCCTGGTGGCAGCAGGTCGGCCATTTCGCGGGCAGCCATCGCTGCGTCACCTTCAGCCACCGCGGCTTCGCCCCCTCCGACACGCCGCCCGGCGGGCCGGACCCGGCCGCCTATGCCGGCGACCTCGCCGCGCTGCTCGGCCATCTCGGCCTGGAGCGCCCGGTCTTCATCGGCCAGTCCATGGGCGGCTGGACCGGCATCAGCTTCGCCCTCGCCCATCCCGGCGCCCTGCGGGGCCTGGTGCTCTCCGCCACCTCCGGCCCGGTCGATCCGCGCCGCTCCGGCGAGGCCGCCGCCGACGCCTTCGCGCGCTGGTCGGAGGCGGTGGCGCCGCAGCAGAAGGCGAACGCGGCGCGCGGCGTGCACCCCGCCATGGGCGCGCGCGGCGCGGCGGAGCAGCCGGCGCTGCACTTCCTCTACCGCGCCATCGACGAGATGAGCGTGGAGCTGGACAAGGAAAGCCTGCGCCGCCGCCTCTACGAGGCCCGCACACGCCCGGCGAGCGACCTCGCGGCCATCGGCCTCCCCACCCTCTGGATCACCGGCGCGGAGGATGTGGTCTTCGCCTCCCCCATTGTGCCCCACCTGCTGGCCGCCATGCCGCGCGCCCGGCATGTGGAGATCGCAGCGGCTGGCCACTCCACCTATTTCGAGCGGCCCGCCGCCTTCAACGCCGCGCTGGCCGGGTTCCTGCGGGAGTTGGACGGGCCGGCGGCATAGAACGCGAGACCCGGAAGGCGCCCCCGTCACGGGAAGGCAGGCCCGGCCATTGCCGAATCGCCTTCCTCCCTAAACCAGCGCCGCTCTCGCCCGTTGACCTGTCTCTCCCGACGAAAGGAACTTCGATGATCAAATGGGCCATCATCTTCGCGGTCGCGGCACTCATACTGGGAGCCCTGGGCTTCGGTGGCCTTGCCGGCGCCGCCATGGGGATCGCCAAGATCCTGTTCTGGCTGGCGGTGATCATCGCCGTGGCGCTCTTCGTGCTGGGGCTCACCGTCTACAAGAAGGTCACTTAGGCGAAGAGCCGCTCGTCCGGCGGAGCGGGCCGGGCGCAGCGCCCCATGGCTGGAATGGCGGGCGGCAAACGGGCTGCGGCTCGCGGCCGGCCTTCCAGGCGGGAGGCCGCCTGGAAGCCGCTCCGGCGCATGGGGGCACCCCTGCCAGGGGCGCGGCGCCGCCTTCCCTCAGGCCGGCCGCCGCGCCCCGGCTCCGCGCCGCAACAGCCGGACGAAGAGCCGCCCGACATCGTCCACCACCGTATAGACCACCGGCACCACCACCAGGCTGAGCAGGGTGGAAGTGATCAGCCCACCGATCACCACCAGCGCCATCGGCGCGCGGAACTCCGCATCGGCGCCCACGCCGGCGGCGATGTGCACCATGCCCGCCGTCATCGCGACCGTGGTCATGACGATCGGCCGTGCCCGCTTGCGCGCCGCCTCCACCAGCGCCGCGCCGCGCGCGAGGCCGCCGCGCCGCGCCTCGATGGCGTATTCCACCAGCAGGATCGAGTTCTTGGCGACGATGCCCATCAGCATCAGCACGCCGATCACCGCCGAGACGCCGAGCGCCTTCTGCGCCAGCAGCAGCGCCATCAGCGCGCCGCCGAGCGAGAGCGGCAGGGCGGACATGATCGTCAGCGGCTGCAGGAAGCCGCCGAACAGCAGCACCAGCACCAGGTAGATCAGCAGCACACCGGCGCCGAGGGCCATGACAAAGCCGCCGAACAGCTCGCGCATCACCTCGGTATCGCCGGTCTCGCGCTCCTGCACGCCGGGCGGCAGGTTCTGCATGATCGGCAGCGCCTCGATCAGCCTGGTGGCCTCGCCGAGCGGCATGCCGTTCAGCTCCGCCTCGACCGTCGCCTTGCGCACGCGGTCCAGCCGGTCGATCTGCGCCGGCCCGGCGCCATGGCGGATCTCCGCCACCGCGTCGAGCGGCACCGGCAGGTCGGCCCGCCCGGCGACCCGCAGCGCCCGCAGCGTGTCGATCTCGCCGCGCGCCTGCTCCTCCAGCATGACGCGGATCGGGATCTGCCGGTCCGGCAGGTTGAAGCGCGCCAGGTTCTGGTCGATGTCGCCGATGGTGGCGATGCGCGCCGTCTGGCCGATGGCGGCGACCGAGACGCCCAGCTCGGCGGCGCGCGCCTCGCGCGGGACGATCTGCAGCTCCGGCCGCTCCAGGCTGGCGGTGGAGCGGGCGCCGGAAAGCGCGGGGATGCCGCGCATCTGCTGCTCCAGCGTGCGGGCGGCGGCAGCGAGTTGCGCCGCGTCGTCGCCCACCAGCGTGATGCTGGCCTTGGAGCCGCTCATGCCGTCGGCCCCGAAGCGGACCCGCAGGCCGGGAATGGCCTCCAGCGCCGGCCGCACCGCCGCCTCGAACTGCTGCTGGTTCAGCGCCCGCTCGCCGCGCGGCTTGAGGGTGATGATCAGGTTGGCGTTGCGCGGGTCGCCCTGCGCCGTGGTGCTGCCCATGCCCGGCCCGCCGACCACGCTGGAGGTGCCGAGCGAGGCGAAGACCGATTCCACCTCCGGCCGCGCCGTCAGGATGGCGGTGGCGCGGCGCACCGCCGCATCCGTCTCGGCGAGCGTCGAGCCGGGGGCCAGCTCCATCGCCAGCGCCGAGCGGCCGCGGTCGGCGGCGGGGATGAAGTCGGAGGGGATCAGCGGCACCAGCGCCAGCGAGAGGGCAAAGAAGCCGGTGGCGGCGCCCAGCGTCGTCCAGCGGTGGCGCAGGCACCAGTGGAGCAGCGCCAGATAGCGCCGGCCGACCGCGCCGTCCCCCACCTCCTCCGAGCGCGCCTGACGGCGGGGCTTCAGCAGGTAGGCGCCCATCAGCGGCGTCAGCAGCCGCGCCACCAGCAGCGAGAAGGTGACGGCCGCCGCCACGGTCAGGCCGAACTGGCGGAAGAACTGGCCGGGAATGCCGGGCATGAAGCTCACCGGCACGAAGACGGCCAGAATGGCGCCGGTGGTGGCCATCACCGCCAGCCCGATCTCCGCCGAGGCCTCCAGCGCGGCGCGGTAGGCGCCCTGCTTCGGGCGGGCCTGCAGGTGGCGGACGATGTTCTCGATCTCGACGATGGCGTCGTCCACCAGCACGCCGACCACCAGCGTCAGCCCGAGCAGGGTGATGTTGCTGAGCGCATAGCCCAGCCATTGCAGCACCAGGAAGGTCGGGATCAGCGAGAGCGGCATGGCGACGCAGGCCACCAGCGTGGCCCGCCAGTCACGCAGGAAGACCCAGACCACCAGCACCGCCAGCCCCGAGCCGACCAGCAGGGCGTCGATCGCCCCGTGATAGCCGGCCTCGACGAAGGCCACGGTGGAGGTGACGCGGCGGATCTCGATACCGGGATGCGCCGCCTCCAGCGCGGCGACGCGCTCCGCCACCTGCTCGGCCACCTTCACCTCGGAGGAGCCGCGCGTGCGCATCACCTCGAAGGCCACCACCGGCTCGCCGTCGAGGCGCGCGGCGGTGCGGATCTCGGCGGTGGAATCGGTCACCGTGGCGAGTTCGCCAAGCCGCGCGGTGCGCCCGCCGGGCAGGATGATCGGCCGCGCCCGCAGGGCCTCCACCGTGGGGGCGGAGCCGAGGGTGCGGATGCTCTGCTCGCTCTCGCCCAGCGTGCCGCGGCCGCCGGGCAGGTTCAGGTTGGCCGAGCGGAGCTGCTCGTTCACCTGCACGGCGGTGATGCCGAGCGCGCGGAGCCGCTCCGGCCGCAGCGCCACGCGGATCTCGCGCTCCACCCCGCCGACGCGGTTCACCTGCGCGACGCCGGGCACCGAGAGCAGCGATTTGGCCACGGTGTCGGTGACGAACCAGGAGAGCTGCTCGGTGGAGAGCCCCGGCGCCGCCACGGTGTAGGTGAGGATGGCGCCGCCCGTCACCTCGATGCGGCTGATCACCGGGTCGCGGATCGAGGCCGGCAGATCGGCGCGGATCTGCGAGACCTTGTCGCGCACGTCGTTGGTGGCGCGGTCGACGTCCTTGCCGAGGTTGAACTCGATGATCGTCGTCGAGGTGCCGTCCTGCACGATGGAGGTGATGTGCTTGACATCCCCGAGCCCGGCCACGGCGTCCTCGACGCGGCGGGTCACCTGGGTCTCCAGCTCGGAGGGGGCGGCGCCGGGCTGCATCACCGTCACCACCACCGCCGGCAGGTCGATGTCCGGCGTGTTGTTGATGCGCAGCATGGGAAAGGCGAACAGTCCGCCCACCGTCAGCAGCAGGAACAGCACCACCGTCGGGATCGGGTTGCGGATCGCCCAGCCGGAGATGTTCCAGCCGGCGGCCTCGCGGCCCGCGGGCTCGTCATGGATGTCGGACATGGCCGCTCTCCCTCAGCGCGGCGCGGCGACGCGCACGCGGTCGCCGGCGGAGAGGAATCCGGCGCCGGTCGCCACCACCCGCTCGCCGGGGGCGAGGCCGCCGGTCACCTCCACCACCCCTTCCCGGCGGATGCCGGTGGTGATGGCGCGCGGCTCGACCCGCTCGGCTCCCTCGGGCAGCACGAAGACCACCGGCTGCCCGTCCCGGAACACCACCGCCGCCTGCGGCACCGCCAGGCTGGGCGCGGGCGCGGGCAGGATCTCGGCGCGGGCGAACATGCCGGGCCGCAGGCCGGAGTCGGGCGGCAGGGTGACATGCACCAGGCCGAGCCGCGTCTCGCCCGCCACCACCGGCGCCAGGGCGCGCACCTCGCCCATGATCTCGCGCTCGCCATGCCGCACCCGCACCGCCTGGCCCGGCCGCACGGCGGCGAGGTCCAGCTCCGGCACGCGGGCATCGAGCTCCAGGCGGCCCTCGCGGAGCAGCCGCACCAGCTCCTGCCCGGGCTGCACCACGGCGCCGGGCAGCACGGCGCGGCGCAGCACCGTGCCATCCGCCGGGGCGAGGATGCGGGCCTGGGCGAGGCGGGCCTGGGCCTCCTGGAGCTGGGCGCGGGCGGCGCGCAGCCGCGCCTCGGCCTGCCGGGCGGCGGCCTGGCGCTGCTCCAGCACCTGCTGCGCCACGTTGTCGCTGCGCGAGAGCTGGCTGGCGCGGCGCAGGTCGGCCTGGGCGATGCCCAGCGCCGCCTCGGCCTCCGCCGCCGCGGCCTCGGCCTGGGCCACCTGCGCCGCCGGGAGGGCGTCGTCCAAGGCGACCAGGAGTTGGCCCGCGCGCACCCGATCCCCCTCCTCCACCGGCACCGCCTGCACGCGCAGCCCGCCGGCCTCGGCGCCGATCACCAGCTCCTGCCAGGGCACCACCGAGCCATCGCCGATCACCGGACGCGCCAGATCCCGCGCCTGGACGGCCGCCAGCGTCACGGTGAGCGCGGGTGGCGGCTCCTGCGGGGCGGCGGGGCCAGGCGGCGCCTCGGCGCGCTGCAGCAGGCGCGGCACCATCACCCCGCCCAGGCCGACGATCAGCAGGAAGCCGAGCAGCAAGGGCCAGCGGCGGCGCGTCGTGCTTCGCGGCGCGACGGTCTGGGCGGGTGGGTTGTGGTCCGGCATATCTTGTCCTGTGCGCGGCGCCTGCTTATTGACCATCCGGTCAGTAACTCCGCCCTTATCTGGCAGAACCTGCGACGAGATCAAGGACTCGGTCTGGAAGAAGAATGAATTCAGGTTCCGATGCCCCACAGGCGCGCCGCCGGCTGCCCCCTGCGGCCCGCACGCCGCAGATTCTGCGCGCCGCACTGGAGGAGTTCGCGGAACGGGGCTATGCCGGCGCCCGCATGGCTGCGGTGGCGAGCCGCGCCGGCATCGCCAAGGGGCTGATCTACCACTATTTCTCCTCCAAGGAGGCGCTGTTCCAGGCAACCGTGCGCGCCTGCACCCAGCCCCTTTTCGAGGAGGCGGAACGCCACCTTGCCGGCCATGCCGGTCCGGCACGGGAGTTGCTCGGCGCGCTGATGCGCATGGGCTATGCCCGCATCAGCGCCGACCGGCAGGAGCGGATCCTGTTTCGCCTGATCATCACCGAGGCCGAGCGCTTCCCCGACCTGGCCCGCTTCTACCGCGAGGAGATGCTGGCGCGCGCCACCGGCATCGCCCGCGCCGTGCTGCGCGCCGGCGTCGCCGCGGGCGAGTTCCGCCCGGAGGTGGCGGACATGCCGGGCCTCGCGGAGGTGGTGCTGGCACCGGTGCTGATGGCCTCGGTCTGGCGAATGATCCTGGGCGAGGGGGATGCGCCCGCGCCGGAAGCCATGCGGGAAGCGCATCTGGACCTGCTGCTTCACGGGCTCGAAGCGCCGCGCGCACCCCGCTGAAAGCGGGCCCGGCGAATCTGCTTTGCGCCCGCCGCGCCAACGAAATTTTAGTCCTTCTGGCCTCAATGTGATGCCGCTCTCTCCCTTTTCGGCGGATCACAACACATGTTTGGCAGCCTTGGTCGGCGGAACGGCTCTCCCCTCAAGTTGGCCGCGCTCGACGCGCTGCGGACGAACGTGATGATTGCCGACAACAATCTGACGATCGTCTACATGAATCCGGCGGTGGAAGCGCTGCTGAAAGAAGCCGAGGCTGACCTGCAGAAGGAGCTGCCGCGCTTCAGCATGAAGACGCTGCTCGGCAGCAACATCGACATTTTCCACAAGAACCCCTCGCACCAGCGCAAGATGCTGGCGACGCTCGAGAAGCCCCATGCGGCGACGATCCGCGTCGGCAGCCGGGCCTTTGACCTGCGGGTGGCGCCCCTGCGCCACAAGGGGGAGAAGCTGGGCTATGTCGTGGAATGGGCGGATGCCAAGCACCGCCTCCTGAACTTCGACTATGCCGCGAAGTTCGAGGCCATCAGCCGCTCCCAGGCCGTCATCGAGTTCACAACCGACGGCACGATCGTCGACGCCAACGCGAACTTCCTGAAGACGATGGACTACTCGATCGAGGAGATCCGCGGCAGGAAGCACAGCATGTTTGTCGAGCCCGCATACAGGGACAGCAGGGAGTACCAGGAATTCTGGGACAAGCTCCGGCGCGGCGAATACCACGCGGCGCAGTTCAAGCGAATCGGGCGCAACGGAAAGGTCGTCTGGATCGAGGGATCCTACAATCCGATTCTCGATGAGCGCGGCCAGGTGGCGAAGGTGGTGAAGTTCGCCTCGGACGTGACGGCCCAGATGGCGCTTCTGTCCAATCTGAAAAACCTCATCGACCACAATTTCCACGAAATTGACGGCGCGGTGCATCAATCCGACTCCGGCACTACCTCGGCTTCCCGCGCGGCGGAGGAGACGTCCCAGAACGTGCAGATGGTGGCGGCCAGTGCGGAGGAACTGGCCGCATCCATCGCCGAGATCGCCCGGAACATGGAGAAGTCACGCTCCGCCACCACGCATGCCTTCAACCATGCCAGCTCGGTCAGCGAAAGCACGGCCAGGATGAACAATGCCGCCCAGGCGATGACGGGGGTCGCCAGCATCATTCAGGGCATTGCCGGGCAGATCAACCTGCTGGCCCTGAACGCCACCATCGAGGCCGCACGCGCAGGCGATGCCGGCAAGGGCTTCGCGGTCGTCGCTTCGGAAGTCAAGAACCTGGCGAACCAGGCCGCCCGCGCCACCGAGCAGATCACGCAGGAGATCGAGGGGATCCAGGTGACCTCGGCGCAGGTTTCGAGCGCCATCTCCACCATCCGGGATGCGATCGAGACCCTGAACGAGCAGGTTTCGGTCACCGCGAGTGCGGTGGAGGAGCAGAACGTCGTCACGCGCAGCATGTCCTCGAACATGCAAAGGGCCTCGAGCGCCGTGAGAAGCGTCTCGTCGAGCATCGCCGACATCTCGCTGGCCGTGAACCAGGTCGGCCAGGCCGTCAGCAAGACCAAGGAAGCGGCGAAGGTCCTGGTGCGATAGCGGCTGCCCCCCTCCGGCCTGGCGGAGGGGGCAGCGATGCGCATCGCGGCGCCCGTCAACACGGCGCCTGGGCGGGGCGGGCGACGAGGCGGGAGGAAGCCCGGATGGGCTTCACCTCACTCCGTGCAGTCCAGCAGCGGCCCAAGCTGGTTCATGCGCCGCCGGATCAGCGCCGCGCGTTCCCGCACATAGGGCCCGGGCTCGCCGGCCGACCATTCCCGTGGATTGGGCAGCACCACGGCCAGCCGCGCTGCCTGGGCCTCGGTGAGGCGGGCCGCCGGGCGGTGGAAGAAGGCCTGCGAGGCCGCCTCCGCCCCGTAGATGCCCGGCCCGAACTCGACGATGTTGAGATAGACCTCCAGCACCCGCCGCTTCGGCCAGAGCAGGGCGACCTGCGGCGTCAGCCAGGCTTCCAGCAGCTTGCGCAGGGGGTCGCGCCCCGGCCAGAGGAACAGGTTCTTGGCCACCTGCATGGTGAGCGTGCTGGCGCCGCGCGGCCGCTCCCCGGCCAGCGCCGCCGCGACCTGCCCGCGCAGGGCCGGGAAGTCGAAGCCCAGTGCCTGGCGGCAGAAGGTATTGTCCTCCGAGGCGATGATCGCCTGCGGCAGGGCGGGCGCGATCCGGTCATAGGCCACCCAGTCCCTGGTCAGGCCATAGCCCTGGGCCGCCCGCAGCAGCATCAGCGGCGTGACCGGCGGCGGCACGAAGCGGAACAGCAGGATCAGCAGCGGCGGGCCGAGGAGCAGCAGCAGCGCGGCACGCCGGATCCAGCCTCGCCACCGCCCCCGCATCAGCGGCCGCAGGCGCCGGCGCGGTCGCGGTGCGACCAGGGATAGGTGAAGCGCCCGGCCCAGGCGCCCTCTCTCGCCGCCTTCGCCTCGGCCTCCGCCGAGGCGTAGCGGCCCTTGGAATAGCGCGGGCAGTCGAAGGCCAGCCCCGAGCGCACCATGGCCCGGTTGAGGTCGAGCACGCCGCCATTGCCCTGCGGGACCGTGCAGACGGCGACGGTGCGGCCATGCGTCAGTGTGCCATCGGGGGTGCAGGTGACCTCACGGCCGCCGATCAGCTCCGCCAGCGCGTCGCGCGCGGCGGTGCCGCAGGCGAAGCGGCCGCCACCGCCGCGGCTGCACTGCTGATCGCGCTCCAGCGCATCGATGCCTTGCATGCGGACGCGGATGCCGCTCAGGTCGAAGGTGTCGCCATCGATGACGCGCGGATGGCCGGAGAAGGGCGCGCCGGCCGGGCGGCTCGCGCCGCGCGAGGGGGCCCGCGGCTCCTCCAGGCTCTGCACGGCGCGCCAGGCGGCACGGCCGAGGCGCAAGAGGTCGCCCTCGCTCACCTGCGTGGCGCCGAGCAGGCCAAGGATTGCGGCGGCGAGCGCCACCCAGGGCGCGGTGGAGCGGCGGCCACGCTTCATCGGACGGCCAGGGGAGCAAGCAGGATCATGGCGGCATCACCTAACGCCCCTGCGCTGCCAGGAGAAGGGTCAGCAGGCCGGCGGCAGGCCCACGGGCGGCCGCTCCGGGCCATCCTCGGGTGGCAGCCCGCCGGCGGAATTCGCCTCCCAGGCCTCCACATCGCGGCGCATGGCATAGGCCTTGGTGAACTCGGCGCCCAGCAGGAAGATCTGCGCGGAATAGTAGATCCAGAGCAGCACGATCACCGCCGAGCCGGCCGCGCCGTAGGTGGAGCCGATGGCGGTGCTGCCGAGATAGAGGCCGATCAGCGTCTTGCCGAGGTTGAACAGCACCGTGGTGACCAGCGCCCCGACCAGCACGTCGCGCCATTCCAGCGCGCGGTCGGGCAGGAACTTGTAGATGGCGGCGAACAGCACGGCGATCAGGGCGAAGGAGATCACCGCATTGGCCAGCCGCACCAGGCTGGCGATCCCCGGCAGGCTGGTGTCCAGCATGTTTCCGAGCGCCGTCAGGGCCGCGCTGAACACCAGGGAGACCAGCAGCAGGAAGCCGAGCGTCGCCACCAATCCGAGGCTGGCGGCGCGCGCGCGGAACAGGCGGGAGACGGTGCCGCCCTGCAGTTCCGCCCGCCAGATCATGTTCAGGCTGGCCTGGATCTCGCCGAAGACGCCGCTGGCGGTGACCAGCAGGGTGGCGATGCCGAAGACGCTGGCCACCATGCCGGAAGTGGGGTTGGAGGCACTGACGATGATGCTCTGCACCAGCTCCGCCCCGGAACGCCCCATCAGGCCGGCGAGCTGCGACACGATGGCGCCGCGCGCCGCGTCCTCCCCGAAGGCCAGCCCCGCGATGGCGACGGCGATGATCAGCACCGGCGCCAGTGAGGTAACCGTGTAGAAAGCGATCGCCGCGCCGCGGCTCAGCGCTTCATCCTCGATGAAGCCGAGCACGGTTTGGCGGATCAGCCACCATGCCTTTTGCATTCTTGTCCGCCACTGGGTCCTCTTCGGACGGGGAACGTTGCGCGGCGAGCGCCGGTTGCGCTGCCGCCGGGCGCGGCGTCTCGTCGATCACCCGCACCGGCGGCGCCTTCCCCTGCTTGTCCTCGCCCATGTAGAGCGTGACATGCGGGAAGGGGATCTCGATGCCGCGGGCGTCGAAGATCTCCTTGATGATCTCGTTGTAGGCGCGCCCGGCGCCCCAGTGCTTGCCCGCCTGCGTCTTGATGCGCGCGCGCACCACCACCGCGGAGTCGGCGAACTGCGTGATGCCCTGCATGTCGAGCGGGCCGATGATGAAGGCACCATGCTCGGTCTTCTGCAACTGCTCGAAGGCGTCCTGCATGGCCGCCTTCACCTCCGGGATGCTCTCCCGGTAGGCGACGCCGATCTCGGCGACGTGGAAGGCGAAGTCCTTCGTCATGTTCGCCACCGTATCCACGGTGGAGAACGGGACGACATGCAGGGTCCCGTTCAGGTCGCGGATCGAGACGGAGCGGATGGTCAGCTTCTCCACCACGCCGGAGATGCCGCCGGCGGTGACCACATCGCCCTCGTTCATGGCATTCTCGATCTGGATGAAGGCGCCGGTGATGATGTCCTGCACCAGCTTCTGCGCACCGAAGCCGACCGCCAGGCCGACCACCCCGGCGCCGGCCAGCAGCGGGCCGATGTTCACGCCGAGTTCGCTCAGCGCCAGCATGGCCACCAGCACGAGCAGCGTCAGCGTGGCGGCATTGCGGAACAGCGCCAGCAGGGTCCGCTCGCGCGGGGTCGGCACCGTGCCGTAGTTCGGGTTCAGCCGGTACTCCACCCAGGAGGAGAGCGCGAGATGCGCCGCCATGCCCGCCAGCACGATCAGTGCGGCGGAGAGCAGGGCGCCGGCGAAGCGCTGCCCACTGGAGGTGGCGAGCCAGCTCAGCAGGTCGAACAGGGCCCAGGCCTGCAGCAGCCCGAGCAGCACCAGAACCAGCACGACGCCGCGCAGCACGCGCAGGATGGCGGGAATCAAGGTGTTGAGGCGGTGCTGCAGCAGCGGCAGGCGCCCGGTCACCGCCTCGGGCAGGCTGATGCCGCCGGAGAACAGGTGCCGCAGCCCATGCATCAGCAGCGCCCCCAGCGCCACCACTGCCAGCGAATACAGCGTGGCCAGCAGGATGAAGCCGAGCGCCTCGCGCGGGTTGGCCACCCAGGCCAGGAACAGGGTCACCAGATAGAGCATGGCCAGCAGGTGCCAGACATGGCCGAAGGCGACCCAGACGCTGCCGAGCAGGCGGATGCCGCGCCGGTGGCGCTGCGCCTCGACCCAGTGCCGGCCGGCGCGGCGGTGCCGCAGCAGCGCCAGGATGCCCATGGCCAGCACCAGCAGCATGACCAGGAAGCGCAGCGACCGCGCCGCCGCCCAGGAGGCATTGGCGTTCAGCAACGGCGCCAGCAGCATGAAGGTGTAGCCGATCACCGAAGTGGCGCGACTGAGCCAGAAGAACCAGGCCCGCGCCCCCTCATCGCCCAGCGGCAGGGGCCGTAGCGCCCGCAGGCGCGGGCGGAACAGCGTGCGGATGACCACCTTGATGCCCTCCACCGCCAGAAAGGCGTTGAGCAGCAAGGTCTGTTGCACCGCGATGACGCCGGTGACGCCATAGCTGAGGGCGAAGAGATAGCCGCCGCCCCAGGCCAGCAGCACGGTCGCCGCCTCGATCAGCAGGGCGACCGGCTGCAGGGCCAGCCGGAACAGCCGCCCCCGCCCTTCCGCCCGGCGCCCCAGGGCGTTGAACAGCGGCTTGGCCAGCATCCGCAACAGGGCGAAAAGGCCGCCCACCACCCCGATCAGCAGCAGGATGGTGAAGGTGCCGCTCCAGAGCACGTCCCGGTCGGCCTGCGCCGCCTCGCCGGCGAGCTGGGCGAGGCCGCGCCCCACCTCCACCACCCGCCGCAGCATCGTGACGGCCTGCTCGGCGATGCTCTGGCTGTATTCCGCAAGCTGCCGGGCGACGGTGGGTTCCTGTTCCGGCGGCAGCGTCGCGGCGGCCGTGGCGCCTTCCGCCGTGCGCAGCCGGGCGATCAGGGCGGCCCGGGCCGTGTCATCCTCCAGCACCCGGAGCAGTTCCTGCAGCGAGGCCTCGCTTGGCGGCGGGGCGGCCGGGGGTACGGCCGGAGCCTGGGCCTGGGCATGGCTGAGACTCAGCCACAGGCTGAACAGGGCGAGGAGGAGGAAACGCATCGGGCGAGGATATCTCCCTGAATGGAGGTGCTGCGCGCCAGCATAGTGGCGGCCGCCATGCAGACCAAATCCGGGTGCCCCACGTCCACCCCGAGCATCGCTCAGATAAAAAACACGAGAGGGAAGAATTTCCCTTGGCCTTGTCTCATGTTTTAGTCGGAACAACCGCGACCCGGGCCTGCCTCCGCCTTCCCGCAGATGCGGGGGAAACGCTATCCCGCAACCCTGTCTGCATCCTCCAGCAGACAGAACATCAGCTCGTGCTTGTTGTGCGCGCCGTGGAACAGCCGCGCGCCGGGAATGGCGGCAAAGGCGGCGGCGGTCTCGTGGTCGGTCTCGCCCTGGAACTTCAGGGTGCAGACGAAGTTCCGCGCCCGCCCCGCCTCCCTCCAGCGCCGCACCAGGGCGAGCAGGCGGGCCGGGTAGCAGATGATGTCGCTGAACAGCCAGTCCACCGCCGGCTGCTTCTCCGGCTCCAGCCCGAAGGCGCTCTCGGTGCGGATGGCGACGTTCGGCAGCGCCGCCACGGCGGGGTCCATTGCCGCCTTGTCCACCGCCACCACCTGGCAGCCGAGCTGCGCCAGCGCCCAGCTCCAGCCGCCCGGGGCGGCGCCGAGGTCGAGCGCCACCTCTCCTGGCCCGGGCCAGCGGCCGATCCGGGTCAGCGCCTCCCACAGCTTCAGATAGGCGCGCGAGGGCGGCCCCTCGCGGTCCTCCTCGAAGCGGACGGCGCCGTGCAGGAAAGGGCTGCTCTTGGTCGGCGAGGCCAGCATCCGGTCCGGTGCCAGCAGGGTCCAGCCGCCGAGATGGCCGGTCGGCGCCGGCTCGGGGAAGCGCAGGGCACGGGCCTTCAGCGGTGGCAGCGCCGCCTCGATCAGCGCCGCGCGGCGGTGGTGCGCCATCGCCTCCAGCGACCAGTTCCGCTGGATCGCCCGCAGCGAACCGGCCGCGGCCTTGATCGAGGGGACCTCGATCTCGCGCGGGTCGGTCCAGATGTCGAGCGCCCAGGCGCAGGGCACCGGCGGCGCCTCGCTCAGCGCCAGCCGGCCGTGCCATTGCGCCACCGCCACGCCGGCGCGGCGCAGCTCCTCCTCCACCTCGGGCTCGAAGCCTTCGTCGGCCAGATAGGCGCTGCGGATCACGGCGCGCCGTGCTCTGGCGGGCGGCGCAACCCGGCGATGGCCAGCAGCAGCCAGCCCAGCATCAGAAGCGTGCCCCCGAACGGGGCGATGCCGAGCGAGCTCCCTGTCAGCACCCGCCACCAGATGGCGCCGCAAAAGCCAAGGGAGCCCAGCACGAAGCAGCCGCCCGCCCAGTGCGGCAGGCGCCCGGCACGGCGTTCGGCCAGCAGGCCGGTGGCCAGCAGCGCCAGGGCGTGCCAGCCCTGCATGGTCAGCGCGCTCTGCACCATCGCCGCCTCGGCGGGGGCGAGCCGTGGGGCCAGGCCGTGCGCCGCCCAGGCGGCGAGCGCCACCGCCAGCAGGCCGGAAAGGCCGCCGATGAAGAGCCAGAGGCGGGCGAGAGGGTTCCCGGACATGGCGGCAGGCTTAGTCCAGCGGCGCGCATTCGGCCAGAGGAAGGTCGGGGGAATGAATTCCCCCGAGCCCCCTTCTTTTTTCTGTCCGTTGTGGCGCCCGCTGGCCGCCTGCGCGGGGGCTCGAAGAAGAAAGATGGGGGTCCGGGGGAATTCATTCCCCCGGCCTTTGGCACGGGTCGTGCTTGGCCATGGTCCTGACAGCGCCGCAGCGGCGCGCAGGCAGAGGGGGCCAGGTGCGTATGACACAGACCTTCCAACAGGATTGCGTCGAGCTTCTGCTGCAGCAGCACCGCCGGGGAAGGATCGGCCGGCGGGCGCTGCTGGGGGGCCTCGCGGCGCTCGGCGCCGCCCCGCTGATGAGCTCCCCCGCCGCCGCGCAGGACAAGCGCGAGCTGGTGATGGTGAACTGGGGCGGCATCGCCAACCAGGGCTTCGGCGAGGCCTATGGCAAGCCCTTCATGGAGGCCAACCCCGGCTGGACGGTGGTGCAGGACAGCAGCGGCCCCTCCACCGGCCGCATCCGCTCGATGGTGGAGAGCGGCCATGTCACCTGGGACCTCTGCGACAGCTCCGCCGCCTCCGCCATGCTGCTGAGCGGCATGAACCTGCTGACGCCGATCGACTACGGCGTGGTGAAGAAGGAGGACGTGCTCGGCCCCGCCTTCGCCGTGGAATACGGTGCGGCGCCCTACTCCTTCTCCAACGTGCTGGCCTATGACAGCAGCAAGTTCCCGACGCCGCCAACCGGCTGGAAGGACTTCTTCGACCTCAAGCGCTTCCCCGGCACGCGGCTGATCCGGCGGGATGCGCGCACCTCCCTCGACATCGCCACCGCCTCGCTCGGCGCCGACCCCAAGACGATGTACCCGCTCGACATCGGGAAGGCGCTGAAGCGCATCGGCGACATCAAGGCGAACTGCGTCTACTGGAACAATGGCTCGGAATCCGAGCAGTACATGCGCACGGGCGAGGCAGTGATGGGCTGCATCTGGCACACCCGCGCCAGCGTGCTGGAGCGCGAGACGCAAGGCCGCATCAAGTTCGTCTGGGACCAGGGCATGCTGCAGGCCGGCATCATGGTGATCCCGAGGAACAATCCCGGCGGCGCGGCGGCGCAGCGCCTGCTGGCCTCGATGCTCGCGCACCCCGAGCCGCAGGTCAGCCTGCTGAAGCTGATGGGCAATGGCCCGACCAATCCGCGCGCCGCCGAGATGGTGCCGCCGGAGCTGCGCCGCCTGAACCCGACCGACCCCGCCAATGTCGCCAGGCAGTTCTACCTGGACGAGACCTGGTGGGGAAAGAACTACCAGGAGGCCAATGCCGAGTACCTCGACTTCGTCACCGGCTGAGGGATGCGGCGCGAACTCGGCTGGTGGGGCCTGATCCTGCCGGCCTTCCTGCTGATGACGCTGGTCTATCTGGTGCCGATCGGCCAGGTTCTGGTGATCAGCGTCACCGAGCCGCGCCTGGGCCTCGGGAACTACGAACGCCTCTGGACCAGCGGCAGCGTGCAGCGCGTCATCCTGACCACGCTGCGCATCGGCGGGCTGACCACGCTGATCGCGCTGCTGCTGGGCTATGCGCTGGCCTACAAGGTGGCAATGTCCCCGCCGAACCGCCGGCGCTGGTGGCTGCTCGCCGTGCTGGTGCCGCTCTGGATCAGCGTGCTGGTGCGCGCCTTCGCCTGGGTCACGCTGCTGCGCCGCGAGGGGCTGGTGAACGAGGCGCTGCTGGCCGGCGGGCTGATCGACACGCCGCTGCGCATGGTCTGGAACGAGTTCGGCATCGTCGTCGGCATGGTGCACTACATGGTGCCCTATGCCGTGCTGCCGATGCTGGCCAGCATGGGCGAGGTGGACCCCCGCCTGCTGGCCGCCGCGCGCGGGCTCGGCGCCGGGCGCACCGAGAGCTTCCTGCGCGTCTTCCTGCCGCTCTCCCTGCCCGGGGTCATCGCGGCGGGCGTGCTGGTCTTCATCTTCTCGCTCGGCTTCTACATCACCCCCGCCCTGCTCGGTGGCGGCCGCACGCTGATGGCGGCGGAGTGGATCAAGCTGCAGATCACCGACCTGCTGCGCTGGGGCCTCGGCGCCATGCTGGCCACGGTGCTGGTGGTCGCCATCCTCGCCACGCTGGCGCTGTTCTCGCGCGTGGTGAACCTGCGCCGCCTCTTCGGCGCGGGGGCCTGAGCCGATGGGCGGCTACCGGCCGGGCTGGCTGAACTCCACGGTCGCCTGGGTGACGGCGCTTTTCCTGCTCCTGCCCGTGGCCGTGGTTGTCCCCGTCTCCTTCACCGATCAGCGCTTCCTTTCGCTGCCGAAGCACACCCTCTCCCTGCAGCACTACACGGCGCTGTTCGGCAGCGAGGCCTGGCGCGGCGCCATCCTGCAATCCTTCGGCATCGCGCTGGCCTCCACGGCGCTGGCGGTGGTGGCGGGCACGCTCTGCGCCATCGGCTGCTGGCGCATCGGCCGTCGCAGCACGGAGCTGGTGCGGGCGCTGATGCTGCTGCCGATCATCATCCCCACCATCGTCTATGCGGTTGGCCTGTATCGCTCCTTCGCACTCGCCGGGCTGCTGGACAGCTTCCTCGGCGTGGTTCTGGCGCATGGCGTCACCGGCATTCCCTATGTGGTGGTCACGGTTTCCACCGCGCTCGCCGCCTTCGACGGGCGGCTGGAGCAGGCGGCGCGCGGCATGGGCGCCTCGCTCGGCCAGACGCTGCGCTGGGTGATCCTGCCGCGCATCATGCCCGGCATCGTCTCCGGCGCCATCTTCGCCTTCATCCATTCCTGGGACGAGCTGGTGATCGTGCTGTTCATCGCCTCCCGCAACGTCTTCACCCTGCCGCGCAAGATCTGGGACGGCATCAACGAGAATCTCGACCCCAGCATGGCCGCCGTCGCCGTGCTGCTGGTGGTGGCGACGGTGCTGCTGCTGCTGGCGGACCTCGCCCTGCGGCGGCGCCGCGAAGGACACTGACGGAAGGAGGCCAGGACATGGCGGACAAGCGGTTCCATCTCGGATGGTTCCTCCAGGGCTCAAGCGTGCAGGCCTGGGGCGAGCCCTGGACCGGCTCCATCGGCCGCGACTGGATGGTGCCGGAGCTGTTCATCGACATGGCGCGCGCGCTGGAACGCGCCTGCTTCGACTACGTGCTGATCGAGGATTCCTCCTATGTCGGCGAGAGCTACGGCGGCGCGCGCGACGTCTACCTGAAGCACGGCATCGCCGTGCCGCGGCAGGACCCTTCCGTGGTCGCCACGCTGCTGGCGCGCGAGACGAAGCAGATCGGCATCGTCCCCACCTTCGCCACCTTTGCCTATCATCCCTATCTGCTGGCGCGGCTGGTGGCGACGCTGGACCAGGTCTCCTCCGGCCGCATCGGCTGGAACGCCGTCACCGGCAGTTCCGACTTCGCCGCCCGCAACTTCGGCCTGGACGGCCTGCCCGAGCACGACACCCGCTACGACATGGCCGACGAGTACATGCAGGTGGTGAACGGCCTCTGGGGTTCCTGGGAGCCCGGCGCCATTCTCGCCGACACCGAAAGCGGCATCCTGGTGGACCCCGCCAAGGTGCACGCCGTCAACCACGAGGGCCGCTACTTCCGCTCGCGCGGGCCGCTGAACTCCGGCCCCTGCGTGCAGGGCCGCCCCGTCATCGCGCAGGCCGGCGGCTCGCCGCGCGGGCGGCAGTTCGCCGCGCAGCACGCCGACACCATCGTGGCCAGCATCAAGGGCACCGAGGGGATGAAGGCCTATCGCGACGACATTCGCGCCCGCAGGGCCGCCTGCGGCCGCGATCCCGACAGCTGCAAGGTGCTGTTCCTGATCTCCCCCATCATCGGCGAGACGGAGGAGGAGGCCTGGGCCCGCAAGCGGCGGCGCGACGCCTACAATGCCGAGAACCTGCAGCTCCGCATGGCGCATCTCAGCAAGATCACCAACATCGACTTCGCCGCCCTGCCGCTGGACGAACCGCTGGGCCGGCTCACCACCAACGGCCACCAGCAGAGCCTGGACGAGTTCCTGCGCAAGGCCGGCAACCGCACCCTGCGCGAGGCCATGGCCCTCTACAACAACACCGGCTCGGTGGAGCTGATCGGCACGCCGGAGCAGATCGCCGAGCGCATGGGCGAGGCGATGGAGGCGGTCGGCGGCGACGGCTTCCTCTTCTCCCTGCCCGATGTCAGCCGCCGCACGGTGGCCGAGGTGGCGGACGGGCTGGTGCCGGCCCTGCAGCGCCGCGGCCTGATGCGAAAGAGCTACGAGCACGCGCTCTTCCGCGAGAACCTGCTTGCGTTCTGAAAAGTCCGGGGGAAGGAATTCCCCCGGACCCCCATCTTTTTTCTGTCAGTTCAGCGCAGCGGCAGGGTGAGCAGCGCCAAAGTGCCGAGTACGGCGGCCTTGATCTCCGCATCCGGCAGCATGTCGCGCCCGGGAAAGACGTCAATCCCGAGCTTGCGCTTGGCGACATAGGCGCCCAGCAGCACCACCATGCAAACTCCGCTTCCCATCACCGCCGCCATCACGCGTTGCATCGCCATCATCCTCGTACGCGCCGCCCTCAACCGCCGAACTGACAGAAAAAAGAAGGGGGCCTGGGGGACTGTCCGAGGCAGTGCCTCGAACCCCCCAGCCTTTCTACCTCACGCTTCCAGCTCGTGCGACAGCGCAATCAGGTCCTGCGTGTGCGAATGCCGCGCCTCGCCGGCGCGCAACTGCGCCTCCGTCAGCACCTCGACGATCCTTCCGCCCTGCATCACCGCCAGCCGCCCGCAGAGATGCGCGACAACCGCGAGATTGTGCGAGACGAGGATGCAGGTGAGCTGCCGCGCCTCGCGCAGGTCGGCCAGCAGGTTCAGCACCTCCGCCTGCACGGAAACGTCGAGCGCGCTGGTCGGCTCGTCGAGCAGCAGCACGGAGGGATCGGCGACCAGCGCGCGGGCGATCGCCACGCGCTGCCGCTGCCCGCCCGAGAGCTGGTGCGGATAGCGGAAGCGCGCCGCGCGCGGCAGCGCCACCTCCTCCAGCGCGCGGATGATGCGCGCCTCCGCATTGGGGATGCCATGCACCTCCAGCGGCTCGGAGAGGATTCGGTCCACCGTCTGCCGCGGGTGCAGCGAGCCATAGGGGTCCTGGAACACCATCTGCACGGTCTTGAAGAAGGCGCGGTCCCGCTTGCGGCCGAGCGTCTTGCCCGCCACCGCCAGCGTGCCGTTCCAGTCGGCATTCAGCCCGGCGATGGTGCGCAACACGGTGGACTTGCCCGAGCCGCTCTCCCCCACCAGCCCGAAGGTCTCCCCCGCCGCCACGTCGAAGGAAACGTCGCGCACCACATGGTTGCTGCCGAAATGGACGTTGAGATGCCCGACACCGATCATGCGCGCGGCTCCAGCCAGGAGGGGTCGCGGCTCAGGGTGGGCAGCCGGGCGCGCTTGTGGCTCAGGCTCGGCATGCATTCCAGCAGCCCGCGCGTATAGGCGTGCTGGGCGCGGTGCAGGTCGCGCGCCGGCAGCTCCTCCATCACCTGTCCGGCATACATCACCACCACCCGGTCGCAGAAGCGGCTGACCAGCGGCAGGTCGTGGCTGATCAGCATCAGCCCCATGCCGCGCGCCGAGACCAGGTCCTCGATCAGCTTCAGGATCTCCGCCTGCACGCTGGCATCCAGCGCGCTGGTCGGCTCGTCGGCGATCAGCAGGTCCGGGTTCGGTGCCAGCATCATGGCGATCATCACCCGCTGTCCCATGCCGCCGGAAACCTCATGCGGATAGGACTCCAGCACCCGCTTCGGGTCGCGGATACGCACCTGCTCCAGCAGGGCCAGCGCCGCCTCGCGCGCCTCGCGCCTGCCGCCCTTCTGGTGCGCCAGCCAGGCCTCGGCGATCTGGTTGCCGACCGTCATCACCGGATTGAGGCTGAACTTCGGGTCCTGCATGATCAGGCCGATGCGGCCGCCGCGCAGGCTGCGCATCTGCCGCTCGGAGGCACCAAGAATGTCGATGCCGTCGAAGCGCAGCGCGCCGGCGCGGACGCGCGCCGCCTCGGGCAGAAGCCGCATCAACGCGCGCCCGGTCACCGACTTGCCCGAACCGCTCTCGCCCACGATGCCGAGCTTCTCCCGGCCAAGGCTGAAGGACACGCCGCGCACGGCATGGGTGAAGCCTGTCGGTGTGGGGAAGTCCACGCGCAGGTCACGGATCTCGACGAGGTTGCTCATCGTCTAAGCTCCCGCCTCGTACGCAAGACGCGCTCCTTGGAGTTTCCTGAATTCGCCAACACGCAACGAACCCTTGGCGCGCACTTTGGAGCCCGGCTTCATGAGCGCCACCTTCACATCGGAGAACGGCACTTCCCAGATTTCTCGTGCTTCCAGCGTGTCGGGTTCGAGCAGAACGGTATCGCAAAGCGTCTCAGGATCCAGTTTCGGAACGCGTCGACGGTTGGTATCGCGATCGTCGAGCACGCGCCCCTTAATCTGGATTCCTTCCTCGCCACGCTGGGCGTCATAGCCCTTGTTGCGCGCATCCGTGAGCCTGAGTTGCAGCTTCCCGGCCGCTTCGTATTCTGCGATTTCGCCGGCCACGCCGAGAGGCTTACCGGTGCATCGATGGTACGCAATCGCCAGGGGCTTGACTGCGGCAAGGATTTCGCGCTGGCACCGGTCCTTCGTCACTACGTTTACCATTGCGCGCACCTCATCGGGGAGGTCCAGGAGCTCAGTTCCTGGCGGGGAGAGCGCGAGAGGGGCGGCGCCCCTCTCGCGAACACCGCGGAAGGCTTCATCGCTGCTTCGGGTCCAGCACATCGCGCAGCCCGTCGCCCAGCAGGTTGAACGCCAGGCTTGCTGTGAAGATGGCAATGCCCGGGATCACCGGCACCCACCACTGCTCCAGGATGAACCGCCGCGCCGTCGCGATCATCGTGCCCCACTCGGGAATCGGCGGCTGCGCGCCAAGCCCGAGGAAGCCAAGCCCCGCCGCCGTCAGGATGATCGAGGACATGTCGAGCGTGACACGCACGGTCAGCGAAGGCAGGCACATCGGCGTCACATGCCGCCAGATGACGCGCCAGGGCGAGGCGCCGGTCATCCGCACGGCGGCGATGTAATCGGTGTTGCGGATGGTCAGCGTCTCCGCGCGGGCGAGGCGTGCATAGGGCGGCCAGGCCGTCAGCGCGATGGCGATCACGGCGCTCTCCACCCCCGGCCGCATGGCGGCGACGAAGGCCAGCGCCAGGATCAGCCGCGGAAAGGCCAGGAACACGTCGGTGACGCGCATCAGCAGGCGATCGAGCAGCCCGCCCGCATAGCCCGCGACGCAGCCCACGATCAGGCCGACCGGCGCCACCAGCACCACCACGGCGACCACCATGCCGAGCGTGACCCGCCCGCCATAGAGCAGGCGAGACCAGACATCGCGGCCCAGTTCGTCGGTGCCGAGCCAGTGCTCGGCGGAGGGCGGCTGCAGCCGGTTGCCCAGCTCCTGCACCCCGGGATCATGCGTGGCGAGCAGCGGCGCGGCCAGCGCCAGGATCAGCATGACGACGGCCACCGCCAGCCCGGCCACGGCCAGCGGATTGCGCCGGAAGGCCAGCCAGAGCTGGTAGCGCCGCCCCCATTTGGCCTGCGAGCGGGAGGCCGGCGTATCGGTCAGCAGCCAGGCGCGCGTCGATCCGGACATGCTCACTTCACCCTCGGATCGAGCAGCCGGTAGAGCAGGTCCGACAGCAGGTTCAGCACGACGTAGATGAGGCCGACCACCAGCGTGGCGCCGAGCACCGCGTTCATGTCGGCGTTCAGCAGCGAAACGGTGAGGTATTGCCCGAGGCCGGGCCAGGAGAAGATCGTCTCCGTCAGCACCGCGCCCTCCAGCAGGCCCGCATAGGACATCGCCAGCACGGTGACGAGCGGCACGGCGGTATTGCGGAAGGCATGGCCCCAGATGATGCGGCGGCGCGAGAGGCCCTTGGCGCGGGCGGTGGTGACGTATTCGCTGCGCAGCTCGCCCAGCATGAAGGCGCGCGTCATGCGCGCGATATAGGCCAGCGAGAACATCGCCAGCACCGCCGCCGGCTGCGCCAGATGCGCCAGCGCGTCCTGGAAGGCGCCCCAATCGCCGGCGAGCGCCGCATCGAGCGTCAGGATGCCGGTGCGCTCGTCCACCATGCCTTCGTAGAAGATGCTCTGCCGCCCCGGCCCCGGCGCCCAGCCGAGCCTGGCGTAGAACAGCAGCAGCGAGACCAGCCCGAGCACGAAGACCGGCAGCGAATGCCCGGCGAGGCAGAACAGCCGCACCGCCTGATCCACCCATTTGCCCTGCTTCGTCGCCGCCAGCACGCCAAGCGGCACGCCGATCACCACGGCGATGATCATGGCCACGGTCGCCAGCTCGAAGGTGGCGGGGAAGAAGCGCGCGATGTCCTGCGTGACGGGGTTGGAGGTCATCACCGAGCGGCCGAGATCGCCGCTGACGATATGCTCCAGGTAGCGCCAGAACTGCACGTAGAGCGGCTGGTCGAGGCCGAGCTCCAGCCGGGTGCGCTCCACCACGTCCTGCGGCGCGCGGTCGCCGACGATGGCCAGCACCGGATCGATCGGCACCACGCGGCCGATGAAGAAGGTGACGAGGACCAGGCCGAACAGCGTGATGGGAATGCTGGCGAGCGTCGCCGAGACGGCCTGGAAGCGCAGGCGGAAGGCGGAGGGGCGACGACGCCCCCCCGCAGGCTGCCCCCCCGGCGGCTGGTCCGCCGGGGAAGTGGTGCTGTCGCTCATGCCTTGGTGATGTTGGTGTAGGAGTGCCGGTCGTTCATCGGGCCCATGTCGAAGCCCTTCACGCCGGCGCGCGAGACCGCGACCTCGATCTCCTGCAGCAGGATGACGAAGGGCGAGACCTTCTGGTGCTCCTTCTGCAGGTCCTCGTACATCTGCGTGCGCTTCTCGGAATCGGTTTCCTTCAGCGCCGCCACGGCGCGGGCGGAAAGCTCGGGGATATCCCAGCTCGCCCGCCAGGCCAGGGTGCGGTTGCGCGCGTTCTCGCTGTTGTCGGTGTTGATGCTGAAGGCTTCCGCGTTGCTGTGCGGGTCGAAGTAGTCGCTGCCCCAGCGCACCATGGCGATGTCATGCGTGCGGGCACGGGTCTTGGTGATGACAGCGCGCATCTCGCCCGGCAGCATGCTCAGCCGGATGCCGATGGCGGCGAGGTTCGCCTGGATCGCCTGGGCGATGTCGGATTGCGGCGCGGCCGAGGCATAGTCGAAGCTGACCTCGAAGCCATCCGCCAGCCCGGCCCTGGCCAGCAGCGCCTTCGCCTCCTCGATGTTGCGCTTGAAGGGCTGCTCGGTCACCGCGCCCGGCAGGCCGGCCGGCAGGAAGGCCTGATGCACCGCATAGGTGGTGGGCACGATGTTCTTCTGGATGCCCTCGTAGTCCAGCGCCAGCTTGATCGCCTGCCGCACCTCGGGCTTCGAGAGGTACTGGTTCTTCTGGTTCAGGCTCAGGTACATCAGGCTCGCCTTGCGCGAGGACTGCACGCTGAACTTCGGATCGTTCTCGACCTGCTTGATCTGGTCGGCCACCAGGTTGCGGGCGATGTCCACGTCGCCCTTCTGCAGGCCGAGCAGCTGCGCCGAGGGATCGGCCATGTGGCGCATGATGATGCGGCGGATCTTCGGCGCCACGTTGCTGTGCGGATTGGCCTCCAGCACCACGCTCTCGCTCGCCTTCCACTGACGCACCGCGTAGCTGCCCGAGCCGGCCGAGTTCTGCTTCAGCCAGGCATTGCCCCAGTCGTCGCCCCCCTTGTCGTCCTTCTGGGCGTGGGACATCACGGTGGCCTTCTCGACCACCGAGCCCACCGCCGCCGAGAGGCAGTAGAGCAGGAAGGAGGGCGAGGTCGGCTCGGCGGTGGTCAGCACCACCGTCTTCGGCCCGGTGGCGCGGATGCGATCGGCCGCGTTGTCCCTGGTGAAGCCGAACTGGTTGATGATGAAGGCCGGCGGCTTGTTCATCACCACGGCGCGGGTCAGCGAGAAGGCCACGTCCTCCGCCGTCACCGGCTTGCCGGAGGCGAATTTCGGCCCGTCCTTCAGGGTGAAGGTGAAGGTCTTGTTGTCGTCCGAGACCTCCCACTTCTCCGCCAGCTCGCCCTCGATCTGGGAGGGGTTGGCGTTCGGCGTCGTCACCAGCTTCTGGTAGACGTTCCCGGCGATCTCCGAGGCCGTGTACTCGAAGGCCTCCTGCGGATCGAGGCTGATGATGTCGTCGATCTGCTTGGCGAAGACCAGCACGTTGGGCGGGGTCTGGGCGGAGGCGCTCCGGACCGGCAGGCCGGCGGGCAGCGTGGCGGCGGCTGCGGAAGCGAGCAGCATCGAACGGCGTGTGAGCATCGGAAGGACCTCCTGAACCCTGCCTATGTAGCGCGCCGCCCCCCTGCCGCGCCATGGCCTGTGCAGCGCCGGCCGGTCCCGCCCTGCCCCGCATTTCCCCCTGGCGCGGCACGGGCGGCCATGCCATCCGGCAGGGATGGAATACTGGCAGGACTTCGAGACCCCCCCGGCCGGATCAGCCTTCGGCGAGAGCTATCCGGCGCCGATGCCGGACGGGCGCGCGCTGCGCCTGCCGCTGCGGGGCTATGGCGCGATCGCGGTGGCGGGCTTCATCGCCAACCAGGCCTCCTTCGCCGTCCTGCGGGCGCTCTGCGGCTGGATGGCCGCCGCCGCCCGGCCACTGGGGGCGGAGGTGGTGGTCGGCCTGCCGACCCTCGGCCATGTCTTCGGCGGCCCGGTGGCGGAGGCGCTCGGCCATGCCAACTGGGTGGCCCCCGGCTATTCACGCAAGACCTGGTACGACCCCGCCTATTCCGTGCCCACCGCCTCCTCCACCACGCCGGATACGCGGCGCATCTGGCTGGACCCGCGCCTGCTGCCCCGCCTCGCCGGGCGGCGGGTGCTGCTGGTGGACGACGTGATCAGCACCGGCAGCTCCGCCCTGGCCGGGCTGGCGCTGCTGGCCGCGGCGGGGGTGCGGCCGGTCGGGCTCTGCGTGGCGATGGCGCAGGGCGACCGCTGGCGCCAGGCCTGGCCCGCCGAGATCCCGGTCGCCGCCGCCTTCGCAACGCCGCTCTTCCGGCCCAGCGAGGAGGGTTGGGTGCCGGACCCGGCGACGATGGCACGCGGCCTTCTGCTGCCCTGAGGGCGGCCAGGGAGGGCGCCGCCCTTCCCTGGGCCCACCCGCCATCAGCCGGGGGGAGCGGTGTGCAGCGCGACGCTCAGGTCGCCGCTCTGCTGCAGCACCTCCAGCCGCGCCCTGTCGCCCTCGCGGTGCACCCGCAGGTCGAGCAGGCCGTCGCCGAGCCGCAGCCGGCGCAGCGTCACCCAGGGCAGGAAGTCCGGCAGCACGGGGCTGTCGAGCATCACCCTGCCCTGCTCGGGCGCGAAGCGCAGGCCGAGGCAGGCGCGCAGCAGGGCGAAAGGCGTGCTCGCCGCCCAGGCCTGCGGCGAGCAGGCCACCGGATAGAGCGTCGGCCCCTGGCCATGCCGCCGCGGGAAGCCGCAGAACAGCTCGGGCAGGCGGCGCCCGGGGTCGAAGCTGGCCGCCTGGAACAGCGCGGTGAGCAGCCGGGCGGCGGCATGGCCCAGCCCATAGCGGGCGAAGCCCTCGGCGATCATGGCGTTGTCGTGCGGCCAGACCGAACCGTTATGGTAGCTCATCGGATTGAAGCGTGCCTCGCCCGCCGCCAGGGTGCGGATGCCCCAGCCGCAGAAGGAGGCCGGCTGCAGCAGCGTATGCGCCACCCGCGCCGCGCGGTGCGGCAGGGCGATGCCGGCGAACAGCGCATGCCCGGCATTGGAGCTGCGCACCCGGCAGGGCTGCTTGTTGCCGTCCAGCGCCAGGACGTAAGTGCCCAGGCCCTCGTCCCAGAAGGCGGCGTCGAAGGCGAGCTGCAGCGCGGCCGCGCGCTTCTCCAGCCGCTGCGCCCGCCCCGGGTCGCCCAGCCGGGTGGCGATGCGCGCGGCGGCGCGCCAGGCGGCATAGACATAGCCCTGCATCTCGACCAGCGCGATCGGCCCCTCCGCCGTCCGGCCATCGGCATGGAAGATCGAGTCGTGGCTGTCCTTCCAGCCCTGGTTCAGCAGCCCGTTCGGCGTCTTGCGGAGGTATTCGACGAAGCCGTCGCCGTCCTCGTCGCCATAGGTGTCGATCCAGCCAAGCGCAGCCTCGATGTTCGGCCACAGCTCGCGCAGCGTGGCAAGGTCGCCGGTGCGGTCGAGATAGGCGCCGGCCAGCATGATGAAGAGCGGTGTGGAGTCGATGCTGCCGTAGTAGTGGCGGAAAGGCACCTCGCCCAGCACCGCCATCTCGCCCTGGCGCGTCTCGTGCAGGATCTTGCCGGGCTCGGCGTCGGTCTCCGGGTCCAGCGCGGTGGCCTGGTGCGCGGCCAGGAAGCGCAGCACGCCCTGGGCGAGGCGCGGCGCCAGCCACAGCGTCTGCCAGGCGGTGATCAGCGCGTCCCGCCCGAAGGCGGTGCTGTACCAGGGCACGCCGGCATAGGGGTAGGGCCCCTGCGGCGTGTGCGTCACCAGCATGGCGAGGTCGGCCCCGGCGCGGCGCAGCATCTCGTCGAACACCGCATGGCCGCTCTCGATCCCCACCGCCTCGGCGCGCAGCTGCCGCAGCGCCTGGCGCGAGCGGCGCAGTTCCGCCCCGAAGGCGTCGCGCGGCCGCTCCGTCACCGCGGCGTCGCAGCGGATGGTGAGGAACAGCACCTGCCGGCCGCCCGGCGGCAGCTCGATCTCGTGCACGGCGCGCTGCGCCTCCAGCCGCCGTGGCGCCGGCTCGAAGCGCAGCACGGTCCTGCGGCGCCGCCCGTCGAGCCCGGTATAGGCCAGGGTCACGCCGGTGGTGGAGAAGGCGGGGTGATGATACTGCCCGCGCTGCGCCCGCTTGCGGCCCCGCACCTCGAAGAGATCGGCGAAGTCGGCGGCGAAGTGGGTCTCCAGCCGCAGCCGGTGCGGGCGGTCATCGTAGTTGCGGATGGCGAGACGCTCGTGGCAGGTGTCGCCGCACAGGAAGCGGGTGCGGCGCAGGTGCAGCCGGCCGCGCGGCAGCGACTCCCCGGTTTCCTCCTCCCGCAGCGGCGGATTGGTCAGGTCACAGGTGAGCTCGGTGTTGTCGTCGAGCAAGGTGGCGCTGAGCAGCTGCGGCGCGGCACCGTTCAACCGAAGGCAGAGAAAGGAAAGATGCCGCATGTCCTTGTGGTAGAGGCCCTGCGAGTCTCCCGCGAAGTCGCCCGCCGCATTGAACACCGCGAAGCTGTCGCCGTGCTTCAATGTCATGGCGCGGCTCTGCTGCGTCGCGGCACTTTCTTCCGCCGCGACGCTGGGCGGGGCGATGGGGCTGTCCATGCGGCGAAAGCTTCCCCTTAGTTGTCGGAGTGTGGTGCAGGCCCCGGCGGCACGCGCCGCTCCCATGCCTGTCTCCGGCATGGGCTGCTTATCCCATGGTCCCGGTGAATGGATCCTTCAAGGGCACTCGCCGGCCACCGCCGCGTCAACTGCGCGCGGGAGGCCTCAACCGGCGGGCGGAAGATCCAGCACGATGCTGACTTCCGTCGGCGGGCCACAGCGCACCTGCGCCGCCTCGCCGCCGGCGATGAGGCGGATCAGCCCGAAGCCCGACTCGCATCCTGTGCTTGCGGTGGCACGCAGCAGGCGCTCCGAGCCGGAGCCTTCGTCCTGCACCGCGATGCGGAGGCGGTGCGGCATCCGGTCGGCCCGCAGATCCAGGGTGACGTTCCCCTGGCCGTGGCGCATGGCATTGGCCAGCAGCTCCCAGGCGACGAGGCCGAGGCGCGGCGCGTCCAGCGCGCTCACCATCATGTCGGCGCCCTCGCGCAGCCGGACATGGCGGCCGCTTCCCTGCCAGAGCCGGCGGAAGGGGCATAGCAGGCCCTCCAGGCTGGCGCGCGCGCTGAGCCGCCCGGCTCCGGGCTGGGACTGCAGCAGCGCATGCACCTCGGCCACCGCCTGGACGCGGCCGGCGGCGGCGTTGAGGCGGGCCGCGAGCCCCTCCTCCTGTCCCGCCAGCGACTGCAGGCACAGCATGTCGCTGATCATCTGCAGCCCGTTGCGGATGCGGTGGTCCATCTCCTGGATGATGTGCGCCTGGTTGCGCAGTTGCGCGTCGCGCTGGCGCAGGGCGCGCTCGGCCTCCACGAGGCGCAGCGGGGCCTCGTCCGGCCGCAGTTCCGCCTCGCGCTCGGCCATCAGCATGTCGGCCAGGTTCTGCAGCCGCGCCCGCTCCTGCGGGGCGAGGCCCTGCGGCCGCGGCTCGGGCGAGAGGATGGCCAGCACGCCCTGCTGCCGCCCCTCGCGGTTGCGCAGCGGGGCCGCGGCATAGAAGCGGATCCCGGCCGGGCCGGTGGCCAGGGGGTGCTGCGCCAGCCAGGATTCCTGCCAGGCATCCTCCACCACGCAGGCCCCGCTCCGGCGGGCCAGCATCTGCCAGTCGGTCCGATTCATGGTGATCGCGAGGTCCAGCCCCTGCTGGACGAGGGACAGGCCGGCCGGCGGGCCAACGAAGCAGGCCAGCGCCGCCGGTGTCCCGAAGACCGCGAGCGCCAGATCCACGATGCGCTCCGCGGCACGGCCATAGGGCGTTGCGCGCGTCATGCGCGGCCAGCCGCCTGGGAGTTCGGCGGCGGACTGGGAGGCGAGCGCGCTGCCCGCCAAGGAGGCGGGCGGCAAGCCGGGCATGTCCAGCAAGAAGGAGGCTCGCTCCCTTTCCTGCCGCATCATCCGTCCCATGGCCCTGCACTCCCTGCCGCGCCTTTGCCGACCGCACTGCCACCAGTTCCGGCAAAAGCGGGGTTTGCGCGCCATAGTTCTGGTGAGGGCACAGCGGGAGCAACCGAAAGCTCTGTGTGCAGTGCGGAAATGTGGTCACAAGGCGCTGATACGGCTGCGCTGCCGTCTTTCCTCCTCCGCGCGGCGGCATCGCCGAAACGCTTCGATTCACAAATCAGCAAGATTATTCCCGCTTAGATTGCTATCACGCCGCCGTGATATCCGGTCTGGCGTCAAAGCAACCGAGTGGGGAGGAACCTGCCATGGTCGCAGGGGCAGAGTGGTGGCGTGGGGCGGTGCTCTACCAGATCTATCCGCGCAGCTTCGCCGACAGCAACGGCGATGGCGTGGGCGATCTGGCGGGAATCGAGGCGCGCCTTGCCCATGTCGCCGCCCTCGGCGTGGACGCCATCTGGATCTGCCCCTTCTACGCCTCCCCGGGCCGGGACTTCGGCTACGACATCTCCGACCACATCGCCGTGGACCCGCAGTTCGGCCGGATGGAGGACTTCGATCAGCTGGTGGCCACCGCCCACGGCCTCGGGCTGAAGGTGCTGATCGACCTGGTCGGCGGCCACACCTCCGACCACCATCCCTGGTTCCAGCGCAGCCGCGCCAGCCGCGACGCCCCCGAGGCCGACTGGTACACCTGGGCCGATCCCAGCCCGGACGGCACGCCGCCCAACAACTGGCTGAGCGTCTTCGGCGGCTCCGCCTGGGCCTGGGAGCCGCGCCGGCGGCAGTATTACCTGCACCACTTCCTCTCCAGCCAGCCCAGCCTGAACCTGGCCAACCCCGCTGCGCTGGAGGCGGTGCTGGCGGTGGGCGAGTTCTGGTTGAAGCGCGGCGTGGACGGCTTCCGCCTCGATGCCATCGACTTCCTGGCGCACGACCCGGCGCTGCGCGCCAACCCCGCCCGCCCGGTGGTGGACGGCAATGTGCCGGCCAAGCTGTTCGGCCTGCAGTACCACGACCACGACATGATGCACCCGGAGACGCTGGCGATCCTGCGCCGCATCCGGGCGCTGACCGACCGCTACCCCGGCACCACGACGCTGGGCGAGGTGTCGAGCCAGGAGGGCGCCTTCGAGCGGGTGCGCCGCTACACCGCCGGCGAGGACCTGCTGCACATGGCCTATACGCTGCGCCCGCTGCGCGGCGGCTTCGACCACCCGACCGTCACCGACCTGATCCGTGCCTCCTCCGCTGCCGCGGGCGCCGAGGGCTGGCCCTGCTGGTCCTTCTCCAACCATGATGTGGAGCGGGCGGTCAGCCGCTGGAACCCGGCGGGGCGCGAGGCCGGGCCGGACCCGCGCTTCGCCCGGCTGCTGGCGAGCCTGCTGCTCTCGCTGCGCGGCAGCGTCTGCCTCTACCAGGGCGAGGAGCTGGGCCTGCCCGAGGCCGAGCTGGCGCTGGAGGACATCCGCGACCCCTTCGGCCTGACCTACTGGCCGGAGTTCCGCGGTCGCGACGGCAGCCGCACGCCGATGCCCTGGCGCGGCGGCGCGCCGCAGGCCGGTTTCACCACCGGCAAGCCCTGGCTGCCGGTGCCGGCGGCGCACCACCCGCTGGCCGCGGACCGGCAGGAGGGCGATCCCGGCAGCCTGCTGCACGCCTGGCGCCGCCTCCTGCTGCTGCGGCAGGCCTACCCCGCGCTGGTGCGCGGCGCCCAGCAGGCGCTGGACCTGCCGGCGCCGCTGGCCGGATTGGTGCGCGAATATGGCGGGCAGCGCATCCTGGCGGTGTTCAACCTTTCCGACGCGCCCGTCCGCTTCACCGGGCCGCTGCTGGCGCGCGCCACCCCGCTGCCGGACGTCACCGGCCAGAGCGCCCGGATGGAAGCCGATGGCGCGTTGCTGCCGCCCTATGGCGTGCTGCTGGCCAGCCTGGAGACGGCGCCGGCACCGGCAGCGCTGGTGCCCGAACTGCAGATCTGAACAAGGCTGGGGGAAGGAATTCCCCCAGGCCCCCATCTTTTTTCTTCGGGTTTTCCGTGCGGGCCGCCAGCGCGGCGCCAAACTGGCAAAAAGAAGATGGGGGTCCGGGGGAATTCCTTCCCCCGGACTTTTTCCGTCAGGCCGTCGGCCGCAGCATTTCGAACAGGCTGGTCACCTCGGCATAGTCGCCGCGATAGCCACAGCGGGCGACCGGGTGCGCCGCCGCGGTGTCGAAGATGCCGTCCTTCAGGAACTCGCGGCGGATATGCACGCCCACCACCTGGCCAAGCACCAGGCGGCTGCCGAGCGGGCGCCCCTCCAGGTCCGCCAGCGGCACGATCTGCAGCAGCCTGCACTCCAGCGCCGCCGGGGCGCGGGCGACGCGGGGCGGCCGCACCCGGGTGGAGGGCGCCGCCTCCAGCCCCGCCCGCAGCATCTCGTTCTCGCCATGCGGCATCGGCGCGCAGGTCTCGTTCATCGCCTCCGCCAGCGCGCGCGAGACGAAGTTGCAGACGAACTCCCCCGTCTCCTCGACGTTGCGCAGGCTGTCCTTGCGCGGGTCGTCGCCGCCGGGCCGGCGCTCGGCGGAGAAGCCGACAACCGGCGGATTGGTGTTGAAGCCGTTGAAGAAGCTGTAGGGCGCGAGGTTCACCCGCCCTTCCGCGTCCATGCTGGTGATCCAGCCGATGGGGCGCGGCGCCAGGATCGCCTTGAAGGGGTCGTGCGGCAGGCCGTGGCCCTCGCGGGGGTCGTAGAAATAGGTGGCGTCCGTCATGCGCAATCCTCGGGCGGAGGGGTTCGCCGCGGCTGCGGCGCCCGCCCGGAGCAAGCCCCGGCGCGCGGCACTTGTCGAGGGGGCGCGTCTTGCGGGGCGGCACGAGGCGGTGTTTGCTGCCCTCAAACGGTCCGCAGAGGCCGCCACCAGTCCGCGTCCCGTCCTCAGGAGACAGGTCCAATGCACCGTCGCACCCTGCTCGCCAGTGCCGCCGCGGCCGCCGTCCTGCCGCGCCCCTCCCTGGCGCAGCCCGCCTCGGCACGCGTGCTGAAATACGTGCCGCAAGCCGACCTCACCATCACCGACCCGGTGCTGACCACCGCCTACATCACCCGCACCCACGGGCTGATGATCTGGGACCAGCTCTACGGCCTGGATGCCGACCTCAAGCCGCAGCCGCAGATGGTCGAGGGCCATACCGTCGAGGATGACGGCAGGCGCTGGACCTTCCGCCTGCGCGAGGGCCTCGTCTTCCACGACGGCGAGCCGGTGCGCGGGCGCGACTGCATCGCCTCCATCCGCCGCTGGGCGCAGCGCGACGCGCTCGGCCAGGCGCTGATGGCACGCCTGGACGAGATGTCGGCGCCCGACGACCGCAGCTTCGTCATCCGCCTGAAGCGCCCCTATGGCGCCATGCTGGATGCCCTGGCCAAGGTCGGCCCGCCGGCCCTGCTGATCATGCCGGAGCGGCTCGCCGCCACCGACGCCTCCAAGCCGATCCCGGAGATCATCGGCTCCGGCCCCTTCCGCTGGAAGGGGGATGAGCGGGTGGTCGGCGCGCGCGTGGTCTACGAGAAGTTCGATCGCTACCGCCCGCGCGAGAGCGGCACCCCCTCCTGGGCCGCCGGCCCCAAGCGCGTGTTCTTCGACCGCGTCGAGTGGCAGGTGATGCCCGACCCCGGCACCGCCACCGCCGCGCTGCAGAACGGCGAGGTGGACTGGTGGGAGAACCCGCCGAACGACCTGCTGCCGATCCTGGAAGGCAGCCGCGACATCGTCACGCAGCGCGCGACGCCGCTCGGCACCATGGGCACCGGCATCTTCAACCATCTCCACCCGCCCTTCGACAATCCGGCGATCCGCCGCGCCGTGCTGGGCGCGGTCAACCAGCAGGACTACATGATCGCCGCCGCCGGCACCGACCCGGACCTCTACAACGTGCCGGTCGGCATCTTCACGCCGGATACGCCGATGGCGACGCGCGCCTCGCTCGACGTGTTCGGCACGCCGCCGGGCCTGGAGCGCTCGCGCCAGGCGCTGCAGGAGGCCGGCTACAAGGGCGAGCGCGTCATCCTGATGTCGCCCTCCGACCAGCCGGTGCTCGCCGCCCTCGGCGAGGTCTGCAACGACATGCTGAAGCAGCTCGGCATGAACGTGGAGTTCGTGGTGTCGGACTGGGGCACGCTGGTGCAGCGCCGCGCCATCAAGAAGCCGCCTGCCGAGGGCGGCTGGAACATGTTCAACACCACCTGGGCCGGGCTCGACATGATCAACCCGGTGGTGACGCAGGTGCTGCGCTCCGGCGGACCGGACAGCGCCTTCTTCGGCTGGCCGGACATCCCGCGCATCGAGGCGCTGCGCGAGCAGTGGCTCGACGCGCCCGACCTCACCGCGCAGCAGAACGTGGCGCGCGAGATCCAGGCGGTGGCGATGCGCGAGGTGCCGTTCCTGCCGCTTGGCCAGTATTTCTACAAGACCGCCTATCGCAAGCGCCTGAAGGACGTGGTGGACGGCCTGTTCGTGTTCTGGAACGTGCGGCCCGCATGACGCCGCCGCCCCCTGGAGAATCCCGCTGATGACCGCCCTCGACCACCTGCGCCGCTACCACGACGAGCTGACCGCCATCCGGCAGGACCTGCACGCCCATCCCGAGCTGGGCATGGAGGAGCACCGCACGGCCGAGCTCGTCGCGCGCAAGCTGGAGGAATGGGGCGTCGATGAGGTGCATCGCGGCGTCGGCGGCACCGGGGTGGTCGGCGTGCTGCGTGCGGGCAGCGGCAACCGTGCGGTTGGCCTGCGCGCCGACATGGACGCGCTGCCGATGAGCGAGCTGACCGGCCTGCCCTATGCCTCCACCGTGCCCGGCAAGATGCATGCCTGCGGCCATGACGGCCACACCACCATGCTGCTGGGCGCCGCGCGCTATCTCGCCGAGACGCGCGCCTTCGACGGCACCGTGCACCTGATCTTCCAGCCCGGCGAGGAAGGCTGCGGCGGCGCCCTGGCCATGCTGGAGGACGGGCTGCTGGAGCGCTTCCCCTGCGACGTGCTCTACGGCATGCACAACGCCACCGGCCTCGATGTCGGCAAATACGCCATCGGCGCCGGGCCCTTCATGGCGGGCGGCGCCTTCTTCGACATCACGGTGGAGGGCAAGGGCTCGCACGGCGCGCGGCCCGAGGCCAGCATCGACCCGGTGCTGACCGCCTGCCACATCGCCGCCGGGCTGCAGTCCATCGTCTCGCGCAACATCGCCCCGCGCGACACGGCGGTGGTCAGCGTGACCAAGGTGACGGGCGGCGACGCCTACAACGTCATCCCACAATCCGCCGTGCTCTCCGGCACCGCGCGCTTCTTCAAGAAGGAGGTGGGCGAGCAGATCGAGGCGGCGATGCGGCGCATGGCCGAGGGGGTCGCCGCCGGCTTTGGCGCCAGCGCCAAGCTGGATTTCCGGCTGATCTTCGCGCCCCTCGTCAACGACGCCGAGGCCAGCACCGACCTGGCCGATGCCGCCGCCGACCTGGTGGGCGGCGAGCTGGTGCAGCGCGACCGCGCGCCGCTGATGGGCTCGGAGGACTTCAGCTTCATGCTGGAGAAGGTGCCGGGCGCCTACATCCATGTCGGCAACGGCGAGGGCGCCTCGGCGCACAACCCGCACTACAACTTCAACGACGAGGCCATCCCCTTCGGCGCGGCGCTCTACGCGCGCATCGTCGAGCGGGCGCTGCGCTCGGAAGGCTGAGAAGCGAAAGACCGGGGGAGAATGAATTCTCCCCCGAACCCCCACTTCTTTTTCCTGTCTGCTTTTGTCGTGCTGACGAAGCACGCTCGCGCCAGAACTGAAACCGGCAGAAAAAAGAAGGGGGTCCGGGGGAATTCATTCCCCCGGCCCTACCGCAGCCGGGCGAAGCGCAGCGCCTTGTCCAGCAGGCGTGCCGGACCGAAGCGGCGGGGCGTCATTTCCTGCGCCTCGCCCTGGCTGTTGACGCGGAAGTGCCGGGGCATATCAGCCCGGTCGGTGCCGAGCCCCCAGAAGCGCAGGATACCATGGGTGGAGGAGATCCCGACATCCAGCAGATGCGGCCCCGCCACGCCAACCTGCCCGGCGCCGGTGCCGGCATGCAGCGGCACGCCATGCTCCATCCCGGCGATGCGGTGGCTTTCCACCAGAACGCGCCCGTCGGCGTCATGCCAGCGGCGATGCACCACCAGCTCGCTCCGCTCCACCTCGTCCGGCGCCTCCAGCGTCAGGCCGTGCAGGTCCAGCCATTGCTTCAGCACTTCCTCGGCGTTGCCGGGATGCACGGTGCTGTCGGTCTCGCCCTGCCAGACGGAGACGCGCGGCCAGGGGCCGGGATGCGCCGATGCCGCCCGCACCGCCTCGCCGCGTTCCCCGGCGCTGCGCTGCGGCGCCTGCCGCATCACCTCCAGCGCCTCCGAGGCATCGCTGGCGGCGCCATAGGGCAGGCCGGCCAGGATGGCGCCGGCGGCGAAGACCTCCGGATAGGTCGCCAGCATCACCGAGGTCATGCCGCCGCCGGCCGAAAGCCCGCTGATGAAGACGCGGCCGCGGTCCAGCCCGTGCTCCTGCAGCATCCACTCCACCATCTGGCGGATCGATAGCGCCTCGCCGGCATTGCGCAGCGTGTCCGCCGAGTTGAACCAGTTGAAGCAGCGATAGGCGTTGTTGCCGCGGTCTTGCTCAGGCAGCAGCAGGGCGAAGCCGAGCCGGTCCGCCATGTCCGACCAGCCGCAACCCTGGTCATAGCCGGCGGCGGTCTGGGTGCAGCCATGCAGCGCCACCACCAGCGGTGCGCCGGGCGGCAGGTCGGGCGGCGCATAGGACAGCATCCGCAGCCCGCCGGGATTGCTGCCGAACCCCTTCACCTCGGCCAGGCGCCCGTCCGCCACCTCGCCCGGCAGCCCGGCCGAGAGGCCGCCGGTCAGCAGCCGTGTCCAGCGCTGGCGCAACCGGATCAGCTCGTCCAGCCCGGAAAGTGTCTCCGCCATTGAAGTCAGCCCCTTCCCCATCTCGCCTGCCGCCGCCATGGCATGACCGCTTTGCTGCAGCGCAGCATACTAACGGCGCAGGCCTCCATTGGTCACAGCAGAAACGCGCGGGGCTGCACAGCGGACCGGGCATGCGGCAGATTTGCCGGGCCGGAGGGCGGCCCGGGCTTTGCAGGGGCCCTCGCCCGGGCTAGCTCCGCAGCACCCTGTACAGGATTGGGAACACGATGGATTTCGCTCAGGATCTGGCTGGCAAGGGGGTGGTGGTGACGGGCGCCTGCGGGGTGGTCGGCCGCTGGCTGGTGCAGGCCTTCGCCGAGGCCGGCGCCCGGCTCTGCCTCACCGACGCCAACGGCGCCGCCCTCGCCGAAATGGCCGCGAACCTGCCGGAAGGCAGCTTCACCCACCCCGCCGACCTGCGCGACGCCGCCGCCATCGAGGCGCTTGTGGCCGCCATCGGCACCCGCTGGGGCGCCGCCGACGTGGTGGTGAACAATGCCGGCGTCTATCCCAGCGGCTTCCTGCTCGACATCGATGCCGGGGAGTGGGACCGCATCTTCGACATCAACCTGCGCGCGCCCTTCCTGCTGACCCGCGCCGCCGCCCGGCAGATGATCGCCGCCGGGGTGAAGGGCAACATCATCAACATCTCCTCCGGCGCCGCCCGCAAGATGCGCCGCTCCGTGGTGCCCTACTGCACCTCCAAGACGGCGCTGGACCGGCTGACCAAGGGCTTCGCCATCGAGCTGGCCGAATACGGCATCCGCATGAACGCGCTGGAGCCCGGCTTCGCCGCCGGCAGCACCGCCAGTCCGCTGAACGAGACGCATGTCCAGGCCACCCTCGCCGCCATCCCGCTCGGCCGCGGCTCCTCGCCGTCGGATGTCGGCAATGCCGCGCTGTACCTGGCCAGCAGCGCCGCCAGCTACGTCACCGGCGCGACGCTGACGGTGGACGGCGGCAACTCCATCGGCAGCCTCGCCGTGCACCAGGAGAAGAAGAGCGCGCTCTGAGGGCAGCAAAGGCCGGGGGAAGGAACTCCCCCGCCCCCCTCTTCCTTCCGCCCCCTCGCGGGGCGGCCCGCGGCCATGCCCCGGCCGACGGAGGCATGGGGATGAAGCAGCTTTCACGCAGCGAGGCGGGCGCCGCGCTGGCGAGCGCGGAAGCGGACCTGCTACACTGGCCGCCTCTCCGCCGCACGAGCCGCTTGACCGGCCCGATCCATCCGAAGGCAGCGACCATGCGGTTGCCCGCGCTCCTGGCTCCCCTTCTCGCCCTGCTCCTGGGCAGCGTCCCGGCACGGGCGGCAGGGCTGGTCTATGTGCTGAACTCGGGCGACGCCACCATCCAGGTGCTCGATGCCGAGAGCCAGGCCGAGAAGTCGCGCATCCGCGTGCTGCGCGAGGTGCACCACCTGGCGCTGACGCCGGATGGCAAGACCCTGCTGGTGGGCGATTCCGGCGCCAACGAAATGCTCTTCATCAACCCCGCCACCGGCGAGCTGCTGAAGCGCGAGCCGCTCTCCAACCCCTACCACATGGGCTTCAGCCCGGATGGCCGCTTCCTGGTGATCACCAGCCTGCGGCGCGATCAGGTGGACATCTACCGCTGGGACGGCCAGGAGCTCACCCTCGCCAGCCGGCTCGACATGCCGGACATGCCGAGCCACCTCGCCTACAGCCCCGACAACAAGGTGGTCTACGTCACCCTGCAGGGCAGCGGCCTCGTCGCCGCCATCAGCCTGGAAACGCTGCAGCCGCTCTGGAAGGCCGATATCGGCCCCGAGCCGGCCGGCATCATCTGGAACCAGGGCAAGCTGCTGGTCGGCGTCATGGGCAGCGACCACGTGGCGGTGCTGGACCCCGAGACCCAGGCGGTGGAGCGCAGGATCACCGTCGGGCGCGGTGCCCACGCCCTCTTCCCCGCCCCGCAGGGCGACGTCCTCTACGTCACCAGCCGGGTGGACAGCCGCATCACCCTGCTCGACCCCAGGAGCCTCGACATCATCCGCAGCCTCGACGTGCCGGGCGGCCCCGACTGCGTCAGCTTCGACCCGCAGGGCCGCCTCTGGGTGACGCTGCGCTGGAAGGGCCGCATCGCCCTGGTGGACCCGGCGAAGGGCGTGCTGGAAACCCGCCGCGTCGGCCGTTCGCCGCACGGCATCCTCTACTCGGCCGCCGCTCCCGCCGAGCCGCTCACCAACTAGGTCTCCCGGATGACGATGTCGCCCCCGCCCGGCCGGCGGACCCTGCTGCGGCTGGCAGGCCTCGCGCCGCTGGCCCTGGCGGCGCGCGGCGCCGGTGCCCAGGCTCCCCTCGCCCGCCCGGCCCTGCCGCAATGCCGCGCCGGCACGCTGCACCTCACCATCGACACCGGCTGGGGCCGCGAGGCGGAGATGATCGCCGCCGCCCTGCAACGGCGCGAGGTGCGCGCCACCCTCTTCCTGGCCAATGAGCCGACCGCCCGCGGCGACACCAGCCTCGGCCCCGCCTGGGCCGGTTTCTGGCGCGCCCGCGCCGCCGAGGGCCATGCCTTCGCCAGCCACACCTGGCGCCACTGGTACTTCACCGGCGATGCCGGCCCCGGCCGCGTCCGCTACGTCAACCGCCGCGGCAAGGGCGCCGAGATGCTGGGCGCCGACGGCATGCGGGCCGAGCTGACGCGGCCGATCGCGGCGCTGCGCGCCATCGCGCCGGAAGCGAAGGTGCTGCCGCTCTGGCGCGCCCCGGGCGGCCACACCACGCCCAACGCGCTGCGCCTCGCCGCCGCCGCCGGCTTCCACCACCAGGGCTGGACCGCCAACGGCTTCCTGGGCGACGAGCTGAGCAGCGCCACCCACCCGAACGACCGCCTGCTCGCCCAGGCGCTCGCCCGCGTGCGGGATGGCGAGGTGCTGCTCATGCACTGGGGCGTGCGCAGCCGGCGCGAGCCCTTCGGGCTGGTCTTCGAGGATCTTCTGGCCGGGTTGCAGGCGAAGGGCTTCTGCTTCGCCCTGCTGCCCGCGCAGGACGCCTGAGAGTGGAGGGGGGCAGGCCATGATCGGGGCGCTGCAGGACGGTTGGAACAGCCTCAACGGCTGGATCTTCGAGACGCTGGTGCAGCCGGCGCTCTACGCCGCCGGCCTGATGGAATGGGCGGAGGACGCCTTCGACTGGATCGACTTCGCCCTGTTCGGGCTGGTGCAGGTCCTCGTCGTCTATGCCGTCTGCCGCCCGCTGGAGGCCTGGCGCCCGGTGGAGCCGCGCACCGATGGGGGCAGCATCCGCACCGACATCCTCTACACCCTGCTGACGCGGCTCGGCCTGCTGCCGCTGCTCGCCTTCCTCCTCTTCGCCTCGCTGGAGTCGCGCCTCTCGGGCCTGGTCGCCAGCAGCGGCTGGGTGCCGCCGACGCTGGAGACGCTCTTCCCCACCCTGCGCGACGCGCCGCTGCTGGCGCTGGCCGTCTACATCGCCGTGCTCGACTTCGGCGAGTACTGGCGCCATCGCTTGCAACACCGCTTCGACTGGTGGTGGGCGCTGCACTCCATCCACCATGCCCAGCGTCAGATGACCTTCTGGACCGACGACCGCAACCACATCCTGGACGACCTGCTCGGCGCCGTCTGGTTCGGCGGGCTGGCGCTGCTGATCGGCGTGCCGCCGGGGCAGTTCCCCATCGTCGTCGTCGTGCTGCGCGTGGCCGAGGCGATGAGCCACGCCAATGTCCGCCTCTCCTTCGGGCGCCTCGGCGAGCGGCTGCTGGTCTCGCCGCGCTTCCACCGGCTGCATCACAGCCGCCTCGGCTCCGGCCGGCTCGGCAGGAACTACGCCGTGCTGCTGCCGGTCTGGGACTGGGTCTTCGGCACCGCTGACTTCCGCCGCGACCTCTTCCCCGCCACCGGCGACAAGCGCCTGCCGGAGGAACTGGCCAGTGGCGGCTGGCTGCGCCAGCAATGGGCCGGGCTGCGCCAGCTCGGCCTGACACTGGTGCGACGCCCATGAGCAGCGCCGGCCCCCGCCGCTCCGCCCCCGCCGCGCTGCGCAACCGCGGCCCCATCCTGGAGGTGCTGCGCGAGCAGCTCGGCGACTCCGGCCTGCTGCTGGAGGTGGCCAGCGGCACCGGCGAGCACGCCCTGCACATCGCCGCCGCCCTGCGCGGCTGGATCATCCAGCCAAGCGACCCCGACCCCTCCGCGCGCGCCAGCATCGACGCCTGGGCACAGGAGGCCGAGCTGCCCAACCTGCTCCCGGCGCTGGCGCTTGACGCCTCGGCCGCGGAATGGCCGATCGCGGCGGCGGATGCGGTGCTCTGCATCAACATGATCCATATCGCGCCCTGGCATGCGACGCTCGGCCTGCTGGCCGGCGCGGCGCGGATCCTGCCCGCCGGCGCGCCGCTGGTGCTCTATGGCCCCTACCGCCAGCAGGACGTGCCGCTGGCCGAAAGCAACGCGGAATTCGACCGCAGCCTGCGCGAGCGCAACCCGGAATGGGGCCTGCGCGAGCTTGAGACCGTGACGGAAGCAGCCCGCGCCGCCGGCTTCACCGCAGGGCCGGTGGTGCCGATGCCGGCCAACAACCTCACCGTGGTGTTCCGCCGGCAGGGGTGAAGAAGGCCCGGGTGAAAAAGGTCAGGGGAAGGAATTCCCCCGAACCCCCATCTTCTTTCCTCGGGTTCAGGAAGCTCAGGCCACAGGCAGCGGCGCCTTGCCGCGCACCCGGCTCATGATGAAGCCGCTGGCCGGCGACGCCGGCATCCGCGCCAGGCTGACACTGAGGTCCTGCGGCGGCACCTCGAAGCGCATCTCGCGGCAGAGCAGCCGCACCACCTGCTTGAGGATCACGATGGTGATCCACTCGCCAGGGCAGCGATGGCCCTGCAGGAAGTCCCCCGCCCCCTGCGGGATCAGCGTGTAGGGGTCGCCCGGCCAATCGCGGAAACGCTCGGGCCGGAACTGCTCGGGCTCCGGCCAGAGGCGGGCGTCGTGATTGGTGCCGTAGAGGTCGAGCAGCACCCACTCGCCCTCCGCGAAGGCATGCCCGGACCATTCGAACGGCCTGCGCGCCCGGCCGCCGATGACCGGGAAGAAGGGATAGAAGCGCCGCACCTCCTGCACGAAGGGCTCCAGATCCGCCTCATCGCCATCCGCGAAGCGGGCACGCCATTCCGGGTGCTCATGCAGCGCCAGCGCGACGAAGGCGATGAAGCGGTTGACGGCCAGGAGGGGGCGCAACAGGTTGATCAACTCCACCGCCGCCACCGTGCTGTCCAGCAGGCGGCCATCCGGGTCGGCATGCGCCGCGATCACCGCCAGCGGCGAACCCGCCGGCGCCCTTTCCTCCCCGGCGCGGACCCGCTCGACCAGCCGCCGCATGCGCCCTTCGGTACGCTGCCGCAGGCCGAGCGCCACCAGCGCCCCGGGGCCGACGCTGCCCGCATTCTCCACCATGGCCGCCAGTTCACGCGTCAGCTCCGGCGCCTCCTCGTCCGGCAGCGGCACGCCGCACCAGTCGCAGGCGGCGCGGGTGAGGACTTCCCCCGAGGCCGGCAGCAGCGCCACCTCCCCCTGCTCCTCCCAGCGCGCCACGGCCTCGCGCCAGCGCCGCGCCAGCAGCACCTCCATTGCCGCGAGCGCCTCGGGCGTCATCATCCCCATGAACATCCGCTTGCGGTGGCGGTGCGCGGCGCCGTCCAGCCCCTGCACGCTGCCCTTGTCCTGCAGCAGCCGCAGCGTGATCTGCGGCATCGCCCCCTGCCGGGTGAAGCGGTCGTTGTCATAGAAGATGCGGGCCGCCTCGGCGCCGCGCATGCAGGTCACCGGCGTCAGCATCATCCGGGCCGTGAACAGGTCGGAGCCCAGCCGGTCGCAGCGGCGGGAGATGTAGGTGTAGCCCTCCCGGAGCAGGGCCAGCGAGTCATCCAGGGTGGCTGCGTGGGGAATGTCGGACATCCCGGGCTTCCTGCTGCGGCGGGGGTCGGTCTCGGCAGTCAAACCGGGATGCGGGCTGTGGAGTTTCCCCCTGGGGCGCGATTCCCCGTCAGCTTTCCTCGCCGGCCTGCCGTGCTAACAGGCCGTCCACCGCTCACAGGATGCCCGGCATGTCCCTGGTTCCCACCTTCGCCACCGTGCCCAGCTTTCTCGGCGTCCCCTGGGGCGCGCGGGGCGACTTCACCGTCGCCGGCATCCCGCTCGACATCGGCACCACCAACCGCGCCGGCGCCCGCTCCGGACCGCAGGCGATCCGCCAGGCCAGCCGGATGCTGGTGGACGGCGCCCACCCCACCCGCTGGATGGACCCCGCCACCCTCTCCCTCGTGGATGCAGGCGACTTCCGCATCGCCCTGGGTGACCTGCCCACCAGCCTCCGGCTGATCGAGGAGCAGGCCGCGCCCCTGCCGCACCTGCTGGCGCTGGGTGGCGAGCACGGCGTCACCCTGCCGCTGCTGCGGGCCCTGTCGAAGCGCCTCTCCGGCCCGCTGGCGCTGGTGCATTTCGACGCGCATGTGGACACCTGGCCGGACAATTTCGGCCAGCCGCTCGGCCATGGCTCGGTCTTCTTCCACGCCATCCGCGAGGGGCTGGTGGACCCGCGCCGGATGATCCAGGTCGGCATCCGCTCGCCCGTGCAGCGCGAGATCTGGGACTGGACGCTGGACCAGGGCGTGACCGTGCTGAGCGGCCAGGAGGTGCAGGAACTCGGCCCCGCCGCCGTGGCCGAGCGCATCCGCGCGACGGTGGAAGGCGCCCCCGCCTATCTCAGCTTCGACATCGACGCGCTGGACCCCGCCTTCGCCCCCGGCACCGGCACGCCGGAAATCGGCGGACTGGCGAGCTGGCAGGCGCAGGCCATCCTGCGCCGGCTTGACGGCACCGACTTCCGCGGCATGGACATCGTGGAGGTGGCCCCCGCCTTCGACACGGCCGAGATCACCGCACTGGCGGCGGCGACAGTCGCCTGGGAATACCTGGCGCTGGTGGCGCCGCGGTGAGAACAAGATCGGGGGAATGAATTCCCCCGGTCAAACCTATAGGTTCGACCCTTCTTCTTTCTGTCAGTTTGAAGCACGGACGGCGCGGGTTCGCGCCGGGGCTGATACAGCCCCGGCGACTGCGGCCGCAGCAGGCGCGACCGAGAACGTGCAGAAAAAAGATGGGGGTCTGGGGGAATTCCTTCCCCCAGCCTTTTTCAGGCCGCCGCCGCGGCCTCCTCGGCATGGCCCGGGGTTTCCAGCAGCGGCTGGTCCCGCACCTCGGCCATCCGGGCGCGGTCGAAGCCGTTGAAGGCCGTGCGCAGGCAGCCGCCATAGGCGCCGAGCTGCCCGATCTCGATCCAGTCGCCCTCGCGGATGTCCTCGGGCAGCAGGAAAGGACCGCGCATGAAGTCGGCGCTGTCGCAGGTCGGGCCGAAGAAGGCGAAGGGCCGCAGCGTGTCGCTGGCCCCGCCTTCCGGGCGGATCATCCGCGCGGGGAAGCGGAAGCCCGGCGCGCCGGCATCCGAGAGGCTGCCATAGACGCCGTCGTTCACGTACAGCACGTCGCCGCGCCGCGCCTCCACCTGCACCACCACCGAGGTGCCGGCGGCCACCAGCGCCCGGCCCGGCTCGGCCCAGAGGCGGGCGCCGGGCAGGTCGAGCGCCGCGAAGCCCTCCCGGATGGCGGCGAAGTAGTCGCCCAGCGGCGGCGGGGTGACGTCGGGATAGGCGACCGGGAAGCCGCCGCCGACGTCGATCACCTCCACCGGCACGCCGGCGCCGCGCACGGCCTCGCCGGCCAGCGCCAGGGCGCGGCCATAGGCGGCCGGGTCCAGGCACTGCGAGCCGACGTGGAAGCTGAGGCCCAGCCGCACCGCATGCGGCCGCGCCGCCCGCAGCAGCGCCACGGCCTCCTCCAGCGGCGCGCCGAACTTGCCGGAGAGGTCATAGACCGCCCCGCCCTTCGGCATGGCCAGCCGCACCACCAGGCCGAGATCGGCCGCCCCGCCGGTCTCCTGCAGGATCTTCTCCAGCTCCCCGGCGCTGTCGAGCACGAAGTCCCGCACCGCGTGGCGCTCATAGGCCTCGCGGATCGCCGGGCGCGACTTCACGGGATGCATGAAGTGGATCTGCGCCTTCGGGAACATCTGCCGCACCAGCCGCACCTCGGCCGCCGAGGCGCAGTCGAAGTGCCGCACGCCGCCGGCCCAGAGGGCGCGCAGCACGGCGGGCTCCGGGTTGCACTTCACCGCATACAGCACATCCCCCGCGAAGCCGCCAACGAAGCGGCGGGCGGCGGCGGCGAGGGTCGCCGGGCGCAGGCAGTGCATCGGCTCGGTGGGGCGGTCGGCGGCCACCAGCTCGCTCACGCCCGGCAGCATCAGGGGCGTGCGCGCCGCCTCGGGGCGGCGGCGGACGGGAGCAACGGCGGCGCGGGAACGAATCGGGGCCATGGGCAGAACTCGCAACGTCGCAGGAGGGGTGCGGCGGCCTGGCCGGAGGGGCGCAGGGCAGCGTGGAGGAGGGCGGAAGGGGCCGAGGGCCCGGCGCGTCAGGCGCCCGGGCGTGTCAGGCGATGTTGCGATGGCATGGCATCGCCACGTGGCGGACAGCGAACATAGCCGTTTCCCTTAAGGACGCCGGCCCATGGGTGGCCGGCTCGACCGAAAAGGACGCGTTACGTCGTTGCTGTGCCCTCCTCGGGCTCACGGCACGTGCGATTGCGTCGTCGATGTCTATATAGGGGAGCGCGCCGGAAAAATCACGGGCAGAGAGGGCGCAGGGCTTGCATTTTGCCGGCCTCGGCATGGCGCCGGACGCATAGGGACCGGCACGCCCCTCCCCCGGCAGGAAGGCAGGTGTCAGCCGCCGGGCAGCGTCCTCAGCTCCGCCGAGACCGTGGCCTCGGCAGTCCCGAGCACCGTCAGCGCGTCCGCCTCCGGCACCACCTGCTCCAGCCGCAGGCTGGGCCGCGAGAGCGTCAGGCGGACGCCGCCGGTCCGGGCTGGGTCGGAGAGCGTCCGTTGCAGCGCCTTCAGGGCATCGGCCATGCCCTGCCGCAGGTCATAGACCGCGATTTCGGCGATTCGCGCCCGGATCTGCGCTTCGAAGGCCAGCGTCGCCGCCGACCAGAGCAGGCTGTCCACGTCCCGCGCGAAGCGGATCTCGGCGAGGCGGATGCGGGTGCCGCCCCGCTCCACCACCGGCCGGGCGGAGAGGGTGACCCGTCCGGAGGTGTCGAACAGTGTCCCCGGCAGATCGACGGTGAAGCGGATGGCCGCCACCACTGCCGGCGCGCTCGGATAGAGGAAGATTTCCTGGATGCGCAGCCTGCCCTGCTGTCCGGCGACCTCGAAGGGGATGTCCCGCCTGCCGAACTGCTCCATCAGCCAGTCGCGGATCATGTCGTAGCCGGCGCGGATGGGGATGGATAGCTGCAGCCGCCCGTTCCGGTCCGGCACCCGGCGCAGCGGCGGCAGCGGGCCGGCGGGAGGCATCCCGCCGCCGGTGGCGGAAACCGCCGTGCGCGCCTGCAGCGCCAAGCCAAGGCGGAGGCGGTCCTGCTCCACCGCGAGGCCGGAGAGGCCGAGCGACAGCGGATGCACCAGCACATGCAGCGGCGGCGCGGCCGGGAGCTGCACGGGGATGTCGTAGTTGCGCCACGCCTCCTGCATCTGCCGCCGGATCGCGTCGCAGGGCATCGCCTCGCGGAGCAGCCGCGGCAGGTCGCGCAGCGCCGCGTCCACCCGCCCCCTCACCCGCTCCTCCACATTGACCCAGACGCCGCCGATCACCTCCAGCCGGGGGGATTTGGTCCACTGGTAAGCCACGTCCAGCCCGACCGTGGGGCACCAGTTCTCGTCGAGGGACAAGGCAAGGTCGGCCTGCACGTCGGCGGCGGCGTCGAAGTTCTTGGCGCCCAGCGCCAGCAGCTCGGCAAGCCCGCCGCTCAGCCCCGCATCGCCGTTCACCACCAGGCTCGTGGTCACGCGCAGGTCGCCATCCTCCGCGCGGGAGAGCGTGATGCCGCGGGTGCGGCGGACAGTGTAGCGATAGCGCGTGCCCTCGGCCTCGCCGGCATCGCTGAAGGCCTCGGGCAGGAGGCGCCCGGCGGTGTCATGAATGAGCGCGAAGGGCACGTCCAGCGGCAGCGCCACCCCGCTCTCGCGCGCCGGCAGGGCGAGCCGGCTGGCCCGCCGCTCCGGCGCCTGCGAGAGCAGCAGGTCATGCCCCTGATACCACCGCACCCCCAGCCAGGCCGGACCTGCGGCCAGCAGGAGGATCGCCGCCAGGGCCCATGCGCCACGCCTTCCCAACCGCTGCTCCCTTCATGCTGCCGCGGCCGGTAGAACCGCACGAACCCCGGGAACGTTGCCTGCGGCGGCGGTCCTGCCCGCCTTGGCCGCCCGGCCTCCCCGGCCTAGTCTTCCCCCTCCTGCCCCCGGAACGGGCCTCGCCGCTCCGCGCGGCAGCGCAGCAGAACGCCTCCGGCGTCGCAGGGGACTGATGACAGACACGCAGCCGATCCGCATCGCGGTGCTCAAGTTCTCCCATGAAACCGTGACCTTCCTGCCCTACGACACCACGGTCGAGGACTTCACCTACGAGGGCTCCCCGGCGAGGGGCGAGGCGCTGCTGGCCGCCGAGCCGAAATCCTATATCGGCGGCTTCGTGAAGGTGGCGCGCGAGTTCGCGGGGGTCGAGCTGGTCGGCATCGAGTCGCCGCTCGATTCGCGCCGCGGCTCCGGCTCCGGCTGGATCACCACCGAGGCCTTCGAGCGGTTCACCGGCCGGATGGTGGAGGAGCTGAAGGCGCAGGGTCCCTTCGACGGCGTCTATCTCTCCCTGCACGGCGCCATGGGCGTGCGCGGCGTGCCCCGCCCGGAGGCGGAGATCGCCCGCCGCGTGCGCGAAGTGGTCGGCCCGAAGGCCTTCATCGCCGCCACCTTCGACCCGCACGGCAACGAGGACGCGGAGTTCCTCCGCCACGCCGACATGGCCTTCACCGTGAAATACTACCCGCATTACGACAGCCACCTGCAGGGCGAGCGGGCGGCGCGCACCCTGGTCCGCGCCATCCGCGGCGACTACAGGCCGGCGCATGTGACGGTGAAGGTGCCCATCATTTCGCCCACCGTCCTGCAATGGACCGGCGCCTCGCCCTGGATGGACCTGATCCAGCGCGCCCTCACCTGGGAGGCGCGCGAGCCCGACACCTACGTCAACGTCTTCTTCGGCTTCCCCTGGTCCGACGTGCCGGATGCCGGCATGACCTTCCAGGTGCTGACCAACGGCAGGCCGGACCTCGCCGCGCGCATCGGCCAGGACATGGCCGGCACCGCCTGGCGCAGGCGCGAGGCGCTGCTGAACTCCACGAAGGTGCACAAGATCCCCGATGGCGTCGCGCTGGCGCAGCAGGCGGTGGCGGAAGGCCGCACGCCCGTCGTGCTGGCCGACCACAGCGACCGCTCCGGCTCCGCCACCTGGCTGCTGCAGGACATCCTGGCGCGCGGCCTGAGGAAGACGCTGGTCGCGACCATCGCCGATTCCGCCGCCATCGAGGCGCTGCTCGCCAAGGGCGCCAGGCCCGGCGACGCCTTCGACGGCGAGATCGGCGGCCTCGCCGACGAATCCGCCGGCCGGCCCGTGCGCGTCACCGGCACCATCCGCGAGATCAGCCAGGGGCTGCGCGAGAGCGCCGCCCTGCCCTGGGTGAGCATCGATTTCGGCGAGGACAACGTCCTCGTGCTCAGCCCCTATCTGGCGCAGATCATGGAGCCCTCCTCGCTGCGCAAGATCGGGCTCGATCCGGATGCCTTCGAGGTCATCGCCATCAAGTCGCGCGTGCATTTCCGCCGCGGCTTCGACGACACCGGCTTCGCGAAGGAAATCCTGCTGGTCGAGCCGCTGGAGCCCTTCCTCGGCACGGTGCGGCTGGATGGGCTGACCTACGAGTATCTCGACCTGAAGAACTACTATCCCTACGGGAATTCCTCCTTCCCGTAGGGAAAGAAAGGCCGGAGGAAAGAATTCCCCCGGACCCCCATCTTCTTTCTGTCAATTCTGCAGCGCTGGCGGCACGCGCCCACGCCGGGGCTGGAGCAGCCCCGGCGCCTCAGGCGTGACCTAAAGCCGATAGAAAAAAGAAGGGGGTCTGGGGGAATTCATTCCCCCAGCCTTTCACTTTGTCCCGTAGAGCCGGTCCCCCGCATCCCCCAGCCCCGGCCGGATATAGGCGTGGCTGTCGAGTTCCCGGTCGATGCTGCAGGTGAAGACCGGCACGTCCGGGTGCGCTTCCGTCAGTACGGAGACGCCTTCCGGCGCCGCCAGCAGGCAGGCGAAGCGGAGTTGCTCGGCGCCGGCCTGCTTCAGGCGGGAGAGCGCGGCGGCGGCGGAATGGCCGGTGGCCAGCATCGGGTCCACCACGATCACCAGCCGCTCCGAGACGTCGTCCGGCAGCTTGAGGTAATACTCCACCGGCACCAGCGTCTCCGGGTCGCGGTAGAGGCCGATATGGCCGACGCGGGCGGAGGGCACGAGGTCGAGCATCCCCTCCATGATGCCGTCGCCGGCGCGCAGGATGGAGACGATGCAGAGCTTCTTGCCGGCGAGGCGCGGCGCCTGCGTCACCTCCAGCGGCGTCTCGATCTCGACGCTTTCCAGCGGCAGGTCGCGCGTCAGCTCATAGGCCATCAGCAGGCTGATCTCGCGCGCCAGGCGGCGGAACTCGCCGGTGGAGGTCTGCTTCTGCCGCATCAGCGTCAGCTTGTGCTGCACCAGCGGATGCCGGATCACCGTCACGCTGTCGGGCACGGTCTGGGAGGGGGCGTCGGTCATCGGGCGTTCCATCAGAATACGGTTCCATCGCTCGCGACCTGGAGCGGTGGGCCACCCCCGGGCCGCAGCGCGCGGGCGATGCGGCGCCCGGCCGCCCAGGTGCCGCCTTCCAGCACGCGGGCCAGCGGCAGGGCCGCGGCGTCCAGCCCGAGGCGCTCGCGCACCAGCCCGGCCAGCCGGTCGAGCAGCGCCACGGTCAGCGCGCGCCACTCGACGATGGCGGGATGGTCCACCGGCAGAGCCTCGCGCGCCAGCGCCGGCTCGCGCAAGGACAGCACGCCGAGATCGAGCAGCAGCCCGCCATTGCGGTATTCCGGCAGCCCGGTCAACGCGTCGAGCGCCAGCACCGGGATGCCGGCCTCCTCCATCACCTCGGCCAGCGAGTAGCTGAGCCATTGCGAGAGCTTGTGGAAGGGCACCAGCCCCGGCGCCGGCCCTTCCGGCGCGGCGAGCGGGTGGCGCCAGACATCGCCGAGGTTCTCGCCATCCAGCGTCAGCCGCGCCGGCCAGACCGGCGCCAGCCCCTCCAGCACGGCGGCCAGGATGGCGGCGGCGGGCAGCCCTTCCGGCGTGGCGGCGGCGCACAGGGGGCCGAACAGCCCGCCCGGGCGCGGCGGCGCGCTGCCGAACAGCGCGGGCGACCGGCGCAGCGCGGCGCCCAAGTTGCGCAGCAGCGCGGCACGGCCCTCCAGCCCGGTGAGCGGGTTCTCCGGCCCGACCTGGAAGGCGGCGCCCAGCGCCTCGGCCGTCACCGCCTCCAGCCCGGCCGCATCCACCCGCAGCTTGTCCCCGGGATCGCTGGAGAACAGCCCGGCGGCGAAGGCGTGCAGGCTGGCCACGCCCAGCCCCTCGGAACGGGCGAGCCGCGTCCCCTCCGGCTCGGTGAAGGCCCAGTCCGGCCCGGCGCCGGCATCCAGCAACACGGAGACGACGCAGAGATCGATCCGCCGGCACGCCACCGCCGCCGCATCCTCGCCGCCGAGCCGAGCCGCCGCCAGCGCGCCCCAGCGGTCCACCCCGCCGGCCGCGAAGTGCCGCCAGCGCGCGTGGTAGGGAATGGCGAGGTCCGGGTAGTTCTGCCGGATGGTCTCGGCCACGTAGTCCGCGGCGGCGGGCAGGCGCTCCGGGTGCAGCGTGAAATGCGGCAGCGCGTCCGCCTCCGCCAGGCGCAGCAGGTCGTGGCAGCGCGCCCGGATGGTCTCCGGGCGGCGCAGCAGCGCCACGGCCGCGCTGCTCAAAGGGCGCGCCCCTTGGCGATGGCCAGCTCCGCCGCATCCGGCACCGCCTCGGTGAAGTAGCCGGCGGCCTTCTTGGCATCCATCTCGACACGCGCATCGGCCGGGATCAGCGCCTCCGGGATCGGGATGCGCGCCACCACCTCGATGCCGCTGCCGGTGATCGGCGCGAACTTCATGTTGCTCATGGACACGAGCCGGTCGATGCGGGTGATGCCGAGCCAGTGCAGCACGTCCGGCATCAGCTCCTGGAAGCGCATGTCCTGCACCCCGGCGACGCATTCGGTGCGCTGGAAATACTGGTCGGCGCGGTCGCCACCCTCCTGCCGCTTGCGCGCGTTGTAGACGAGGAACTTCGTCACCTCGCCCAGCGCGCGCCCTTCCTTGCGGTTGTAGACGATGACACCGACCCCGCCCTCCTGCGCCATCCCGATGCAGGCCTCGATGCCATGTGCCAGATAGGGCCGGCAGGTGCAGATGTCGGAGCCGAAGACGTCCGAGCCGTTGCACTCGTCGTGGATGCGGCAGGCAACCTGCGTCTCCGGCTTCCCGAGCTTGCCCGGATCGCCGAAGAGATAGACCGTCATGCCGCCGATCGGCGGCAGGAAGACGCGCAGGTCCGGCCGCGTCACCAACTCGGGAAACATGCCGCCGGTCTGCTCGAAGAGGTGGCGGCGCAGCTCCGTCTCGGTGATGCCGAAGCGCGCGGCGACGCCCGGCAGCCACCAGACCGGCTCGATGGCGACCTTGGTGACGCGCACATCGCCGTTGGGCAGCAGCACCGCGCCATCCGGCGCCAGCCGCCCGGCCAGCATGGCCTGCGTCACCTCCGGCATGTTCATGTGCGCGCGGGTGACGGCGATGCTCGGGCGGATGTCAAGTCCGGCGGCCAGTTCGGCGGCATAGACCTCGGGCACCAGATGCCCCCAGGGGTCGAGCGAGACGATCTTCGCCGGATCGCCCCAGGCGCCGAAGGGGCCGATCGGCACCGCCGGCCGCGTGTTGCTGAAATCCGGCCGGTGGTCGGCGCGGAGCTGCCCGGAGGCGACCGCCAGCGCGCGGTAGAGCGCATAGGAGCCGGCATGGGTGCCGATGGCGTTGCGCGCCGCCGGGTTCTGCAGCGTGGCGACCACCGGGCCGCGCCGTGCCGGATCGGCCTCCCCCCAGTGCAGCGGCGGCGCGGCGCCGGCGCCGCGGTTGGGGTGGGAGGTCAGGATGATCGGGCGCGGCACGCCGCCCTTGCCATCGCGCAGTCGGTTCAAACCGGTCATCGTCGCGGTCGTACCTCCTCGGGCCGGGCCAGCCTTCGCCCCGCGGGCGGGCTTGGTGCGGCGGCATGGGAAAGGCTAGGAGAAAGCTGACCAATCGGTCAATCTTGTTCAGTGTCGCGGCGCATGCCCATGATTGGAGCAGGGAGGTACCCCGGATGATGCAAAACGAGGCGGAACCTCCCGCCACCGGCAGCCGCGCCTGGCAGCGCCGGCAGCGCGTGGCGCATATCCTGGCCTCCGCCGAGCGGATCTTCGCCGAGGCCGGCTTCGGAGGGGCCAGCATGTCGGCCCTGGCCGCCGCCGCCGGTCTGCCCAAGGCCAACCTGCACTACTACTTCGGCACCAAGGAGGCGCTCTACACGGCGCTGCTGGACAGCATCCTCGACCTCTGGCTCTCCGCCACCGACAGCATCCGCCCGGAGAGCGACCCCGCCGAGGCGCTCACCGCCTATGTGCGCGCCAAGATGGCGTGGTCCCGCACCCGGCCCTATGCCTCGAAGGTCTTCGCCAACGAGGTGCTGCACGGCGCGCCCTATCTCGGCAGCTACCTGGCGGGCGAGCTGCGCGCCCTGGTGCGCGAGAAGTCCCGCGTGCTGGAGGGCTGGATCGCCGAGGGGCGGATGGAGCCGGTGGACCCGCCGCACCTGTTCTTCGCCATCTGGGCGATGACGCAGACCTATGCCGACTTCGAGGCGCAGATCCGCGCCGTGCTGGACCGGCCGGAACTCACCGCGCAGGACCATGCCCGTGGCAGCGACATGGTGCTACGGCTGGTGCTGAAGGGCTGTGGACTGCGTTTCGGCGCGGCAGAAGGTCTGGGGGAATGAATTCCCCCAGACCCCCTTCTTTTTTCTGTCAGTTGCCTGCGCGAGCGGAAAGCGCGGCGCCAAACCGATAAAGAGAAGATGGGGGTTCGGGGGAATTCATTCCCCCGATCTTTTCATGCCCCTTGAGCACCGTCGCGGAATCGCCTTGAAGGGCGCCATGCAACCGCGGGCCCAGCCGGCAGCTTGTGCTGCCGGTCAGGAATGCGAACGGAAAAGGGGCGGCCATGCGGCTGGGTGGACCGGAAAGCCGGAATGTCGAGGACCGGCGCGGCATGGGCGGCATGCGGCGGGGCGGCATTGCCGTCGGCGGCCTCGGCGGTGTTGCGCTGGTCCTGGTCTGCCTCTTCCTGGGGGTGGATCCCTCGGTGCTCTTCACCGACACGCAGGACAACAGCCAGGTCGCCACGCAGGGCGCCGCGCCGCAGGCGAATGGCGACGACCCGGAGCGCCGCTTCGTCGCGCAGGTGCTGGGCGAGACGGAGCAGGTCTGGAAAGCGCAGTTCCAGCGGCTCGACCAGCCCTACCGGGATCCCTCGCTGGTGCTGTTCACCGGCGCCACGCAGTCGGGCTGCGGCACCGCGCAGGCGCAGGTCGGGCCGTTCTACTGCCCGAGCGACCAGCGCATCTACATCGACCTCGGCTTCATGGCCCAGCTTCAGCGGCAGCTCGGCGCCAAGGGCGACTTCGCCGCCGCCTACATCATCGCGCATGAGGTCGGGCATCACGTGCAGAACCAGCTCGGCATCCTGAACCTGACGCGCCAGCTGCAGCAGCAGGCCACCGACCCGGCAGAGGCCAATGCCATCCAGGTCCGCGTCGAGCTGCAGGCCGACTGCTTCGCCGGGTTCTGGGCCAAGCAGGCCAACGAGGCGCGCAACATCCTGGAGCAGGGCGATATCGAGGAAGGGCTGAACGCCGCCGCCGCGGTGGGCGACGACCGCCTGCAGCGCCGCGCCCAGGGCGAGGTGCAGCCCGAGACCTTCACCCACGGCACCTCGGAACAGCGCATGCAATGGTTCCGCACCGGCCTGCAGCGTGGCGAGCTGGCCGCCTGCGACACCTTCGCCGGGCTGCGCTGACCGCACGCCGCCGCCTGGAACCCCCGCCATTCCCGAGAGCACACGGCCTGCGGTATAGCGGGGTGATGGACATGCAGCGCCCTCCCCTGGCCCTGACGATGGGCGAACCCGCCGGCATCGGCGGCGAGATCGCCACCAAGGCCTGGAGCGCGCTGCGCCAGGAAGGCCCGGCCTTCTTCTTCCTCGGCGACCCGGCGCTGCTGCCCGGCGTGCCGCACCGCCGCATCGCCAGCCCCGCCGAGGCCGCCACGGTCTTCCCGGAGGCTCTGCCGGTGCTGTCGCTGAACCTGCCGGCGCCCGTCACTCCGGGCCGGCCGGATGCGCGCAACGCCGGCCCGGTGATCGCCGCCATCGAGCGCGCCGTGGCGCTGGTCCAGGCCGGCGAGGCCGGCGCGGTGGTCACCAACCCCATCCAGAAGTCGGTGCTCACCGCCGCCGGCTTCCGCCACCCCGGCCATACCGAGTTCCTGGCCGAGCTGGCCCCGGGCGAGGGCCCGCCGGTGATGCTGCTGGCCGCCGCCGGGCTGCGCACCGTGCCCGTCACCATCCACCAGTCCCTGCGCAGCGTCATCGCGCGGCTGGACGCGGACCTGATCTGCCGCATCGCCCGCGCCACCGCCGCCGGGCTGCGGCGGGACTTCGGCATCACGGCGCCCCGCCTCGCCCTCGCCGGGCTGAACCCGCATGCCGGCGAGGACGGCACCATGGGCAGCGAGGACCGCGACATCATCGCCCCCGCCATCGCCACCCTGCGTGCCGAAGGGATCGACGCGCGCGGCCCCTTCCCGGCCGACACGCTGTTCACGCCGCATGCCCGCGCCGGCTACGACGTGGCGCTCGGCATGTATCACGACCAGGCATTGATCCCGGTGAAGACGCTGGACATGGCCGGCGGCGTCAACGTCACCCTGAACCTCGCGGTGGTGCGCACCAGCCCGGACCATGGCACCGCGCTCGACATCGCCGGCCAGGGCTGCGCCGATCCCGGCAGCCTGATCGCCGCGCTGCGCCTCGCCGCGCAGCTCGCCGCCCACCGCAGGAACCAAGCCGCATGATCCCGCTGCGCCTCTCGGTCAACGTCGACCACGTCGCCACCCTGCGCAACGCGCGCGGCGGCCGCTTCCCCTGCCCGGTGGAGGCGGCGCGCGCCTGCCTCGCCGCGGGCGCGGACGGCATCACCGTCCACCTGCGCGAGGACCGCCGCCATATCCGCGACGAGGACGTGCGCCGCCTCGGCGCCGAGGCCGGCCTGCGGCTGAACTTCGAGATGGCGGCGACGGAGGAGATGGTCGGCATCGCCGAGGGCCTGCACCCCGCCGCCTGCTGCATCGTGCCGGAGAAGCGCGCCGAGCTGACCACCGAGGGCGGGCTGGACGCGCGCGGCGCCGGCCCCTTCCTGGGCGAGGCGGTGCGCCGCCTCGCCGCAGCCGGCATCGAGGTCTCCCTCTTCGTCGAGCCCGACCCGGCGCAGATCGCCGCCGCCGCCGCGCTCGGCGCCCAGGCGGTGGAACTGCACACCGGCACCTATGCCGACGCGCGCCCCGAGGCGCGCGGCCCGCTGCTGGCGCGGCTGCGCGCGGCGGCGGTGGTCGCGGCGCAGCACGGCCTCACCTGCCATGCCGGCCACGGGCTGGATTTTGAGAGCGTGCGCGGCGTCGCTGCCATCCCGCAGGTGGTCGAGGTCAGCATCGGGCATTTCCTGATCGGCGCGGCGGTGTTCCAGGGCCTGCCCGCAGCGGTCGCCGAGATGCGTGCGGCGATCGCCGCCGGGCGTGCCGACGCGACTTCCTGAGCGTCAGCCACGCCGGCGGAACCGGCCGGACAACCAGACCGCGCAACTCGTGATCAAAATTCCCCCCCGCTCATTGCGCTGCGGTGGCTCGGCGGTGCAGGCTGCAGGGCAGGATGCGGGAGGAATGACGTGCTCGAGAAGGGGCCCTCTGCCAGAATGGCGGTGCTTACCTCTTCGCTTTTCAGCCACAAGCGCAAGGCCATCGGCGACAGGGAGCGGAAGCGCCAATGGCCGCTGGCCGCCCACCTCACCCTGCTCTGCCTCGTGCTGCTGCTGCCCGTGCTGCTGCTCTCGGGCGGCCTGGGCAGGCTTTATCTCTCCACCGAGCGCCACGCGCTGCGGCAGGAGGCCCTCTCCCGCGCGCGCAACATCATGACGCTGGTGGAACGCGACGTGGAGGGGCAGGCCGCTGCCCTTCAGGTGCTGGCCGCCAGCCTCCCGGTGGAAACCGCCGGCTTCCCCCGCCTCGCCGCCCTGGCCCGCCAGGCGGGCACCGTGCTGGGCGGCGAGGTGACCCTGCACCAGCCGGAGGGCGCCCCTGCGGCGGGCGCCGTGGCGCCGCAGCCTCCCGCCGCCTCCCGCAGCTTCGCCGAGGCGCGGCGCAACCGCGCGCCGACCATCTCCGGCCTGCTGCAGCAGGCGCCGGGCGGCCCCTTCTCGATCGCCATCACGGTTCCCGTGCTGCGGGACGAGGAGGTGGCCTACCTCCTCAGCCTGAGCCTGGACCCGCAGCGGCTGCTCACGCGGCTGCACGAGGTGAGCCTGCCCCGGGGCTGGGCGGCGCTGCTCGTCGATGGCCAGCGCCACATCATGGTCCATTCCGCGCGGCAGCAGGAGATCCAGGGGCGGCTCATCTCCGAGCAGGCACAGGAGGCCAGCAGCCTGACCGCCAATTTCTGGTCCGCGCGCAGCTCCGCCGGCGAGCCGGTGCTGGTGGCCTCCGCCCTCTCCTCCGCGCTGGGCTGGCGGGCCGGCGTCCTGGTGCCGACCCGCATCGCCGAGGCGCCGCTGCGCCAGTCCCTGCTGCTGCTGGGGCTGGGAGCAGGGGTGCTGGTGGCGCTGGCCATCGGCCTGGCGGTCGTGTTCGCCCGGCGCGTCGCGCGCCCCGTGCAGCACCTGGCGCGCGCCGCGCGGCAGCTCGGCCAGGGCGAGCCGGTGCAGCCTGCGCCGGCCTCCATCCAGGAAGTCTCCGCCGTCGGCGCCGCCATGGCCGAGGCCAGCACGGCCCTGCGGCAGCGCGAGCAGGCCCTGGCCGAGAGCGAGAGCCGCCTGGCGCGGGCGCTGGAGGCCGCACGGGTCGGCACCTGGGAGTGGGAGGTGGCGAGCGGCCGCCTGACCGGCTCGGCGGGGCGGGAAGCCCTGTACGGCCTGCCCGCGGGCGCGCTGCCGACGCATGCGGCCATGGAGGAGGTCATCCACCCGGAGGACCGGCCCCTGCTGCACCAGGCCGTCGCGGAGGTGCTCGATCCGGCCGGACCGGGGCATTACGATGTGCTGTTTCGCGTTTGCTGGCCGGACGGGCAGGTCCGCTGGCTGCACCGGCAGGGCGCGGTGGTGGAGCGCCACCCCGACGGCACGCCGCTGCGGGTGAGCGGCGCGGTGATGGACGTCACCGAGGCGCAGCAGGCCGCCGCGCGCGAACGGCAGCTCGCCCGCGAGGTGGACCACCGGACGCGGAACGTGCTGAGCGTGGTGCAATCCGTGCTCCACATGAGCCGCGCCGACGATCCCCCGCGCTTCATCGAGGCGGTGAAGGGCCGCGTGACGGCACTGGCGCGGGCCCACACCCTGCTGGCCAACGGGCAATGGCTCGGCACCGAGTTCCACAGCCTCGCCCGTGAGGCGATGGGGCCGTATCAGGCAGGCGGCCGGATCCTGCTGCAGGGCCCGGCGCTGATCGTCGCGCCCCATGCCGTGCAGCCCCTGGCCCTGCTGCTGCACGAGCTGGCCACCAACGCGGCGCATCACGGGGCGCTCTCGGACGAGCAGGGACAGGTCCGGCTGTCCTGGGTGCGCCAGCAGGAGAGCCTGCTCCTCTGCTGGCGTGAGCAGGGCGGGCCGCCGACCCGGCAACCGGCCCGCCAGGGCTTCGGATTGAAGGTGGTGGAGAACACGGCACGCCGGCAGCTCGGCGGGACGGTGGAACTGCGCTGGGAAGCGGATGGGCTTGATTGCCGGCTGCGCTTTGAAACGGCGCGCCTGCTGCAGCAGGGTGACACCGCCACCCCGTCCCTGATGCGGCCCGGGCCGGTGCCGCTGCGGGCGTGACACGGGAAAGGAAAAGCCCGGGGGAAGGAATTCCCCCGGGCCCCATCTTCTTTCTGTCTGTTTTTTCGCGTGGCCGCGGAGGGTCTTCCTCCCCCCGGCTCAGCGCAGCCTGCCGGCGCGCGGGTCCTTCCGCGCCACGCGGGAGAGCAGGTACTCCACCTCGCTCTTCGCCTTGGCGGTCAGCGCCGCGCCCGGCTTGCGCTGCGCGTCGGAGGCGATGATGCCGCGCCGCGCCATCACGTATTTCCGCACCGCGAGGCCGGTCGGCCCCTGCTGCTGCTCGTAGCGCAGCAGCGGCAGATGGGCGTCGAACAGGTCATGCGCCGCGTCGCGCTGGCCCTCGGCCTGCAGGCGCACCACGTCGCAGAGCATGTCGGGGAAGGCGTAGCCGGTCATCGCGCCGTCGGCGCCGCGCTCCACCTCGAAGTCGAGGAACAGGCCGCCATTGCCGCAGAGAATGGAGATCGGCCGCATCGAGCCGTCCGCCTGGAAGCCGCGCAGCGTGGAGATCTTCTCCAGCCCCGGCCAGTCCTCGTGCTTCAGCATGACGCAGGAGGGGTTCTCCTGCACGATCCTGCGGATCACCGCCGGCGTCATCACCACGGAGAAGGTCTGCGGGAAGTCCTGGATGACGAAGGGCACGTCCTCACCGATCGCCTCCGCCGCCTGGCGGTAGTAGGTGGTGATCTGGTCGTCGGTGCGCAGCGTGTTGGGCGGCGCGATCATCACCCCGGCGGCGCCCTTGTTCATCGCGGCGCGCGCCAGGCCGCGCATGGCGGCGAAGCCGGGCGCGGAGACGCCGACGATCACCGGCAGCCCCTCGGCGCGGCGGATGAAGCGGGTGGCGATCTCCAGCGCCTCGGCCTGGTCGAGCTTCGGCGCCTCGCCCATGACGCCGAGCACCGTCATGCCGGTGCTGCCGACCTCGCGGTAGAAGTCCGTCATGCCGTCGATCGAGTCGAAGTCGACCCGGCCATCGGCGTGGAAGGGGGTGGGGGCGATCGGGTAGACGCCCCGGGCGGTGTGGTCGAGCGGCATGGCTTCCTCCGGCTGACGCGACGCCCTGCTTTACCGGAGAAGCCGCCGGGCGGGAACCGGCGGAGGCAGGGCGTCCGGCGGGAGTCGCGGGCCTGCCCGCAAAAGAAGCCTGGGGGAGTGAACTCCCCCAGACCCCCTCCTTTTTCTGTCAGTTTTTCGGGTCCGACCTGCGGCAAAGGCGCTCGTTATGGCCCGTGCGGCGGTCTTCGCCGGAGCTGTTGCAGCCCCGGCGCCCGCGCGTGCCGCCAGCGCAACAAACTGACAGAAAAAGAAGAAGCGGGGGTCCGGGGGAGAATTCTTTCTCCCCCGGCCCTTCCAGCGTTCAGAGCGGCTTCAACTTCCGCTCGATGGCCGCGCGCTGCGGCTCCAGGAAGGGCGGCAGGGCGAGGCGCTCGCCAAGCTGGTCCTTCGGCTCGTCGGCGTCGAAGCCGGGGCCGTCGGTCGCGATCTCGTAGAGGATGCCGCCCGGCTCCCGCACATAGAGCGAGCGGAAGTAGTAGCGGTCCACCGGGCCGCTGGAGCGCAGGCGGAACTGGTTGAAGCGGTCCACCCAGGAGCCGTATTCCTCGTCCCGCACCCGGAAGGCGACGTGGTGCACGCTGCCGGCGCCGGGCTGGTGCGGCGGCAGATGCGGCTCGATCCGCATGTGCAGCTCGGCCGCCGGCCCGCCCTCGCCCATCTCATAGACCTGCACGTCCACCGGCTGCGCCTCGTCGGTGCGGTAGGTGCGGCCGCGGCGCATCGCCATCACCTCGGTGGCGAAGGCGTCCGAGCGGCGCAGGTCGGGCACGCTCATGGCGATCGGGCCGAGGCCGCGGATCTGCTGCGCCGCCGGCACCGGGCTGCGCGCCCAGGAATGCGCCTCGCCCGCGCCGCCGTCATCCACCAGCGCCAGGCGCTGCCCCTCCGGGTCCTCGAAGAGAAGCTGCAGCCGGCCGTCAATCGCGCGGATGGGCTCGGCGCTGACGCCTTGCGCCGCCAGCCGCTCGGCCCAGAAGCGCAGCGCCGCCTCGCCGTTCACGCGCAGCCCGGTGCGGGTGATGCTGTGGGTGCCGCGCCGCTCCCGTTCCACCGGCCAGTCGAAGAAGGTCAGGTCGGTGCCGGGGCTCGCCTCGCCATCGGCGTAGAACAGGTGGTAGGCGCTGGTGTCGTCCTGGTTCACCGTCTTCTTCACCAGCCGCATGCCCAGCACGCGGGTGTAGAAGTCGTGGTTGCCCCGCGCATCGGCGGAAACGGCGGTGAGATGGTGGATTCCGTGCAGCTGCATGGCTGCCTCCTTTCGCAGGCCGCATGGCGCGGCCGGCACGGAGGGCATCGGCCCTCCGCGGCGGGGCTTGCGCCGCCAGCCTCTCTGTCTGCGGTTCGCGCCGCCGCCGGGATCGGCGACGGCGACCGGGCCATGGGCGCCGCGGCCGGGCGGCGCGCAGGGCGGCGAGGCGCCCCGCGAAGGTTTCTCAGCCCCGCCCGCGCACCAGCGCGGCGGTCACCTCGGCCACATGGCGGCCCTGGAACCTGGCCATCTCCAGCTCCGCCTCGCTCGGCATGCGGGAGCCGTCGCCATTGGCGATGGTCGAGGCGCCATAGGGCGTGCCGCCGTTCACCGTGGTGATGTCGGTCAGCCGCTTCTCGCTGTAGGGCAGGCCGACGATGACCATGCCGAAATGCATCAGGTTGACGATGGTGGAGGTGATCGTCGTCTCCTGGCCGCCATGCTGGCTGGCGGTGGAGGTGAAGACCGAGCCCACCTTGCCGACCAGCTTGTCCTGGAACCACAGCCCGCCGGTCTGGTCGAGGAAGTTGGCCATCTGCGAGGCCATGCGGCCGTAGCGCGTCGGCGTGCCGATGATGATGGCGTCGTAGTCCACCAGCTCGTTCACCGTGGCGACCGGCGCCTCCTGGTCCAGCTTGAAATGGCTCTTCTTCGCCACCTCCTCCGGCACCAGCTCCGGCACGCGCTTCACCGCCACCTCGGTGCCGGCCACCTGCCCGGCGCCCTCGGCGATGGCCTTCGCCAGCGTCTCGATATGGCCATAGCTGGAATAGTAGAGGACCAGGACCTTGCTCATGCTGCGGCTCCTTTTCTGTGGAGAGGATGGTGTTCGGAAGGTGCGTTCGCGCTGGTGAACGCGCAACGCGTTGCGGAGAAACGCAACGTTCGCTAAACAAGAACGATGCGGCCTGACACCGAGGCGCTGGCCACCTTCGTCCAGGTGGTGGACAGCGGCACCATCACCGCCGCCGCCGCCCGCCTCGGCCTGGCGAAATCGGTCGTCAGCAAGCGCGTGACGCTGCTGGAAACGCAGCTTTCCGCCAAGCTGTTGCACCGCGCGCCGCGCCGGGTGGCGCCGACCGAGGCCGGCGCGCTGCTTTACGAGCGGGCGCGCGCCCTGCTCGCCCAGCTCGACACCGTGGCCGACGAGGTGATGGCCCGCTCCGGCGCCCTGCAGGGATTGCTCCGCCTCGCCGCGCCTCTGAGCTTCGGCATCCGCTATCTCGGGCCGCTGCTCGCCGATTTCATGCGCCGCTACGAAGGCATCGAGGTGGTGCTCGACCTCGACGACCGGCATGTGGACCTGTTCAGCGGCGGCTATGACCTGGCGCTGCGCAGCGGCCGGCTCGGCGATTCCGAGCTGCGCACGCGCCGGCTCGGCACCAGCCGGCGCGCACTTTGCTGCAGCCCCGACTATGCCGCCCGCCACGGGATGCCGGAAAGCCTGGAGGCGCTCGCGGCGCATTCCTGCCTCGGCTACGCCAATGCCGCCGCCGGCCATCTCTGGCGCTTCGCCCCGACCGGTGGCGCAACGGGCGAGCCGCGTTCCCTGGTGCTGCGCGGCCGGATGACCGCCAACAGCGGCGAGGCGCTGCTGGACGCCGCCCGCGCCGGCATCGGCCTCGTGGTGCTGCCGACCTTCCTGGTGGCCGATGCCGTGCGCGCCGGCGCGCTGCTGCCGCTGCGCATCCCCGGCTGGGAGCCGGTGCCGGACACTCTCCAACTCGTCTACCCGCCGACGCCCGCCATGCCGCTCAAGGTGCGTGCGCTGATCGAGCATCTGGCGGGCGCCATCCGCGAGCCCTTCGCCTGGGACGCGCCTTTCCAGGGAGCCTGACAAAGCCGGGGGAATGAATTCCCCTCCGAACCCCTTCATTCCGCCGGTTCGGCGCCACGCCTTCCCCCCCCCGCGCGGGAAGCTCGAAGAAAAAAGAAGGGGGCCCGGGGGAATTCATTCCCCCGGCCTTTTCCGGCAGGCTGGAGCCCCATCCCGCAGGGAACAACGCCGATGACGAACGCCACCCCCGCCCTGGACCCCGAGGTTCTCGCCGCGCAGGAGCGCTTCCAGCGGGAGGGCATCGCCGGCGGCGACGTGCTGACCCAGCCGGTCGAGGAGGCCCGGGCCGCGACGCGCCGCTTCCAGGCCTGGCTGAACCAGGGCGGCCCGGCGGTGGAAAGCACCGTGGAGCACGTGCTCGGCACCACGCCGCCCCTGCGCCTGCGGCTCTATCGCCCCGCGGCCGAAGGCCCGCTGCCGGCCTATCTGCACGTCCATGGCGGCGGCTTCGCCCTGGGCAGCCTCGACGCGCTCGACCGCTGGAAGCGCGAGATCGCCGACGAGGCCGGGATGATCGTCGTCGGGCTGGACTACGCGCTGGCGCCCGAGCACCCCTACCCCACCGCCATCGAGCAGGTGCTCGCGGCGCTGCGCTGGCTGCGCGACGCGGCAGGCGATTTCGGCGTGGACGGCGGCCGCCTCGCGGTCGGCGGCGATTCCGCCGGCGGCAACCTGGCGCTCAACGCGCTGCTCCGCCTGCGCGACGCGGGCGAGGCCGGGCCGCGCCTCGGCGCCATCATCTACGGCATGCTCTCGGCCGAGCATGGGACGTCCTCGCACCGTGAGCTGGGCGACGGCCGCTTCGGCCTCTCCACCGCGAAGCTCGACTGGTTCTGGAGCCGCTACCTGCCGGATGCCGCGCTGCGCCAGACCCCTGGCGCCGCGCCGCTCCACGCCGATCTCGCCGGCCTGCCGGAACTGCTGCTGCAGGCGGCGGCACTCGATCCGCTGCTGGACGACACGCTCAACCTCGGCAAGCGCCTCACCGCCGCCGGCGTGACGCACCGGATGACCGTCTATGAGGGCGTGCCACACGGCTTCATCGGCCAGACCGCCGTGCTGGAAAAGGCCCGCGCCGCGCGGGCGGAGGTCGTGGCGGCGCTGCGGCGGGTGCTCGGCTGAAGGCCAGGCCGGGGGATGAATTCCCCCAGCCCCCTGTTTTTCTGCCGGCCCGGCGGCCCGCAACCCCGCCCCGGCAGACCCGTTCCCCAGGGAGGACGATCGGGAAAGGAACCCTCATGGCCGACAACACCCGCAAGCCGCAGGACAAGCGGAAACAGACCGGAACTTCGGACGACGCCACGAAGCTCGGCACGCTCACCGGCATGATGACGGGCCACACGACCCGCGATGCCGAAACCACCCGGCCCGGCGACGAGACCACCGGCCCCGGCGACCTCGGCAACCTGCTCAAGAACCAGCGCGAGGAGGGCTGACCCCTCTCCGGCGGCGCGGCTGGAGCACCCTCCGGCCAGACGGAACCGGCTGGCCGGGGGTGTCCGGAGAAACAAGCCTCCGGAGCCTTGCAGCGGGCCGCGGCGAAGGGAAAAGTCTAGAGCATTTTCCGTTCGCTCTGGCTCACGGAAAATGCTCCAGCCATTTGTTTTGACGAGCATCTTCACCCGTCCCGATGATGCCATCGGAACGGGATCTGCTCTAGTCCGCCGCGACCACATCCGCCGGGAGCGCCGGCCGTGTCTCCGGCATGGCCAGGAAGGTCAGCAGCACGCAGGCCAGGCCAATCCCGCCGAGCATCGTGAAGGCCATCTCGGGGCTCGCCCAGGTGGCCACCGAGCCGGCCAGGCCGGTGCTGATGGTGCCGCCGATGCCGACGGCCAGCCCGAAGAAGCCCATGCAGAGGTTGAAGCGGTTGGTGCCACGCGTCAGGTCGGCCGCAGTGAGCGGCAGCATCACGTTCAGCGTGGCGGCGCTGACGCCGTCCAGCGCCTGCACCAGCAGCAGCATGTAGGGCTCCTGCACCACCGCCAGCAGCAGGCCGCGCAGCGGCAGCATGCTGAAGCCCATCAGCAGCACGGTGCGCCGCCCCTGGTCCTGCGCCAGCCGCCCCACCCAGGGTGAGATGCCCGCCACCACGAGCTGCGGCACGACGATGCAGCCGGCGATGATCAGGTTGGCCTCATCCCCCGCCGCCCGCGTCACCGCCGTGCCGGCCAGCGGCAGCATCGCCGCGTTGGAGAGGGTGAACAGCAAGGCGCAGCCGGCGAAGACCAGGATGCCGCGGTCGAGCATCAGGTCGCGCAGCCTCCCCCGCGGGGTATGCGCCTGCGCCTGCATGGCCGCGACATTGGCCGCCATGTCGCTGTCGCGGATGTTCAGCAGCGCCACCAGGCTCGGCACAGTCAGCACGGCGGTCAGCCAGAACACCGCGGCCGGCGCGAGATAGGTGCCGATCAGCCCCATCACGCCCGCCGCGATGGCGCCACCCAGCGAGGCGAAGCGCGTGTTGCGCCCGAGCCGCTCGCCCAGCGCCGCGCGGCCCACCAGGCCGAGGCTGATGGCGGCGATCGAAGGCGTCAGCACGCAGCTGGCGAAGCCGTGCAGGATCTCGGAGAGCAGCACCGGCAGGGTGGCCGGCCAGGCCGCCAGCAGCACGGCGGCAAGCGCGATGCTCAGCAGCGCGCCCATCGCCGCGCGCCGCTTGTGCCGCGTGGCGTCCACCAGCGCGCCGGCCGGCATCTGGCTCAGCATGGCCGTCATCGTGCCCAGGCTGAGCGCGAAGCCGATCTGCACCTCCGTCCAGGCCTGCGTGGTCAGGTAGACCGCCACGAAGGGGCCGAAGCCGGTCTGCACATCCGCGACAAAGAAGTTGAGCCAATCGAGTCCGCGCTGGCTCTGCCGTGAGACTGTCATGCAGGCCTAATGCGGCTGCGCCACCGGGGTCGCCATCACAGCATCCTCACCATCGCGGTATTCGGGAAAAGCCTTCAGCTGCTCGCGTGTCAGGGACAGCAGCGCGCCCTTGGCGCCGAACCGCACCAGCGGCCAGGCGACGGCGATGCGCCGCTTGCCGACGCCGAGGAAGCCGCCATAGTCCAGCACCACGGCGCGCGGGCTGCCGCCCTCGTCCACCAGCACGTTCACCACCTGACCGACGACGATGCCGGAAGGCCCCTTCACCTCCGAACCCAGCACGCGGAAGGTGGCATCCTTCGGCAGGGGCTCCTGGCCGATGGCGGGCGCGGCCTCCGTTGTCTCCTCATCCTCTGCCGCCAGAGCGGGGAAAGAGAGGGAAGCGAACAGCAGGAGCAGGGCCGGCAATGGCACGCAGGATTTCCGGCCGGGAATGGCATGGGCAATGGGCACGGTGTCCTCCTCCTGAACAGGCTGGCCGGGCGCCCCGGCAGGGTCACGGCACTTGCAGGCCACTGCAGGAACGGCGGCCGGGCAAGGAAGTTAGCTCCTGCGGGCCGGGCGGCAGGCCGCGTCGCGCTGTCATCCGGCCCGGTGCATCCCGCCGCCGCGCAAGGCCGCGGCTTCCCGGCAAATCGCAGCGGCTTCTTGCAGGGACAGCAATGCGAGGGACTTCACGCCGGGCGCTGGCTGTGCTTTGCCTATGGAATCGCTCGAAAGGCAAGACCATGTCAAAGAAGTTCCTCGCCGACACGATTCAGAATTCCATCGAGATCACCGGTGTCGGCGCCAATGCGCTGGCCGGCGACATCATCGAGGCGATCAAGGCCGAAATCGTCCGCACCGGCCGCTTCACCATTCCCGAGTTCGGCGCCTTCGCGGTGCGCGAGACCCCGAAGCGCACGGCGATGAACCCGCGCACCGGCGAGAAGGTGGCGGTGAAGGCCGGCGCCACGGTGCGCTTCAAGCCCTCCCCCGCGCTGCGCGAGGCCGCCTTCACGGCGCTGAAGAAGAGCAAGCGCAAGGCCGCCAAGGCCTGAGTCGCCCCGCCCCGCCGGCCGCTCCGGCGGGGCGCCCGCCGCACGGCCCGTGCGGCGGGCGTTGCAGGAGTTCCGGCGGCAGCGCCATGCCGTTCCCGCCCTCCTTGTTTCACCCCTTTCCCGCTCAGGCGAAGGGCGGCCTCAGCAAAAGCGCGATGCAGCGCGCCAGATCCGCCTGCCGGAACGGCTTGCGCAGCACCGGATAGCCTTCCGGCACCGCCTCGGGATCGGCATAGCCGGTCAGCAGCAGGATCGGCAGCCCGGGGCGCAGCCGATGCGCGCGGCTGGCCAGTTCCTGCCCGGTCATGCGCGGCATCGTCAGGTCCGTGACCATCACGCGGATGTCCTCGCCCTGTTCGAGTACCCGCAGCGCCGCTTCGCCATCCGCCGCCTCGACGGCACGGTGGCCGAGATTGGCAAGGAAGGTCGCGGTCACGCCACGCACGCCCGGGTCGTCATCCACCACCAGCACGCTGACCGGCAGGGTCGCGGGCGCCGCCGCGCCGCCATGCTCCGGCGCGCTGTCCGCCGGCTGGTGCGCGCGCGGCAGGAGCAGTTCCACCGTGGTGCCCTGCCCCGGCGTGCTGGCGAGGGTCGTCGTGCCGCCGGACTGCCGCGTCAGTCCATAGACCATCGAGAGGCCGAGCCCGGTGCCGCGCCCCACCTCCTTGGTGGTGAAGAAGGGCTCGAAGGCCTGCGCCAGCACGGCCGGCGGCATGCCGTCACCGTTATCGGCCACCGCCACCGCCACGTATTCGCCGGCAGCGAGGTCGTGCACCATGTCCTCGCCGACCACGAGGTTGCGGGTGGTGAGGGTGATGGTGCCGCCCTTTGGCATGGCGTCACGGCTGTTGATGCAGAGGTTGAGCAGCGCGAGGCCGAGTTGCTCCGGGTCCACCAGCGCCGGCCAGAGCTCCGTCTCCAGCCGGTGCCGCAGCTCGATGCCCGCGCCCAGGCTGCGCAGCAGCAGGTCGTCCATCTCGCGCACGAGCCGGTTGATGTCGCTGGCGCGCAGCTGCAGCTCGCGCTTGCGGCTGAAGCTGAGAAGGCGCTGCGTCAGGGTGGAGCCGCGCTCCGCCGCGGTGATGGCGTTGCGCAGCAGCTTCTGCTGCCGCGGCTCCGCCAGCGGGGTGTGCGTCAGCAGGTCCAGGCTGCCCAGGATGGCGGTCAGCAGGTTGTTGAAGTCATGCGCCACGCCGCCGGCCATGGTGCCGAGCGCCTGCATCTTCTCCGCCTGGTGCAGCCGCTCCTCCAGCCCGCGCTGCTCGGTGGTGTCGTGCTCGATGGTGGCGAGATGGGTCACGCGCCCGGCGGCGCCGCAGATCGGGATGCGGCTGACCCGCACCCAGCGCGGCGGCGCCTCCTCGCTGCCGCGCTGCTCCGTCACCTCCGCCGGCTGGCCGCTCTCCATCACCGCCCGGTCCGCCGCCAGCAGCGCCGCCCGGGCGGCGGGGGGCAGCAGCTCCGCCTCGCTGCGGCCGACGCATGCCTCCACCGTCCGGCCGAGCGCCGCAGCCTTCACCGCGTTGAGCCGCACGAAGCGGCCCTCGGTATCCTTGAAGCTCAGCGCGTCCGTCGAGGAATCGAGCAGGCCGCGCAGCAGCGCACGCTCGGTGTCCAGCGCACGGGCCAGGCCGCGGCGGGCGACGGCGTTGCGCGCCATGCTGAGCAGCGCCGCCGGCTCCCAGGGCTTCGGCGCGTAGCCGGCGATGCGCCCGTTGTTGACGGCGCTGATCACCGCCTCCAGGTCGGCATAGCCGCTCAGCAGCAGCGCCTCGGCATCGGTGATCCCGCGCGCCTGGGCAAGGAAGACGTCCCCCGTCATGCCCGGCATCCGCTGGTCCGAGATGATCACGTCCACCGCCGGCTCGCGGGCCAGCAGCGCCAGCGCCTCGGCGCCGCAGGCGGCGGTCAGGACGCGGAACTCGTCCTCGAACAGGTCGGCGAGGGCGACCAGGATCTCCGGTTCATCATCGACCAGCAACAAGGTCGCTGGCGAAAGGTCGGGCTGTACGTCCATCGTGCTCAGCGTTCCGTCTGCATTGGTACGCTGATCACGAAGGATGCGCCACCCGCAGGCCCGTTGCCGACAGAGATCGTGCCATCATGCGCCTTGATGACGTTGTAGGCGATGGCCAGCCCCAGCCCGGTGCCGGAGCCGACCGGCTTGGTGGTGAAGAATGGCTCGAAGATCCGCTCGCGCAAGCCTGCAGGGACACCGGGCCCGGAGTCGCTGATCGTGATGCGGTACTCCTGCGCGTCGTTCGCGGTCTCGATGGTGATGGTGCCCTCGGCGGGAATGGCGTCCGCCGCGTTGCTGACGATGTTCATCACCACCTGGTTCAGCAGCGCCGGGGAACAGCGCAGCTCCGGCACCGCCCCGTAGCGCCGCTCGACAACGATCCGGTCGCCGAGCTTGTGCGCCAGCAGGGTCAGCACGGTGTCCAGCGCATCCGGCACGTTGACCCGCTGGAAGGTGTCGTCCTGGCGGGAGAACTTGCGCAGCTTCAGCACCAGGTCCTGGATCCGCCGCAGGCCGAGCGCCATGGAGCCGGAGCGGTCGCGGCACTTGGCGACCAGCGGCCGGGCGGCGGCGCTCTCCCCCAGCATGCCCTCCACCTGGCCGAGCAGCCGCGCCACGGTGCCCTGATGCGCCAGGATGAAGGCGAGCGGGTTGTTGATCTCATGCGCGATGCCGGCGACCAGCTCGCCCAGCGAGGCCATCTTGGCGGCCTGCACCAGCTTGGTCTGGGTCTCGCGGAGTTGCCGGTTGGCCTCCTCCAACTCGCCATTGGCGCGCGCCAGCGCCTCGGCCAGGGCCGCCTTGGCCTGCGCGGCGGCAGCCTCGGCCTGGGCCCGCTGCATCGAGAGCTCGCGCTCGCGCAGCTCCGCGGCGCTGCGCCGGTCCTCGTCCTGCAGCAGCTTGCGGCGCAGCGCGGCGCGGATGCGCACGCTCAGCACCTTGGGTTCCGCGGTGGCGGGGATCAGGTCGTCCGCGCCGGCCTCGAAGACGCTGGCCAGGGTCTCCCGCCCGATCGGGCTGTCAGTGCCGAGCGCCACGATCTGGAAGCTCGCCCCATCCGCGCCCGGCGTGCCGGCGCCGCGCAGGGCGTTCATCCGGGCGCAGAGCGCCACGCCGTCGAAGCCCGCGCTGAAGGCGTTGAGCACCACGCAGTCCCAGGCCGACGGCTCGGCGGTGACGGCTCCCAGCGCCGCCTCGGCGCTCTCCACCGCCTCCAGGCGGTAGCCGTCGCGGGCCAGCAGGCCGGTCAGGTAGGTGCGGTAGGTGAGGCTGTCATCCACCACCAGCACCTGCGCCCGGCGGAAGGCGAGCATGCCCGGCGCCTGCTCGGCCGGCGAGGCGGCGGTGCGGCTGCGCAGCAGCGCGCGGATGCGCAGCAGCAGCAGGTCGTGGCCGGCCGATTTCGGCACATAGGCGTCGGCGCCGCTCTCCAGCCCCTGCCGCTCCAGGTCGCCCTCCTGCGCCTCGGTCAGCATCAGCACGGGAATGGCGCGGGTGCGGCTGTTCAGGCGGATCTGCCGCACCAGCTCGTCGCCGTTCATCCCGGGCAGGTGGTAGTCGGCGATCACCAGGGCGGGCAGCGTGCGGTTCAGCGCCTCCAGCGCCAGCTCGGCCGTCGCGGCGCGGGTGGCGGTGAAGCCCTGCCGCTCCAGCAGGCGCTGCATCTGCAGGGCCTGGGTGTCGGAGTCCTCCACCAGCAGGACGGGCGGGCCGGGCGGCAGGGTGACGCTGTTCACGGCCGCCGCCCCGCGAACTGCACCAGGCGCGGGCCGATCAGCGGCAGCGGCAGGCTCAGGCTGGAGCCGCCCATGCGCACGGCCGCCGCCGGCATGCCATAGACCACGGCGGTGCTCTCATGCTCGGTGATGGTCAGGGCGCCGGCGCGGCGCATCTCCGTCAGCCCCACCGCGCCGTCCTCGCCCATGCCGGTGAGCAGCACGCCGAGGCCCTGCGGCCCCAGCACCTCGGCCACCGAACGGAACAGCAGCGTGGCGGCGGGGCGCTGGCTGGAGAGCGGCCGCTCCCCGCTGATCCGCAGCAGGCCGCCGGACCCGAGCAGCAGGTGCCGGTCGCCGGGGGCGACATAGACCCGGCCCGGCCGCGGCGCCTCGCCCTCCTGCGCGATGCCGACGGCGAGCGGCACCAGCCCGTCCAGCCAGGCCGCGAAGCCCTCCATGAAGGCGCTGCCCATGTGCTGCACCAGCAGCACCGGCAGCGGGAAGTCGGCCGGCAGGGCGCCCAGCACCTGGGCCAGCGCGGGCGGCCCGCCGGTGGAGGCGGCGATCGCCAGCAGCGCCGGCGGCTGCGGCGCCGTCAGCGGCTCCGGCCGCACCGCCTGCGGCGGCCGCACCGGCCCCATGCTGCGCCGGCGGATCACCGGCACCTGGCTCATGATGTAGAGTTGCGTGCAGATGGTGCCGGCGATGCGCTCATGCCCGCCGGTTTCCATGCCGACCGGCTTCTCCACCACCGAGAGCGCGCCGGCGCGCAGCGCGTTCATCGAGATGCGCAGCGAGCTGTCCTCGACGCTGTCGGCGATGACGACGATCGGCGTCGGCTGCTCGGCCATGATCCGCCGGGTCGCCTCCAGCCCGTCCATGCCGGGCAGGCGGATATCCATCGAGATGACTTCGGGGCGGATGCGCGGCAGCTCGCGCAGCGCCTCCTCGGCCGAGGCGACGGCCGCCACCAGGGTGAGGCGCGGATCGGAGGAGACGATATGGGCGAGCAGCCGCCGCACCACCAGCGAATCCTCGACGATCATGACGCGGACCGGCTCAGTCGAAAGCTTCACAGCATCTGGCCAATGGTTGCGAGCAATTCGCGCTGGTCGAACTTCTGCTTGGTGATGTAGGCGCCGGCACCCAGCTCGAGCCCTCGCCGCATGTCCTCGGAACTGGCGCGGGAGGTCATCAGGATGACCGGGATCGGCGCCAGCCGCGGATCGTTCTTCAGCGCCTGCAGCAGGCTGAAGCCGTCCATGCGCGGCATCTCGACATCGGCGACGATCAGGTCCACCAGCGCCTCGCCGCTGCGCAGCCGGCTCAGCGCGTCCAGCCCGTCCACGCTGAGCAGCACGCGGAAGCCCTGCCCCTCCAGGATGCTCTTCTCCAGCGTGCGGGTGGTGATCGAATCGTCCACCACCAGGATGGTGGCCGCCTCGCGCGCCTCCTGCGCCGCGACCAGGCCGAGCCCGGCGGCGGCGAGCCGCCCCTCGTCGCGCAGCCAGCGGCCCACCAGACCCTCCGGGCTCAGCACCAGGGCCGGCGCCGCCGCCCCCAGCGGCACCGCGCCCACCACCAGATCGCCCTCCAGGCCGGGCGTGTCCACCGCGTCCACCATCAGCGTGCGGACGTCGTGCAGCGCCTCCACCGCCAGGGCGCAGCGGCGCTCGCCGCTGCGCAGCAACACGGCGGTGACATGTCCGTCCTCCACCGGGATCGGGCTGGCGGCTTGGCCGAGCAGGCTGGGCAGGGCAATCATCGGAGCGATAACGTCGCGACCGCCCGCTTCGATGCGCAGGACAGGCTTGCCCTCGACCGTTTCAACCTCGGCGGCGCGCCGGCGCAGCAGGCGCTCGACGCCACGGCTCGGCAGCCCGTAGGTCTGGCCGCCGGCGCTGAACAGCAGCACCGGTTCGCGCGCCGCGGAGAGCGGCACGGCGATCTCGACCTCGGCGCCCCAGGGGCGGCGCGGCCGCAGCGTGGCGCTGCCGCGCAGCCGGCGCGCCGCCTCCGCCACCACCGAGAGCCCCATCCCGCGGCCGGAGAGCCGGTCCACCGCCGCATTGGTCGAGAAGCCGGGCTCGAAGACCAGCGCCAGCACGCGGTCGGCCGGCGGCGGCGGCTGGTCGGTGGCGCGCGGCGGCAGCAGGCCGCGCTGCACCGCCACCGCCTCGATGCGCTCCAGGTCCGGGCCGCGGCCGTCGTCGAACACCGTCAGCACCAGCAGCCCGCCGCGCGCGGCGAGGCGCAGGCCGATCTCGGCCTCCGCGGACTTGCCCTTCGCGGCGCGCTCGGCCGGGCTCTCCAGGCCATGGCTGACGGCGTTGCGCAGCAGATGGGTGACGGGGTCCTTCAGCGCCTGCAGCACCCGCCGGTCGGCCTGCAGGTCGAGCCCTTCGAGGCGCACCGCCGCCTCCTGGCCGGCCTCGCGCACCAGCTCGCGCGCCATGCGGCCGAGCGAGCCGAGAATGGCCTCGGCGGGGACCAGGGTGATGCGCTCCACCCGCTGCCGCAGGCCGCCGAGGGCCGCCTCCACCGCCCAGGCGCCGCCGCGCTGCTCCCGCCCGAGCCGGGTGACGTGGCGCAGCAGCCGCATCAGGTCGCGGTCGAAGTCGCGCGCGCGGCTGCCGGCGCCGCGCTCGCGGGGTTGGGCCTCCCAGGCCCGCCGGAGGTCGCGGACCTCCGCCTCCAGCGCGCGCAGCCCGGCGCCGAGCGCCGCCTGCTCCCGCAGCGCCTCGGCGAGCGCCTGCACCGCGCCGGTCAGGCTCTCCACCTGCCCGGCATTCACCCGGAGATACTCCACCGCCGCACCGGGCGGCTCGGCAGCGGGTGGCTTGATGGCGGGCGGCTCCGCCGGCGGCGGTTCCGGCCGGGAGGGCTGCGGCGACGCCGCCTCCGGCACCGCGCGGCCGAGCAGCCGGTCCAGCGCCTGCTGCGCCGCCGCCGGCGGCTCGGAGGGGGCGCCGCCCTGCAGCGCCGCCACATGGCCCTCGATGCCATCCAGCCCGAGCTGCACCGCCGCGATCGTCTCCGCTCCCAGCGCCAGACCGCCCTCGCCGATCCGGCTGAACACCGCCTCCAGCCGGTGGGCCATCTCCTCCACGACAGGCAGGTCCACCGCCCGCGCGGCGCCCTTCAGGCTGTGCGCGCGGCGGAACACGTCCCGCAGGTCGAAAGGCCGGCCCTGTTCCACCGCCGCCAGCGCGGCGCGGATGGCCTGCAGGTGCTCCTGGTGCTCGATGCCGAAGGCGGCGAGCAGCTCCTGGCGCAGGTCGTCGCTCACGGGCCGCCCCTCCGGCCGGCCGCCCAACCCCGCCGCCGCGCCGGAGGCGGCGCGGCGGCGGGGGCCGGGGCCATGGTGGAGCCGCGGCGCATGCGGCGGCTCAGAAGCGGTAGCGGTCGGCCAGCCCGACCAGCCGCTCGGAGAGCTGCGAGAGGTTGGCCGCCGCGGTGTCGAGCTGCCGCGTGCCGGCCGCCGTCTGCTGGCTGGCCTGGCGGATGTTCTGCAGCGCGCTCATCACCTGCTCGATGCCGAGCTGCTGCTGGTTGGTGCTGGCGACGATCTGCTGGAAGGTCTGCACGCTCTCCTGGATGCGGCCGGTGATCTCGGTGATCGTGGTGTGGGTGGTGTCGGTGCGCCGCCGTCCCGCCGCCACGCGCTTCACCGCCTCCTCCGTCAGCATGACCGAGGAGTTGATGCCGCGCTGGATGTCGCCGAGGATCGAGCGCACCTGCCCGGTCGCTTCCTTGGCCTGGTCGGCCAGCGTCTTCATCTCGGCGGCGACCACGGCGAAGCTGCGGCCCTGCTCGCCGGCGGCGGCGGCCTCGATCGCCGCGTTCAGCGCCAGCAGATGGCTGCGCTCCGAGATATCGTTGACGGTGGCGATGATCTCGCCGATCGCCTGGGTCTTCTCCGAGAGCGCGACGATGTTGCTGGCCACCGCCTCGGCCTGCTCGCGGATGGAATCCATCGCCCGCACCGTCTCGTCCACCGCCTTCAGGCCGGCGGTGGAAGTCTGCGCGGTGGCCTGGGCGGAGGCGATCACCTCCTGCGCGCGCTTGCCGATCTGCACGCCGGAATGGGTGATCTCATCGACCGTCGCCGCGGTCTCCTGCACGGCGGCGAGCTGCTCCTCGACGCTGGCCGCCTGCTCCTGCGTGCTGGCGCGGATCTCGGCGGCGGAGGCGTTGAGGTTCTCGGTCGCCTCGCGGCTCTGCCGCGCGAGCTGGCGCAGCCCCTCGACCATGGCATTGAGCGTGACGCCGAGCCGGCCCAGCTCGTCCGGCCCGGTCACCGCCGCCTCGCCGGCCAGGTCGCCGCGCCCGATGCGCTCGACGAAGGCCATGAAGGTGGCCAGCGGCTGGGTGATCGAGCGGCGGATCAGCAGGGTGATGGCGATGCCGAGCACCACCGCGCCGATCAGCACCAGGATCACCGAGAACCGGCTCTCCTGGTAGATGTCCCGGCCGCGCGCCTGACCGTTGCTGATGACGGCGTTCAGCGTCTCCTGCACGCCGTTGGTCAGCCGGTCGAAGGCGGTGCGGCTGGCGACGATGGCCTCCCCGGCGGCGATCGCCGCGGGCAGGTCGTTGGCGCGGATAGCCTGGAACTGCGCCTGCGTCTGGTCGCGGATCTGCCGCAGCGCCGCAGCAGCCTGGTTCAGCTGCTGATTGATCCGCTGCCATCCCCCCTCCCGGTCACCGGAGACCGCCTGCGCGGCGTTGCGGCTGGCATCCGCCTGCATCTGCTGCAGGACCGCCTCGCCATCGGCCGCATGGCGCGACCAGGACTGCGCAAGATCGTCCGGCGGCACCTCGCGGCCGAGCCCGCGCAGCAGGAAGCGCGACAGGTTGCGGCTGCGGGTGTCCTGCATCGTGCTTTCCGCGTCGCGCAGTTCCATCACGTGGCGCAGCATCGCCAGGTCGCGCGTGACGATGGTCTCGGTGGCCTCAGTGACGACGCTGATCTGATTGAGGCTGTACAGGCCGAGCCCGATCAGCAGCAGCGTGATGGCCATGAAGCCGGCGAGGATTCGGTTGGCGATGCTCAATTCGTCACGCTCCGGAAGGCAGGGCAGGCGCCATGAAGGGTTGCAGCAGCCGGTGGGAATCGACCAGTCCGAGCAGGGCGCGCCGCCCGCCGGCCAGCTCGGGCGGGGTGAGGGCATGGCCGGTGAGGGCCCGTTCGGCCGGGCGGCCGGGATCCTGCAGCGGCGTGACCTCGGTGGCGCCGGCCACCCGCTCCACCCGCAGGGCGAAGCGGCGGGGCCCCGCCGCGCGCAGCAGCAGCACGTGTCCCCCCTCCCCCTGCGGTGCCGCCCGGCCGAGCGCCATCGCCAGGTCCAGCAGGCAGAACATCTGCCCGGCATGGCTGAACAGGCCGAGCACGGCGGGCAGCGCGCCGGGCACGGGCGCCCAGGCCATCAGCGGCAGCACCTGCGCGACGGCACCCAGCGGCAGGCCGTAGAACTCCGTTTCCAGCTGGCAGGCCATCACCGTCAGCCGGGCCTCGGCCGGGGCGGCCGCGGCCCCGCGCGCCGCGAGCAGCCGCGTGCGCTGCTCCAGGATGCGCGCGGCGCGCGGGGGCGGGACAAGGACGCCACGATTGGGCATCAGGAACCCTTCACCGGACCGAGCGCCTCAAGATGCAGCCGTACCGTGGTGCGAAGCTCCTGCGCCGTCATCCCGTCCCCTTCCTCCAGCGCCGCGCCGCCCGGCAGGCTCATGGCGATGCGCGATGCCACCGCCAGGGCACGGCGGCCCGAGGCGGCGCGGCCCTCATCTAGCAACAACAGGCCAAGCTGGTAATGCGCCATGATGAAGTCGCCCCGCAGATAGAGGGCGCGGCGGAAGGCCTGCTCCGCCGCCGCCGGCCGGCCCAGGGCGCGGGCCACCAGCCCGTCATAGTAGTGCAGCGCGGGATGCGTCGGCTCGGCGGCCAGCCCGGCGCGGCAGGCTTCCTCGGCGCCGGCCAGGTCGCCGCGATCGGCCCGGGCGCGCACCTCCTCCAGCAGGGCGGCGGCCTGCGCCGGCGCGGCCGGGCCAGGCCTTGCCGGCGCCGCTGACGGGACGGGCGGCGGCCGCGAGGCCGGCGGCACCGGCAGGGGCGCCCAGGCGGCCGGCGGCGGGGGCATGGCCGGGAGGGCCGCCGGCGGGACGGCCGGCAGGAGTGGCAGTGCGCCGCCGCCGCGCCGGTAGGCGGCCGTGCCGGGCAGGTTCACCACGTCCAGGAACTGCGCGAAGGCGGGGTTCGGCTCCGCATGGCCGAGCAGCAGCCAGCCGCCTTCCTTCAGCCGCTCCGCCAGGGCGCGCACCAGCCGCTCCACCACCTCGGGATGGAAGTAGATGAGGACGTTGCGGCAGAGGATCAGGTCGAACTCGTTGAACTGCAGCGGCGAGGTGCCGTCGAGCAGGCTCAGCAGGTTGTGCCGCTCGAAGCGCACCATCGCGCGGTGATGTGGCCGCAAGGCCCAGTGCCGGCCGTCGGCGGCGGGGGTGAAGTCGCGCTCCACCTCCTCGGCCGGCAGGCTGCGCAGCGCCCAACGGCTGTACAGGCCGCCCCGCGCCACCTGCAGCACCGCTTCGTTCAGGTCGGTGCCGATCAGGCCGATCCGCCACTGCGGCAGCGCCTCGCCGAGCAGGCGGCGCAGCAGGATGGCAATGGAATAGGGCTCCGCCCCGCTGGCGCAGCCGGCGCTCCAGATCCGCAGCTGGCGTGTCGCCCCGTTGCGCGCGATGAGCTCGGGCAGGATGGTTCCCTGCAGTGCGGCGAACTGCTCGGCATAGCGGAAGAAGAAGGTCTCGCCGATGGTGATCGCCGCCACCAGCGCCGCCCATTCGGCCTCGCCGGCAACGGGGTCCTTCAGCCGCTCGATATAGGCGGCGGTGCCGGGCAGGCCGGTCTCGCGCAGCCGGCGCCGCACCCGCTCCCAGAGCAGCGAGTCCTTGTCCTGGTAATAGAAGTGCCCGGTGCGGGCGATCACCATGGCCTTCAGGCGCAGGAAATCCGCATCCGGGATGAAGGCCGGGGTGAACGGGCCGGGCGCGTGGGACATCAGCCCGCGCTGGCCCATTCGGCCAGCCGGGCCTGGGCATTCTCCCGCAGCGCCGCCAGGGCGGCCTGCTCCTGCGCCAGCAGGACGCGTTCCACCGCCAGCAGGTGCACGAAGCCCTCCGGCGTCTCGATCTCCGCCAGGGCGCAGCCATTGGGGGTGGCCTCCGCCGCGAGAGGGCGCAGCCGGCCCTGCGGGATGCGCAGCAGGTCGAGCGCGCGGTCCACCAGCAGGCCGAGCGCCCCCTGCCGCCCCGCGACCACGACGACGTGCCGGTAGAGCGCCGCCTCGCCCTCGGCGCCTTCCGCCGCCAGCCCGAAGAGCCGCACCAGGTCGAGCACCGGCAGCGCCTCGCCGCCGAGGTTCAGGAAGCCGGCGAGCGGGCGCGGCAGGCCGGGCGGCCGCCACAGCCGGGGCAGCGGCAGGATCTCCCGCACGGCGCTGCCGGGCAGCGCACAGGTCCGGCTGCCGAGCCGCAGCAGCAGGTAAGGGTCAGCGGAAGGGGCGGCGATGGTCACGAGCGGCGAATCCTGGACGGAATCCTGGTTATCACCGCCGGAACAGGCCCGCCAGCCATCCGGCTTACCCCTCTCGACGCTGCCGCCGGGCCTCGCCAGGATGCCCCGCATGCTCCCGGAGGATTCGCCCCATGGCCATTGACGCCGCCGCCGCCGCCGCCGCCCTTCTCCAGGCCCGCCACAGCCGGAACTGGCTCGAAGCCCTGCCCGAGGGCGCCCGGCCGGCCGACATGGAGGATGTCTATGCCATCCAGGCGTTGGTGGCGGCGGAGCTGGGCCCCGTCGCGGGCTGGAAGGTCGGCGCCGCCAGCCCCACCGCGGAGCCGGGCTGCGCGCCGCTGCACGCGCAGAACCTGCGCTTCGATGCCGCGCCCTTCCACGCCGCCGCGTTCAACATCACCGGCATCGAGGCCGAGATCGGCTATCGCCTGGGAGCCGATCTGCCCCCGCGCGACACAGCCTATGCGCGCGAAGAGGTGATCGCTGCCATCGCCAGCATGCACCCCACCATCGAGATCGTGGACACGCGCTTCGTCCGCCTCGGGCTCGATCCGCTGAGCCACGCGGCGGACCAGACCAGCCACGGCGCCCTGGTGGTCGGCCCGGCGCTGGCCGGCTGGCAGCGCATCGACCCGCCCGCCGTGCCGGTGCGGCTGACCTTCAACGGCGAGGTGGCGGTGGAGCATGTCGGCGGCAATTCCGCCGGCGAGCCGATCCGCCTGGTGCAGTGGCTCGCCAATACCGGCGCGCGGCGCTACGGCGGGCTGAAGGCGGGCATGGTGATCACCACCGGAAGCTGCACGGGGAACATCCTGGTGCGGCCAGGGACCAAGGTGCGGGCGGAATTCCAGGGCGTCGGCGTCGTCGAGACCGAAATCCAATGAAAAAGTCCGGGGGAAGGAATTCCCCCGGCCCCCCATCTTTTTTCTTCAGGTCTCCCGCGCGGACGGAAAGCGCAGCCCCAACCGGCAAAAACGAAGAAGGGTCAAACCCAGAGGTTTGACCGGGGGAATTCCTTCCCCCGGGCTTTCCTCCTCAGGCCAGGAAGCTGCGCAGCGACCTGCCGCGCTTCGAGCCCTGCAGCTTCTTCAGCGCCTTCGCCTCGATCTGGCGGATGCGCTCGCGGGTCACGTTGAAGGTCTTGCCGACCTCCTCCAGCGTGTGGTCGTTCTCGCCGCCGATGCCGAAGCGCATGCGCAGGATACGCTCCTCGCGCGGCGTCAGGTCGGAGAGGATGCGCATCGTCGCCTCGCGCATCGAGGAGCGCGCCGCCGCGTCGAACGGCATCACCGCGTTCTCGTCCTCGATGAAGTCGCCGAGGCGGCCGTCATCGTCGTCGCCCACCGGGTTCTCCAGGCTGACCGGCTCGCGCGCCAGCCGCTGCACGGCGCGCACCTTGTCCACCGACATGCCCAGCTCCGCCGCCAGCTCGTCCGGCGTCGGCTCGCGGCCGGCCTTCTGCGCGAAGCGGCGGCTCATGCGCGCCACCTTGCCCACCGTCTCCGTCATGTGGACGGGAACACGGATGGTGCGCGCCTGGTCGGCCAGCGAGCGGGTGATCGCCTGCCGCACCCACCAGGTGGCGTAGGTGGCGAACTTGAAGCCGCGGCGCCAGTCGAACTTGTCGACCGCGCGCATCAGGCCGATGTTCCCTTCCTGGATCAGGTCGCCGAACATCAGGCCGCGGTTGCGGTAGCGCTTGGCGATGTGCACGACCAGCCGCAGGTTGGCCCGCGTCAGCTCCTCCTTCGCCTTGCGCATGTCGCGCTCGCCCCGGCCAACCTCGGCGCAGACGCGGCGCAGCTGCGTGGCGGGAAGCCCGCTCTCCGCCTCCAGCCTGATGATCGCGGCGCGGATGCCGGGCAGCTTCTCGGCCAGCTCGCGCAGCGCCGCCTCGCGCCGGGCGGAGGAGGTACGAACCTTCTGCGCCGCCACCAGCAGCGCATCGGCGCCTTCCTCGCTGCCATCCCACACGCGCAGCACGTCCTCGCGCTCCATGCGGGCCGCCACGGCGAGCCGCAGCGCCTGGCCGTCGAGCGCCAGCAGGCGGCGGTTCATGTCGCGCACCTGCGCGACCAGCATGTCGAGCCGCGCCGGGCGCAGGCGCAGCGCGCCGAACAGCGCCACCATCTCCTGCCGCTGCGCCATCGCCGTCTCGCTGCCGGCGGGCAGCCTGCGCAGCGCGGCATGCGCCTCCAGCGCGGCGGTGAAGGAGGCCAGGACCTCCGGCTTCATCTTCTCATCGAGGGTGGCGTGCGGGGCGGCCTCGCCTTCTTCCTCGGTGACCTCCGGCTCCGGCGCCGCATCGGCGGCCATCGCCTCCAGCTCGACCACGTCGCGCAGCGGCATCTGCCCCTGCTCCAGCGCGGCCTTCCAGGTGGCGAGATGGGCGAAGGTCATCGGGCTCTCGCAAAGCCCGGCCAGCATCGCGTCGCGCCCGGCCTCGATCCGCTGCGCCAGCGCGATCTCCTGCTCGCGCGAGAGCAGCTCGGTGCCGCTCATCTCGCGCAGGAACATGCGGACGGGGTCGTCCGAGCGGGCCAGGCTGGCGCCGTTGACGTTGCCGCCCTCGGCAGCCTCGTCCTCGGACTCCTCGCGCTCCTCGTCGGAAGCCTCGGCCCGCTCGGTCTCCTCCGTCTCGTCCCCCTCGGCGGCCGGGCGCGCCTCTTCCTCGAGGCCGTCGAACTCCTCCGGGAACTGCGGGCGCCAGACATGGCCGGTGCTGCCGTTGGAATCGAGGCGGTCCGTGTTGTCCTGGCCATCCTGGGTCAGGATGTCGCCGAACGCCGCGCGCGCCTTGAGCGTCGCATTGTCCGACTCGCCCTGATCCGTCGCGCCGTAGGTAAACATCCCGTCCATTGATTCACCTGCACTTCATTCTGGGGGACCGCACAGGTCCCGGAACCCTGCCCTCGCCCGTGTCCGGCACAGAGCCCCGCACCACGCCGGAAAGCGTGGAGCGAGCGAGGACAGGCTAGGGGATTGGCGTCACCTCCAGGTGGCCGCCGCATGATTTAGGGAGTGTGAAGCCTTCCAAACACCCCCCTGCCCCCCTTTGCGGGGGCGGAAAGCCGCTGTCTCAAGGGGACAGGCCGTAACGCAGCTCGGCCTGGCCGAAGGCGGCCCGCCGCGAGGGGCCGGAAAGAAAGAAGCGCAGCAGCACCGTCATGCCCATTCCTCCCGTCCCTGTCCGATGCGGATCAGGGCCACCCTGCCAGCCTCATCAAGACCGTACCGCACCATCAGGCCGATCCCTGCGAGCGGCACCAGCAGCTCGCGCCGCCCGGTGCCGTCGGCCAGCGGCCGGCCCAGCATCACGTCCTCCGCCAGCCGCCGCGTCACGCGGAGAACCGTCTGCGCGGCACGGCGCGCGGCCTCCGGGCTACGGGCGCGGAGGGCACTCAGCAGACGGTCGAGATCGGCCACCGCCTCGGGCAGCCATACCAGCATTGCCATGGGCGACGGCCGGTCACCGCCCCGGGAGGGGGCGGGCGCCTTCCGTGCCGAAGCCGTCGAGCCACTCCTCGACGGCCTGCTGCGTGACGGCCCGCTCGGAGAGGCGGTACCGCTCCCAGCGCGCCAGATCCTCCCGCTTCTCCTGCTCGTAGCTCTCCTCGCGGTCGAGGAACTCCAGCACGGCCTTCTTCATCAGCCAGTGCGGCGAGCGGTCGCGCACGCGGCCGAGCGCCTGCAGCCGCTGGCGCGTCGCTTCATCCAGCTTCAGCGCAAGGCTGCTCGACACGGCAGGCTCCGGCGGTGGTGATCGGTCGCACCTCTCTATACCGGGCCATGCTGTCACAGGGATGAAATCTCCAGAGGGCAGCCTTGCCGCGAGCGCAGCCATGGGGAACGCCGGCGGGGCCGCAGTTCTACTCCCCTCCCGCACCGGTTTGGGAAGGAAATTCCCCCGATTCTTAGCCTCGCCTTGTCGTTTTTCTCATCGCCTGAGGCATTCCGCGGCAGAGCTGCCGCCCTCTCGCCCCCTGCTGCCGGCAGCCGCCGGCGCATGCTATGGACGGCCCCATGCATGAAGGAATGGCATGAACCAGGCTGCCGAACTGGCGCGGGTCAAGGCCCGCATCCGGGCCCTGACGGAGAAGACCGTCTCCAATGGCTGCACCGAGGCCGAGGCGCTCGCCGCGGCCGAGATGGTCGGCCGGCTGCTGGAGCGCTACGCCCTCAGCATGGACGAGGTGGAGCTGCGCGAGGCCCGCTGCGTCCAGGTGGAGGTGCCGCTCGCCGGCCGGCGCCGGCGCCCGGTGGATGCCTGCGTCCCCGCCATCGCCCGCTTCTGCGACTGCAAGGTCTGGCTGGCGCGCGAATCGCGGGGCGCGCGCTACGTCTTCTTCGGCCTGGAGCCGGACACCGCGCTGGCCGCCTACCTCTTCGCCGTGGTCGAGCGCAGCATCGGCGCCGAACTGGCCACCTTCCGCGCCGCCCGCCCGGCGCTGCGCGGACTTCCCCTGCGGCGCGCCTCCACCAGTTTCCAGCAGGGCATGGCCGGCCGCATCGCCGAGCGCCTGGAGGCGATGGCCCGCGAGCGCCAGGCCGGGATGGCGGCGCGGCCGAGCGCCGGCACGGCGCTGGTCGTCGCCAAGCAGCAGGTGGTGGAGGAAGCCTTCCGGGAGGCGGCCATCCGGCTCGTCGCCACCCGGCGGCAGGCCATCCAGCCGGATGGCTCCTACCACCAGGGCTATGCCGCCGGGGACCGCGTCAACCTGAACCGCCCCCTGCGCGGCCGTTCCCCCGGCCTGATCGAATGAGGCGCCTCCGCGACAGCCAGCGCCAGCGCCTCTATGCCTGGGAGGACCGGGTGGTGGCCCCGCATGGCGGCGCACCCCTCCCCTTTGCCGCCGCCCAGGGCATGGTGGATGCCATCTGGGCCGAGCTGGGCCTGCGCTACCCGCCCAAGGTCGAGCCCCTGCCTCCTCAGGCCACCCGCCGCATGGCCGACGCCAATCGCCTGCGCCTGCGCCTGCCCGCCGAGTTCCCGCCCTGGGTGCTGCTGCACGAACTGGCCCACGCGCTCAGCAGCACGCAGGATGGCGCCTCCGACGGGCATGGACCCATCTTCGCCGGGCTCTACGTGCAGCTTCTGGAACGCTACCTGCGCCTGCCCGCCACCATGCTGATGGCCTCCCTGCGAGAGGCGGGGCTGCGGGCGGAGCCTTCGGCCCGGCCGGTGTTCCTGGAGGAAGCAGAGTAAAAAGATCGGGGGAATGAATTCCCCCAAACCCCCATCTTCTTTTTGTCCGTTCAAGCGCATCGCCCTTTGCCAGGGCGGGAAACGCGAAGCAAAAAGAAGGGGGACTGGGGGAATTCATTCCCCCAGACTTTTCCTCAGATCGGGCAGACCCCGCTGGCGCATTGCAGGTGCGCCCAGTCCACCGCCTCCCGGCTGGCTTCGTCGGTGATGCCCTCGACCAATGCGGCGAAGCGGCCGGCCGAGACTTCCTCCTCCGGCAGGTACTCGTAGCCCAGCTTCTCGTCCGGCTGGCTCGGCAGCACGCTGCAGCAGCGCACCTCCGGCTGATGAGCGGCGACAATGGTGCGGAAGGCGTCCAGATCGTGCTGGTCGGTATAGACCTTCAGCGTGTAGCTGACCTGGTTGCCCCGCTCGGCGCCGATCCAGTGCCGCTCCAGCAGGCGCAGCCACTGGTACTGCTCCTCCGGCGCCGCCTCCGGTGCGGTGACCAGCTGCTCGCCCAGCCCCAGCCGCTGCACCAGCGGCACGGTGGGGAAGCCGACGATGGTCATGCCGGGAAAGCTGCGCAGCTCCCGCAGCGGGTAGCCGCGCGCCGCATAATCCGCCAGCAGCGGGTCGGAGCCGCGGTGCCATTCGCCGGTCTCCACATCGCGCGTGCCCTTGAACTGCACCCAGCGCAGGTACTGCCGGCGGGCCGGGAGATGCGCGCCCTCGGTCAGGCCGAAGAGCTTGCTGGTGGTGCCGGCCGGCTTCACCGTGGTCACCGTCACCGGACGCGCCACGCCGAGCGCGTCGGCATAGCGGTCGGCCTCGTCCTTGGCGGCGGCGGAGAGGCGGCGCAGCGCCGCCCAGAAGGGCGCGGCACGGCTCTCGTCCAGCAGGTCGCGGAAGCCGAGGCCGAAGCGCATCCAGGCCCATTCATGCAGCCCGGTCGGGCCGATGCCGATGCGGTTGGTGCGCGCGACCTCCTCGCCATAGAGCGCGTCCATCCGGTTGGCGCGGATCAGGAAGCGCACGCCGAGCCGCACGGCATCCTCCACCCGGCGGTCCCAGAGGTCCGTCACCTCCTCCGGCGCGGCACCGGGGATGAAGCCGTTGAAATCGGCCGGGCAGGCCAGCAGCGGCGCGAAATCGGCGATGACGCAGTAGCCGCCGGTGACGTGCAGCGTGATCTCGCCGCAAGGGTTGGTCGTCACGGGGAAGCGGGCCTCGGCGGCGCGGCGGGAGGCCTCGGCCAGCAGGCCGGCGGCGGCATCCACCTGGTAGCGGGCGCTGCGGAAGTCGCGGCCATCCTCATGCACCGGCTTGTCCCAGGCGCTGCCGGTGCGGTGGTCCTCCAGCAGGTCGCCATTGATGAAGCCCGGCTCGCCGTTGATGTAGGCGCAGGCCGTGACCTCCTCGAAGACCATGCGGGCATGGCGGGCCAGCGGCCCGCTGTCCTCGCCGCGCACCAGGGCCCAGAAGGTTCGGTCCACCATCACGGAGTGGTTGGCGGTCCAGAGCCCGCCCTCCGACTTGGCGCGGATGAAGCGGCGGATGCCCGGGTCGCGCCAGGACTTGGTGGCCATGCGCGCGGCGCGGCGGGCGCCGCCCACCTGCACCTCGACAGAAAGATAGTGGTCCACCAGCAGCGCCTGCTCCCAGGGCTGCAGCGCCTCGCCCTGCGGATCACGGCCGCGGGCCGGCTCGATGACGTGGCGGCGGATGTTGAGCAGGCCGCGCAGCAGCGAGATGGGGCCGGAGGAGGGCCGCCCCTGCATGCCGCGGATCGGGCTGCCGGCCGGGCGGATCTCGGAAAGGTCCAGCACCAGCACGCGGTCGGCCTCGCCGCGGAAGGCCATGGCCTCCAGGACCTCGATCGCCTTGGCCCAGCCCTCGCGGCTGTCCGCCACGCGGTGCAGCACGGCGTTGGCGGGCAGGTTCTCCAGGTCCGGCACCAGCTCGCGGGCGAGGAAGTCGCGCAGCCCGGCCTCGGCGGCCGCGTCGAAGCTCTCCTCGGTGCCGCCCCAGGGCAGCAGGCCCATCTCGGTGCCGAACCGGCGCAGGGCGGGGCGGTCCTGCGGGTAGTCGGCATGCTCCGGGGAGAGGTGGAGGCGCAGCTCAGGCGCCTGCCCCCAGTCCACCGTGGCCAGCGCGTCGTCATAGGCGCGGCCGACGCCGGAGCCGTTCAGCAGCAGGTAGAACTTGGCGAAGGAGGCGATCGCCGTGGCGCAGTTGGTGAAGACCTCCAGGTTGCGCCCGGCCTGCCCGGCATCGCCATGCTGCAGGTGGCGCCCCGAGGTGAGCAGCGCCCCCGTGGCGATGGCATTGCGCAGCCGCGCCTGTTCGGTCACCCGTGCCGCGCCGCTGCCGAGCAGGCCGAGATTGCCCTCCGCCACCCGGTCGGCCACACGGCCGAAGCTCTCGCCGTCCTCCGGGCGAAAGACGGTGCGCCGCCCCACCGCCAGGCCCATGCCGGCATCCAGCGGCCGCGCGGGCAGCGGCGTCTCGCCGAAGCTTTCGCCTGGCGGGGCATCGGCCTCCGCGCGGTGAAGGCGGGGCAGAGGGTGGCTGTATCCGTCCATGAAGGCTCCGGTAGGCTGGGCGTGCCGGCGCCGGACCTGCGAATCGGCCGGCGCCACTACCAGATATGGTATGCCCGATCCGCGAAGAACACCAGGGATCGATTCCGCAAAGCCCCCTCGCCCGCTCCTTCAGCGCAGGGTGGGATCCAGCCGGTCGCGCAGCCAGTCGCCCAGCAGGCTGACGGAAAGGGTCGTCAGCACGATCACCACGGAGGGCGTCAGCAGGATCCAGGGCGCTCGCGTCAGGTATTCCCGCCCATAGCCCACCATGTTGCCGAGCGAGGTGTCCGGCGGCTGCACGCCGAGGCCGAGGAAGGAGAGGCCGCTTTCCAGCAGGATGATCTCCGGGAAGGCCAGCGTCATCGAGACGATGAGCGTGGAGGCGATGTTGGGCAGCACGTGCCGGGCATAGATCCGCCAGGGCGTGGCGCCGAGCTGCCGCACGGCGGCGGCATAGCCCTGGCCGCCGGCGCTGATCGCCAGGCCGCGGGCGATGCGGGCATAGCGCTCCCAGCCATGCAGGCCGAGCAGGCAGATGAACAGCGGCAGCGAGTTGCCGAAGAAGGCCAGCACCGAGAGCGCCAGGATCAGGAAGGGCATCGAGGCCTGGAAATCCACCAGCGCCATCACCGCCTGCTCGACCAGGCCGCGGAAATGCGCCGCCAGGAAGCCCAGCGTGACGCCCAGCACCGCGCCGATGATGGCCGCGCCGAAGGCGATCAGCAGCGACAGGCGGATCGAGACGATCAGCCGGCTCAGCACGTCCCGCCCCAGCTCGTCGCTGCCCAGCGGGTGCAGCCAGGAGCCGCCCATGAAGACCGGCGGCGCGAGGCGCGCGCGCAGGTCGAGCGCGGTGTGGGAGAAGGGGCTGATCCAGTCCGCCAGGAAGGCGATGCCCAGCATCAGCGCGATCCAGAGCAGCGCGAAGAGCACCATCGGCGGCAGGCCGGCGCGCTTGCGGGCCAGCGGCGCCGCGAGGGTGGCCGGCGGCGGCGTGGCGGCGGTGGTGTCGGACATCACGCGGCCTCCCGCGCGCCCATCCGCAGCCGCGGATCGAGCACGCCATAGAGCAGGTCCACCACCAGGTTGGCGGTGATCATGGTGGCGGCGACCAGCAGCAGGATGCACTGCACCACCGCCAGGTCGCGGTTGGCGACGGCGACCACCAGCAGCCGCCCGACGCCGGGCCAGGAAAAGACGCTCTCCACCACCACCGCGCCGGCCAGCAGCGAGCCCACCATGAAGCCGACGATGGTGACGGTGGGGATGGCGGCGTTGGGCAGCGCATGGCGGCGCACCGCGACATGCCAGGGCACGCCCTTGGCCAGCGCCGTGCGCATGTAGGGCTGCCCCAGCACCTCCAGCATGGCCGAGCGGGTGAAGCGCGCCAGCACCGCGGCGCCGCCCATGCCCAGCGTGATCACCGGCAGGATGGCGTGCATCCACGTGTCCTGCCCGCCGGAGGGCAGCCAGCCCAGCTGCACGGCGAAGACCAGCACCAGCAGCAGGCCCAGCACGAAGGAGGGCACGGTGAAGCCGGCGACCGCCAGCAGCATCACCGCGCGGTCGGCGAAGGAGTTGCGGTGCAGCGCCGCGTAGATGCCGGCCGGAATGCCGAGGCCGAGCTTCAGCGCCAGCGCCGGCAGGGTCAGCGCCAGGGTGGCGGGGATGCGCTCGCCGACGAGGGCGATGGCGCTGCGCCCGTCGCGCATGGAGTTGCCGAGGTCGCCGTGCAGGATGGCGGTGAAGTAACGGAGATACTGCATCCAGAGCGGGTCATCGAGGCCCCAGGACCGGCGGAAGGCGGCCACCGCCTCGGGCGGCGCGTCGGGCGACATGATGATCAGCGCCGGATCGCCGGAGAGCCGCAGCACGACGAAGGCGAAGGTGACCACCAGCACCAGGGTCAGCAGCGAGCGGGACAGTCGGAAGGCGAGGAAACGGAGCATTCAGGCGGCTTCCCGCAATTGGGGCGCGGCGATGCCCTGGCCGGCGGGGATCTCGCCCTGCGCCACATGGCAGGCGACCCGGCGGCCGTCGCCGGGGCGCGGCTTCAGCGCCGGGGTCTCGGCGACGCAGCGGGCGCTGGCCACCGGGCAGCGCGGGTGGAAGGCGCAGCCGGTGGGGCGCGCGGCGGGGTTGGGCGGGTCGCCCTGCAGCACGATGCGCCGCCCCCGCCGGCCGGGATGCGGAATGGCCGAGACCAGCGCCTGGGCATAGGGATGCGCCGGGTCGTGCAGCACCGCGTCCGGCTCGCCCTCCTCGACGATGCGGCCGAGATACATCACCGCGACCCGGTGGCTGACCTGCCGCACCGCGCGCAGGTCGTGGCTGATGAAGAGCAGCGAGATGCCGCGCGCCGCCTGCACCTCGGCCAGCAGGTTCATCACCTGCGCCTGGATGGAGACGTCGAGCGCGCTGATCGGCTCGTCGCAGACCAGCAAGGCGGGGTCGGTGGCGAGCGCCCGGGCCAGCACGGCGCGCTGCCGCTGGCCGCCCGAGAGTTCGTGCGGGTAGCGGTCGGCATGGTCCGGCCGCAGCCCGACCGAACGCAGCAGCGCCGCGACCTTTTCGGCATCGGCGCCGAGGCGATGGATCTCCAGCGGCTCGGCCACCTGCGCGCCGATGGTCAGCCGCCGGTCCAGCGCGCCGAGCGGGTCCTGGTAGACCATCTGCATCCGCGCCCGCAGCGCCCGCCAGCCGGCGGTGCCGGGCGGCGGCAAGGGCGCGCCCTCGAAGCGGACGGCGCCCTCATCGGGTTTCTCGACGCCCAGCACCAGCCGGCCGGTGGTGGACTTGCCGCAGCCGGATTCGCCGACCAGCCCCAGGGTGCGGCCGCGTTCCAGGGTGAGCGAGACGCCGTCCAGCGCCCGCACCTCCACCGGCCGGCCGAGCCAGCCGCGCCGCATCGTGTAGCGGCGGACCAGCCCCTCGGCCTCCAGCAGCGGCGCGCTCATGCCGGCTGCAGCTCGGGCGCGCGCACCGGCGCCGCGGCCGGGGCGAAGGGGCGGATGCAGGCGGCACGGTGCCCGGGCGAGACGGCGCCCAGCGCCGGCACGCCCGCGTCGCAGGCGGCGGCGGCCTTCGGGCAGCGCGGCGCGAAGGGGCAGCCGGGCGGCATGGCCCAGGGCTCCGGCACGCCGCCCGGAATGGCGGCCAGCGGGCGGCGCGGCCCGTGCATCGGCGGCAGCGCGGCGAGCAGGCCCTGGGCATAGGGATGCGCCGGGCCGGTGAAGAGCCGCTCGGCCGCCGTCTCCTCGACGATGCGGCCGGCATACATCACGCAGACCCGCTCGCAGGTCTCGGCCACCACGCCGAGGTCGTGCGAGACGAGCACCAGCGCCATGCCGGTATCGCGCCGGATCTCCTGCAGCAGCTCCAGGATCTGCGCCTGGATGGTGACGTCGAGCGCCGTGGTCGGCTCGTCGGCCACCAGCAGCTCGGGCTGGCCGGCCAGCGCCATGGCGATCATCACGCGCTGGTTCTGCCCGCCGGAGAGCTCGTGCGGATAGGCCTCCAGCCGCCGCCGGGCATCCGGCATGCCGACCCGGTCGAGCAGGCGCCGCGCCTCCTCCCGTGCCGCCGCGCCGTCCATGCCGCGATGCAGCCGCAGCGCCTCGGTGATCTGCCGGCCGATGCGGTGCACCGGGTTCAGGCTGCTCGCCGGGTCCTGGAAGATCATGGCGATGCGGCCGCCGCGCACCCTGTCCAGCGTGGCGGGGGCGGCGCCGAGCAGCTCCGCGCCCTCCAGCCGGACGCTGCCGGAGACCCTCGCCTTGCCGGGCAGCAGGCCCAGCGCGGCGAGCCAGGTGACCGACTTGCCGCAGCCGGACTCACCGACCAGCGCCACCGCCTCCCCGCGCCCGACGGCGAGATCGACGCCGCGCAGCGCCGGGATGCCGTCGAAGCTGACGGTGAGGTCACGAATCTCGACCAGGGGCCCCGCCATGCCGTCAGGCCTTCCAGTTGTGCGCGCGGAACTCCATCGCGAAGGCCGGCGCCGCCTTCCAGGGCGTGTCGCGGCCAAGGCCGGTGAAGGTCGCGTTCTGGTGCAGCACCGTGTAGGCCGGGTCCTCCCGCTCGCAGATCTCCAGCATGCGGCGGAAGATCTGCCTGCGGCGCGCGTGATCGGTCGAGGTCTCCAGCTCCACCGAAAGGCGGTTCATCTCCTCGTTGGTCCACTCGCCGACCTGCTGCTGCTGCCCGTTCGGGCCGTGCTGGTTGACGATGGAGGAGACGGGGTCGTTGAAGGGCGCGCTGTTCGACCAGTCGCGCACCGCCCGGCCCGGCTCGCGCGAGAGGATCTGCGACCAGTTCTCCTTCATCTCGATCTGCACGTTCAGGCCGACCTGCTTCCACATCTCGACCAGGATCTGCGCCGTCGGCACCTGGCTGGTGTAGTAGTTGTTCAGCAGGCGGTAGGGGATCGGGTCGCCCTTGTAGCCGGCTTCCTTCAGCAGGCGCTGCGCCTCGGCCGGGTCATACTTCGGCACCGACCAGTCGCTGATGAACATGTCGTCGTAGTAGGGCCACTGCAGGCCCTTCGGCACCTCGGTGCGGCCGGCCCAGAGGCTGTCCACGATCGCCTGGCGGTCGATCGCATGGGTGAAGGCGCGGCGCACGCGCGCGTCGGCGAGCTGCGGGTGCGTCTTGTCGAAGACGGTCAGGCGATGGTTCAGAATGGTGCCGCCCTGCACCTGCAGGCGCTTGTCGCTCTCCACCGTGCCGATCTGGTCGGGCGGCAGGTCGCAGGCGAACTGCACCTCGCCCGAGCGCAGCATGTTGATGCGCGAGGACACCTCGGGAATCTCGATCAGCCGGATCTGCCGGATCGGCGGGCGCTCGCCCCAGTACGCGTCATGCGCGGCGAGCAGGAGGGACTGGTCGGGGCGGAACTCGACCACCTTGTAGGGGCCGGTCAGCACGGGCGCGCGCGCCCAGTCGAACCAGGTCTCGGCCTCGACATAGGCGCGCTTGTTGATGATCTCGCTGCCCATGCGCGAGATGCGGCCTTCCAGCGTGACGTCGGGCGTCGCGTTGTGGAAGCGCACCTTGTACTTGTCGACGATCTCGACGCGCTCCAGCGCCGGCCAGGAGCGGCGGGCGACGGCGGGCACCTCGGGCGGCAGGTCGCGGCCGGCGCGGGTCGGGATGCGGTCGCCGCTGACCTCGATGGTGCGGCCCTGCGCGGTCGGCCTGGTGTCGCCGAACATCGCCTCGGGACCGAAGGAGAAGGCCACGTCCTCGGCGGTCATCTCGTCGCCGTTGTGGAACCTCACGCCGCGCCGCAGGTCGAGCTCGATCACGCTGTCGCTGATGCGGCGCCAATCCGTGGCCAGGCGCGGGATCGGCTTCAGCCCGCCCAGCAGGTCGCGCCCGATCAGCCCTTCCCAGATCATCGAGAAGGTGCGCTCGCCGACATTCGACTGCTCGCGCAGCACCGACAGCGTGTTGCTGTTGCTGATCTTCTGCACCGCGATGGTGATGCTCGGCCGCTGGTCGGCCTGGGCGATGGCGAAGCGGGGCAGCGCGCCGGCACCGAAGGCCGCGCCGGCGCCGAGAAGCAGGGAACGGCGCTGGAAGGAAGGGCGCTGGAAGGAAGGGCGGGGGGCGGGAATCATGGATTGCGCTCCTCGAGGCCGCGCGGCGTGGCGCGGAAGTGAGTCAGGGTGCGTTCGGCGTGGCGCATGCGGTGGGAGAGCGCCTTCTGCGCATATTCGGCGACCACCGCGGCATAGGCCGGGTCCTCGGCCAGGTTGGTGTACTGGTCGGGGTCGCGCTCAAGGTCGAAGAGCAGCGGCGGCAGCGCGGCGAAATGGACGTATTTCCAGCGCGCGTCCTGCACGACGCAGAGCGCGCTGTCGTCCATCGAGAGCCCGAGCGCTGCCTCGGGCTGCGAGTAGTGCACGTCGCGGAAGTCGTATTCGTAGAAGAGATGCTCGCGCCAGTCGGCCGGCTTTTCGCCCTGCACCAGCGGCACCAGCGAGTGGCCGTCACAGGCGCGCGGCGGCTGGCCGCCCAGCCAGTCCAGGATGGTCGGCAGCACGTCCACGCTTTCGGTGAAGGCCTCCTCGACGCGGCCGGCGCCGAGTTTGCGCTCCGGGTCCTTCACCACCAGCGGGATGCGGAAGCTCTCGTCGTGGTAGCCGATCTTGCCGAGCAGGTAATGGTCGCCGAGCTGCTCGCCATGGTCGGAGGTGAAGATGACCAGCGTGTCGTCCCACTGGCCGGTCTCGTCGAGATAGGCGAAGACCTGGCCGAGCGCGTCGTCCACCTCGGTGATGAGGCCGGCATAGGTGGCGCGCATCTGCCGGATCGAGGCCTCGTCCAGTTCCGTCGCGGCGCCGCCGGCACCGTGGAAGAAGGAGCCCTGGCTGATGCCCTTCAGGTAGAAGTCGAGCAGCGGATGCTGCGCCGCCTCCTGCTGCCAGGTCTCGCGCCGGCGCAGCGCCGGCATCTCCGCCGGGCTGTACATGGTGTTGTAGGGCGTGGGCGCGATGAAGGGCGGATGCGGCCGCCAGTAGCCGAGATGCAGGAACCAGGGCTTCTCGCCCTTGCCCTTCAGGTAGGTCAGCGCCCGCTCGGTGAAGTAGGCGGTGTCCGACAGCTCGGCGGAAATGCGGCTCGGGCGGTCGGTGGCGCCGGGCACCGAATCCTCGCCTTCCGGCAGCCAGATGTTCTCGCGCTTTTCCGGCAGCGCGTAGCCCTTCTGGGCCAGCCAGCCGAAATAGCCGTCCATGCTCGGCTCGAAGGCGCCGACGGCGCGGAAGCCCTCCATCAGGTCGCCCAGCGTGGTGAAGCGCGGGTCGCGCGCGCCGGTCGTGCGCGGGTCGGGCGTGGTGGTGGTGTAGCCGATCAGCGCCGGATCATAGCCGATCTGCCGCAGCGCCTTGCCCAGGTTCATATGGCGGGCGTCGAGCGGCACCGTGTTCTGCACGGCGCGGTGGTTCATCAGGTAGAGGCCGGTCAGCAGGCTGGCGCGGGCCGGGCCGCAGGGCACGGTGGTGGTGACGTGGTTGCGGAAGGTCACGCCCTCGCGGCAGAGCCGGTCCAGGTTCGGCGTGCGCAGGAAGTCCGCGCCCAGGGCCGGCACGAAGTCCGCCCGCCACTGATCCACCACGATGAGCAACACGTTCTTCCGGCGCGCCATGGGCATCCCGTCTTCCGGTCTCGATGGCGCGAGGGCTTAGTCGGTGGGGGCGACAGGCGAATGACGGTTGCATGGCAGGCGCGTGACAACGGTCCGGCCCCTCGCTCCGCTTGACGCATTCGCACATCGGCGCGACATGATCCGGCATTGCACGCGCCAGAACGGGAGAACCGCCCATGCCGCATGATGGCCACGACCATTCCGACCTGCCGCCCGGCACCCCGGAGGATGGCTGGAAGCACAGCGGCGTCCGGGTGATCCCGGGCGACCAGCTGGACGCCAACACGGCGCAGACCCCCGGCATGAACCGCCAGGCGGCGATCAACCTGGCCCGCGTGGGCGCGCAGAAGATCTGGGCCGGCACCGTCCACATCCACGCCAATGCCAAGACCGGCGCGCATCATCATGGTCCGCTGGAGAGCGTGATCTATGTGCTGAAGGGCCGCGCCCGCATGCGCTGGGGCGAGCACCTGGAATTCACCGCCGAGGCAGGGCCGGGCGACTTCATCTACGTGCCGCCCTATGTGCCGCACCAGGAGATCAACGCCTCCACCGACGAGACGCTGGAATGCGTGCTGGTGCGCAGCGACAACGAGGCGGTGGTCGTCAACCTGGACATCGAGCCGGCGGAGAAGCCGGAGAACGTCCCCTGGGTGGACCCGATCCACAAGGCGCCGGGCGCCTGACACAAAAAGTCCGGGGGAAGGAATTCCCCCGGGCCCCCATCTTTTCTCTTCGGGTTCCCTGCGCGGGCGGCCCGCGCAGCGCCAAGCTGACAAAAGGAAGATGGGGGGTCCGGGGGGAATTCCTTCCCCCCGGCCTTGCGGCCCTCACTCGGCCGGGACGCCCATCATCCGCGCGCCGCTGCGGCTGCGGTTGCGCCGCGCCGCCAGGATGGAAACCACCACCAGCGCGCCGATCATGCCGACATGCTCGGTCGCCGTGTGGAAGGCAACGATGCCGCGCTCACCCTCCAGGCTCCAGAAATGGTGCACCAGGGGAATGGTAAGGGCGGTGAACACGCCGAGCGCCCCCGCCCCAAGCCAGGTATGGCGGTTCAGGATGATCAGCGCCGAGCCGCCGAGCTGGGTGATGATGACGGCGGTGTTGAACGCCCCCGGCGGGTGGAGCCCGAACATGGCCATTTCCGCCATGCCGCCCTGGAAGTCGATGAGCTTCGCCAGCCCGCTGCCCCAGAAGGGAAAGGTCAGCAGGATACGGGCGATGACTTCCACCGCTGGTTGACACAGGAAGGTTTCGATTGCTCGGGCCATGGCCTCTCCTCCGGCGCAGGTTGTGCTGGAGCATGGGTAGCCCGCTTCGCCGGATGAGAAAATCGCGCGCCCCTGGACGGGACGCGCGATCGCAATCTTGTGCTGATTCCGGAACGGAATTCGCTCGGCCTCAGCGGCCGGACATGATCCGCTCGACCAGCTGCTTCACCGTCGGGATGAAGCCGTTCGAGTAGAAGGGGTCGGAGCCGAAGCGATAGGCGTTGTGGCCGGCGAACATCAGGTTGTTCTCGATGTCGCCGTCATGCGCGATGTCCCGCAGCGTCTTCTGGATGCAGAAGGAGCGCGGGTCGGCCTTCTTGCCGTTGGTGTAGTCCGGCCCGTGCTGCGTCCAGTTGGAGAAGCGGCAGTGGCTGAGGCAGCCCATGCAGTCCGTCTGGTCCTTCAGGATCTGCTTCGCACTCTCGGGCGTGACGAAGACCAGCGTGCTGTCCGGCGTGCGCAGCGTCTCGGTATAGCCCGCCGCTTCCCACTGATGGACGCGCTCCAGGTCGCCCGGGGCCAGCCAGACCAGCCGCTTGCGGGGCCCGACGCCATATTCCGCCGTGTGCTCGCCGACCGGCTCGGGGCTGATGGCCACCTGCCGCTCGTTGCGCGCCTCCAGGTCCCGCAGGAACTCGTTGCGCACCGCCGAGGAATAGAAGCCGGTGGGCGAGTAGGGCTGCAGCAGCACGTCGCCCGGCTTGAGCGAGAGCAGCTTCTGCTTCCAGGCCTCGCTGATCGGGCTTTCCCTGGTCACCAGCGGGCGGGTGCCGAACTGGAAGGCGATCGGACCCAGCTCCGGGTTGTCGATCCAGTCCTCCCACTCCTCCAGCCACCAGACGCCGCCGGCCATGATGATCGGCACCTCGCCCAGGCCGAACTGGCGCATCTGCTCGCGCAGCTTCAGCACGCGCCCATAGGGCGCCTCGGGCCTGTCCGGGTCCTCGGAGTTGGAGAGGCCGTTATGGCCGCCGGCCAGCCACGGATCCTCGTAGACCACGCCGCCCAGCAGCTCGGAAACCTTGCTGTAGGAGCGCTTCCACAGCGCCGTGAAGGCGCGGCCGGAGGAGACGATCGGGTAGTAGAAGACGTTGAACTCGCGGGCGATCTCGGCCAGGCGATAGGGCATGCCGGCGCCGCAGGTGACGCCGTTGATCAGCCCGCGCGCACCTTCCAGCACGCCGCGCAGCACGCGCTCGGCGCCGCCCATCTCCCACAGCACGTTCATGTGGACGCGGCCCTGGCCGCCGGAGCGCTCATGCGCCTCGCGCGCCTGCGCGATGCCGCCGGCAATGCCGTAGGCCACCAGCTCCTCGTGCCGCTCGCGCCGGGTGCGGCCGTGATAGACCTGATCGACCAGGTTGCCCTCAGCGTCGTAGCTGTCGGCATTGACGCCGGAGAAAGTGCCGACGCCACCGGCACCCGCCCATTCCCCGCAGGAGGCTCCTGTGGAGACGGCGACCCCCTTGCCGCCTTCCACCAGCGGAAGCACGTCCACACCGCCCATCCGGATCGCGTTGATTGCCTTCACCGCAGCCTACCGTCCTCAGAAACCGAGTTTCACAGTATCGTCATTTAGGGCCAGCGATACCCGCTTCTTAGCGGCCAGCCCTGAAATTTCTGGAAATACGCCGTGAAGCCGCGGCGGGTTGCCGCCGCGACCTCAAATTTGCGTCAGTCCGCGGCGTGGCCGCGGTCGCGGCGCGGGCGGCGCTCCCGCCGCTCCTCGCTCTCGCCACCCTCGCCCTGCTCACGCGGACGACGGGCACCGACCTGCTCGCTGATATCGGCACCCGTGGCCTGATCGACAACCCGCATGGAGAGCTTCACCTTCCCGCGGTCGTCGAAGCCGAGCACCTTCACCTTCACCTTGTCGCCCTGCTTGACCACATCGGTGGTCTTGGCGACGCGCTCATTGGAAAGCTCGCTGATGTGCACGAGGCCGTCCTTGGCGCCGAGGAAGTTCACGAAGGCGCCGAAATCGGCGGTCTTCACCACGGTGCCGTTGTAGATCACGCCGATCTCGGGCTCGGCGGTGATGCCGCGGATGCGGTCGATCGCCGCCTGGGTCGCCTCGGGGCTGGTCGAGGCGATCTTGATCGTGCCGTCGTCCTCGATATCGATCTTGGTGCCGGTGGTCTCGACGATGTCGCGGATCACCTTGCCGCCCGTGCCGATCACTTCGCGGATCTTGTCCTTGGGGACGTTGATCACGGTGATCTTGGGCGCGTTGGCGGCCACGTCTGTGCGCGCGCCGGTCAGGCCCTTGGCCATCTCGCCCAGGATGTGCAGCCGGCCACCCTTGGCCTGCTCCAGGGCGATCTTCATGATCTCGGGCGTGATGGACGTGATCTTGATGTCCATCTGCAGGGCGGTGATGCCCTGCTCGGTGCCGGCCACCTTGAAGTCCATGTCGCCGAGGTGATCCTCGTCGCCGAGGATGTCGGAGAGGACGGCGAAGCCCTTCTCCTCCTTGATCAGGCCCATGGCGATGCCGGCGCAGGGGCGCTTCAGCGGCACGCCCGCATCCATCAGCGACAGCGAGGTGCCGCAGACCGTGGCCATCGAGGAGGAGCCGTTCGACTCCGTGATCTCGGAGACCACGCGCAGCGTGTAGGGGAAGGAGGTCTTCTCCGGCAGCAGCGGGTGGATGGCGCGCCAGGCCAGCTTGCCATGGCCGATCTCACGCCGGCCGGGGCTGCCCATCCGGCCCGTCTCGTTCACCGAGTAGGGCGGGAAGTTGTAGTGCAGCATGAAGTTCTCGCGGTACTCGCCCGCGAGCTGGTCGATGATCTGCTCGTCCTGCCCGGTGCCGAGCGTGGCCACGCAGAAGGCCTGGGTCTCGCCACGGGTGAACAGCGCCGAGCCATGCGCGCGCGGCAGCACGCCGACCTCGGCCAGGATCGGCCGCACGGTCTTGGTGTCGCGCCCGTCGATGCGCAGGCCGGTGTCCAGGATGGCGTTGCGCACCACCTGGGCCTCCAGCTCCTTCAGCAGGCCCTTGGCCTTCTCGACCTCGAAGCCTTCCTCGGCCAGCTGCGCCGCGATCGCCTTCTTGGCCTCGGAGACCTTCTGCTGGCGGACCAGCTTCTGCGTCTCCTTGTAGGCCTCGGCCATGCCGGCGGTGCCCAGCTCGCCGATGCGCTTCTGCAGCGCCGCCTCCTCCTCGGAGGGCTCCGGCAGGTCCCAGGGCTCCTTCGCCGCGCGCTCGGCGAGCTCGATGATGCCCTCGATCACCGGCTGGAAGCCCTGGTGGCCGAAGGTCACGGCGCCCAGCATGTCGTCCTCGGACAGCTCATGCGCCTCGGACTCGACCATCAGCACGCCCTCGGCGGTGCCGGCGACGACCAGGTCGAGCTTGCTGGACTTCATCTGCTCCAGCGTCGGGTTCAGCACATAGGCGCCCTCGATCAGGCCGACGCGCGCCGCGCCCACCGGGCCGAAGAAGGGAATGCCCGACAGCGTCAGCGCGGCCGAGCAGCCGACCAGCGCGACGATGTCCGGGCTGTTCTCCATGTCATGCGACAGCACCGTCGCGATGACCTGCACCTCGTTGCGGAAGCCCTCGGGGAAGAGCGGGCGGATCGGCCGGTCGATCAGGCGGGAGATCAGCGTCTCCGCCTCGGAGGGCCGCCCCTCGCGCTTGAAGAAGCCGCCCGGGATCTTGCCGGCCGCGAAGGCCTTCTCCTGGTAGTTCACGGTGAGCGGGAAGAAGTCCTGCCCCGGCTTCACCGAGCGGGCGCCGACCACCGTGCAGAGCACGATGGTGTCGCCGAGCCGCGCCATCACCGCGCCATCCGCCTGGCGGGCCACCTTGCCCGTCTCCAGCGTCAGGGTCTTGCCACCCCAGGCGATGTCTTTGCGGAAATAATTGTCGAACATGGATCGTCCTTGGCATCGCGGCCCGCGCCATTCCTGGCGGCGGGCCCTGCTCTCCCCGGCATGGCCGGGGGCCGAAAGAGCGGCACGGGACGTCCAGGCCCAGACCGGATGTGAAGGCCCCGCAAGGGAGGCCCACCGGCGTCTCGGGCGGCATGGCTGGCCGCGGCAGCACCGCGGGTCGCACCATGTGGCCGGAAACGCCGCCCCGCCGCCCCGATCCCAGGGGAAGCACCCCAGGGCAATCTCGGGAGGCGCCCGGTGCAGACGCTGACATCCCGCACGCTCGCGGGTCCGGGCGCCCGGCTTACAGGCCGCCCGCTGCGCCTTATGGACCGCACCGCGCCAGGATGCCACGAGTTTTTTCGTTGGCTTCTCAAGACCAAGCCTGGGCCAGAGGGGGCGCCGCCCCCTCTGGACACCCCCGCCGGGGTGGTTGAACCACCCCGGACCCCGACATCAGAGGGCGCCAGCCTCACGCACGGGCGATGAAGGGTTCGTAATGCGCCATCAGCGCGTCAAAGAAGGCTTTGCTGCTCGAATTCTCCCCCGACTGCGGAATTCGCAGCCCTTCCTCGAACTCCACCCACCATTCCCGCAGGTCGCCCAGGGCTGCGCGCAGGAAAGTCTCGGAACCCGCCACCGTCACCATCGCCCAGGAATGCGAAGTCACGTTCCGCTGTGAAGCCCATCACCCAGGTGCCGCCATGCGCTGCGTGGAACCACTGCAGGTCGCCTTCGCCGAAGCCGATACTCCAGACCGCCGTAAGTTCCTGTAGATCCGGATCGACCGCCGTGCCCAGCCAAGGCTCATGGCCCAGATCCCGGACGGCGTTGAAGAAACGCGCCTCCTCCTCCGGCCTCAACGTGTCCGGCAGGAAGGCGATCTTCCAGTTCCTTTGCCGAAGCCACTCCGTTGAAAAGCGCGTGGCAACCCCGCGATGCGGCGAGGGAACCTTCCAGATCTCCACCATCTCCCAGGCCAGCAAGCCGAGGCGGCGTTGTCCTTCATCGCCGCCCGCCCGGAAGATGGACGGATCGGCCACGGGGTCGAACATCCCAACGGCGCGGAGCGCATCAGTCATCCCGGTCATGGTCCCTGTCTGTCACGGCGCATCGCCAGCCTGCTCAGCCAGCGCTGCCTGTGCCAAAGCCGTTCGAGGCGGGGTCCGGGGTGGCACTGCCACCCCGGCGGAAGGGGTCTGGGGAAGGCGGCGCCTTCCCCAGGGAGCGCCCGAAGAAAAAGGGCGGAGCCTCGCTGGCCCCGCCCTCTTCAGTCGCGAAGGGTGCTGCCGGTCAGGCGGCGGCGCGCAGGGCCGCGGCCTTCACGTCGTCGCTGACCGCGCCGGCGAAGGTCTCGAAGTTCTTCTCGAACAGCGCGACCAGGTGCCTGGCGGTCTTGTCGTAGGCGGCCTTGTCGGCCCAGGCGTCGCGCGGGTTCAGCACGTTGGCCGGGATGCCCGGCACGTCCTGCGGCACGGCGAGGCCGAAGAACGGGTCGGTGGCGAAGGTCGCGTTGTTCAGCGAGCCGTCCAGCGCCGCGCGCAGCAGGGCGCGGGTGTGCTTGATGGACATGCGCTGCCCGGTGCCGTAGGCGCCGCCGGTCCAGCCGGTGTTCACCAGCCACACCTGGGCGCCGTGCTTCGAGATCAGCTCGGCCAGCATCTTGCCGTAGACCTCGGGGTGGCGCGGCAGGAAGGGGGCGCCGAAGCAGGTGGAGAAGGTCGCCTGCGGCTCCTTGCCCAGCCCCTTCTCGGTGCCCGCCACCTTGGCGGTGTAGCCGGAGAGGAAGTGGTACATCGCCTGGGCCGGCGTCAGCCGGGCGATCGGCGGCAGCACGCCGAAGGCATCGGCCGTCAGCATCACCACGTTCTTCGGCAGGCCGGCCATGCCGCCCTCGACCGTGTTCGGGATGAACTCGATCGGGTAGCAGGAGCGGGTGTTCTCGGTCAGCGCGCCGTTGTCGAGGTCGAGATTGCCGCGCGCGTCGGCGATCACGTTCTCCAGCACGGCGCCGAAGCGGTGGGAGGCGTCCCAGATCTGCGGCTCGGCCTCGCGGGAGAGCTTGATGACCTTGGCGTAGCAGCCGCCCTCGAAGTTGAACACGCCCTTGTCCGACCAGCCATGCTCGTCGTCGCCGATCAGCGCGCGCTCGGGGTCGGAGGAGAGGGTGGTCTTGCCGGTGCCGGAGAGGCCGAAGAACAGCGCCGTGTCGCCGCCCTTGCCGACATTGGCCGAGCAGTGCATCGGCAGCACGCCCTTGGCTGGCAGCAGCCAGTTCATCACGGTGAAGATCGACTTCTTGATCTCGCCCGCATAGCTGGTGCCGGCGATGGCGATCACCTTCCTGGCGAAGGAGAGCGCGATCATGGTCGGCGAGCCGGCGCGGCCGCCATCCACCTCGGGGTCGGCTTCCATGCCCGGCGCGTGCAGGATCACGAAGTCCGGCTCGAAGCCGTCCAGCTCCTCGACGGGCGGGCGGATGAACATGTTGCGGGCGAAGAGCGCGTGCCAGGCATGGGTCGTCACCAGGCGCACCTTGATGCGGTGCGCGGGGTCGGCGCCGGCATAGAGGTCCTCGGTGAACAGCTCGGGCTGCTGGCCCAGCCAGCCGCGGACGCGGGTGGTGAAGGCGTCGAACTTGGCCGGCTCGAGCTTCTGGTTGACCTTGCCCCACCAGATCTCCTTCGAGACCTCCGGGTCGTCGGCCACGAACTTGTCCTGCACGGAGCGGCCGGTGTGCTGGCCGGTCACGGCGATGAAGGCGCCGTCCGCCGACAGCCGGCCCTCGCCGCGCCGCAGCGCATGCGCATAGAGCCCGGCGGCGGTCAGGTTGGCATGGATGTCGGCAGTGGAAGTCACGCCGGTCCCGGCAAGGGGTCCGGTGGACGCGGCTTGCGGCGCAGTCATCTGATACTGTTCTCCAATCAAGGCGCTATGCCTCCGGCGAGCGATTCCGCCGGGGTAGGAGCCATTGAATCGCCCGGGCCGGGATCCGCATCTCGTACAACCGCGTACCGCATGGGCATCACCGGCGCAGGCGTCCGAACCCTAGGGCAGGGCCAACGATCTGGTCAATGTTTGTGCAGTCGTCATATTGCATGACGAGAGGCGTATCTCAACGCACGCGATCATTCACGTTTTAGAGACAGGACACGCGCCTGTCGCGCCGCCTGCACCAATGCCTGCCGCACGCCGCCCACCTCCCCGACCGGCTCCGGGAAATCCAGCCGGCAACGCCGCTCGCCCGCCACGAGGTCGCAGCCATCCACGTCCACCGCCACCATGCGCCATTCGCCGCCGCCCTGCCCGAGCAGGTTCACAGCAATGATTTCAAGGGCATCGGCATGGTCGGCGTTCATGTGGGCGCAGATGCCGCCCTCCGCCGCGGCGATCGTGGCCACCGCCTCCGGCGCCGGCAGAAGCTCGCTCGCCCGCAGCCGCGTGGCCGCCGCGAAGCCGCCCACCAGCAGCGCCGCCACCGGCCGGATGCGCCAGAGCGCGAAGTCCGCGAATCCGGCATAGAGGGCCGCATAAGGGTGCAGGGCCAGCCAGCGTGCCTTCAGCGCGGCCTTTTGATCATCCCCCACCCGCTCCGCCAAACCGGTCACGGTCACGCGAGGGGCGGTCTGCGGGTTCGCCTCAGGCGCCATGCCCTGCACCAGCAGGGCGCAGCGCGGCTCGCGCGCGAGTTGCCGGGTGTGCTCCGAGAGGCTGGAAATCCAGAGCAGCAGCGCGAGGTCCGGCGCGGCGGCGGGCGTCACCAGGCTGGCGAAGGGCTGACCCTCCTGCTGGGTGGCCAGGGTGGCGGCGCGCGCCCCGCGCAGCAGGGCGCGCGCCTGGCGAACCGGTTCAGCCTTGTCCATCATCCCTCCGACGCCCTAATGCGCATCCGGCGGCCCGGCTTGCGCCACAATCTCCGGCCATGACGGGCGCCAGGGGGCCTCGCCCCACGGAACCGCGCCCCGCCGGACCCTTGCCCAGCGGATCTATGTCCAGTGGACGCCTCAGGAGCTCCGCGCCCATGCCTGCCACGATCGCCCTGGTCGACGACGACCGCAACATCCTCACCTCCGTCTCCATGACGCTGGAGGCGGAGGGCTTCCAGGTGCGCACCTATACGGATGGCGAGAGCGCCCTGCAGGGCATGCTCTCCCGCCCCGTCGATCTTGCTGTGCTGGACATCAAGATGCCCCGCATGGACGGCATGGAGCTGCTGCAGCGCCTGCGCCAGCGCTCCTCCGTCCCCGTCATCTTCCTCACCAGCAAGGATGACGAGCTCGACCAGCTGATGGGTCTGCGCCTCGGCGCCGACGACTACATCACCAAGCCCTTCTCCCAGCGCCTGCTGCTGGAGCGCATCCGCGCCCTGCTGCGCCGCAACGAGGCCAGCCGCGCCGAGGGCTCCGGCGCGCCGCCCACCGGCGTGATCACCCGCGGCGACCTGGTGCTGGACGAGACCAAGCACACCTGCACCTGGAAGGGCCAGCCGGTGCAGCTCACCGTCACCGAGTTCCTGCTGGTCAAGGCGCTGGCCCAGCGGCCGGGCATGGTGAAGAACCGCGACCAGCTGATCGACGCCGCCTATGGCGAGAACCTCTATGTGGATGACCGCACCATCGACAGCCACGTGAAGCGGGTCCGCAAGAAGTTCCGTCAGGTGGACGACGATTTCTCGATGATCGAGACGCTCTACGGGATCGGCTACCGCTACAAGGAAGCCTGATGCCCGACGCCAGCGGCCCCGCCGCCGAGGCCCGCGCCCCGGCCCTGAAGGAGCGGCGCCCGCGCAAGCGGGTCTCGCCGCTGCTGCGCCGCATCCTGCTGCTGAACATGATGGCGCCGGCCCTGCTCGCCGCCGCCCTGCTCTACCTCGACCAGTATCAGAACGGCCTGATCGCCGCCGAGGTGGAGGCGCTGCGCACCCAGGCCCGCATCTATGCCGGCGGCATCGCCGAGGCGGCGGTGCGCATCCAGGACGACCGCGCCGTGCTGGTGCCCGACACCGCCCGCCCCCTCCTCCGGCGCCTGGTCGAGCCGAGCCCGAACACACAGGCCAAACTGTTCGACACCACCGGCCTGCTGGTGGCCGACAGCCGCGTGCGCGAGGGCCAGGGCGGCGCCATCGTCACCGAGCCGCTGCCGCCGCCCGAGCACCGCAGCCTGCTCGCCGGCACCATCGGCAGCCTCTACGACCGCATCCTCGCCCTGCTGCCGCGCAGCGTCTTCGGCCCGCGCAACGCCGATGACGACGTCTTCGTCGATGTCGGCCCGAATGCCGGCTCCTTCGACTGGCAGCCCGCCCTCGGCCCCGACCGGCGCGAGGAGCTGCGCCTGGCGTTGGAGGGCGGCGTGCGCCCCTATATCCGCCGCACCCAGGACGGGCGGCTGCTGGTCTCGGTGGCCGAGCCCGCCCGGCGCGGCAACCAGAGCGTGGGCATCATCCTGCTGACCCGCGAGGCGCGGCAGGTGGACGAGCGGCTGCTGGAGATCCGCTCCTCCGTGCTCGGCCTCTTCCTGCTGGCGCTGCTGCTGACGGTCGCGGCCTCGCTCTATCTCTCCCGCACCATCGCCTCGCCGATCCTGGCGCTGGCCGGCGCCGCGGCGGCCATGCGCCAGGGCAAGGGCCGCGCCGGCTCGGTGCCGCCACCGCTGCTGGAGCGGGGCGACGAGATCGGCGTGCTGGCGCGCGACCTGCAATCCTCCGCCACCGCCCTCTGGGCCCGCATCGACCAGAACGAGCGCTTCGCCGCCGACGTGGCGCACGAGCTGCGCAACCCGCTGACCAGCGTGCGCAGCGCCATCGAGACGCTGCGCCGCATCGAGAACCCGGAGCACCAGAAGCGCCTGCTCGCCATCATCTCGGACGACGCCGTGCGGATGGACCGGCTGATCGCCGACATCGCCGACTCCTCGCGGGTGGACGCCGAGCTCTCCCGCACCGCCTCCGAGCCGGTGGACATCGCCCCCATCCTCCCGGCCCTCACCGAGCTGCACAACGCCACCCGCAAGCCCGACGCGCCCGTGGTGGAGCTGGAGATGGCGCCAGGACCGCTCGTCGTGCGCGGCGTCGAGGGGCGGCTGGTGCAGGTGTTCCGCAACCTCCTCGGCAACGCCATCTCCTTCTCGCCGCCCAATGGCCGTGTGCGGATGCGGGCCCGGCCGACCGGCTCGATGATGGAGTTCACCGTGGAGGATGAAGGGCCGGGCATTCCCGAGGCCAAGCTGGAAGGCATCTTCGCCCGCTTCTACAGCGAGCGGCCGCATGGCGAGCAGTTCGGGCAGCATTCCGGCCTGGGGCTCTCGATCAGCCGGCAGATCGTCGAAGGACTCGGCGGGCGGATCAGCGCGGAGAACCGGCGCGACGAAGGCGGCAAGGTGATCGGGGCACGCTTCGTGGTCCGGCTGCCGCTGGGATAGCCCTCCCGCGGTCCATGCGAGAGGGCTCCGCCCTCTCGCGCTCTCCGGCCAGGAAACTGAGTTTCCTGGACCTTCCATCAGTGCCTCCGGCCTCCACGCCGCCTCGGCATCCCACGAGAATCCCCGCAGGCCTTGCGGCGCGGCCTGGTTCCTGAAGGCGTGACTGCCGCATGCCGTTATCCGCGCCTGCGGCCATGACTCACAATGTCGCCGTCCGAAGGGAATCGCTCCTGGCCCAGCGTCAGGCCTGCGGCATCAGTTGGCGCAAGGCATCGTCCAGCTGCGCCACCAGCGCAGCAATGAAGGCACCGATGTTCTCGCGAATTGCACCCTCGTTCGCCAGCTTCAGCCGCTCCACGCCCACGAAGGCAGAGCTCCAATTCGCCACATAGGGGCGGGTAATGGTCTGGTCGAACACGGTGGCATTGTCACGCAGCCGCACCAACCGGTAGCGCACCTCGGCCGACACCTCCATGTCGAAACCGGCGAAAGGCTGGTTGATGCGCAGCAATTCGGCATCGAGTCGATAGCTGCCCGCCTCGCTGGCCAGCATCGCGTGCGCGCGCAGGCTGCGGCGCAGGGCTTCAGCGAAGTCCGTGCTGGAAACATCGGATTTCCACAGCGGATGCGTCTCGCGCCCGCCTGCCACCTGGCCGACCTGCACCGCCTGCTGCAACCCCGAGCCCGCAGGCAGCAGCGTCGCCTCGCTGACCGCTGCCGTCATCGCGCCGGGATCGGCGGGCGAGGCGCAGGCGGCCAACGGCAACAGAACCACCAGGATAAGGGCACGCAGCCGCCGTCCGGCCAACGGCATCTCGAGCTTGAGCCGAGCATTATCGTTACGGTATGTTACATTTGAGAATGCAATCATGGATCGGAGTTCTGCCTTGCGTGCGCGCTGCCATGGGATCCGTTTTGTTCCTGACGACGCTGCTGGCTGGCTGCGGCGGCCGGGAAGCACGCATCATTCCGGAGCAATCCGGACTTGACGATAAAAGGCGAGCGCCAGATCAATGACGCCCGGGTTCAGGAACTAATCGCCGAGCGACAGACCGCCACGACCAACAATGTGGGCATGTTCCTGGCGAGGGGCGTGCTGTTCCTCAACCTTTCCGATACCGAACGGCGCGAGGCAGAGGCCTTGCAGCGTCGCAATGCCCGGTTGGACGCATTGATGCGTGCGCGCGCCTGCTCCATGACCTGATACGGCGGCGCGCCCAAGGGCGGGCGGACTCGAAGAAAAAAGATGGGGGTCTGGGGGAATTCCTTCCCCCAGCTTTTTTCACCGTTCAGGCGGAGAGCGACGCCGGATCGGTGTTCCCGCCGCAGACCACGACCCCCACCTGCGCCTCCTCCGGCGGCACGAAGGCGCCGCAGAGCAGCGCGGCCAGGGCGGTGGCGCCGCCCGGTTCGGCGACGATCCGGCAGGCCTCCCACAGCGCCTGCCGCGCGGCGCGGATGGCCTCGTCCGGCACCAGCACGGCGTTGCCGATATGCTGGCGGGCCACCTCGAACATCAGCGCGCCGACCTGCCGCGCCCCCAGGCTGTCGGCGGCCAGCCCGCCCACCGGGGCCGGCACGGGATGGCCCTCGCGGAGCGCGGTGTAGAGCGTCGGGCAGCCTTCCGGCTCCACGCTCACCACCTCGGCGCGCTCGCCGTACCAGGCGGCCATGCCGCCGATCAGCCCGCCGCCGCCGGTGGCGACCAGCACATGCGTCAGTTCCGGCGCCTGCTCCTCCAGTTCCAGCGCCACGGTGCCCTGGCCGGCCAGCACCTCGGCCTGGTCATAGGCGTGCACCATCAGCGCGCCGGTCTGGGCGGCGCGGGCCTCGCAGGCCTGGCGGGCCTCGTCATAGCTGGCGCCGCCCTGCACCAGCGTGGCACCATAGGCGCGGATGCGGGCCAGCTTGGCCGGGCCGGTGATCTCGGGCACAAAGATCTCCGCCTTCACCCCCAGCGCCCGCGCGGCATAGGCGACGGCGGCGCCGTGATTGCCGCCCGAGGCGGCGATCACCCCGGCCGCCGGCAGCGGGCCGGAGAGCATGCGGTTGAAGGCCCCGCGCGGCTTGAAGGAGCCGCTGGCTTGCAGAAGTTCGAGCTTCAGCGTCACATCACAGGGAGTGCCGAGATCGGCGGCGGGCAGGCGCAGCAGCGGAGTGCGACGAATCCGGGAGGCGATGCGCGCGGCGGCGGCACGAATGGCTGCTGCATCCGGAGGAGCGGCAGCGGGAGCGGGAAAGGCGGCTTGGGTCATGACGGCGAACGGTGGCACCACCCGCCCGGAGCCGCAACCTGGCAGCGTGCACAGGGGGTGCTTTCACACCCGCCTTCAGAATGCCATATTTCACCAGATTTCAGAGCGACCCCGGTCGCGGAGGCCAGGAGCACACATGTTGCTGCATGGGAGCTGCGCAGCGTCGCAAGGCGCGGGCGTGTTGTTCCTGGGTCCCCCGGGATCCGGAAAGTCCGATCTGGTGCTGCGCCTGATGCAGCGGGGCTGGCAGCTGGTCGCCGACGACCAGGTGGTGCTGCGCGGCGAGGGCCAGGGCACGGAAGCGGAGGCGCCGCCCCCGCTGGCGGGCCTGCTGGAGGTGCGCGGCGTCGGCATCTTCCAGGGCCTGCCGCATGGCCCGGCGCCGCTGCGGCTGGTGGTGGACCTCGCCCCGCAGGCCGCCGTGCCCCGCCTGCCGGAGCCGCGCCGCTTCGCCGCCCCCGGCGGCCCCCTTCCCCGCCTCGCCCTGCACGCCTTCGAGGCCTCCGTCCCGGCCAAGCTGGAGCTTGCCCTGGCCGCCGCGCAGGCGCGGCTGGCCCAGCGCGCCGGGGCCTTCGTGGCGTGAGCACGCCCGGCTCCACAAGCCGCCCGGTGGTGGTGGTCACAGGCCTCTCCGGCGCCGGCAAGGCCTCCATCCTCCGCGCGCTGGAGGATCTCGGCTTCGAGAGCATCGACAACCCGCCGCTCGCGGTGCTGGAGGAGGTGGTGCGCGAGGCCGGCAGCGTGCCGCTCGCCATCGGCGTGGACGCCCGCACCCGCGGCTTCGACGCCGCCGGCCTGCTGGCCCTGATGGACCGGCTGCCCGGCGTCCCCGGCGCGGCGCCTCAGCTCCTCTACGTGACGGCGGAGGAGACGGTGCTGCTGCGCCGCTTCTCCGAGACGCGGCGGCGCCACCCGCTGGCGCCCGGCGGCTCGCTGGGCGGCTCGGTGGCCGACGGCATCGCGCGCGAGGAGGCGCTGCTCGCCCCGCTGCGCGACGCGGCGGACTGGGTGATCGACACCACCGAGCTGCCGCTGCCCGAGCTGCGCCGGCTGGTGGAGCGCCGCTTCCGGCAGGCCGAGGGGCATGGCCTGGGCGTCGCCGTGATGTCCTTCGCCTTCCCGCGCGGCCTGCCGCGCGAGGCCGACCTGGTCTTCGACCTGCGCTTCCTGCGCAACCCGCACTACGACCCCGCGCTGCGGCCACTGACCGGCCAGGACGCGGCGGTGGCGGCCTTCATCCGCGAGGATCAAGACTTCGCCCCATTCTGGCAGCGCATGACGGCGCTGCTGGACCCGCTGTTGCCCCGCTACGCGGCGGAGGGCAAGAAGTATCTCACCGTGGCCCTCGGCTGCACCGGCGGCAAGCATCGCTCCGTCCTGCTGGCCGAGATGCTGTCCGCCCATCTGGCGGCGCAGGGCTGGCGGGTTGACCTGACGCACCGCGAACTGACCGCCCCGCGCGGCACCGCGGGCGCGCAACGCGGCGCCGCACCGCCGGCCGCGCCGCATCCCCTATCGGGTCGGGAGGCCCCTTCTTGCACACTTTGATGGCTAATCCCTCATGATCGGGCTCGTGCTGGTCAGCCATGGCCACCTCGCCGATGAGTTCCGCCTGGCAATGGAGCACGTCGTCGGGCCGCAGCCTCAGGTCGAGACGGTCTGCATCGGGCCGGAGGACGACCTGGAGGCACGCAAGCGCGACATCCTCGGCCGCATCCTGGCGGTTGACCGTGGCGACGGCGTGGTGATCCTGACCGACATGATGGGCGGCACCCCCTCCAACCTGGCCACCGCCGTGGCGCAGGGATCGGCACCCGAGCGCGCGGTGGAGGTGATCGCCGGGCTGAACCTGCCGCTGCTGGTCAAGCTGGCGCGCATCCGCGGCGCCGAGACGCTGGGCCCGGCGGTCGAGCACGCCCTGCAGGCGGGACGCAAATATATCGCCTGTCCCACCCATATGAACTGCGCTCCCCCCGCGGGAGCCGCGCCGGACAAGCCTGCCTGAGCCGGCGCCGGGCGCACCCAACGGAGGCTACCCATGACCCTGCTGTTCCGCCGCACCGTTCCGCTGCGCGCGCCCTCCGACGTGTTCCGGGCCCAGGCGGCGGCGCAGGCCTCCGCCGAGGCGGGCAACCCGCTGCTGCTGCGCCGGGTGGTGCAGATCCGCAACAGCCGCGGCCTGCATGCCCGCGCCGCGGCCAAGCTCGTCTCCTGCGCCGAGCGGTTTTCCGCCTGCGTGACCGTCTCCCGCGATGGCCAGAAGGTGCCTGCCTGCTCCATCATGGGGTTGATGATGCTGGGCGCCGGAAAGGGCAGCGAGGTCGTGGTGGAAGCCGAAGGGTGGGATGCCAGGGAAGCGCTCGATGCTGTGGCCGGCCTGATCGAGGCCGGTTTCCATGAAGACTGAGAAGACCGAGAAGACCGAAGCCGCCAGGACCCCCGATTCGCCACGCCGTGGCGGGCGCAAGACGCGCGAGGTCCTCGTCCGCGGCATCGCCATCAGCCCCGGCGTGGCCATCGGCGCCGTCTATGACACCAGCGAGGTGCCGACCGAGGCGCCCCGCCGCAGCATCCCCGCCGCGCAGGTCGAGGCGGAGAAGGCCCGCCTCGCCGCCGCCGTGGCCGCCAGCCGCAAGCAGGTGAGCAAGCTCAAGGGCCGCCTCGCCGTGCTGCCGGAGGAGGCGCAGGGCGAGCTGGAGCCGCTGCTCGACGCCTATTCGATGATGCTGGGCGACAGCCGCCTGCTGCGCGGCGCCCGCCGGCGCATCGCCGAGGAGCTGCTGGCCGCCGAGACGGCGGTGCAGGACGAGGCCGAGGCGATCGCCGGCACCATCCTGGCCGCCAAGGACGACGACAAGCCCGGCCTGCGCCGCCGTGCCGGCGAGGTGCGCGAGATCGCCCGCCGCCTCACCCGCAACCTGACCGCCACCCCCTTCCGCAGCCTGAAGGGCGTGCCCGCCGGCGCCATCCTGGTGGCCGAGGAGCTGACCCCGGCCGATGCCGCCCTGCTCGACCCGACGAAGATCGCCGGCGTCGCCACCGAGGAGGGCGGCGCCGACGGCCATACCGCCATCATGCTGCGGGCGCTGGGCATCCCCAGCGTGCTGGGCTGCCCCGGCCTGACCGAGGCGGCGCGCCGCGGCGACGAGGCGGTGCTGGATGGCGGCACCGGCACCATCGTCATCCGCCCGGGCTCGGCGGCCCTTGAGGCGGGGCGCGAGGCGCTGGCCGGCTATGCCAAGGAGAAGTCGCGGCTGGCCAAGCTGCGCCGCCTGCCCTCCGTCACGCTGGATGGCGAGGAGGTGGAGCTGCAGGCCAACCTGGAGATCCCGGCCGAGCTGCCGCTGATCGCCCAGGCCGGCGCCCAGGGCATCGGCCTGCTGCGCACCGAGTTCCTCTTCATGAACCGCGAGGACCTGCCCGACGAGGACGCGCAGTTCGAGGCCTACAGCCAGATCGTCGGGCCCCTGGCCGGGGATGGGGTGACCATCCGCGTGCTCGACTGGGGCGGCGAGAAGGACATGCAGGCGCTGGCCGAGGGGGTGGTGCCCTGGCACACCGGCCCCAACCCGGCGCTCGGCCTGCGCGGCATCCGCATGCTGCTGAAGCGGCCGGAGCTGCTGGAGGCGCAGTTCGCCGCCATCCTGCGCGTCGCCACGCAGGGTCCGGTCCGCATCCTGCTGCCGCTGGTCACCATTCCCGCCGAGGTGGCGCAGGCCCGCGAGATCTACGAGCGTGTCGCCCGCCGGCTGCGCCGCCGCGGCACCCCGCTGCCGGACAAGCTGCCGCCGCTCGGCGCCATGATCGAGACGCCCGGCGCCGCCCTGGCCGCCGACGCCATCGCCCTGGAGGCCGATTTCTTCGCCATCGGCACCAATGACCTGGCGATGTACACCCTCGCCGTGGACCGGGCGGAGGCCGAGGTCTCCCACCTCTACGACCCGCTGCACCCGGCGGTGCTGCGGCTCGTGCAGTTCGCCACCGAGGCGGCGCTGCGGCTGCGCATGCCCGTCTCCGTCTGCGGCGAGATGGCGGGCAATCCCCGGCTGGTGCCGCTGCTGCTGGGCCTCGGCATCCGCGCGCTCTCGATGAACGCCAGCGCCATCCCGCGCGTGAAGCAGAGGGTGCGGACGCTCAAGATCGACGACTGCGCCCGCTTCGCCCGGCGCGTCATGGAACAGGGCGACCCGCGCCTGATCCAGGAGCTGGTGATGAATTTCGGCACCCCCGAAGGGAGCTGATGCGGGCGGGCGGCGCCGGAAGCCGCCACCTTCCCCCCACCGGCTTGCAAACTGCCCACGGCGTCCGGCAGGCGGAGCCTTCCAGGGCGCGGCGGAGGGGAGCGGAGGAACCCGCCCCCTGGCGGTGCTTCAGGCCGCCGCCGCAAGGGAGGCGGCCAGCTTCGCCTCGGCCTCCTCCAGCTTCTTGTGATAGGCGGGCTGGTCCGGCACCTGGGTGGCCACCGCATGCCAGTGCGACACGGCCTCCCGCCACGCGCCCATGCGGGTCGCGATCTGCGCGGCGAGGAGGTGGAAATCCGCCCGGTCCGGCCGCTTGGCCAGGGCCTGGCCGATCGCCTCCCACGCCCCGGGCAGGCGGTCGAGCCGCAGCAGCGCCTTCGCGCAGTAGCGCCAGGCCGCGGCGTCGCCGCTGCGCCGGGCCGTCGCTTCCAGCAGCGCGGCGGCCTCTTCCGGCGCCTCCGCGTCGATCATGATCTGGCCGCGGCGGACGGCGAGCGGGATGTTCTGCGGATCGAGCTCCTGCGCCTGCCGCAGCAGGGCAAGCGCCGCCTGCGGGTTGCCCAGCTTCTCCTCGCACTGCGCCAGCGCGTCCAGGGCGCGCCAATCCTTCGGGAAGCGGCGGACCATCTCCGCCGCCACCTCCCGCGCCCCCGCCACGTCGTTCTCGACCTTCAGCAGATGCGCCAGCAGGTCCCGCTGCACGTGCAGCAGCACGGGCATGGTCTCGCGCAGCCTGCTCCGCACCCTCTCGATGTCCTGGGCCGGATAGCTGGCCCGGAAGGTGGCATGCGCGCGGCGCAGCAGCGCCGGCAGCGCCGGCGCCGCCAGCGCGGCGGCGACGGAAGCCTCGGCCAGCACGTCGCCGAAGCCCAGGCCCAGCGCCGCCTTCTGCATCTCCTGCAGGCCGTGGCGGATCTGCGGGCGCGGGATCTTGCGGCCGCCCTCGCGTGCGAAGCAGCGGTGGAACACGGCGAGGAAGAGGCTGAGATAGCGCGCCGCCTCCAGCCCCTCCCGCTCGCAGGCGAGCGCCAGGACCAGGAAGGCGCGCGCCTTCAGCTCCCCTGGCATGGCATCGAGGTCGAGCGCTTCGAGGGCGGCCAGGACCTCCTCCAGCCCCGCCCCCTCGCTGATCGCATGGGCGGCGGCGAGGATGCCATGCACCGCCGCCCAGCCGCCCGGCTCCGGGAAGACCTCGGGCCTCACCGCGCCGCGCCCGATCAGGTCCAGCAGGATGCGCCGCTTGATGCGCTGCCCCCGGGGGTCCTTGTCCGCCAGGGAACGGGTCAGCGGAAAATGGCGCGGCTCCAGCCCGCCGGCCAGCAGGTGGTCGTGCAGCTCGGCATGGATCAGCTGCCAGGGCCGGTGCGGCGCCAGCACCGCCTGGCCGAAGAGCCGCGCGTACTGGTCGTCGCCGGCGGAGGAGGCGACGGCGATGGTGTCCTTCAGGAAGCGCACCATCCGCCCGCCGTCGGGGATCAGGATCGCCCCCTCCTGGCAGAGGCCGTGCATCACCGCCGCATCGGCGGGAGCGATGTCGATGGCGAGGTCGGGCCGCATGCGGATGACCAGGTCGAAGCGCTCGCCGGCCGCCTTCTCGAAGCGGCGCTTCATCGCGTTGCAGCGCCAGATCTTGTAGAGCATGCGGAGGCTGTTCACGTCCGCCGCCTCGGTTTCGAGGTCGAGGCAGAGGAGATCCTGGTCCTCGATGTCGATCTCGGCGCCCGGCAGGTAAGCTTCCAGCTCCGCCCGCGTGACCTCGCCGTAATGGGCATTGACCGCCGCGCCGAAGCCGGGAACGGCATCGGGCAGGCGCGTGCCGCCGAGCAGCGGCTCGGGCAGGGCGAGGGCGAATTCGCGGCCGAACATCCGCCCGGCCTGGCTGTCGCCGATCACGCCCGTGATCTTCGTGCCCCGCCGCTGCCAGGTGCTGATGAACACCTTGGCACCCAGGCGCTCGGCCACCCGCGCTGCCTGCGGCAGGGTCAGGTGCTCGTCCCGGAGCTGCCCAGCGATGCAGAGGGCGATCTTCATCCGCGTCAGGGCTCCCGGCGGCAGGGGCGAGGCTAACCGCCCATTCATGTCTCCAGGGACAGAATGATCGGGCAACGGGTGGCGGAGTGTCAACATTCGCTTCACGCAAGCGAGACATAAAGACATTATTATATCTCGTCATGCGGCTTGGCCCTGCGGGCCGGCCCGTGCTATCCGGCGGGCACTTTCTGGAGAACAGCCCCATGCCCGACGCGAACACCGCCGCCGCCGACTACAAGGTGAAGGACATCTCCCTGGCCGAATGGGGCCGGAAGGAGATCTCGATGGCCGAGGACGAGATGCCCGGCCTGATGGCGATCCGCGCGGAATACGGCCCCTCCAAGCCGCTGAAGGGCGCCCGCATCGCCGGCTGCCTGCACATGACGATCCAGACCGCCGTGCTGATCGAGACGCTGATCGCGCTCGGCGCCGAGGTGCGCTGGTCCTCCTGCAACATCTTCTCGACGCAGGACCACGCGGCCGCCGCCATCGCCGCCGCCGGCATCCCCGTCTTCGCCTGGAAGGGCATGGACGAGGAGGAGTTCTGGTGGTGCATCGAGCAGACGGTGCGCGGCCCGGGCGGCTGGGAGATCAACATGATCCTGGATGACGGTGGCGACCTGACCACCCTCATGCACGACAAGTACCCGGAGATGCTGCAGAACGTCCGGGGCCTGTCCGAGGAGACCACCACCGGCGTGCACCGCCTGTGGGAGATGCAGAAGAAGGGCACGCTGAAGGTCCCGGCCATCAACGTGAACGACAGCGTCACCAAGTCGAAGTTCGACAACCTCTACGGCTGCCGCGAGTCGCTGGTGGACGCCATCCGCCGCGGCACGGACGTGATGATGGCCGGCAAGGTCGCCGTGGTCGCCGGCTATGGCGACGTGGGCAAGGGCTCCGCCGCCAGCCTGCGCAATGCCGGCTGCCGCGTGATGGTGACCGAGGCCGACCCGATCTGCGCCCTGCAGGCCGCCATGGAGGGCTATGAGGTCGTGACGATGGAGGATGCCGCGCCGAAGGGCGACATCTTCGTCACCGCGACCGGCAATGTGGACGTCATCACGCTCGACCACATGCGGGCGATGAAGAACCGCGCCATCGTCTGCAACATCGGCCACTTCGACAGCGAGATCCAGATCGGCGCCCTGCGCAACTTCAAGTGGGACAACGTGAAGCCGCAGGTGGACGAGGTGATCTTCCCCGACGGCAAGCGGCTGATCGTGCTTTCCGAGGGGCGGCTGGTGAACCTGGGCAACGCCACCGGCCACCCGAGCTTCGTGATGTCGGCCAGCTTCTCCAACCAGACGCTGGCGCAGATCGAGCTGTGGACCAACCACCAGGCCTATGAGAACAAGGTCTACACGCTGCCCAAGAAGCTGGACGAGAAGGTGGCGTCGCTGCACCTGGCCAAGGTCGGCGCCGCGCTGACCAGGCTGAGCCCGAAGCAGGCCGAGTATATCGGCGTCGAGGTCAGCGGGCCGTTCAAGCACGACCTGTACCGCTACTGAGGCGGGACAGGCGGGGGGAAGGAATTCCCCCCGCACCCCCCATCTTTTTCCTGCCGGTTCCCGGGCCCGTGGCGAAGGCGATCCCACCCTCAGCCGCGGGGGCTGCTCCAGCCCTGGCGCGGTCGCTCTCCGCCAGCCCGGCAAAACCGACAGAAAAGAAAGAAGAGGGGGCGCGGGGGAGAATTCATTCTCCCCCGGCTCCGCGCCCGGCGCAGGCGAAGCACAGGCTTCCACCGCCCCAGGCACCGAAAAAGCCGAAATTTTCGCTTTATACGTAATAATATTGCGCGCCGCCCCTTTCCCGATGGCGTGATCGAGGGGATAAGCCCTGCATGGCCCAAGCCGGGCCGCAAGCAACCGCCTTGGGAAGGATCCCGCCATGAACCGCCGCGCCCTGCTCGGCGCCGCCGCTGCCGCGGCGCCGGCCGCCCTTGCCACCCCTGCCCTGGCGCAGTCGGCGCCGGAGGTGCGGTGGCGCCTGACCAGCAGCTTCCCGCGCAACCTCGACATCCTCTACAGCGCGCCGGAGGTGATCGCCCGCCGCGTCGCCGCGCTGACGGACAACAAGTTCCAGATCCGCGTCTTCCCCGCGGGCGAGATCGTCGGCGGCCTGCAGGCGCTCGACGCGGTGCAGGCCGGCACGGTGGAGTGCGCCCACACCGCCTCCTACTACTATGTCGGCAAGGAGCCTTCCTTCGCCTTCTTCACCGCCATGCCCTTCGGGCTGAACACCCGCATGTACAACGCCTGGTACCGCCATGGCGGCGGCGCCAAGCTGGCGGCGGACCTGTTCGGCGCCTACAACTGCGTGGGCTTCACCGCCGGCGACACCGGCGCCCAGATGGGCGGCTGGTTCCGCAAGGAGGTGAAGACACTGGCCGACATCCAGGGCCTGAAGTTCCGCATCGCCGGCTTCGCCGGGCAGGTCTTCGCCAAGATGGGCGCGACCCCGACCCAGGTGGCGGCGGCCGACATCTATCCCTCGCTGGAGCGCGGCACGCTGGACGCGGTGGAGTTCGTCGGCCCCTATGACGACGAGAAGCTCGGCTTCGCCCGGGTGGCGCCGAACTACTATTTCCCCGGCTTCTGGGAGCCGGGCGCGCGGCTGCACCTGCTGGTCGGCAAGAACGCCTGGGAGGCCCTGCCCCCGGCCTACAAGGCGGCCATCGAGATCGCCTGCGCCGACGCGGACATGGACATGACCGCCCGCTACGATGCCGCCAACCCGCAGGCGCTGCGCCGGCTGCTCGCCGCCGGCGCCCAGCTCCGCCCCTGGTCGCGCGAGATCCTCTCCGCCGCCTGGAAGGCGACCCACGAGCTGTATGACGAGACCAGCGCGAGGGACGAACGGTTCAAGGCCATCTGGGACTCCTACCGCCCCTTCCGCGACGACGAGTACGCCTGGTTCCGGGTGGCCGAGAACTCCTTCGACAACTTCGCCTTCACCGCCTCCCAGATGGTGAAGTGAGGCCGGCGCCGGAGCGGGCGCCTGCCCGCTCCGGCAAAGCTGACCGCGAATTCATGGCCCGGCTGGCGGTCGCCCCGCCATCCCGCGGTGACAGATGCTGCGCTGCACGCTATCGGGGCCGTCGCAGCGCAGGACTGACGCCATGGATCTCGTCTCGCTCCTTTCCGCCATGCTGATGGGCGTGGTGGAGGGGGTCACCGAATTCCTCCCGATCTCCTCGACCGGCCACCTGATCCTCCTCGGGGAGGTGATCGGCTTCCAGGGTCCCCCCGGCAAGACCTTCGAGATCAGCATCCAGCTCGGCGCCATCCTGGCGGTGATCTGGCTGTTCCGGGAGACGCTGCTGCGCATCGCCTTCGGCATGTGGCGGCGTGGCAGCACGGAGTACTACTTCGCCATCAACCTGCTGCTGGCCTTCCTGCCCGCCATGGTGCTGGGCGCCACGCTCTACAAGCCGATCACCGAGCTGCTCTACACGCCCCTGGTCATCGCCCTGGCGCTGATCGCGGGCGGCGTCGCCATCATCCTCATCGAGCGGAACCGGCCTGCCCCCAGCATCCACTCCGTGCCGGAGATCGGGCCGCTGGCCGCCCTGCTGATCGGCCTGGGCCAGGCGCTGGCGATGATCCCGGGCACCAGCCGCTCCGGCGCCACCATCATCAGCGCCCTGCTGGTGGGGGTGGACCGCCGCACCGCGGCCGAGTTCAGCTTCCTGCTGGCGGTGCCCACCATGCTGGCCGCCACCGTGTTCAGCCTGTGGAAGAACCGGGCGGAGCTGGATCTCTCGGCGGCCGGCCAGATCGGCGTCGGCTTCGCCGCCACCTTCATCGTCTCGCTGGTGGTGGTGCGCTGGCTGATGGCGGTGATCAGCCGCATCGGCTTCACGCCCTTCGCCTGGTACCGCATCATCCTGGGCGGCGCGATCCTGGCCTGGCTGGGGCTGCGCTGAGGCGGCGCCGGATCGCTTGAACCGCGAAACGAGAGCCGTCATCTTCGCCTCCATCGTGTGGATGGACGGGTGCCGATGCGGCTCGCAGCGCGGATCTTCGTATTCCTGACCCTGCTGGCGCCGCCGGCCCTGGCCCAGACCTGGCCAAACGAGACGGGGCCGGGGGGCGACCTGTTCCGCAACTCCTCCCGTCAGTTCGAGCGCCTGTGGCAGGCGGCCCCGCAATCCGGCGGCCTGCCGGAGGCGCGGCCCGGCCTGCCGCGACCGGTCGCGCAGCCGGTCGTCCCGATGCTGGACTGGACACCCCCGCCGCCGGCCGCGCCCAAGCGTCCACCGAGGCGCCGCCCCGCCACGGCGCCGGCCGCCAGGGCGGCAAGCCAGCCGGCCCCGAGCCGGCAGGACTGGGAGCGCACCCTCGCCGAGCGGGAGCGCGAGCTGGAAAGCCTGCGCCGGCGCCTGGACGAGGACCGGCGGCGGTTCGAGGCACAAGGGAAGACGCCCTGAAGGGCGGAGAAAAAAAGTCCGGGGGAATGAATTCCCCCGGAACCCCCATCTTCTTTTTGTCAGTTCAGCGCCGCGCTGGCGGCCCGCGGGAGAAACCCGAAGAAAGAGAAGGGGGTCTGGGGGAATTCCTTCCCCCAGCCTTTATCCCACGCCGGGGCCGGCCTTGAAGGAGGCCTCGGTCTTCTCCCGCAGCTCGTCCAGCGTCACGCCGGGGGCCAGCTCGATCAGGGTCATGCCGCCCGCCTTGCGGTCGATCTCGAACACGCCGAGCTCGGTGATCACCATGTCCACCACGGCCTTGCCGGTCAGCGGCAGGGTGCACTCCTTCAGCAGCTTCGGCTTGCCTGACGCGGTGTGCTCCATCAGCACCACCACCTTCTTCACCCCGGCGACCAGGTCCATGGCGCCGCCCATGCCCTTCACCATCTTGCCCGGGATCATCCAGTTGGCGAGGTCGCCATTCCCCGCCACCTGCAGCGCGCCGAGGATGGAGAGGTCCACATGCCCGCCGCGGATCATGGCGAAGCTATCGGCCGAGGAGAAGAAGCTGGTGGTGGGCAGCGCCGTCACGGTCTGCTTGCCGGCATTGATCAGGTCCGGGTCCTCGTCGCCCTCATAGGGGAAGGGTCCCATGCCGAGCATGCCGTTCTCCGACTGCAGCTGCACGCTGATGCCGTCGGGGATGTGGTTCGCCACCAGTGTCGGGATGCCGATGCCGAGATTGACGTAGAAGCCGTCCTGCAGCTCGCGCGCGGCGCGCGCGGCCATCTCATCGCGGGTCCAGGCCATGTCCGTCCTCCCTCTCAGGCCAGGTTCTCGGCGCCGGCGGCCGAGGTGTTCGCGCTGGCGGGAATCGCGTCGGTCACCCGCTTGCGCGTGGTGCGCTGCTCGATCCGCTTCTGGTAGCCCTCGGGCAGCTTGACGATGCGCTTCACGTAGATGCCGGGGGTATGGATCTGGTCAGGGTCGATCTCGCCCGGCTGCACCAGGTGCTCCACCTGCACCACCGTCATCTTCGCGGCGGTGGCCATGATCGGGTTGAAGTTGCGCGCCGTCTTGCGGAAGACGAGGTTGCCCTCGGTATCGGCCTTCCAGGCATGGATGATGGCGAGGTCGGCGAAGAGGCCGCGCTCCATCACGTAGTTCTCGCCGTCGAACTCGCGCGTCTCCTTCCCCTCCGCCACGGCGGTGCCGTAGCCGGTCTTGGTGAAGAAGGCGGGGATGCCGGCGCCGCCGGCGCGGATGCGCTCGGCCAGCGTGCCCTGCGGGTTGAACTCGATCTCCAGCTCGCCGGCCAGGAACTGCTCGGCGAAGGTCTTGTTCTCGCCGACATAGGAGGAAATCATCTTGCGGATCTGCCGCGTCCGCAGCAGCAGGCCGAGCCCCGCATCGTCGATGCCCGCATTGTTGGAGACGACCGTCAGGTCCTTCACGCCGGAATCGCGGATGGCCTCGATCAGCGCCGCCGGAATGCCGCAAAGGCCGAAGCCGCCGGAATGGATGAGCATGCCGTCATGCAGCAGCCCCTCCAGCGCGGCACGTGCATCCGGGTAGATTTTCCGCATCACAGACGCTCCCCAGTTCAGAACGGGCCGAGGCTACCGACCCGGGCAGGGCAACGAAAGGGGGGCGCCGTGCGCCCGCAGCGAAGGAGAACAGGCGGTCGGAAAATTTGCAGAAAACAGGACCTCGCCCGCTTGCGCGCCTCCGGCCCCGCCGTTATATCCCGCGCACTTTCCCCGGGGGGCCATAGCTCAGTTGGGAGAGCGCTTGAATGGCATTCAAGAGGTCGTCGGTTCGATTCCGATTGGCTCCACCAATTCCCAAAAGGCCTGACCGCCCGCGCGGTCAGGCCTTTTGCTTTTCCAGCCTCCTCCTGGCAGGCCTCGCTTCGCGCCGGAACCATCCCTGAAAGCCTTTTTCCTCCTCCGCTCCTGACAGGGCCGCCCCTTCCTGCCTTTCCGCGCCGCTGCGCGGGGCTCATGCCGCTTGACCCATCGTCCACCGATGCATATGCTCCAGACATGTCCCGGCAACCCGCGCTTCGCACCGCCTCCCGCCCCGCACCGGACTTCACCGACCGGAGCTACTGGGCCGGCACCATCAAGATGGCGCTCAGCCGGTTCTTCGTGCTGCAGGTGCTGCATGACGGCCCGGCGCATGGCTACGACATCGCCCGCGCGGTCGAGCGGACCACGAAGGGCTGCTGCTCCCCCTCCGAGGGCGCCCTCTACCCCACCCTGCGCGAGTTCGAGCAGGGCGGCTACGTGACCTCCGAGACGGAGGTGGTCTCCGGCCGCGAGCGCCGCGTCTACACGCTGACCGGCAAGGGCCGGGAAGCCTTCGAAATCGGCCTGGAGGCATGGATGGACGCCACCGCCGCGCTCACCGAGACCGGCCGCGCCGCCCGGGCCCGCCAGGAGAAGGGGCGCGGCTGCCCATGCTGAGCCGCGTTTTGCCTCCATACATCGCCCACCGATGCATAAAGCAGGAGAAGGTGACATGAGCTCGTGCTGCGGCGGCGACAGCCGCTCTCCCCGGCCGGAGACCCCCGAAGGCGAGGCCTCCGGCGCCTTGCCCGTCGCCATCATCGGCGGCGGACCGGTCGGCCTCGCGGCCGCGGCGCACCTGCTGGAGCGCGGCCTGGAGCCGGTCGTGCTGGAAGCCGGCCCCTCGGTCGGCACGGCGCCGCTGGCCTGGGGCCACGTCCCCATGTTCTCGCCCTGGCGCTACAACATCGACCGCGCCGCGCGCACCCTGCTCGAGCGGCACGGCTGGACGGCGCCGGAGGCGGAAACCTTCCCGACCGGCCGCGACCTCGTCGCGCGCTACCTGGCGCCGCTCGCCGCCCTCCCCGAGCTCGCCCGCCGCCTGCGGCTGAACACGCGCGTCACCGCCCTCGCCCGGCTCCGCGCCGGCAAGGTCCGGAATGCCGGGCGCGAGGCGCAGCCCTTCGAGCTGCGCTACGAGGACGCGCAGGGCAAGCCGGGCCGCCTGCTCGCCCGCGCCGTCATCGTCGCCTCCGGCACCTGGGGCAACCCGAGCCCCGCCGGCTCCTCCGGCCTGCCCGCCATCGGCGAGCGGGAGGCCGCCGGGCGGATCCGCCACGGCATGCCGGACGTCCTGGGCGCCGACCGCGCCCGCTACGCCGGCAAGCGGGTCCTGGTGGTCGGCTCCGGCCACTCGGCCATCGGCACCCTCATCGACCTCGCCGCGCTCGCGGGCCAGGCGCCGGGCACGGCCGTCCTCTGGGCGGCGCGCAGCACGGCGCTGGACCGGGCCTATGGCGGCGGCGCGGCCGACCAGCTGCCGGAGCGCGGCGCCCTGGGCCAGCGCCTGCGCCACCTCGTCGAGACCGGCGCCGTCACGCTGCTGGCGCCCTTCTCGGTGGACGAGATCCGGCGGGGCGCCGACGGTTCCCTGCAGGTGCTGAGCCTGGAGGGCGGCAGGGCGGAGGCCGATGAGATGGTCGTCGCCACCGGGCTGCGGCCCGATCTCGGCATCCTCGGCGAGGTCCGCCTCGACCTCGACCCCGCCCTCGAATGCCCGCGCGTGCTGGCGCCGCTCATCGACCCGAACCTGCACTCCTGCGGCACCGTCCGGCCGCACGGCGCCATGGAGCTGGCGCAGCCCGAGGCGGGCCTGTTCCTGGCCGGGATGGTCTCCTACGGCCGCGCGCCCACCTTCCTGCTGGCGACGGGCCATGAGCAGGTGCGCTCCATCGCGGCCTTCCTGGCGGGCGACCTCGAAGCGGCGCGCCGGGTCGAGCTCGATCTGCCGCAGACCGGCGTCTGCAGCGCCGGCCGCGCGCTGCCGGAGGCCGCGGAAGCCGCCGCGCCCTGCTGCACCCCCACCACGCCGCAGGGCGCCTGCTGCCCGCCCAACCCGGAACCGGCGGAGGAGGCGCCCTGCTGCGGCGGCGCGGCCCGGCGGGAGGCCGCTCCGGCCGAACCCGCCGAATGAGCCAGGGCCGCCTCGCCGGGAGCCCGCTCCCGGCGGATCCGGCCGCCAGCCGTCCCCGGCTGGCGGTCGTCTCGGCCATCGGCATCGCCCAGATCCTCGCCTGGGGCAGCAGCTACTACCTTCTGGCCGTCCTCGCCGGACCGGTCGCCGCCGAGACCGGCTGGCCGCCCGGCTGGCTGATGGGCGCCCTCTCCATCGGCCTGCTCGTGTCCGGCCTCGTCTCGCCCCGCGTCGGGCACGTCATCGAGCGGCATGGCGGCCGGCCGGTGCTGGCCGCCAGCGCCGCCCTGCTCGCGCTGGGCCTGCTCGGGCTCGCCCTCGCGCCGGCCCTGCCGGTGTTCGTCGCCGCCTGGGTCGTCATCGGGCTCGGGATGGGGGCGGGCCTCTATGACCCCGCCTTCTCGGCGCTCGGGCGGCTCTACGGCGAGACGGCGCGCGCCGCCATCACGCAGGTCACCCTCTTCGGCGGCTTCGCCAGCACGGTCTGCTGGCCGCTCACCGCGTTCCTCGCCGCGCATCTCGGCTGGCGCGGCGCCTGCGCGGCCTATGCGGCGATCCATCTCGCCCTCGTGCTGCCCCTCTACCTGCTCGCCCTGCCGCGGGAGCAGGCGCGGGCGCCGCAGGCCTCCCCGGCGACCGGCCTGCCCCCGGGGCACCTGCGGCCGGAGCAGCGCCCCGCCTTCGTCCTGCTCGCCGCGGGATTCACGCTGGCCAACCTCATCATGACGGTCATCGCCGTCCACCTCCTGGCGCTGCTCCAGTCGCAGGGGCTCGCCCTGGCCGCCGCGGTGGCGTTCGGCGCGCTGATCGGCCCCGCGCAGGTCGGCGGCCGGATCCTCGAGATGATGTTCGGGAAGAGGCTGCACCCCGTCTGGAGCCTGCTGGCCTCCTCGGTGCTGGTCGCGGCCGGCCTCGGCCTGCTGGTCGCCATGCCCGGCATCGCCGCCGCCTGCATCGTCTTCTACGGCATGGGCAGCGGGATCCGCTCCATCGCGCGCGGCACGGTGCCGCTGGCTCTCTTCGGGCGCGAGGGCTACGCCATCCTGATGGGCCGCCTCGCGCTGCCGTCGCTCCTCGCCACGGCGGCGGCGCCGATGGCCGGCGCCTGGCTGCTGGAATGGGCCGGGCCGACCGGAACGCTGGCGGCCCTGTTCGGGGCCTCAGTCCTCAACCTGGCCCTGGTGGTGCCCCTGGTGCCGCTGGCGCTCAGGCAGGGCTAGGTAGGGAGCCTGATCAGAAAGGGAGGCTCACACCCCTTCACGGACATGGATTCGCGCTGGATCCAACGGCGGAGCGGCCTCGACTGTGCCCTATCCCTGCCGAGGAGGGGCGGCCTCTCCCATCCCCCAGAACATCGCTCCGCAGGCCATCGCGGCAAACAACGAGAGCGCGGTCCAGGCGTTGGCGCCGTCCAGCACGGCGCCGAAAAGCGGCGCGCCGAAGGTCTGGCCGACGGCAATCGCCAGGAACGGGATACCCAGCCCGAGGTCAGGCCGGTCTGGAAGAAGCATGATCCCCCGGATCAGCAGGACACCGCTGGAGATGATATAGGCGGCTCCGAACAGCGCCATCGCTGCGAAAGCGAGCGGCGGGGCCACTGCGGCGGCCATGAGCATCCCGTAGCAAAGGGCCATGCCGAGAAGCGCCATGCGGTGAATCGGACTGATCCCGAAGCGCGCGACGAGGATGCCGGCCGATGAGCCGGCGAGCCCACCGAGGCCCAGCGCGATCCAGGCGAGTGCGATGCGCGCTTCCGGGAAGCCGAACCCGTTGCGCAACAGGTCGGCGCCGAATGTCCAGATCGCGGTGCTTGATACGCCCATCAGGAAGGCGGTGGCGCACAGGCCGGCCAGGCCCGGTCTCGCCAGCGGCGGTGGCGCAGCGCCACCGGTCCCCCGTCCGGGCGAGCCTGCCGGCACCGCGAACCATATCCAAGCCGTCACCGCCGCGCCAATCAGGGCGAACAGCATGTAGATCTCGCGCCAGGCCGCCGCGAAGGCCACCGCGACGGCACCGGAGAACACGATTCCTGCCGCCGTGCCCGCATTGATCACCCCGTTCGCCCGCGGGCGGGCGTCCTCGTCAAATCCCCGCGCGACGGCCGCCGCAAGCGGCGGTGAGGTAAAGCCCGTACTGAGCCCGGCAAACGCGAGGGCAACCCCCAGCACCGGCACGGAAGGAGCAAGGGCGACGAGCCCCACGCCGGACGTCGCGACAAGGCCGGCGAGCGTGGCCATGGCCCGTTCCCCGAGCCTGGCGCCCGCGAGCGCGGCGAAGACAATGCCGGCGCAATATGCCGCGAAGGCGCCGCCACCGATCCACCCGGCCCCTGCCGCGCCGAGCGAAAGGTCCGCGCGGATCTGCGGCAGCAGGAGGCCATACGCAAAGCGGGCCAACCCATAGGACAAGGCCGTCAGAGCGAAGGCGGCGCCGACGAGATTGCCGCCCCCTTTCAGCATGCGTTCCTCTTCGCCTCCTCGACCAGCGAAGCGGCGGCAGCCTTCGCCGCGTTGACCACCGAAAGATCGGCGACGCTCGCCGCCGCCGTCGCGCCCTCGAAAAGAAGCCAGATCTGCGTCGCGAGACTGTCGTCCTCTCGTCCGAGCGCCGCCTCCACGCGGGCGGCGACCCTGCGGCGGAACGCGCTCTTCTGGCGGCGGACGAGATCGACGATCTCCTCGCTCGCGCCCGAATACTCGGCCCGGGCGCGCAGGAGCATGCAGCCTCGCGCGCCGTGCTCCTCCAGCCACTGCCGGAGCGTATCGAACAGGGCGGCCACGGCATCGGCGCCCTTTGCCGCGGCCTCGAGACGCTCCTCGAAGCGACGATGCCGCTCCTCAAGGACGGCGAGGACCAGCCCCTCCTTGGAGCCGAAATGCTTGTAAAGCGTACGGGTGGAAGCGCCTGAGGGGGCCAGCACCTTGTCGATGCCGGCGCCCCGGAAACAGTCGGCCTCAAAGGCGCTGGCGGCCCCCGAGACGATATCCGCTCGCTTGTCCATGAACACAATGTAAAGCGATCGTTGTACATGACAAGCGGCCGTTGCCGGACGCCCGCTCTCCGCCCCTCCCCGCCATTCCCGACCGGGTTCTCAGCCTAGCGCCTCCTGGATCTCCCGCGCGGCGGATCGCGCCGCGCGCGTCACCCCGGCGAGGGTGGCCGAGGCCATGCCGGTCCAGTCGCCGTAGCCGAGCAGCCAGAGCCGGGGCTCGCGGACGGACCGGCCGCCCCGGACGGCGACCCGCCCGTCCGGCTCCAGCACCCCGAGCGGGGCCAGGTGCTCCAGGGCGGGGCGGAAGCCGGTGCACCAGATGACCGCCTCCACGCGCGTCCTGCTCCCGTCCGGCCAGACCACGCCCTCCGGCTCGAAGCGGAGGAAGGGCCGGACGCTGCGCAGGGCCCCGCGGTCGCGCGCCTGCCGGACCGGCGGCACCATGACGATGTCACCCAGGCCGCCCCGCGAGGGCCCGGGGTCGCGGCCCTCCTGCTGCGCCCGGACGCGCTCGGTCGCCCGCTCGAACAGCACGCGGCCATCCACCTCGTCCGGCAGGAAGGTGGGCGGCTCCGGCGTGACCCAGGTCGCCTCCGCCACCTGCGACAGCTCGGCCAGGATCTGCGCCCCCGAGTTGCCGCCGCCCACTACGAGCACCCGCCGCCCCGCGAACTCGCCTGGCGCGCGGTAGGCGGAGGAGTGCAGCTGGCGCCCGCGGAACGTCCGGGCGCCTGGATAGTCCGGGATGAAGGGACGGCCCGCGCCTCCCGTCGCGCTGACCACGGCCGCCGCCGTCCAGTTCCCCGCCGCCGTCCGGACCAGCAGCCGGTCCCCCGCGCGTCCGACGGCCTCCGCCCGGACCGGCCGCCGGACCGGCAGCCGGTAGCGTTCCTCGTAGGCGGCCAGGTAGGCGACGACGTGGTCCCGGCCGGGATATCCGCCGCCGGGCACGGGCGGCATCGGCCAGCCCGGCAGGGAGCTCCACTGGGCCGGGGAGAACAGGTGCAGGGACTCCCATGCCGAGGGCCAGGCGCCCCCCGGCCGCGGGCTTGCGTCCAGGATCTCGAAGTCGAGCCCCGCGCGGCGCAGGAAATAGCCGATGGCGAGGCCCGACTGGCCGCCGCCGATGACGACGACCTGCCTGGCCTGGGTCTCCGCCATCCGCGGGCCTAGCGGACCGCCGCCCGGCCCGCCCCGCGCTCGTACCAGGCGCGGCTGCGCATGACGATGTGGACCACCGAGAGCATCACCGGCACCTCGACCAGCACGCCGACCACGGTGGCCAGCGCGGCGCCGGACTCGAAGCCGAACAGGCTGATCGCGGCCGCGACCGCCAGCTCGAAGAAGTTGCTGGCGCCGATCAGCGCGGAGGGCCCCGCGACGCTGTGCGCCGAGCCGCATTGCCGGTTCAGCAGGTAGGCGAGGCCCGCATTGGCATAGACCTGGATGAGGATGGGCACCGCGAGCAGCAGGATCACCAGCGGCTGCGCCAGGATCTGCTCGCCCTGGAAGCCGAAGAGCAGCACGAGGGTGGCGAGCAGCGCGACCAGCGAGACCGGGTGCAGCGCCTTCAGGACCCGCTGCAGGGCCGCCTCGCCGCCGGTGGCGAGCAGCGAGCGCCGCCAGAGCTGCGCCGCGATCACCGGCAGGATGATGTAGAGCACCACCGAGAGCAGCAGGGTGTCCCAGGGCACGGTGATGGCGGAGAGCCCGAGCAGCAGGCCGACCACCGGCGCGAAGGCCACCACCATGATGGCGTCGTTCAGCGCCACCTGGCTGAGCGTGAAGTTCGGCTCGCCCTCCGTCAGGCGGGACCAGACGAACACCATCGCCGTGCAGGGCGCCGCCGCCAGCAGGATGAGGCCGGCGATGTAGCTGTCGATCTGGTTCTCCGGCAGCCAGGGCCGGAACAGCCAGCCGATGAAGAGCCAGCCCAGCAGCGCCATGGAGAAGGGCTTCACCAGCCAGTTCACCCCGAGGGTCACGGCGATGCCGCGCCAGTGGCGCGTGACCTGGCCCATGGCGCCGAAGTCCACCCGCAGCAGCATCGGCACGATCATCGCCCAGATGAGCAGGGCGACGGGGATGTTGACCTGCGCCACCTCCATGCGGCCGAGCGCCTGGAACGGCCCCGGCAGCACGGCGCCGAGCGCGATGCCCACGACGATGCAGAGCGCGACCCAGAGGGTCAGGTAGCGCTCGAAGCTGCCCATCGCCGCCCGGCGGCGCCGGAGGGCGGCCTCGCCCTCTGCCGAGGCGCTCATGCGACCTCTCCCTTGGAGACGCGCCGCCCGGCGGCGTCCACCACCGGCTCGCCGTCCTCCTTGGCGAAGGCGCCGCGCTGCGGGTTCGGCAGGATGTCGAGCACCGCCTCGGAGGGCCGGCAGAGCCTCACGCCCAGCGGGGTCACCACGATGGGCCGGTTGATGAGGATGGGGTGCGCCATCATGGCGTCGAGCAGCTGGTCGTCGGTCAGGGACGGGTCGCCGAGCCCGAGTTCCTGATAGGGCGTGCCCTTCTGGCGCAGGACGTCGCGCACCGGCACGCCCATGCGGCGGATCAGGCCGGCCAGCTCCGCGCGCGAGGGCGGGGTCCTGAGGTACTCGATGACCTCGGGCTCCTCGCCGCTGTTGCGGATCAGGGCCAGGACGTTGCGCGACGTCCCGCAGGCCGGGTTGTGGTAGATGGTGACGGTCACGATGCCTTCCCCTCGGCGGTGTCGGTTCTGAGGCGGCCGATCTCCTCGACCTTCCTGGTCAGCGCCAGGCGGTCGAGCGAGGCGATGGGCAGGCTCAGGAACAGCCTGATGCGGGTCTCCAGCGCGCGGAACGCCGCCCGGAAGGCGAGCATGCGCTCGGCCTCCGAGCCGTCCACGGCCGCCGGGTCCGGGATGCCCCAATGGGCGGTGACCGGCCGGCCGGGCCAGACCGGGCAGACCTCGCCCGCCGCCTGGTCGCAGACGGTGAAGACGAAGTCCATCACCGGCGCGCCCGGCGCGGCGAACTCATCCCAGGACTTCGGGCGCAGACCTTCCGTGCGCATGCCCGGCTCGGCGAGCACCTTCAGGGCTTCCGGACGCACGGCGCCCCTGGGGAAGGAGCCCGCGCTGAAGCCGCGGAAACGGCCCCTGCCCCAGTGGTCCATGAGGCTCTCGGCCAGGATGGAGCGGGCGCTGTTGCCGGTGCACAGGAACAGCACGTTGTAGACGTGGTCGGCCATGGCGGTGCCCTCAGGCGGCGGGGGTCTTGCGGGAGCGGGCGGCCGAGGCGGCCGGCTCGCAGGCGGGGGTGCAGCTTGCCTGCACGCCGCAGCAGTTCTCGGTCAGGTAGGCCACCAGCGCGTTCATCGCCGCCGGGGCCATGGCATAGATGATCTGGCGGCTGAGGCGGCGCTGCGTGACCAGCCCGGCATGCCGGAGCTGCTGGAGGTGGAAGGTCAGCGTCGAGGAGGGGGTCCCCAGCCGCTCGGCGATGGCGCCGGCGGGCAATCCCTCCGGACCCGCCTCCACGAGAAGCCGGTAGGCGGCGAGCCGGTGCTCATGGGCCAGCGCCCCCAGGGCCGCCGCAGCCTGTTTCGGCTCCATCCCAACTCCTCCACTCTTCGAGGAATATCGTATTATCAGGAGGCAAGCGGCATCGCAACGTCCTTTCGAGGATCATGGGACGGTCGCGCGATGCCCGGCCCGCCCGGCCCCCCCCTGCCCTGCCCCGGGGAGCAGGCGCGGAAAAGGCTCCCTGGCGGAGGAGAGAATCCCGCGCCCCCGCCGCGGCCCCTTATGATCAGCGCCGATGCCTCGGACAGGAAGGACGACCGGCCCCTTGATGAACCCTCTCTCGCCCCTGTCGCGGCTTCTGGCGGCGCCGATGCGGCCGGGCCGCGTCTGCTGGATCGGGGTGCGCCCCGCCCGGCGGGAGCCGCTCGTGGCGCAGGCGGCGGCGCTCGATCCGGAGACCGGCCTGGCCGGTGACCGCTACAGCAGCCGCACCAACCGTGCGCGGCAGGTCACCCTCATCGGCGCCGAGGATCTGGCCGCGATCGCCAGCTATCTGGGCCGCGAGACGGTCGGGCCGGAGCTTCTGCGGCGGAATGTCGTCGTCTCCGGCATCAACCTCCTGGCGCTGAAGGGCCAGCGGATCAGGCTGGGAAGTGCGGTCCTGGAGGTGACGGGAGAATGCCAGCCCTGCTCGCGGATGGAAGTGATCCTGGGCATCGGCGGCTATAACGCCGTCCGCGGGCATGGCGGCATCACGGCGCGCATCCTGGCCGGCGGGGAGGCGCGCGTGGGCGATCGGGTGGCGCGGGCTGAGTGAAACCGCATGGCGGCGGCCATCCCCGGCTTCGGTGCCGGGCAGGGGCTCGGCCCGCGCCGGCACCGAAGGCCGGAAGTCCAGCCTCGCAGGAAATCCGACTTCCCGCTTTCGCCCCTCTGCATTCTCCGGTGAGGCAGGCCCGGCCTTCCGTTATACAACCGCTGCGTTCATGGAGAGCCCTCGCTTGAAGCCGCTTCTGTTCCTTCTCACCGCCATGGCGGTGGCCTGCGCCACTCCGGCCCTGGCGCGCGACAAGGCCGCCGGGGAGGCCGCACGCGCCGCCGCCCAGCACCGCCCGCCCTCCCCCGCGCGCCTGGCGCAGCAGGAGCGGATGCGCAGCTGCAACGCCACCGCGCGCAGCCAGAACCTGCATGGCGCGCCCCGCAAGGAGTTCATGCGTGGCTGCCTGCGCAAGCACTGAAGGCCGGGGAAAGATTCCCCGGTCAACCCTTATGGGTCTGACCCATCTTCCTTTTGCCATTCTGGCGCTGCGCTTCCCGCCCACGCCGGAACTGACAGAAGAAAGAAGGGGGTCTGGGGGAATTCATTCCCCCAGCCTTTCCCCGGCCTTTCTGCGGCCTGCTTGCCTTGCGCTGCCCTGCGGCTCTACCCAGCGCGGCGACACGCCAAGGCAGCACAGGCCATGACCCAAGCCGATCTGCATGACCCCGCCCTGCGGGACCGCGCGGTGCGCGCCGCGCGCGGCGAGGCCCCGTTCGACCTCCTGCTCACCGGCGGCCAGGTCGCCGACATGGCCACCGGCGAGCTGCGCGCCGCCGATATCGGCCTGGTGGGGCCGCTCATCGCCAGCGTCCATGCCCCTGGCACCCACAGCGACGCGGCGGCACGCCGCCCGGTGCCGGGCCGCATCATCGCGCCGGGGCTGATCGACACGCACATGCATGTCGAAAGCTCGATGGTCACGCCGCGCCGCTATGCGGAGACCGTGCTGCCGCAGGGCACCACCACCATCTGCTGGGACCCGCACGAGCTGGGCAACGTCGCCGGGCTGGACGGCCTGCGCTGGGCGATCGACGCGCTGCGCGGCCTGCCGCTGCGCGCGCTGGTGCTGGCGCCCTCCTGCGTGCCCTCCGCGCCCGGGCTGGAGCGCGCGGGCGCCGATTTCGGCCCCGCCGAGCTGGCCGAGATGCTGTCCTGGCCGGAGATCGCCGGCGTGGCGGAGGTGATGGACATGCGCGGCGTGCTGGAGCGCAGCCCGCGCATGGCCGGCATCGTCGGCGCCGGGCTGGCCAGCGGCAAGCTGGTCTGCGGCCATGCGCGCAGCCTCACCGGCCCGGGCCTGCAGGGCTTCGCGGCCGCCGGCATCGAGTCCGACCACGAGATCACCTCCGGCGCCGACCTCCTGGAGAAGCTGCGCGCCGGCTTCACCGTCGAGCTGCGCGGCAGCCATGACTACATCCTGCCCGAGGCGGTGGCGGCGCTGAACGCCCTGCCCCGCTACCCGCAGACCCTCACCCTCTGCACCGACGACGTCTTCCCCGACGATCTTGTCGCGAAAGGCGGCATGATCGACCTGCTCCGCCGGCTGGCGCGCCATGGCATGCCGCCGCTGGAGGCGCTGCGCGCGGCCACGCTGAACGCCGCGATGCGGCTCGGCCGGCGCGACCTCGGCCTGGTGGCACCGGGCCGGCGGGCGGACCTCGTGGTGCTGGACGGGCTGGAGTCGCTCGGGGTGGAGCAGGTCTTCGCCTCCGGCGCCCTGGTGGCGGAGGGCGGCCGCCTTGCCGCCGCGCTGCCGCCGGCCGATCCGCCGGGGCTGCGCGGCACGATGAAGCTGGCGCCGCTCGCGCCGGCGGATTTCCACCTCGCCGCCTCCGGCGATATGGCGCGGCTGCGCAGCGTGGTGAACCCGCGCTTCACGCAGTGGGGCGAGCTCACCGTGCCCGTGCGCGAGGGCCGGGCGGTGCTGCCACCGGAGGCCACCCTCCTCGCCGTCATCCACCGCCACGGGCTGGCACCGGCGCGGCCGGTGCTCGGCGTGCTGGAGGGCTGGGGCGCCTGGCGCGGCGCGCTGGCCACCACCGTCGCGCATGACAGCCACAATCTCTGCGTCTTCGGGCATGACCCGGCCGACATGGCCGCCGCCGCCAACGCGCTGATCGCCTGCGGCGGCGGCATGGCCGTGGCGGCCGGGGGCGCGGTGCGGGCCGTGCTGCCGCTGCCGGTCTGCGGCCTGCTTTCCGACGCACCGGCGGAGCAGGTGGCGGCGCAGTTCACCGCGCTGCGCGCCGCCGCCGACGAGATTGCGGAATGGCAGCCGCCCTACCGCGTCTTCAAGGCGGTGGTCGGCGCCACCCTGGCCTGCAATGCCGGCCCGCATGTCACGGATCTCGGCATCGCCGATGGCGGCAGCGGCGCGGTCTTCCCCGGCGCGCTGGTCGAGGGCTAAAACAGATCCCGTTCCGAATGGCATCACCGGAACGGGTAAAGATGCTCGCCAAAACAAACGGCTGGAGCGTTTTCCGGGAGCCAGAGCGAACGGAAAATGCTCCGGTGCCCTGATCGCGAAGTATGCGGGAAATCCCGCGCACTTCGCGGGCAGGACACGAGCGGGCCGGGCGCCTATTCCGGCGTGGTCGCCTCGCCCCGCTCCGCCATCAGCGCGTCATCGATCTGCCGCGCGCGCTGCGCGGCCGGGCGCGCGGCGAGGCGCTCCCAGTAGCGCTCGAAGGCCGGGCGCCGCTCGATCGTGCCGAACATCATCCCCCAGCCGATCTGCGAGCCGAGATACATGTCCGCCACGGTGAACTGGTCGCCGAGCAGGTAGTCACCCTGACCTACCGCGCCTTCCAGCACGTCCAGCACCTCGGCGAGCCGGCCATAGCCGACCATGACCTGCTTCCCCTCCGGCACGACGAAGCCGAGAGAGGCATTCGTCGCCGCCGCCTCCACCGGGCCGGCACCGAAGAAGAGCCAGCGGTAATAGGAGCCCCGCCGCCGGTCATCCGGCGCGGGGGCCAGCTTCGCCGCCGGGAAGGCATCGGCAAGATAGGCGCAGATGGCGGCCGTCTCGGTTACGATGGTCCCGCCATGCCGGAGGGCCGGCACCTTGCCCATCGGGTTGATCGCGCGGAAGGCCGGCGCCTTCATCGCCGGCCCGTACTCGACGATCTCGGCCCGGTAGGGCTGACCGATCTCCTCCAGCACCCAGCGGACGATCCGCCCGCGCGACATGGGGTGCGTATAGAGGACAAGCTCGTCCGTCATCCTGCGGTCCCTTTTCCTGCCGACAGCCCTGCCAGGCGGGCAGCGCGGTTTCGTTGCGGGATGCAACCAGTCCGGCGGGCTTATACGCCAGGCCGCCCCGCGCTGGCGATTCCCCCGCCCCGCCGGGCCGGCAGGCGCCGCCGCCTCAGATCACCACCCCGCCATCCACATGCAGACACTGGCCGGTGATGTAGCCGGCGCCCTCCGAGGCCAGGAAGGCAATGGCGCGCGCCACGTCATCCGGCTCGCCGAGCCGGCGCATCGGGATACGGGCGATCACCGCCTCCCAGGCCCTGGTGTCCAGCGCCGCATGGGCGCCGGCATCCTTGCGCGTGTAGCCCGGCACCACGGCGTTGACCGTCACGGCCGGCGCCCATTCCAGCGCCAGCGCCTTCACCAGCGCCTCCACCCCCGCCTTGGCGGTGGCGGAAGCGGGAAAGACGGTGCTGTCGGTGCGGAAATTGTGCGCCACGAAGGAGGAGACGGCCACCAGCCGCGGCGCCCGCCCCGCCGCCAGCAGCGGCCCGGCGGCGCGGGCCAGGCGGAACAGCGCCCAGAGGATGGTGTCCTGGCTGCGCGCGAAGGCCGCGTCGGTCAGTTCCGCGACCGGGGTGCGGTCGGCGAAGCCGGCGTTGGAGACCAGCACGTCCAGCCCGCCCAGCGCCTCGGCGGCCTGCCGCACCAGCCGCTCCGGCGCGCCTGCCTCGCTGAGGTCGGCCAGCAGCACCGCCGCCTCGCCGCCCTGCGCGCGCACGGCTTCGGCGGTGCGCTCGGCGCCCTCGCGGTTGCCGCGGGCGTGCAGGGCGAGGGCGGTGCCCGGCGCGGCCAGCGCGCGGGCGGTGGCGGCGCCGATGCCGCTGGAGGCTCCGGTCACCAGGATGCAGCGCTGCGCCATCTCCGTCCCTCTCCTCAGCTCGGGCGCGGCAGGATAGGCCGGCTCCCTTGCGCCCCCAAGGCCACCCCCGCATCCTTCGCGCAGCAACAAAGCCGCAAAGGGACGGAAAACGACGATGCTCACCGTACTGGAGCCGGAAGGCCTCTACCCCGACACCGCGCTGGAGCAGGAGATCCTCGGGCCCGGCGTGCGCGTGATCCGCGGCGGCGGGCGCGGCGGCGTCGAGGAACTGCCCGATTCGCTCTGCGCCGAGGCGGATGGCCTGTTCATCTTCCGGCACTGGCTGCCGGGCAGCCAGCTCCCGCGCTTTCCCCGGCTGAAGGTGGTGGTGCGGATGGGCGTCGGCTACGACCGGCTGGACCGCCCGGCGCTCGCCGCCCGCGGCGTGACGGTCTGCAACGTGCCGGACTACGGCACCACCGAGGTGGCCGACCATGCCATGGCGCTCGCCCTGACGCTGCGCCGCGGTATCGCTCTGCACCACGATTTGCAGCGGGCGGAGCCGCCGGCGGCTTGGCAGTATCTTGAGACCCCGCTCGTGCAGCGGGCGGAGACGCAGAATTTCGGCATCCTGGGGCTGGGGCGGATCGGCACGGCGGTGGCGCTGCGCGCCAAGGCCTTCGGCTTCCGGGTGCTGTTCCACGACCCTTTCCTGCCCAACGGCGTGGACCGCGCGCTCGGCATCCGGCGCGTCCGCAGCCTGGCCGAGCTGCTGGCGCAGAGCGACGTGCTCTCCATCCACACGCCGCTGACCCGCCACACGCGCGGGCTGCTCGACGAGGCGGCGCTGCGCCAGCTGCCGCAGGGCGCGGTGGTGGTGAACACCGCCCGCGGTCCCATCCTCGACCTGGACGGGCTGGCCGCCTGCCTGCGGGATGGCCGGCTGGCCGGTGCCGGGCTCGACGTGCTGCCGGAGGAGCCGCCGAAGGAGCCGGTGCACCCGCTGCTCGCCGCCTACCGGGCGCGCGAGCCCTGGCTGGCGGGGCGGCTGATCGTCACGCCGCACAGCGCCTTCCACACGCCGCAGGCCTTCGAGGACATCCGCCGCAAGAGCGCGGAGACCATGCGCGACGTGCTGGTGGAGGAGCGTAACAGCAATGTCATCGCACCGGAGGCGGATTAGCCACGGTCATGCTACAGTCACCATGAATCCGGGCAATTTCTGAATATTAAGACTGCAAACGCAGCAAAACGATCAGGGTTGCGATTGCGTTTGACGGGGCAAGCATTCTACACAAGATTGTGAGAGTGCTGCCTTCGCATCCGCAACGTAGAATTCCGGCGGTCACAGTTCTCCTGCCGCGATGTGGCGGAACCGTGCTCCCTGAGGTCCGATAATGCACGCTGAGCTGCGCCACAACGGCCCCCATGTGATCCTGGACGTATCCCGCCTGCTGGGATGCGGGCGCAAGCGGACTCCCTCGGGCATCGATCGCGTCGAGCTGGCCTATGCCCGCCACTGGCTGGCGGCCTCGCCGGAACGCTGCTCCTTCGTCGGGCAGGAGGTGCAGGGTGGCTTCGCCATGCTGCCCCGCCGCCTGGTGGCGGATCTGGTGGCGGCGCTGAGCGAGGCCTGGAGCACCGGCATCGCCAGCGGTCCCGCCTTCCGCCGCGCCGCGCGTGTCGGCGCGCTGGGGCGCGGGCGGCTGCTGCTCGGCTTCGGCCGCACCGAACTCGCGCGCCTGCTGCATTCCCGGCGCCGGATCGCCTTCCTGCTGGTCTCCCACCAGGCGCTGGACCGCAGCGGCCCGATCGAGGCGCTGCGCCGCGCCGGCTGCGCCTTCGTGCCGCTGATCCACGACCTGATCCCGGTGACGCATCCGGAATACGCCCGCCCCGGCCAGGCCGAGAAGCACCTGCGCCGCATCGGCACCACCGCCACCCTGGCGGATGGGGTGATCGTCAACTCGGCCGCCACCGCCACCGCGCTGGAGCCGCATCTGGTCAGCCGCGCCAAGGCCCCGCCGGTGCTGGTCGCGCCGCTCGGCATCGACCACGCGGGGCCCGGCGGGCCCACCACCCCGCTCGACCCCTATTTCGTCGCTCTCGGCACCATCGAGCCGCGCAAGAACCACCTGCTGCTGCTGCATCTCTGGCGGGAGCTGGCGCGCGTCCACGGCGCCAGCACGCCGCGCCTGCTGATCATCGGCAAGCGCGGCTGGGAGAACGAGAACGTCGTCGACATCCTGGAACGCTGCACCGCGCTGCACGGCGTGGTGCAGGAGGTCGGCCAGCTGCCCGACCGCATGGTGGCCGAGCTGATGCAGGGCGCACGGGCGCTGCTCTTCCCCTCCTTCGCCGAGGGCTATGGCCTGCCGCTGGCCGAGGCGCTGGCCATGGGCGTGCCGGTGGTCTGTTCCGACCTGCCGGCGCTGCGCGAGGTCGGCGGCGCCGTGCCGGATTACCTCGACCCGCTGGACGGGCAGGCCTGGCGCCAGGCGGTGACCGACTATGCCGCGCTGGACAGCGACCGGCGCGTCGCGCAGCTCCAGCGGCTGGAAGGCTGGCGGGCGCCGCGCTGGGACGACCACTTCCGCCTGGTGGATGCGCTGCTGGCGCAGGTGACGGAGCCGGCCCGGCCCGGCCCGTCGCTCCGGCAGCATGCCGGGAGGAGCCTGCCCTCCCGCTGGGGCGGGCGCCGCGACAAGGGCTGGGCCGGGGAAGCCGGCGGTCTCGTTGCGGCGCGGGACGAAGCCATGCCATGAACGCCGGAGGGTGGCGGGCGCCTGCCCACCCCCTTCCACACGGCCACACCCAGACGGGGCCTGATGCCCCCCTCGCACGCAAGTGCCCGAAACGGCCGGCTGAGCAGATGGAATGAGGAACGGAACGAGCCCTCCAGGCGCCGCCGCGCGCCACACCGATGCCGTCGCCATCGTGGGGGCGGCCTGCCGCCTGCCGGGCGCGCCCAGCCTGGAGGCCCTGTGGGAGCTGCTGGCGCGCGGCGGCGACGCGGTGGGCACCCTGCCGGCCGATCGCTTCACGCAGGCCGCCTTCCACCATCCGCGCAGGAGCGAGCCGGGCCGCAGCTACAGCTTCGCCGCGGCGCATCTCGGCGACATCAGCGGCTTCGACGCGCCCGCCTTCGGCCTCTCCCCGCGCGAGGCGGCGGAGATGGACCCGCAGCAGCGCCTGCTGCTGGAGGTCGCCGCCGAGGCGCTGGAGGATGCCGGCTGGCCGGCCGGCCAGCTCGCCGGGCGGGCGGTCGGCGTCTGGGTCGGCGGTTCCTCGACCGACTATGCCGAGCTGCGGCTGGGCGACGTCTCCGGCGCCGATCGCTACTTCATGACCGGCAACACGCTGTCGATTCTGGCCAACCGCCTGACCAACGTGTTCGACCTGCACGGCCCGGGCCAGACGATGGACACCGCCTGCTCCTCCTCCCTGGTGGCGCTGGACGCGGCGGTCGCCGCGCTGCGCGCCGGCCGGGTCGAGGCGGCGCTGGTGGGCGGCGTGCAGCTGCTGCTCTCGCCCTTCGCCTTCACCGGCTTCTCCCGCGCCGGCATGCTCTCCGCGCGCGGCCGCTGCCAGGCCTTCGATGCCGCGGCGGATGGCTATGTGCGCGGCGAGGGCGCCGGCGTGGTGGTGCTGAAGCCGCTCGCCGCGGCGCTCGCGGCCGGCGACGCGGTGCGCGGCGTCATCCTGGCCACCGGCAGCAACGCCGCCGGCCGCACCATCGGCCTTTCGCTGCCGAACCGCGAGGCGCAGGCGGCGCTGATCGGCCAGGTGCTGGCCGAGGCCGGGATCTCGCCCGAGGACTTCGCCTATTTCGAGGCGCATGGCACCGGCACGCAGGTCGGCGACCCGGCGGAATGCTGGGCGATCGGCACCACCCTGGGGCAACGGCGCGGCACGCCGCTGCCGGTCGGCTCGATCAAGACCAATATCGGCCATCTGGAGCCCGCCTCCGGCATGGCCGGGCTGCTCAAGGCCATGCTGGTGCTGGAGCGCGGCGCCCTGCCGCCCAACCTGCACTTCAACACGCCCAACCCGCAGATCGATTTCGGCGGGCTCAACATCCGCATCCCCACGGCGCTGGAGCCGCTGGCGCTGCCCCCCGGCGCCGTGGCCGGGGTGAACAGCTTCGGCTTCGGCGGCACCAACGCCATGGCGCTGCTCGGCGCCCCGCCCGCCGCCGCCCCGGCACCGGAAGCCGGGGAGGCCCCGCTGCCGCCGCTGGTGCTGACCGCCCGCTCCGCCGCCGCGCTGAAGGCGCTGGCCGGCTCCTGGCAGGCGCGCCTGGCGGAGCGTCCCGCCACGCCAGCCCTGCTGCGCGGCGCCGTGCGCCACCGCGACCTGCACGCGCACCGGCTGCTGCTGCGCGGCGATGCCGCCAGCCTGCCCGCGCAGCTCGGCGACTGGCTGGCCGGAAAGCGGCCGGAGGGCGTGACCCAGGGGCAGGCGCGCCCCGGGCCGCTGGCTTTCGTCTTCTCCGGCAACGGGGCGCAGTTCGCCGGCATGGCGCGCGAGGCGATGGCGCACAACGCCGCCTTCCGCCGCGCCGTCGAGGCGGCCGACGCCGTGCTGGCGCCGCTCGCCGGCTGGTCCGGCGCCGCCGTGCTGGCCGCGGGCGCCACCGCCGAACAGCTCGCCGGCACCGACATGGCACAGCCGCTGCTGTTCCTGGCGCAACTCGGCATCCTGGCGGCGCTGGCCGGGCACGGGCTGCGGCCCGATCTCTGTCTCGGCCACTCGGTGGGCGAGGTGGCCGCCGCCCATGCCGCCGGCATCCTCGACCTGCCCCAGGCGGCGCGGCTGGTGGTGGCGCGCTCCCGCGCCCAGCACCGGCAGCGCGGCCTCGGCCGGATGGCGGCGGTCGGCGCCTCGGCCGAGGCCCTCGCCCCGCTGCTCGCCGCCTGCCCGCCCGACGAATCCGGCTGGCGGCCGGAGATCGCCGCCTACAACGCCCCCGATTCGCTCACCCTGGCCGGGCCGGAGGCCGCCATCGACTGGCTGGTGGCCGAGGCGAAGGCGCGGCGCTGGGCCGCCGTGCGGCTCGACCTCGACTATGCCTTCCACTCGGCGGCGATGGACCCGGTGCGCGATTCGCTCGCCGCCGAGCTCGCCGGCCTCGCGCCGCGGGCGGAGGGGTGCGGCTTCCTCTCCACCGTCACCGGCGCGAAGCTGCCCGGCCCGGCGCTCGAGGCCGAGTACTGGTGGCGCAACCTGCGCGCCCCCGTGCGCTTCCAGGCCGCCGTGCAGGCGGCCGCGGCGGCGGGGGCGCGGCTCTTCGTCGAGATCGGCCCGCATCCGGTGCTGCAGGCCTATCTGCGCGACAGCCTGCGCGCCGCCGAGACCGAGGCGGCGGTGCTGCCCAGCCTCTCGCGCCGGGACGCACCCGGCGACCCCTTCCCCGCCCTGGCCGACCGCGCCTTCGCCGCCGGCGCCGACCCGCGCGCCGCGCCGGCCTTCGCCGGGCCGGCCGAGCGGCGCGGCCTGCCGCCGACCCCCTTCGACCGGCAGCGCCACTGGTTCGCCACCACCCCGGAATCCACCCGGCTGACCGACGCGGTGCAGGACCACCCGCTGCTCGGCATCCGGCAGGGCCAGGAGCCGCTGCGCTGGTCGCGCCTGCTGGACACGGCGCTGGAGCCCTGGCTGGCCGACCACCGCCTGGGCGGCGAGCCGGTGCTGCCTGCCGCCGCCATGCTGGAGATGGCGCTGGCCGTCGCCGCCCTGCGCTTCCCCGAGGCGCCGGCACTGGAGGTGCAGGAGTTCCAGATCCTGCGCGCCCTGCCGCTGGCCGCCGAGAGCGCGCGCGAGCTGCGCTGCACGCTGGAGCCGGAGGGCAATATCCTCCTGCTGGAGAGCCGCCCGCGCCTTTCGGCGGAGGGCTGGACCCTGCATGCGCGCGGCCAGGTGGCGGCGGCGACCCTCGCCGCCCTGCCGGATGCGGCGCCGCCCCGCGGCGAGCCCGGCATGGCGCTCAGCGGCGCCGAGGCGCTGGCCGCCGCCCGCCGCCTGCAGCTCGACTACGGCCCCGCCTTCCAGGCGCTGCGCGCGGTGCAGCGCACCGCCGACGGGCAGGCCGCCCTGGTGCAACTGGCGCTGCCCGAGGCGGCGCCGCCCGACGCGGCGGGCTGGCTGCTGCATCCGGTGCGGCTGGACGGCGCCCTGCAGGGCCTGCTCGGCCTGCTCGGCACGGGTGCCGAGGCCGATGGCAGCGCCGTGGTGCCGGTGCGCTTCGGCCGGCTGGTGCTGCGTCGCGACGCCCCCGTGCCGGTGAGCGGCGACCTCCACCTGCTCCGCCGCGGCGCGCGCAGCGGCCAGTACAGCCTGGCGCTGCGCGACGGCAGCGGCCAGGTGGTGGCCTGGCTGGAGGATGGCTGGATGCAGCGCATCCCGCTCCTGGCCCGCCGCGGCACGGAGGAGGCGCTGTTCCGCATCGTGCCGCAGCCGACGCTGGCCGCCCCCTCCGCCGAGGATCCGGTGCCCGACCTGGATGCCGCCACCCGCGCCGCGCTGGCCGAGGATGCGGCGCAGGACCTCTCCGAGGCGGCACTGCTGCTGGAGGGCTTCGTGGCTGCCAGCGCGCATGCCGCGCTGCGCGCCCGCGCCGGGGCGGGTGCGGATGCGGATGCCGGGGGCCTGCTGCCGCTGCCCGGGCTGCGTCCCTACGCGCTCGGCCTGCTGCGCGCGCTGGCGGAGGACGGGCTGGCCGAGCCCACCCCCGCCGGCTGGCGCCTGGCGCCCGAGGGCGAGCTGCCGCCGCCCGCCGAGATCTGGCAGACCGTGCTGGCCGAGGCGCCGACCCTGGCGCATGAGCTGGCCTGGCTGGCGCATGCCGCCGAGCGCCTGCCCGCCGCCCTGGGCGGGGGCCTGCCGGCACCGGAAAGCCTGCTGCCCGCGCCCGAGGCGGCCGGCTTCGAGCGTCTGGCCGCGGTGCTGGCGCGCGCCGTGGCCGCGCTGGCCGCCGCCTGGCCGGCGGAGCGGCCGCTGCGGGTGCTGGAGGTGGGCGCCCAGGGCGGCGCGCTGACCCGCGCGCTGCTGGCCGTGCTGGAGGCCAGCGGCAAGCCGGTCCGCTACATCGCCGCCGGCGCGCCGGGCGATGCCCGCGCCGCCTTCATCCCGGCGCATGCCGAGAGCATCGCCTTCCACTTCGAGGCCTGGGACCCCGCCTCGCCCGACCCCGCCCCCGCGCTCACGGCCGATCTGGTGGTGGGCATCGCCGCCGCCGCCCGCAGCCGGCGCGGCGCCGCCCTGCTGGCGGCCCTGGCCCCGCTGCTGGCCCCCGGCGGCACGCTGCTGCTGGCCGAGCCGCTGCCCGGCCGCGCCTGGAGCTTCGCCTGCGGCCAGGATCCCGAGGGCTGGGCCGACGGCGCCGCCCTGCCGGACAGCGCCGCCTGGGAGAGCGCCTGCGCCGCGCCGGACTGGGCGCGCGGCTGGGCGGCGCCGCTCGGCTCCGCGCCCTGGCCGGCGGTGCTGCTGGCGGCCCGCCGCGCCGCCGCCGCCACGCTCCCGGCCGAAGCCCCGCCCCCGGCGGCAGCCTTCCAGATCCATGCCGACGCCGCCAGCACGGCCATGCGCGACGCCCTGGCGGCCGCCCTGGCGGCGGCCGGCGCGCGCGTCGCCACCCTGCCGCTGGAGGCCGCCGCGGCCCAGCCGCCGCGCGCCCTGGCGGGCGCCGCGCTGGTGGTGCTCGCCGCGCCGGCGCCGGAGGCGCTGCCCGCCACCCTGGCGCAGGTCACCACCCTGGCCGAGGCGGCGCGCGGCCGCGCCGCCAGCTTCACCCTCGTCACGGGCGATGCCGCGACCGTGCCGGAAGCCGCCGCCCTGCTCGGCCTCGGCCGCGTGCTCGCCAACGAGATGCCGGAGCTGAAGCCGCGCCGCATCGGCCTGGGCGGGGCGCCTGGTCCGCAGGCGGCGGCCCGCCTCCTGCCTGACCTGCTCGGCACCGCGCCCGAGCCGGAGCCGGAGCTGCACCTGGCGCCGCAGGGCCGGCTGGTGCCACGGCTGCGCCCCGGCGCCACCCCGCCGACGCCGCCGCAGGGCCCGGCCCGGCTGGCCATCCGCCAGTCCGGCCAGCTCGGCAGCCTGGCCTGGGAGCCGCTGGAGCTGCCCGCCCCCGGTGCCGGCGAGGTGGTGGTGCGCGTCGAGGCCGCCGGGCTGAACTTCCGCGACCTGATGTGGGCCCAGGGCCTGTTGCCGGAGGAGGCGCTGGTCCATGGCTTCGCCGGGCCGACGCTGGGCATGGAGATGGCGGGGGTGGTCGAGCAGGCCGGCCCCGGCAGCCCCTTCCAGCCGGGCGAGGCGGTCTTCGGCTTCGCCCCGGCCGCGCTGGCCAGCCGCGCCCGCACGCGGGTGGAAGCCCTCGCCCGCATCCCGGCGGGGCTCGACTTCGCCGCCGCCGCCGCCGTGCCGGTCGCCTTCCTCACCGCCGTCTATGCGCTGGAGCGCTGCGCCGCGCTGCGCCCGGGCGAGACGGTGCTGATCCATGGCGGCGCCGGCGCCGTCGGCCTTGCCGCGCTGCAGGTGGCGCGCGCCGCCGGGGCGCGCGTCGCCGCCACCGCCGGCACCCCCGCCAAGCGCGCCTTCCTGCGCGCCGCCGGCGCCGAGCTGGTGCTGGACAGCCGCGACCCCGGCTTCGCCGACCGCCTGCGCGCCACCTGGCCGGAGGGCGTGGACGTGGTGCTGAACTCGCTGGCCGGCGAGGCGATGGAGCGCAGCCTGGGGCTGGTGAAGCCCTTCGGCCGCTTCGTCGAGCTGGGCAAGCGCGACTTCTTCGAGAACCGCCGCGTCGGCCTGCGGCCCTACCGCAACAACCTCACCTATTTCGGCGTGGACGTGGACCAGCTGCCCAAGGCCCGCCCGGCCCTGGCGCGCGAGCTGCTGCAGGAGATCGCCGGCCGCCTCGCCGCCGGCGCGCTGCGGCCGCTGCCCTATGCCCGCCGCCCGGCCGAGGCGGTGGAGGCCGCCTTCCGCACCCTCCAGGCCAGCGCGCAGATCGGCAAGCTGGTGCTGACCCCGCCGGCGATCCCGGCACGCCCCGCCGGTTGCCCCGATCCCGCCGCCTGGGCGCCGCCCGCCGGCACCATCCTGGTGGTCGGCGGCACCGGCGGCTTCGGCTTCGAATGCGCCAAGTGGCTGGCGGCACGCGGCGCGACGGACCTGGCGCTGCTCTCCCGCCGCGGCGGCGCCGCGCCGGGGGCCGAGGCCGCCGTCACCGCGCTCGCCGCGCTCGGCGCCCGCGCCACCATCCATGCGGCGGACGCGGCGGATGAGGCCTCGCTGGCCGGCGCGCTGGCCAATATCCGCGCCGAGGGGCCGCCGCTGGTCGGCGTGGTGCAGGCCGCCGCCGTCTTCGACGACGCCGCCGCCCCCGCGCTGGACGCGCGCCGCTTCGCCGCCGTGCTGGCCCCCAAGCTCACCGCGGCGCGCCACCTCGACCGGCTGACCCGGCGCGACCCGGTCGCGCTGTTCCTGCTGTTCTCCTCCGCCACCACGGCGATGGGCAATCCCGGCCAGGCCAACTACGTCGCCGCCAATGCCGCGCTGGAGGCGCTGGCCCGCCGCCGCCGCGCCGAGGGGCTGCCGGCCCTGGCCGTCGGCTGGGGGCCGATCGCCGATGCCGGGGTGCTGGCCGCCCAGGCCGCCACCGCCGAGACGCTGGCCCGCCGCCTCGGCGTGGAGCCGATGCCGGCGGCGGAGGCGCTCGCCGCCCTGCCCGCCATGCTGGCCAGCGGTGCGCCGGTGCTCGGCCTCGCCCGCGTCGGCTGGCGGGAGGCACGGCTCGCCCTGCCGCTGCTGGAGGAGCCGCTCTTCGAGGCGGTGCGCGGCCGCGCCGAGACGGCCGCCGAGGCCGGGGCGCTGCGCGAGCACCTGCTGACCCTCACGCCGGAGGCCGCCCGCGCCCTGCTGCGGCAGACCGTGCGGGAGGAGATCGCCCGCATCCTGCGCCTGCCCGCCGAGGCGGTGCCGACCGACGCGCCGGTGGCCGGGCTGGGCCTGGACAGCCTGGGCGGGCTGGAGTTGCGCGGCGCGCTGGAGCAGCGGCTCGGCATGGCGGTGCCGCTCGCCTCGGTGACGGAGGACCTGACCATCGACCTGCTGGCCCGCAAGCTGTCGGAAGGGCTGGCGGGCGGCCAGCCGGTGGAGGATGCGGTGGCCCACCTCGTCGAGCAGTTCGAGCCGAGCGGGGCGGCGCAGCCGCGCCCGGCGGAGGCGGCGGAATGAGCGGCGGGCTTTCCGCCACCGCGCGGCTGGCGCTGCTGGCACGGCTCTCGAAGCGCCGCGGCGGCGAGGCGCCGCGCCCCGGGGCCGGCAGCGCGCGCGACTTCACCACCCTGCCCGGCATGCGCGACTTCGCCCTGCTGGGCACCGCGCTGGAGTCGCTCGACCTGGAGAGCCCGCTGTTCCAGCAGCATGACGGGCGGGCCGGCGCGCACAGCCATATCCGCGGCCGCGAGGTGATCAACTTCGCCAGCTACGACTATCTCGGCCTGAACGGCGACCCGCGCGTGCAGGCGGCGGCCAAGGCGGCGATCGACCGCTACGGCGTCTCGCCCTCCGGCGCGCGCATCACCGCCGGCGAGCGGGCGCTGCACCGCGAGCTGGAGGCGGCGCTGGCCGAATGGCACGGCACCGAGGCGGCGCTGACCTTCGTCTCCGGCCATGCCACCAACGTCACCACCATCGGCCACATCATGGGCCCGCGCGACGTGGTGGTGCATGACGCGGCGATCCACAACTCCTGCACCGAAGGCATCCGCCTCTCCGGCGCCCGCCGCATCCCCTTCGCGCACAACGACCTCGACGCCGCCGAGCGCGAGCTGGCGGCCGCCCGCCGGGGCGCGCAACGCGCGATGCTGCTCGTCGAGGGCCACTACAGCATGGACGGGGACAGCCCCGACCTCGCCCGCTGCATCGCCATCGCCCACCGGCACGACGCCTGGCTGATGGTGGACGAGGCGCACAGCCTCGGCGTGCTCGGCGCCACCGGGCGCGGCGTGGCCGAGACGCAGGGGGTGGACCCCGCGGGCGTCGATCTCTGGATGGGCACGCTCTCCAAGACCCTCGCGGCCTGCGGCGGCTACATCGCGGCGCGGGCCGACGTGATCGACTGGCTGCGGCACACCGCGCCGGGCTCGGTCTATTCCGTGGCGCTGGCGCCGCCGCTGGCCGCCGCCGCGCTGGAGGCGCTGCGCATCCTGCGTGCCGAGCCGGAGCGCGTGGCGCGGCTGCAGGCCAATGGCGCCGGCCTGCGCGACCGGCTGAAGGCGCTGGGCTTCGACACCGGCGGCAGCCTCGGCGCGGCCATCGTGCCGGTGATCCTCGGCTCCTCGATCCGCACGGCGAAGGTGGCCTCCGCGCTGCTGGAGCGCGGCGTGACCAGCCAGGTGGTGGTCTTCCCCGCCGTGCCCGAGCAGTCCGCCCGCCTGCGCTTCTTCGTCTCGGCCGAGCACACGCCCGAGGACCTCGACCGCGCCGCCCAGGCCCTGGCGGAGGCGGTGGCCAGCGTCGGCCGGGTGGAGAGCCTGCCGCCGGCCGGCCTGCCGGGATAGCGCCGCTTGGCCGGGCCGGTGGAACTCCGCCCCGTCGCCACCGCCGCGGAGGCCGGGCTGTTCGTGCGCCTGCCCGCGCGGCTCGGTGGGGCCGCCGCCGGCTGGTCGGTGCCGCTCTTCGCCGATACCCGCCGCATCTTCGATCCCGGCTTCAACGCCGCGCTGGCCGAGTGGTCGGTGCCGCGCTGGCTGGCCTTCCGCGATGGCCGGCCGGTGGGGCGCATCGCCGCCGCCTGGCCGCGCGACGGGGCGGCGAGCCAGGGCGTCGGCGGCTTCGGCTTCCTGGCGCTGGAGCGGGACCCGGCGGTGCTGGCGGCGCTGCTCGGCGCGGCGCGGGGCTGGCTGGCGGCGCAGGGCGCGGCGCGGATGCGCGGCCCGCTCTCCTTCACCATCAACCACGAGGTGGGCGCGCTGGTGGAAGGCGGGGCGCTGCCCATGCCGCGCATGCCGCGCAACCCGCCCTGGCTGCCGCCGCTGCTGGATGCCGCCGGGCTGGCGCGGGAGATGGATGTGCTCGCCTGCACCCTCGACCTCGCGGAGGAAGCCCACCGGCCGCGCTTCGCCGCCCTGCTGGCCCGCTGGCCCGGCCGCTCCGAGCTGCACATCCGCCGCCTGCGGACCCGCCGCCTGGCCGAGGAGGTCGGGCTGATCCGCGACCTGTTCAACGACGCCTGGGCGGAGAACTGGGGCGCCCTGCCCGTCTCGGCGGCCGAGGCGGCGACCATGGCGCGGCTGCTGCGGCCGCTGCTGCTCACCGGCGCCGTCTTCTTCGCCGAATGGCGGGGCGAGCCGATCGGCATCGCCTCGCTGATCCCCAATATCGAGCCTGCCGCCGCAGGGCTGGACGGGCGGCTGCTGCCCTGGGGCTGGGCGCGGATGCTGCGGGCCCTGGCCGGCGGCGCGGAGAGCGCCCGGCTGCCCATGCTCGGCATCCGCCGCGCCTGGCGGGGCCATCCGGTCTCGGCCTATGCCATGGGGGCGTTGCTGAGCGCCGCCATCGACCATGCCGAGCGGCGCGGCTGGGCGCGGATGGAAGTCTCCTGGATCCTGGCCCACAACTCGGCCATGCTGCAGGCCATGGCGCGGCTGCCCGCCCCGGTGACCGGGCGCTGGCGGCTGTGGGCGGCCAGCCTGGGGGAATGAATTCGCCCAGCCCCCTTCTTTTTTTCTTCGGATCTTCCAGGCCCGGCCCGCAACGCGCCCGGATGACGAGCCGGGCCGGGAAGGCCGGAAGGATCATGTTCCGGGGGATTTTTTTACCATCCTGCAAGCCGCTGTCTGCCAAACTGCCGGGCGTGGCCGGAATTGACAGAATGTGCCCGGGCCGCTTTGAACGAAACGCAGGATGTCGGCCCCAGAACCTACGGCAGCGAAACGCTTCCTCTTCCTTCAGGGTCCGATCTCTCCCTTCTTCGCCAGGGTGGGGGCCGGGCTGCGGGAGTTGGGCCATACGGTCCACCGCATCAACCTGAACCTGGGTGACCGCCTGTTCTGGCGCGGCCCGGGCGCGGTTGACTTCCGCGGCCGGCCCGCCGAGTGGCCGGACTTCATCGCCGGATTCCTCGACCGGCACGCCATCACGGACATGGTGCTGCTCGGCGAGCAGCGCCCCTACAACCGGGCCGCCATCGCCGCCGCCGAGGCGCGCGGCGTGCGCGTGACGGTGACCGATTTCGGCTATATCCGGCCCGACTGGATCGTGCTGGAGCGGGACGGCATGAACGCCGCCAGCCGCTTCACCCGCGACCCGGCGGAAATCATCCGCCAGGGCGCCCGGCTGCCCCCGCCCGACCTCAACGCGAAGTACCGGGACAGCTTTCCGCTGCAGGCGCGGTGGGACATCCTCTACCACCTCGCCAGCCTGCTGCCCTGGCCTTTCCCGCACTACCAGAGCCACCAGCTCTACAACCCCATCCCCGTCTATCTCGGCATGGCCTGGCGGCTGCTGCGGCGCGGCGCCGCCAATCGCCGCGCCGAGACGATCCTGCGGGAGCTGATGGGCACCGGTCCGCTCTTCCTGATGGCCATGCAGATGGAGACCGACTTCTCCATCCGCGCCTATTCCAAGTACCGCGACCTCGACAGCGCGCTGCGCGAGGTCGCGCAGAGCTTCGCCGCCCATGCGCCGGCCAATGCCCACCTGCTGGTCAAGGTGCATCCGCTGGACCCCGGGCTGAAGAACTGGAAGCGCCGCAGCCGCCGCATCGCCCGCGAGTTCGGGCTGGAAGGGCGGATGCACTATCTCGGCGGCGGCAACCTGGGCGCCATCGTCGAGGAGGTGCAGGGCACGGTGACGGTGAACAGCACCGTCGGGTTGCGCGCCATCCTCGACCGCAAGCCGACCTTCGCGCTGGGCGAGGCGCTCTACCGCATCCCCGGCCTGGTCTTCCCCGGCACGCTGGACCGCTTCTGGACCGAGGCGGCCCCGCCCGACCCGGCGCTGCGCGAGGGCTTCCTGCGCTGCATCACGCACATGCTGCACATCCGCGGCACCTATTACGGCCAGCCCGGGCTGGACGCCGCGGTGCGGAACGCGGTGCGCCGCCTGCATCTCAACCTGCTGAACCAGGCCGACCCGGCGCTGCTGGACACGGGGAAGCCGGTTCCCACCGGAAGCGGCGTGAGCGGCTGAGCCCGGCCGTCCCGGCACGTTACAACCCCGCAACCCATTCGTCTCGCCGGCGTTGCCCCGGCCATGGCGCGGCGCGGCCGCTTCCACTCTGCCGGGGGAATGATGCGACTGAGGATGGGAGGCCGCCACGGGTGGATGCTGCTCGCGCTGCCCGTGCTGGGGGGGTGCAGCGGCGTGCAATCCGCGCTCGATCCCGCCGGCTTCGAGGCCAACGCGGTGGCGCGGCTGTTCTGGGTCATGCTGGGCGCCGCCGCGCTGCTCTGGGTGGCGGTGCTGGGGCTGGCCCGCTATGCCAGCCGGCAGCGGCAGCAACCCTGGCGCCATCACAGCGCCGGGCGGCTCATCCTGTGGTGCGGCGCCATCGGCCCCACGCTGCTGCTCTGCGCGCTGCTGACCTATTCCCTGCTGCTGATGCCGGCGCTGCGCGCCTCGGGCGGCCCGCTGCAGATCGACGTGCAGGGCGAGCAGTTCTGGTGGCGGGTGCGCTACCAGCCGCCCGGCGGCGCCCCGGTGGAAAGCGCCAACGAGATCCGCCTGCCGGTCGGCCAGCGGGTGGAGCTGCGCCTCAGCAGCCCGGACGTCATCCACTCCTTCTGGGTGCCCGCTTTGGCCGGCAAGATGGACGTGATCCCCGGCCGCACCAACCGGCTGGTGCTGGAGCCCACCCGCACCGGCCGCTTCCGCGGCGCCTGCGCCGAGTTCTGCGGCGCCTCGCATGCGCTGATGGCCTTCACCGTGGAGGTCATGGAACCCGAGGCCTTCGCGGCCTGGCTGGCGCATGAGGCCAGCCCCGCAGAGGTCAGCCCCGCACAGGCCAGCCCCGCACAGGCCAGCCCCGCCTCGGCGCCGGCGGCGGAGGGCCAGGCGCTGTTCCTGCAAAACGGCTGCGGCGCCTGCCACACGGTGCGCGGCACGGCGGCGGCGGGGCGCGTCGGCCCGGACCTGACGCATCTCGCCAGCCGCCCGACGCTCGGCGCCGGCACCCTGGAGAACACCCAGGCCAACCGCATGCGCTTCATCGCCCACACGCGGGAGATCAAGCCCTCCGCCCTGATGCCCGGCTTCGCCATGCTGCCGGAGGAGGATATCGCCGCGATCGCGGCCTGGCTGGGAATGCTGCGATGAGCGACGAGAAAACCGCCCGCGACGCCGATCTCGCCCGGCGCCAGGCGCAGGAAGCGCGGCTGAGCGCCGCCTGGGCGACCCCGAAGGGCTGGCGCTACTGGTCGGCGGTGAACAACACCGAGGTCGGTGTCTGGTACACCGTCACCTCCTTCCTGTTCTTCCTCTTCGCCGGCGCGCTGGCGCTGCTGGTCCGCGCCCAGCTCGCCGTGCCGGAGAACGACCTGCTCTCGGCGCCGCTCTACAACCAGGCCTTCACCCTGCACGGCACGGCGATGATGTTCCTCTTCGCCGTGCCGATCTTCGAGGCCGTCGCCATCCTGCTGCTGCCCACCATGCTGGCGGCGCGCGACCTGCCCTTCCCGCGGCTCTCCGCCTATGGCTACTGGTGCTTCCTGATCGGCGGCATTTTCGTCTGCGGCTCGATCTTCTTCAACGCCGCGCCGGATGCCGGCTGGTTCATGTACCCGCCGCTGACCACCGACACGCGCATCACCGGCATCGGCGCCGATATCTGGCTGCTCGGCCTCTCCTTCATCGAGGTCGCCTCGCTCGCCGCGGCGGTGGAGCTGATCGTGGGCGTGCTGAAGTGCCGCCCGCCGGGCATGCGCATCAACACCATCCCGCTCTACTGCTGGTACGTGCTGATCGTGGCGGGCATGATCCTCTTCGCCTTCCCGCCGCTGATCGCGGGCGACCTGCTGTTCGAGCTGGAGCGGCTGGCCGGCTGGCCCTTCTTCGACCCGCGTCGCGGCGGCGACCCGGTGCTGTGGCAGCACCTGTTCTGGATCTTCGGCCACCCCGAGGTCTACATCGTCTTCCTGCCCTCGATCGCGCTGCTGGCGATGATCATCCCGACCTTCGCGCGGCGGCCGATCGTCGGCTATTCCTGGATCGTGCTGGCCGCCGTGGGCACCGGCTTCCTCAGCTTCGGGCTGTGGGTGCACCACATGTTCACCGTCGGCCTGCCCGCCATCTCGATCGGCTTCTTCTCCGCCGCCTCCACCGCCGTCGCCATCCCGACGGGCGTGCAGATCTTCGTCTTCATCGCCACCATGCTGGCCGGCCGCGTGGTCTCCTCGACACCGATGCTCTTCGCCTCCGGCGCGCTGGCCATCTTCGTCATCGGCGGGCTGACCGGGGTGATGGTGGCGATCGCCCCCTTCGACTGGCAGGCGCATGACAGCTACTTCGTCGTCGCCCACCTGCACTATGTGCTGATCGGCGGCATGCTGCTGCCGCTCTTCGCCGGCGCCTACTACTATTTCCCGCTGATCACGGGCCGCAGGCTGTCCGACCGGCTGGCGCGCTGGGTGTTCTGGCTGATGTTCGCCGGCTTCAACATCGCCTTCATGCCGATGCATCTCAGCGGGCTGCGCGGCATGCCGCGCCGCGTCTTCACCTATCCCGGCGGCATGGGGCTGGACTGGCTGAACCTCGTCTCCTCGCTGGGCGCGGCGATCTTCGCGACCGGCGTGCTGCTCTTCGCCTGGGATACCGCCTGGGGCTGGCGCAAGCGCGAGAAGGCGCAGCGCAACACCTGGGGCGCCGGCACGCTGGAATGGCTGAACCCCCTGCCAGGGCCGAAATACGGCGTGCGCAGCGTGCCCGGCATCGCCTCCCGCTACCCGCTCTGGGACGACCCCGACCTGATGCGCCGGGTGGACGAAGGCCGCGAATACCTGCCCGACGCCGAGGAGGGGCAACGCGAGTCGCTGGTGACCTCGGTGCTGGACGCCAGGCCCATCCAGTGCCTGCGCGTGCCCGGCCCGAGCTTCCTGCCGATGATCGCGGCGGTGCTGACCGGCGCGGTGTTCATCCTCACCACCTTCCATCTCTACTGGTCGGGGCTGGTCTTCGGCGTGGCGGCCGCCTTCGCCATCCTGACCTGGCTCTGGACCGGCACCGCCATGGTGCCGGAGAAGCAGGCGAAGGATGTCGGCCACGGCATGCGCCTGCCGCTCTATGCCTCCGGTCCGCATTCGGTCGGCTGGTGGGCGATGTTCATCACCATGACCGGCGACATGACCGCCTTCGCCAGCCTGGTCTTCGCCTATTTCTACTACTGGACCATCCACCCCGTCTTTCCGCCGCTCGATGCCGCTGGCGCGCCGCTGGGGCCGGGGCTGTTCTGGCCGGGCCTCGCCTTCGCGGCGAGCATGGCCGCCTGGGGGCTGATGCTCTGGGCGCGCCGGCAGAATGCCGCCGGGCGGCCGGGCGGCCTGCGGCTCGGCCTGCTGCTCGCCATCCTGATGGCGGCCGGCAGCGCGGCGGCGATGCTGATGGGCCCCTGGCAGGCCGGGCTGGAGCCGGCAACCCATTCCTACCCCGCCGCCGTCTGGGTGCTGCTGATCTGGGCCGCGGCGCACTACGGCGCCGGCATCGTCATGCAGCTCTACGCCCTCGCCCGCAGCCTGGCGGGCAAGCTGACGCGCGAGCACGACATCGATATCCAGAACATCGTGCTCTACTGGCACTTCGCGGCCATCACCGGTCACGTCGCGCTCGCCACCGTGGCGCTGTTCCCGCTGGTCGGGTGAGGAGGCCGCCATGCTGATCTACAACCGCAAGCACGCCGATCTCTGGACCCTGCTGGCGCCGCCGGCGATCTGGGCGACCCATTTCATGGTCTGCTACGTCGCCGCCGCCATCGCCTGCGCCAAGGCGGCGGACATCTTCGCCAGCCTGCATGTGCTGCGCATCATCATCCTGCTCGTCACCCTGCTGGCGCTGGCCCTGATCGTCACGGCGGGGCTGCAGGCGCGGCGCCACTGGGGCTTCGGCACCGACGACCCGCCCTATGAGCAGCCCACGGCGGAGGTGCGGCAGCATTTCCTCGGCTACGCCACGCTGCTGCTCTCCGGCCTCAGCTTCGTCAGCGTCATCTTCGTCGCGCTGCCGGCGCTGACCATCGCGGATTGCCGCTGATGGCGCGCGCCGCGCCGTCCCTCGCCCTGCCGCTCGCCGTGCTGGTGCTGGCGCTGGTCTGGGGCGGGCCGCTGCTGCTGGTCTTCGAGCGCTCCTTCACCGGCCACATGGTCATGCACATGGGCGTGGTGGCGCTGGCGGCGCCGCTGCTCGCCATCGCCCTCGGCGGCACCCGCCTCGACCCGACGCGGCGCTTCCCCACCCTGCTCGGCCCGGTGGTGGTCTCCGGGCTGGAATTCATCGCCATCTGGGGCTGGCACGCGCCGGGGCCGCACCAGGCGGCGCGCAGTTCCTTTCCCATGCTGGCGCTGGAGCAGGGCAGCTTCCTGCTCGCCGCGCTGCTGGTCTGGCTTTCCTGCCTCGGCGCCGGCGAGGCCGACCGCCGCCCGCGCCAGGCCGCCGGCATCGTCGGCCTGCTGCTGACCTCGATGCACATGACGCTGCTGGGCGGGCTGATCGCCCTCGCCCCGCGCCTGCTCTACGACCACCCGGCCTGCCTCGGCCTGACGCAGCTGGAGGATCAGTCGCTCGGCGGCGTGGTGATGCTGCTGGCCGGCGGCGGCGCCTATCTGACCGGCGGGCTGTGGCTGGCGGCCCGACTGCTGCACGACCCCGCCGAGGAGGCCGCCCGATGACCATCCGCCTCACCTTCCGCCGCGCCGCGCTCGGCGTGGCGGCCCTGCTGCTTGGCGGGCTGCTCTTCGCCTGGTCGGGGGTCATGACCATCGGCGCCAGCAGCGGCCACTGGCCGGTGACGGAATGGTTCCTGCACTGGGTGATGCGCAGCTCCGTGCGCACCCATGCGCTCTCCGTCAAGGCGCCGGAGGATCTCTCCAGTCCCGCTTTGCTGGCCCGCGGCGCCGGGCATTACGCCACCGGCTGCGCGCCCTGCCACGGCGCGCCGGGGCAGCCGCAGAACCCGGTCATGCAGCAGAGCCTGCCATCGCCGCCGCCCCTGGCCCGCGAGCCCGGCGACTGGACGCCGGAGGAACGCTTCCGCATCGTGCAGCACGGCGTGCGCTACAGCGGCATGCCCGCCTGGGTGGCGCCGGAGCGGACGGACGAGGTCTGGGCCATGGTCGCCTTCCTGCAGGCCATGCCGCAGATGTCGCCGGAGACCTATCGCCGCCTCGCCTACGGGCCTGAGCAGGGCGAGGAGGCCCAGGCCCATGGCGCGGCCGGCCTGCGCGGCCTCGCGCGCGAGGAAATGGCCGACTGCGCCCGCTGCCACGGCCCCGACGGGCGCGGCCGCGACAACGCGGCCTTCCCCGTGCTCTCCGGCCAGAGCGAGACCTATCTCGCCCAGGCGCTGACTGCCTTCGCCGAGGGAAAGCGCCACAGCGGCATCATGCAGCCGCCCGCCGCGCGCACCGATGCGGCGGCGCTGCGCGAGATCGCCGCGCATTACGCGCGCCAGCCCGCTTTCCCGGTGCCGCAGAGCGCCGACGCGGCCCTGCTGGCCGAGGGCGAGCGCATCGCCCGCGCAGGCATCCCCGAGGAAGGGGTGCCGGCCTGCCTCTCCTGCCACGGCGGCGCCGCGCTGGCGCGCAACCCGGCCTATCCGCGCCTGCACGGACAGCATGCGGGCTATCTGGAGACCCAGCTCGCGCTCTGGCGCGAGGGCAAGCGCGGCGGCGGCCCCTTCAGCGTGCTGATGCACACCATCGCCGAGCGGCTGGAGCCGGACCAGGCCAAGGCCGCCGCCGCCTGGTTCGCCACCCGCCGCGAAGCGCCGGACCAGTAAGGCCGGGGGAATGAATTCCCCCAGGCCCCCTTCTTCTTTCTTCGAGTTCCCGGGCTGGCGGAAAGCGCCGCGCCAGATTGGCAACAAAGACAGGGGTCCGAGACACTGGCTCGGACGTGCCCCATCGGATGCGGCGGCAGTCGCCGGGGCGGCTTCCGCCCCGGCGCGGGCGCGGGCCGTCAGCGCCACCGAACTGATAAAAAGAGAAGAAGAGGGGGTCCCGGGGAGAATTCATTCTCCCCCGGTCCCGTCTTTTGGCGGATCTGAGGACAGGCCCGAATTCCCCGGACTTTTGCCAACCGCGCGGCCATCTCCCGCGTTGCCCGCCGCAGTGCAATGCGAAAGGAACGGCCATGGCGAAGTTCGAGGGCAAGGTGGTGCTCGTCACCGGCGCCGGCTCGGGCATTGGCGAGGGTACGGCGCGGCGCTTCGCGCGGGATGGCGCGATGGTGGTGCTCGCCGGCCGCACGGCGGAGAAGCTGCAGCGCGTCGCGCAGGACCTCGACCCGGCGCGCACACTGGTGCACGCCGCCGACGTCTCCGATGAGGGACAGGTGAAGGGGCTGGTCCAGGCCGCCGTGGAGCGTTTCGGCCGGCTCGATGTGCTGGTGAACAATGCCGGCGTCGCCACGACGGGCTTCTTCGGGGAACTGTCCTTCGAGGACTGGCGCAAGGTGATGGCGACCGACGTGGACGGCGTCTTCCTCTGCTGCCACGCGGCGCTGCCGCACCTGCTGAAGAGCCGCGGCTGCATCGTCAACATCTCCTCCGTCTCCGGCATCGGCGGCGACTGGGACATGAGCGCCTACAACGCGGCCAAGGGCGCGGTGACCAACTTCACCCGCGCCCTGGCGATGGACCTGGCGGAGAAGGGCGTGCGGGTGAACGCGGTGAACCCCACCTTCACCCTGACCGACCTCACCAGGGACATGGCGAAGGACGAGGCGCTGGTGGCGAAGTTCAAGGCCCGCATCCCGCTCGGCCGCCCCGCCGAGCCGGCCGACATCGCCGATGTCATCGCCTTCCTGGCCAGCGAGGATGCGCGCTTCGTCACCGGCGTGAACCTGCCGGTGGATGGCGGGCTCTCCGCCTCCAACGGCCAGCCGCGCCAGGCCTGAACGCGAAAGGGCCGGGGGAGCGCTTCCCCCGGCCCTGGCGCATCACCGCGGAGAGGGCAGCGCCCTCCCCCGCACGGGCTCAGCCCTTGTCGGACTGGCCGGCGCGCACCGCGACGAAGACCTGCTGGCCGTCGCGCAGCACCCGCAGCGCCACCGCGCCCTTGCCGCCGCTGCGCGCCTCGCGGATCGCGCTGGCCGCCTGGTCCGGCGCCTTCACCGCGCGGTCACCGACGCCGAGGATCACGTCCCCGGCCCGCAGCCCCGCCTCGGCGGCCGGGCTGCCCGGGCGCACCTGCGCCACCACCGCGCCCTGCGTGCCCTGCGGCAGGTCGAGCCCGGCGCGCTCCGCCTCCTCCACCGAGGCGAGGCCGATGCCGATGCGGCCGCGCTCGGAGCCCTCATCGCCGCCCGGCTGGCCGGCCTTGGCCTTCTCGTCCTGCAGCGCGGCGAGCTTCACCTCCAGGTTCTTCTCGTCGCCGCCGCGGCGCGTGGTCAGCTCCGTCTTGGTGCCGGGCGGCATCGCGGCGACCAGGCGCGCCAGGTCACGCGGGTTGCTCACCTTGGTGCCGCCCACCGCCGTCACCACGTCGCCCGCCTTCACGCCGGCCTGCGCGGCCGGGCTGTCCGGCTCCACCTGCGCCACCAGCGCGCCTTCCGCGTTCGGCAGGTTCAGCGCCTCGGCCATGGTGGCGTCCACCGGCTGGGTGCTGACGCCGAGGAAGCCGCGCTCGACATGGCCGCTCTCCTTGAGCTGCGTCACCACCGTCTTCACGAGGTTGGACGGGATGGCGAAGCCGATGCCGATCGAGCCGCCGGAGGGGCTGAAGATCGCCGTGTTCACGCCGATCACCGAGCCGTCCAGCCCGAACAGCGGGCCGCCCGAGTTGCCGCGGTTGATCGGCGCGTCGATCTGCAGGAAGTCGTCATAGGGGCCGCTGTGGATGTCACGCCCGCGCGCCGAGACGATGCCCGCCGTCACGGTGCCGCCGAGGCCGTAGGGATTGCCCAGCGCCACCACCCAGTCGCCCGGGCGGGCCTTGTCGGAGTTGCCGAGCTTCAGGAAGGGCAGCTTCCCGCCGGCATCCACCTGCAGCAGGGCGAGGTCGGTGCGCGGGTCGCGGCCGACGATCTTCGCCGGCAGCTCGCGCCCGTCATCCAGCGTCACCTTCACCGAGGAAGCGCCCTCGACGACATGGTTGTTGGTGACGACATGCCCCTCGGCATCGACGATGAAGCCCGAGCCCAGCGCCTGCGCGGCCTGCGGGCGGCTGCCCTCCGGCGCGCCGAAGTAGCGGCGGAACATGCGGTCCTGCGGCGAGCCCTCCGGGAAGGGCGAGCGGAAGGGCTCGGCCTCGACCCGCTCGGTGGCGGTGATGGTGACGACGGCGGGCTTCACCCGCGCCACCAGGTCACCGAAGCCCGGCAGCGCCACCTGCGGCGCGGAGACCTCGGGCGAGGCGGCCTGGGCCTGGTTCTGGGCCGGGCTCTGGGCCTCGGCATGGTTGGGGGCGGCCAGCCAGCCGGCGCCGCCACCCAGGGCCGTGCCGGCCAGCAGGAGGGCGGCGAAGGCGGCGCTGCGGCGGCGGTTCGTTGGGTTGCTCATGCGGCGTGTCCCTCTCGATTGCGGGCGGCGGGTTGGCCCACCGCGATGCCCTGCAATCTGGGGGAGGAAGGGTGGAAGCACGCCGACAGGAGCATGAAAGAGTTTTCAGAGTCCGGCAGGCTCCCCGGCCGCCGCAACGCGGCCCTACCGGTAGGCCTCCGCATAGGCCTCCGACAACGCCTCCTCCAGGCTGCGGCCCTCGCGATAGGCCGCGAGGTCGGGCGAGCGCATGACGCCCGGCTGCAGGCGTGGGCAGGGTTCCGGCGCGCCGATCACGGTGCGCAGCGGCAGGCGCTCGGCATAGATGGGCAGGGCATAGTCCTCCTCCTCATCCGCCACGCCCTTGGCGCGGATCTTGGCCGAGGCACGCTCGATCTCCATGACGATCACGGCGGTCGCCTTGGTCTCCTGCTCCGTGCTGGCGCGCAGCCCCGCCGTGCGGTGGGGGAAGAAGCGGTCCACCATCATCACCAGGGCGCGGCGCTTCTCCGCCGGGTCGGCCACCAGCCGCGCCTGCCCGAAGGCCATCACCGAGCGGTAGTCGGCCGAGTGGTTGAAGCCGCAGCGCGCCAGCACGATGCTGTCGAAATGGGTCACCGTCAGGCAGGCCGGCTCCCCCTCGGCGAGGTTGCGCAGCATCCGGCTGGCGCTGCTGCCGTGCCAGTAGAGCCGCGTGCCCTCGCGCCAGAACAGGGTCGGCGTGCAGTAGGGCTGGCCGTCCACGACATAGGCGACATGGCAGAGCGCGGCGGCATCGAGCAGGCGGTGCACCGTCTCGTGGTCGTAGAAGCCGCGGTCGTGGCGGCGCTTCACGCGGTTGCGGGCATCCACCGGGTAGGCCAGAGGGCCGGTGAGCGCATCGGTGTCGGACATGGCAGCGGTCCTCGGTTGACAGGAGGATGCTTGCGCCCGGAAATTGGTCGGCGCGAGGTCCAATCCGGAGCGGAAATTGCCGACCACTTCCCTGACGGCGCCGGACCTGCCGCTGCTGCTGGAAGGCGCGGGCGGCAGCCAGTCCAGCCGCCTGCATGCCGGGCTGCGCGCCGCCATCCTGGGCGGCCGGCTGCCCGCCGGGCTGCGCCTGCCCTCCAGCCGCGCGCTCGCCACCCAGCTCGGCCTGCGCCGCAACGCCGTCATCGCGGCTTACGAACAGCTGCTGAGCGACGGGCTGGCCGAGGCCCGCACCGGCGCCGGCACCTTCGTCGCGCCGCGCCTGCCGCAGGGGCCGTCGGAACCCGCCCCCCTCCCCGTCTCGCCGGCTCCCCCCTCCGAGGCGCCGGCCCAGGCCCCCTTCGCCATCGGCCGCACCCTGCCGGACCAGGCCCTGCTCAACCAGTTCGGCCGCCTGATGCGGCGCCATCTCGCGCGGGCCGACCCCATCCATTTCGGCTATGGCGACCCGCGCGGCAGCGAGGCGCTGCGCGCCGCCATCGCCGCGCATCTGGCGGCGACGCGCGGCATCCTCTGCGATCCCGCCCGCATCCTGATCACCAGCGGCACGCGGCACGGGCTGCGGCTCTGCGCCGAGACGCTGCTGCGGCCGGGCGACGCCGTCTGGATGGAGGACCCCGGCTACCCCTCCGCACGGCAGATCCTGGACTCGGTCGGCGCGCGCCTGGTGCCCGTGCCGGTGGACGCCGCCGGGCTGGACGCCGCCGAGGGCCGCCGCCGGGCACCCGCGGCGCGGATGGCCTATGTCACCCCCTCCCACCAGTTCCCCACCGGCGTGACGATGAGCATGCCGCGCCGCCTCGCCTTGCTCGACTGGGCGCGCGAGGCCGATGCCTGGGTCTTGGAGGACGACTATGACAGCGAGTTCCGCTATGCCGGCCCGCCGCTGACGGCGCTGGCCGGCATCGACCGGCAGGCGCGCGTCATCTATCTCGGCACCTTCTCCAAGACGCTCTTCCCCGGCTTGCGGATCGGCTATCTCGTGCTGCCGCCGGCGCTCCTGCCCGCCATCGCCACGGCGCGCGCGGCGGTGGACCGCTTCCCACCCAGCCTGCTCAGCGGCGCCCTGGCCGAGCTGGTGAGCGGCGGCGGCTTCGCGGCGCATGTCCGGCGCATGCGCAGCCGCTACCGCGCGGCGCGCGACCGCGTGGCCGAGACCCTCACCCGCACTTCGGAAGGCGCCCTGCGCGTCGCCGTCCCCGACCAGGGCCTGCACCTCCTGGCACTGCTGCCGGAGGACCTGCCGCCCGGCGCGGCGCGGGCGATCCGCGCGGCGGCCGGGGTGGAGGGCTGGCTGCTCTCCGACACGCGCATCGTGCAGGGCGGGCCGGACGGCTTCGTGCTGGGCTTCTCCGGCCATCCGCTGCCGGCGCTGGAACGCGCGGCGGAACGGCTCGGCCGGGCTTGCCGGGAAGCGGCACGGGAATGAGGGGGCTCTGCCCCCTCAAACTCCCTCGGCAGGGGACACGGTCCCCTGCACCCGCGATTCCTTTCACAGCTCCGCACGGTCCAGGGCAGCACCACCGCCGAAGCCTGAAACTCTATTATAAAATAAACCTTTCACGGCCACCGCGCTGCTTCAGTGGACTATCCCGGCGAAAGGGTTTCCAAAGGCCTCAGGCCTTTGGCGGGGAGGGTCCGGGAGGGGCAGCGCCCCTCCTGGAGAGCAGCCCTCAACCTGCCGCCCGCAGGCAGACCAGCCGCGCCGCGCCATGCGCCCGCTCGGCCAGGATCTCGCTCCCCGGCAACTCCAGTGCCTCCTCCTGCCCGACCTCAGCGCAGATCAGCGCGCCCGGCGCGATCCAGCCGGCGGCGCTCAGCGCCGCCACGGCGCGCGGCACCAGCTCCTGCCCATAGGGCGGATCGAGGAAGACCAGCCCGCAGGCGGCGGCGGCGCGCGGCGGCCGCGTGGCGTCGCCCGGCAGCACGCGCGCATGCGCCTCCTCCCGGCAGGCGGCGATATTGGCCCGCAGCACCGCGAGCGCCGCGCGGTCGCGCTCGATGAAATGCGCCATGGCGGCGCCGCGCGAAAGCGCCTCCAGCCCCAGCGCCCCGGTGCCGGCGAAGGCGTCCAGCACCTGCGCCTCCTCCACGGCGGCGCGCCCGGCCCAGGGGGCATGCCAGAGCATGTCGAACAGCGCCTGCCGCACCCGGTCGGCGGTGGGGCGGGTGGCGGCGCCGGGCGGCGCCTCCAGGCGGCGGCCGCGATGCCGGCCGGCGATGATCCGCATGCCGTCAGCGCGGCTTGCGTGGCCCGCGGCGGCGCGGCCCCTCGGGCTGGTCGGCGGCCTCCGGCCCCTGCACCACGGCGCCCCAGGGGCGGCGCAGCGGCTCGGTCGCGTTGCGCGCGCGCGGCGGCCGCGCCGGGCGGCTGCGCTGCACCGCCTCGGGCTTCGCCCCCGTCCTCTGCCGCGCTTCGGCGGCCAGCTCCACCCCGCGCCGGATGCGCGGCGGCGCGTCGAGCCCAAGCTGCTCGCGCATGAACTTGGCGTTCACCTCCTCCACCGCGCCACGCGGCAGCGTGCCGAGCTGGAACGGCCCATAGGCGGTGCGGATCAGCCGCGTCACGGTCAGGCCGAGATGCTGCAGCACGCGCCGCACCTCGCGGTTCTTGCCCTCGCGCAGGCTGACGGTCAGCCAGGCATTGGTGCCCTGCCGCGAGTCGAGCCCGGCCTCGATCGGGCCATAGGCCACGCCCTCGATGGTGATGCCGCGGGACAGCCCCTCCAGCGCCCGCTCGTCCACCCGCCCATGCACGCGGGCGCGGTAGCGGCGGATCCAGGCATTGTCCGGCAGTTCCAGCTTGCGGGAGAGCGCGCCGTCATTGGTCAGCAGCAGCAGGCCCTCGGAGTTCAGGTCCAGCCGGCCGACCGAGATCAGCCGCGGCAGCCCCTCCGGCAACTCCTCGAAGACGGTGCGGCGGCCTTCAGGGTCGCGATGCGTCGTCACCAGCCCCGGCGGCTTGTGGTAGCGGAACAGGCGGGTGCGCTGCGGCGCCGCCACCGGCTTGCCGCCCACCGTGACCGTGTCCCCCTCCGCGACGAAGGTGGCCGGCGCCTCCACCGTGCGGCCGTTCAGCGCCACCTGCCCTTCGGCGATCAGCTTCTCGGCATCCCGGCGGCTGGCGATGCCGGCGCGCGCCAGCCACTTGGCGATGCGCTCGCCCCCAGGGGAGTTGGGCAGGCCGTCGGGGGCCTCGTCCTCCGCCGCGCCGGTCATCGGCAGGCCGCCACGAAACCGTCGAGGATGCGCTGGTCGGCGGCATCCACGGCATATTCCGGGTGCCACTGCACGCCGAGCGCGAAGCGGTGGCTGGTGGACTCGATGCCCTCGATCACCCCGTCCGGCGCCACCGCGTTGATGACGCTGCCCGGCCCGGGCCGCTCCACCGCCTGGTGATGCGCCGAGTTCACCGCCATCCGCATGCCGCCGACCAGCCGCGCCAGCAGCGTGCCCTCGGAGATCTCCACGGTGTGGCCGGGCTCGGTGCGCGGGTTGGGCTGCTCATGCGGCAGCGCGGCGGGGATGCTGTCCGGGATGTGCTGGATCAGCGTGCCGCCCAGCGCCACCGCCAGCAGCTGCTCGCCGCCGCAGATGCCCAGGATCGGCATGTCCCGCTTGAGCGCGCCCTGCACCATGGCCAGCTCGAAGGCGGTGCGGCCCTCCTTCAGCGCCACCGTCGGGTGCGCCGGGCCGCCGCCATAGAGGGCCGGGTCCACGTCGAAGGCGCCGCCGGTGACCAGCAGGCCGTCGATCTCGTCCAGATAGGCCTCGGCCAGTTCGGGCTCGTGCGGCAGGGCGATGGGCAGCCCTCCAGCGCGGGCCACACTGCCAAAATAGTTCTGGCGGAGGGCGTACCAGGGCAGCTTGGAGTAGCCGCCGGGCTGTTCCGCATCCAGGGTCAGGCCGATCAGGGGAAGCTTGCGCATGGATGGGGTTGCTAGCCGCGCACGGCACGGGGGACAACAGAAAGGTTGGGGGAATGAATTCCCCCAAGCCCCCTTCTTCTTTCTGTCAGATCAAAAGAAAAGAAGAGGGGGTGCGGGGGAGAATTCTTTCTCCCCCGTGTCCAGCGCCGGAAGGAAGGGACAGCGGATGCAACTGGCAGGAAAGCGCGTGGTGGTGATGGGCGGCAGCCGCGGCATCGGGCGCTCCATCGCGCTCGGCTTCGCCCAGGAAGGTGCGGCGGTGGCCCTCTGCGCCCGCGGCGCGGCGAAGCTCGCCGAGACCCAGGCCGAGATCGCCGCCCTCAAGGTGCCGGCCTTCGCCGCCCCCTGTGACCTCGCGGATGCGGAGCAGATCGCCCGCTTCATCCCCGAGGCCGCCGAGGCGCTGGGCGGCATCGACGTGCTGGTGAACAACGCCTCCGGCTTCGGCTCCACCGATGACGAGGCCGGCTGGGCCGCCTCCTTCGCGGTGGACATGATGGCGATCGTGCGCGCCTCGCACGCCGCGCTGCCCTGGCTGGAGAAATCGGGCGCGGGCGCGATCGTCAACGTCTCCTCGATCTCGGCGCTCAGGGCCAGCAGCCGCAGCGCGCCCTATGGCGCGATCAAGGCGGCGGTGGACCACTACACCGGCAGCCAGGCCAAGATGTACGCGGCCAAGGGCATCCGGGTGAACGCGGTGGCTCCCGGCTCGATCGAGTTCCCCGGCGGCTCCTGGGAGAAGCGCCGGCTGGAGGGTGCGCCGCTCTACGAGGAGACCCGCGCCAAGATCCCAGCCGGCCGCCTGGGCCACCCGGAGGAGGTGGCCGACGTGGTGCTGTTCCTCGCCTCCCACCGCGCCCGCTGGGTGACCGGTCAGAGCATCGTGGTGGATGGCGGCCAGCTCATCGGCCCCTGAGCCGCGCCCGATCATGCTGGCGCTGGCGGAGGCGCGCGCCGCCGCCGCGCGCGGCGAGGTGCCGGTGGGCGCGGTGGTGACCGACCCTTCCGGCGCCGTGCTCGGCCGCGCCGGCAACCGGGTGGAGGAGCTGCGCGACGCCTCCGCCCATGCCGAGCTGCTGGCCCTGCGCCAGGCCGCGGCCCTGCGCGGCGAGCCCCGCCTGCCCGACTGCACCCTGACGGTGACGCTGGAGCCCTGCCCGATGTGCGCGCAGGCCGCCAGCTTCTTCCGGGTGCGGCGGGTGGTCTTCGGCGCCTACGACCCCAAGGGCGGTGGGGTGGAGCATGGCGCGCGCGTCTTCGCCGCCGCCTCCTGCCACCACGCGCCGGAGGTCGTCGGCGGCGTGCGGGAACGGGAATGCGGCGCGTTGCTGCGCGACTTCTTCGGGCAGCGCCGAGGGGAATGAACTCCCCCCCGGCGCTGCCCGCCGGCGGCTCTCCGAACAAATCAGGGCCAAACTGCGTCCGCTGCAAAAAGGCCCGCCGAGTCGCAGGAACGAATCGCTGACTCGTCAGGCGCTTCCGGGAACGGCAGGGGTTCCTAGGGGGCGGCGCCCCCCTGGCCGCGGCGTCAGAAGTCGCTGACGCGCCCCTTCCGCTCCCAGTCGCCGTAGCGGGTGGGCTCCGGTCCCTTCGGCCCGTCGATCTCCTTGGGCATTTTCGGCTTCTCCGTGACCTTCGGCGCCTCGGCTTCGGTCTGGCTGGGGCTGGCCGGCTTGTCGGCCTCTTGCTGAGCGCTTGTCATGCTCCCCATCTGGGGATGGAGGCGTGAAAACGGAAAGAGGGCATGAGCGGCTATCTGCGAACGACCCTGCTGCTGGCGGCGATGACGGCGCTCTTCGCCGCCGTCGGCTATGCCATTGGTGGGCGCGGCGGCATGGTGGTGGCCTTCGGCGTGGCCTGCGTCACCAATGTCTTCGCCTGGTGGAACAGTGACCGCATGGTACTGCGGATGCACAACGCGCAGCCTGCCGGACCGCAGGAGGCGCCGGAGCTCCACGCGATGGTCTCCCGGCTGGCGCAACGCGCCGGGCTGCCGATGCCGGCCCTCTACATCATCCACGAGGATCAGCCGAACGCCTTCGCCACCGGCCGCAACCCGGAGAACGCCGCGGTCGCGGTCAATACCGGCCTGCTGCAGCGCATGCCGCCGGAGGAGGTGGAGGGCGTCATCGCCCACGAGCTGGCGCATATCCGCCACCGCGACACGCTGATCATGACCGTCACGGCCTGCCTGGCCGGCGCCATCGGCATGCTGGCGCAGTTCGGCTGGCTGTTCGGCGGCATGCGCGGGCGGGACGAGCGCGGCGGGGGGCTCGGCCCGATCGGCACGCTGCTGGTGATGCTGCTCGCTCCCCTCGCGGCCATGGTGGTGCAGATGGCGATCAGCCGCTCGCGCGAATACGAGGCGGATCGCGGCGGCGCCGAGATCAGCGGCAACCCGGCCGGCCTCGCCCATGCGCTGATGCGGCTGGAGCAGGGCCGGCGCGCCTTCATCAACCATGCCGCCGAGGCCAATCCCGCCACGGCGCACATGTTCATCATCAACCCGCTGGCCGGGCTGCGGATGGACAGCCTCTTCTCCACCCATCCCAGCACCGAGGAGCGCGTGGCGCGGCTGATGGCGCTGGCGGGCGAGATGGGGACGCCCCGGCAGCACAGGACGCAGAGTACCTGGGCGCCGTCCGGTGGGGCGGCTGGCCCCTGGAGCGCGGCCCGGCCACAGCGCCGGCGAGGACCCTGGGGGTAGGAAAAGCCGGAGATCCGAGGGCGCCCTCCCACCCCTCGCTGTGGGGGTGGTCTTCGGGCGGCGTTAGAGCAGATCCCGTTCCGATGGCATCATCGGAACGGGTGAAGATGCTCGTCAAAACAAACGGCTGGAGCATTTTCCGTGAGCCAGAGCGAACGGAAAATGCTCTAGGCGGTGGTGACGATTTCAGCGGAGTAGGATGGCGATTGAGGCGAGCAGAACGAAGCCGCGGAAGTTGGCGAGGAGCTTGTCGTAGCGGGTTGCGACGCGACGGAACTGCTTG
>NZ_JASIRT010000006.1 GCF_030063475.1 Roseomonas sp. E05
CAATCCGTTCCCTTTAGGTTCCGAACCCGCCAAAACACCCCCAAAATACCAACGCCCGCTCCGGCCCGTAGTGAAACGGGGTCCGAAACGGGCGTCAACAGATTAAGCTAGTGGCTGGGGGGCTTGCCTCCCGGCCTTTTTCTTTGCCCGAAGGTCTGCAGGACGGACAGGACGGCATGATCCGGCCACTTCGGCGGAGCACTGCAAGCCCGGCGTTGACGCGGCAAAATCCTGTTGCCTAGTGTCGGTACCGTGCGGGCCAGCCCGGGCTGATTCCGTCCACTCTCAGGCGAGGATGAACCAGGTGAACAAGCAGGATCTCGTCGCGGTTGTCGCGGAGACGGGAGAGCTCTCCAAGGCCAAGGCCGGCGAGGTGCTAGAGGCGGTATTCGACGCGATCAGCCAGGCGCTCAAGGCCAAGCAGGAAGTCCGGCTGGTGGGCTTCGGCACCTTCTCCACCTCCAGCCGAAAGGGGGGCAAGGGCCGCAACCCGCGGACCGGGGAGGAGATCGAGATCGCCGCTTCCACCACCGTGCGATTCAAGGCCGGAAAGGCGCTGAAGGACACGCTGGGGTAAGCCGCAGGTGAGGCGGATTTGGGAAAAGGCCGGCATCACCGCCGGCCTTTCGCGTTTTTGGGCTTTGCCAGCAGTGGGGGAGGGCGCTAATCGCTGCGTCGGAAGGGTGGGCACTTAGCTCAGCGGTAGAGCGCCTCGCTTACACCGAGGATGCCGGCGGTTCGAATCCGTCAGTGCCCAGTCCCCCGTCCCCCCGCCTCCAGCGAGATCCTGGCCAATCGGTTTCTTCTGCGGATTGATCACCGGGAGGCGGTTTTCGTTGATTGACAGGGGGGCGCCGCCGGATTATTTCCCCCTCCACGCCGCAAGCGGGTGTAGCTCAGTTGGTTAGAGCGCCGGCCTGTCACGCCGGAGGTCGCGGGTTCGAGCCCCGTCACTCGCGCCAGTGCGTTTTGAAACGCTGCCCCAGGGATCTGGGGCGGCGTTTTCAGCTTTAAGCCTACCTAATTTCAATGTGCTGCAATGCCCCAGGGGCTATGGCGAAGCGGGCGTCAGGGGGGTAATGTCCGCCCCGAGCGTTGCGCTGCGGCATGGCCTGTGGCGTGGCTGGCCATGCGCTCCCCTGCGCTTGGCCATGATGGGCCATAGGCCCGAGGGACGGACGCATCATGACCCAGCCACTGCTGGCGAACTATTTCCCGATCCTGGTCTTCCTGGCCATTGCGGCCGCGATCGCCGTCGCCATGGTGGTGGGGAGCGTATTGGCGGCCCGCCAGAAGCCCTACGCGGAGAAGGTCTCGGCGTATGAGTGCGGCTTCGAGCCGTTCGACGACACGCGCCGGCGCTTTGACGTGCGGTTCTACCTGGTGGCCATCCTGTTCATCATCTTCGATCTGGAGGTGGCCTTCCTCTTTCCCTGGGCGGTGGCGCTGGGCGACATTGGCTGGCTGGGCTTCCTCTCCATGATGGGCTTCCTGGCCGTGCTGACGGTGGGCTTTCTCTACGAATGGCGCAAAGGCGCCCTGGATTGGGAATGAATCCCATGAGTACGAGCAACGAACTGGCCTGGAACAAGCAGGCCCTGCAGCCTGGCGCCGATCAGGACGCGGTGGTGAAGGCCGCCACCGACGAAATCGAGGACAAGGGCTTCATCGTCGCCAACCTCGACAAGGTGGTGAACTGGGCGCGCACCGGCAGCCTCTGGCCGATGACCTTCGGCCTGGCCTGCTGCGCCGTGCCGATGATCCATGCCTACATGCCGCGCTATGACCTTGACCGCTTCGGCACCATTCCGCGCGGCTCGCCGCGGCAGTCGGATGTGATGATCGTGGCCGGCACGCTGACCAACAAGATGGCCCCCGCCCTGCGCAAGGTCTACGACCAGATGGCCGAGCCCCGCTGGGTCATTTCGATGGGCAGCTGCGCCAATGGCGGCGGCTACTATCATTACAGCTACAGCGTCGTCCGCGGCTGCGACCGCATCGTGCCGGTGGACGTCTACGTGCCGGGCTGCCCGCCCACGGCCGAGGCGCTGGTCTATGGCGTGCTGCAGTTACAGAAGAAGATCCGGCGGACGGGGAGCATCCTGCGTGGCTGACGAGACCGCCATTGCCCCGGCCGAGGCGCCCCGCGCCCCGACCGCACAGGAAGAGCTGCTGAACGCCGTGCTCGGCGCCATCCCGCAAGGGGTGGTGACCGAGTCGGGGATCGCGCGCGGCGCCGAGGTGGAGATCCGCGTGCAGCGCGCCGCCATCCATGCGGTGCTGCAGCTGCTGCGCGATGAATCGCGCTTCGCCTTCGAGCAGTGCATGGACATCTGCGGCGTGGACTGGCCGAGCCGGCCGGAGCGCTTCGATGTCGTCTATAACCTGCTGTCGCTGACGCATAACCACCGCATCCGCGTCATCACCACGACCGATGCCACGGCGCCGGTGCCGACCGTTTCCGACCTCTGGCCCTCCGCCACCTGGTTCGAGCGCGAGGCGTGGGACATGTACGGCATCATCTTCAGCGGCCAGCCCGACCTGCGGCGCCTGCTCACCGACTATGGCTTCGAGGGGCACCCGCTGCGCAAGGACTTCCCGCTGACCGGCTATGTCGAGGTCCGCTACGACCCCGAGCGGCAGGCCGTGGTCTATGAGCCGGTCAAGCTGCAGCAGGATTTCCGCAACTTCGACTTCCTCTCGCCCTGGGAAGGCATGACCACGCTGCCCGGCGACGAGAAGGTGCACCTCAACCGGATCACCCGCGAATGAGCCTCAGCACCGAAGACACTCCCGCCGCCGCCGGCAAGCGCGTCGTCGAGATCGACAGCCACACCATCAATTTCGGCCCGCAGCATCCGGCCGCGCATGGCGTTCTGCGTCTCATCCTGGAATTGCAGGGTGAGGTGGTGGAGCGTGCCGATCCGCATATCGGCCTGCTGCATCGCGGCACCGAGAAGCTGATCGAGCACAAGACCTATATCCAGGCGCTGCCCTATTTCGACCGGCTCGACTATGTGGCGCCGATGTCGCAGGAGCATGCCTTCGCCCTCGCCACCGAGCGCCTGCTCGGCATCGAGGCGCCGATCCGCGCGCAGTACATCCGTGTGCTGTTCGCCGAGATCAGCCGCATCCTGAACCACATCCTGAACATCACGACCTATGCGCTGGATGTGGGCGCGACGACGCCGAGCCTCTGGGGCTTCGAGCAGCGCGAAGCGTTGCTGGAGTTCTACGACTCCACCTCCGGCTCCCATTACCACGCCAATTACTTCCGCGCCGGTGGCGTATCGAAGGATCTGCCGGCCGGGCTGACCGACCGCATCGCCGCCTGGGCGGAGCAGTTCCCCAAGTTTGTGGACGATATCGAGCGCCTGCTGACGGGCAACCGTATCTTCAAGCAGCGCACCGTCGATATCGGCATCATGACGGCCGAGGAGGCCTTCGCCTGGGGCTTCTCCGGCCCCTGCCTGCGCGCCTCGGGCTGCGCCTGGGACCTGCGCCGCAGCCAGCCTTATGACGTGTACGACCAGCTCGACTTCGAGATCCCGGTTGGCAGCCATGGCGACTGCTATGAGCGCTATCTCGTCCGCATCGCGGAGATGCGGGAGAGCCATAAGATCATCAAGCAGTGCCTGGCGCAGATGCCGGGCGGCCCGATCAAGGTCCAGGACAGCAAGATCGCCTCTCCGAAGCGGGCCGAGATGAAGCGCTCGATGGAATCGCTGATCCATCACTTCAAGCTTTATTCCGAAGGCTACCACGTCCCCGAGGGCTCGACCTACACGGTGGTCGAGGCGCCGAAGGGCGAGTTCGGCGTGTTCCTCGTGGCGGATGGCACCAACCGCCCCTACCGCTGCAAGATCCGGGCGCCCGGCTTTGCGCATCTGCAGGCCATGGAGAAGCTTTCCAAGGGGCACATGCTGGCCGACGCCGTGTCCATCATCGGCAGCCTGGACATCGTTTTCGGAGAGATCGACCGGTGAGCGCCCAGCAGGACGTGAATCATCACGAGGAACCCGCGAGCTTCGCCTTCGATCCGGAAAGCGAAGCGCAGATCGAAAAGATCCTGAAGCGCTATCCGGCCGGCAAGGAGGCGAGCGCGGTCATCCCGCTGCTCTACGTCGTGCAGAAGCAGATGGGCCGCGCCACCGGCAGCGCCTGGGTGCCGCGCGTCGCGATGGACGTGGTGGCGACCCGGCTGCACATGGCGCCGATCCGCGTCTATGAGGTGGCCACCTTCTATTTCATGTTCAACACCAAGCCGATCGGCCGGTTTCACCTGCAGGTCTGCGGCACGACGCCCTGCTGGCTGCGCGGCTCGGATGAGGTGCTGCGCGCCTGCAAGGATGCCGGCGCGCTCAAGGGCTATGGCGACACCAGCGAGGACGGTCTGTTCACCCTTTCCGAGGTGGAATGCCTCGGCGGCTGCGTGAACGCGCCCGTGCTGGCCGTCGATGACGACTACTACGAAGACCTGGACTACGAGAGCACGGTGAAGCTGATCGAGTCCCTGAAGCGGGGCGAGCGCCCGAAGCCGGGCAGCGCCAAGGGCCGCCTCTGCAGCGCGCCCGAGGGCGGGCCGGAGGTGCTGCTCGACATTCCGCTGAAGGACCCCGCCATCGTGGTCGGGCGGAAGGGAGAATGACGCCATGCCGCTGAGCGACAAGGACCGCATCTTCACCAACCTCTACGGCATCCATCACTGGGGGCTGCAGGAGGCGCTGCGCCGCGGCAACTGGGACGGCACCGCCGGCATCATCGCCAAAGGTCGGGACTGGATCATCGAGGAGATGAAGCAGTCGGGCCTGCGCGGCCGCGGCGGGGCCGGCTTCCCGACCGGCATGAAGTGGAGCTTCATGCCGAAGGCCTCGCCCGATGGCCGGCCGTCCTACCTCGTCGTCAACTGCGACGAGTCGGAACCGGGCACCTGCAAGGACCGCGACATCGTCCGCAACGACCCGCAGACGCTGATCGAGGGCTGTCTGATCGCCTCCTTCGCCATGGGGGCGCACGCGGCCTACATCTACATCCGCGGCGAGTACTACAACGAGGCCGTGGTGCTGCAGGCGGCCATCGACGAGGCCTACGACGCGGGGCTGCTGGGCAAGAACGCCGCCGGCTCGGGCTGGGACTTCGACCTCTACCTGCACCGTGGTGCCGGCGCCTATATCTGCGGCGAAGAGACGGCGCTGATCGAAAGCCTCGAAGGCAAGAAGGGCATGCCGCGCCTGAAGCCGCCCTTCCCGGCGGCGGTGGGCCTCTATGGCTGCCCGACCACGGTCAACAACGTCGAGACCATCGCAGTGGTGCCGACCATCCTGCGGCGCGGTGCCTCCTGGTTCGCCGGCTTCGGCCGTCCGCGCAACTCGGGCACCAAGGTCTTCTGCATCCAGGGCCATGTGAACAAGCCCTGCAACGTGGAAGCCGAGATGAGCATCCCGATGCGGGAGCTGATCGAGCGCTATGCCGGCGGCGTGCGCGGCGGCTGGGACAACCTGCTGGCCGTCATCCCCGGCGGTTCCTCGACGCCGCTGCTGCCGAAGCACATCTGCGACGACGTGCTGATGGATTTCGACGCCCTGCGCGACCACAAGTCGGGCCTCGGCACCGCCGCGGTGATCGTGATGGACAAGTCCACCGACATCATCAAGGCCATCTCGCGCCTGGCCGATTTCTACAAGCACGAGAGCTGCGGCCAGTGCACCCCCTGCCGCGAGGGCATGGGCTGGCAGAAGCGCCTGATGGACCGCATGGTCGAGGGCCGCGCCGAGATCGAGGAGATCGACCTGCTGGACGGCGTCACCCGCCAGATCGAGGGGCACACCATCTGCGCCCTCGCCGATGGCGGCGTCTGGCCGGTGCAGGGGCTGATCCGGCATTTCCGGCCCGTGATGGAGGAGCGCATCCGGGCCTACAAGCAGAAGCACGGCGGCACCCATGTGCCGCTGGCGGCGGAGTAAGGCGCCATGGCCAAGGTTACGATCGACGGGACCGAGGTTGAGGTTCCGAACGGCGCTTCGGTGTTGCAGGCCTGCGAGGCGGCGGGGAAGGAAATTCCCCGCTTCTGCTACCATGAGCGGCTGAGCGTCGCCGGCAATTGCCGCATGTGCCTGGTCGAGGTGGAGAAGGCGCCGAAGCCGGTGGCCTCCTGCGCCTATCCGGTGGCGGACGGCATGAAGGTGTTCACGGACAGCGCGATGGTCCGGAATGCCCGCCGCAACGTCATGGAATTCCTGCTGATCAACCACCCGCTGGACTGTCCGATCTGCGACCAGGGCGGCGAGTGCGACCTGCAGGACCAGGCGACCGCCTATGGCGGGCAGGGCGGCCGCTACCGCGAGGAGAAGCGGGCGGTCAAAGACAAGTACATGGGCCCGCTGGTCAAGACGATCATGACCCGCTGCATCCAGTGCACCCGCTGCGTGCGCTTCGCCACCGAGGTGGCGGGCGTGCCGGAGCTGGGCGCCACGGGGCGCGGCGAGAACATGCAGATCGGCACCTATGTCGAGAAGGCGCTGACCACCGAGCTTTCCGGCAACCTGATCGACATCTGCCCGGTCGGCGCGCTGACCAGCCGGCCCTACGCCTTCGTGGCGCGGCCCTGGGAGCTGCGCAAGACCGAGAGCATCGACGTGCTGGACGCCGTGGGTGCCGCCATCCGCATCGACACGCGCGGCCCCGAGGTCGTGCGCATCCTGCCGCGCGTCAATGAGGACGTGAACGAGGAGTGGATGGCCGACCGTGGCCGCTTCTCCTTCGACGGCTTCCGCCGCAAGCGGCTGGACCGCCCCTGGGTGCGCCAGGACGGCAAGCTGCGCCAGGCGAGCTGGGAAGAGGCCTTCGCCGTCATCACCGAGCGGATGCAGGGCATTCCCGGCAACCGCGTCGGCGCCGTGGCCGGCGATCTGGTGGACGCCGAGAGCGCCTTCGCCCTGCGCGAGCTGATGGTGGGCCTCGGCTCGGCCAATCTCGACTGCCGGCAGGACGGTGCGGCGATCGACGCCTCCCGGCGTGACTACTACCTCTTCAATTCCGGCATCGCCGGAATCGAGGAGGCGGACGCGCTGCTGATCATCGGCAGCAATCCCCGCAAGGAGGCGCCCGTGCTGAACGCGCGCATCCGCAAGCGCTGGGCGGCGGGTGCGCTGAAGGTGGGCTTCATCGGCCCGGCCGGGCTCGACCTGACCTATCACACCGAGCAGCTGGGGGAGGGCCCCGGGGCCATCTCCACCCTGCTGGAGGGCGGCAACGCCTTCGCCGAGGTGCTGAAGGGCGCCAAGCGGCCGATGGTGATCCTCGGCCGTGGTGCCGTGGCGCGCCCGGACGGCGCGGCAGTGCTCGCGGCGGCCTGGGAGCTGGCGCGCTCGGTCGGCGCGCTGACGCCGGACTGGCATGGCTTCAACATGCTGCACCTCTTCGGCGGCCAGGTCGGCGCGCTGGACGCCGGCTTCGTGCCCGGCCCGAACGGGCTGGACCTCGCCGGCATGCTGGCGGGCGGCGTGGACGCGCTCTGGCTGCTCGGCGCCGATGGCTTCGATGCCGGCCTGATCCCGGAAGGCGCCTTCGTCGTCTACCAGGGCCATCATGGCGACCGGGCGGCGGCGCGGGCGGACGTGATCCTGCCGGGCGCTGCCTACCCGGAGAAGGAAGGCACCTACGTCAACACCGAGGGCCGGGTGCAGCATGGCCGTCTGGCGCTCTATCCGCCGGGCGAGGCCAAGGAGGACTGGCGCATCATCCGTGCTGCTGGCGCAGCGCTGGGCGTGGACCTGCAGTTCAACACGCTGGACGCGCTGCGGGCGCGGCTGGCGGCGGCGAACCCTGCCTTCCGGCTGGTGGATGGCCGCGTCGCCGGCGGCTGCGCCGATACCACCGGCCCGCAGGCCAGCGGCGTCAGCCTTGGCCAGCAGCCCTTCACCCTGCCGATCACCGACTACTGGCGGGCTGATGTGATCAGCCGCGCCTCCGACGTGATGGCCGAGTGCAGCCGCATCTACAACGACCCCACGCCGCGGCTGGCGGCGGAGTGACCGGGATGGACACGTTTCTCGCCTCGCCGCTCGGCATCCTCGTCATCACGCTGCTGCAGACCCTGGCCCTGCTGGTGCCGCTGCTGATCGGCGTCGCCTACCTGACGCTCGCCGAGCGCAAGGTCATGGCCGCGATGCAGATGCGCAAGGGCCCCAACGTGGTCGGCCCCTTCGGCCTGCTGCAGCCCTTCGCCGATGCGCTGAAGATGCTGCTGAAGGAGACCATCATCCCCTCCGGCGCCAACCGGGGGCTGTTCATCTTCGGCCCGATGCTGACGCTGATCCTGGCGCTGGTGGCCTGGGCCGTCATTCCGGTGAATGATGGCTGGGCGGTCGCCAACATCAATGTCGGCGTGCTGTACCTGCTGGCGATCTCCTCGCTTGGCGTCTACGGCATCATCATCGCCGGCTGGGCCTCCAACTCGAAATATGCCTTCCTGGGCGCCCTGCGCTCGGCCGCGCAGATGGTGTCCTACGAAGTCTCGATGGGCCTGGTGATCGTGACGGTTCTGCTCTGCGTCGGCAGCCTGAACCTGAACGCCATCGTGCTGGCGCAGAAGACCGTCTGGTTCTTCATCCCGCTCTTCCCGATGTTCATCATCTTCTTCATCTCGACCCTGGCCGAGACGAACCGCCCGCCCTTCGACTTGGCCGAGGGCGAGTCGGAGCTGGTGGCGGGCTTCATGGTGGAATACTCCTCCATGACCTTCGCCCTCTTCTTCCTGGGCGAATACGCCAACATGATCCTCATGTCGGCGATGACCACCATCCTGTTCCTGGGGGGGTGGCTGCCGCCGCTGGATGTGGCGCCCTTCAACTGGGTGCCGGGCCCGCTCTGGTTCATCCTCAAGATCTGCCTCTGCCTGTTCACCTTCATCTGGGTGCGCGCGACCTTCCCGCGCTACCGCTACGACCAGCTGATGCGCCTGGGCTGGAAGGTATTCCTGCCGTTCAGCCTGATCTATCTGGTGCTGACCGCCTTCGTGCTGAAGCTCGCAGGGTGGCTGCCGGCATGAGGTCTCTTGTTCAAATGACGGGCGCGGGTTACCCCCGCGCGACGAGGTGAGAGATGGCAACGCTTGACCGCGTGGCACGCAGCCTGCTGCTGACCGAGCTGGTCTCCGGTATGGCGCTGACGCTGAAGCAGTTCTTCAGCCCCAAGGCCACGATCAGCTATCCCTATGAAAAGACGGCACTCTCGCCCCGCTTCAAGGGCGAGCATGCGCTGCGCCGCTACCCCAATGGCGAGGAGCGCTGCATCGCCTGCAAGCTCTGCGAGGCGATCTGTCCGGCGCTCGCGATCACCATCGAGGCCGAACCGCGCGAGGACGGCTCCCGCCGCACCACGCGCTACGACATCGACATGACGAAGTGCATCTACTGCGGCCTCTGCGAGGAAGCCTGCCCGGTGGATGCCATCGTCGAGGGGCCGAATTTCGAGTTCGCGACGGAGACGCGCGAGGAGCTGCTCTACGACAAGAACAAGCTGCTCGCGAATGGTGACCGGTGGGAGCCGGAGATCGCCAAGCGCCTCGAGCTCGACGCGCCCTATCGCTGATTACCGCCGCGGGGGTGGGCCTGGTCGTGACGCCCCCGCAGCCTTCCTCCACGGCCCCGTCCTCCTGCCAGGGCGGCTCTTTCGGAACGGTGCCATGATGCTGCATCTGCACGCGGGCGGGCTGCGATGATCGCCGCACTCGCCTTCTATGTCTTCGCGGCCATCCTGATCGCCAGCGCGGTCATGGTGGTGACCAGCCGCAATCCCGTGCACAGCGTGCTGTTCCTGATCCTGGCGTTCTTCAACGCCGCGGCGCTGTTCCTGATGGCGGGGGCCGAGTTTCTGGCCCTGATCCTGGTCATCGTCTATGTCGGCGCGGTTGCGGTGTTGTTCCTGTTCATCGTGATGATGCTGGACATCGACTTCGTCCAGCTGCGGCAGGGACTGCAACGCTACGCGCCGATCGGCGCGGTGATCGGGGCCATCCTCTTCCTGGAACTGCTGTTCGTCTTCGGCTCCTGGCAGTTCGCGCCGGATGTCGCGATGCTGCGGCTGAACGCCGTGCCGATCGACCCGGCATTGTCGAACACCGAGGCGCTCGGGCGGCTGGTCTATACGGACTACATCCTGCTGTTCCAGATTGCCGGCCTGATCCTGCTGGTGGCCATGATCGGTGCCATCGTGCTGACGCTGCGCGACAAGCCGGCCAACAGCAAGCGCCAGGACATTGCCGTGCAGCTGGCCCGCGCCGAGGCCGTGGCGCTGACGAAGGTGCCCGCACGCACCGGTCTGGACAAGCTCGGCATCGTCCGGCGCAAACTGCCGGAGCCGCCGAAGCCGAAGAAGGTCGCGCACGAGGCGCACGGCCACGGGCACCACGACCAAGAAGAAGGCGGGCACCACTGACATGCTGAGCATTGGCCTGGGCCATTACCTCACGGTGAGCGCGATCCTCTTCGTGCTCGGCGTGTTCGGCATCTTCCTGAACCGGAAGAACATCATCGTCATCCTGATGTCGCTCGAGCTGATCCTGCTCGCGGTGAACCTGAACATGGTGGCCTTCTCCGCGGCCCTGCAGGACCTCACCGGGCAGATCTTCGCCCTGTTCGTGCTGACCGTCGCGGCCGCGGAAGCGGCCATCGGGCTGGCCATCGTCGTCATCTACTTCCGCAACCGCGGCAGCATCGAGGTGGAGGACGTCTCCACCCTGAAGGGTTAGTCGCATGTATGTCGGTGCTGTCTTCTTCCCGCTGCTTGGCGCCTGCATCTCCGGCTTCTTCGGCCGCTGGATCGGCGACAAGGCGGCGCAATGGGCCACCGTGCTCTGCATGGCCCTGGCCGCGGCCTGTGGCCTCTATGGCTTCGTGCAGGTCGGGCTGAACCACACGCCGGGTGTGGTCGAGATCGTCAAGTGGATCGATGTCGGCGGCCTCCAGGTCTCCTGGGCGCTCCGCTACGACACGCTGGCGGCGATGATGGTGGGCATGGTCACGCTGATCTCGACCATGATCCACCTCTACAGCGTGGGCTACATGTCGCATGACGAGACGCCCCCGCGCTTCTTCGCCTATCTCTCCCTGTTCACCTTCATGATGCTGATGCTGGTGACGGCCAACAACCTCGTGCAGCTGTTCTTCGGCTGGGAGGGCGTCGGCCTCGCGAGCTACCTGCTGATCGGCTACTGGTACGAGCGTGAGAGCGCCAACCGCGCGGCGATGAAGGCCTTCATCGTCAACCGCGTGGGCGACCTCTTCTTCATGCTCGGCATGGCGCTGACCTTCTGGACCTTCGGCACCCTCGAGTTCGACGGCATCTTCCAGGGCGTCGAGGCGGCCCGGCAGACCACCTTCGCCGGCTATCCGGCGCTGGAGCTGATCGGCCTGTTCCTCTTCCTGGGCGCCATGGGCAAGTCGGCGCAGATCGGCCTGCACACCTGGCTGCCGGACGCGATGGAAGGCCCGACGCCGGTCTCCGCGCTGATCCATGCCGCCACCATGGTGACGGCCGGCGTCTTCCTGATGGCGCGCATGTCGCCGCTGATGGAATATGCCCCGAACGTGCTCGGCTTCATCGCCGTGATCGGCGGCACGACGGCGCTCTTCGCCGCCAGCGTCGGCATGGTGCAGAACGACATCAAGCGGGTGATCGCCTACTCGACCTGCTCGCAGCTCGGCTACATGTTCTTCGCCGTCGGCGTCGGCGCCTACCAGGCGGCGGTGTTCCACCTGTTCACGCACGCCTTCTTCAAGGCGCTGCTGTTCCTGGGCGCCGGCTCGGTCATCCACGCCATGTCGGACGAGCAGGACATCCGCCGGATGGGCGGGATCTGGAAGAAGATCCCCTTCACCTACGCCATGTTCTGGATCGGCTCCCTGGCGCTGGCGGGCGTTCCGCTCTTCGCCGGCTACTACTCGAAGGACATGATCCTCGAGGCCGCCTATGCGGGCGTGGGCTGGACCGCCACCTATGCCTTCATCTGCGGCATCGCGGCCGCCTTCCTGACCGCCTTCTACTCCTGGCGCCTGATCATCCTGACCTTCCACGGTGCCCCGCGCGCGGACCATCACACGATGGAGCATGTGCACGAGAGCCCCTGGGTCATGCTGGTGCCGCTCTTCGTGCTGGCGGTCGGCGCGGTGTTCGCTGGTGGCGTGTTCCACGAGATGTTCGTCGGCCACCATTGGGTGGAGTTCTGGAACGGCGCCATCGTCAATGCGCCGCACAACGAGGTCATGCACGCCGCGCACGAGGTGCCGGAATGGGTGCCGCTGCTGCCGACCGTCGTGGGCCTGATCGGTATCGCTCTGGCCTATGTGCTGTACATGTTCGCGCCTTCGATGCCGGGGCGGATCGCGGCGGCGGTGCCGGGCCTGTACCGTTTCCTGCTCAACAAGTGGTACTTCGACGAGCTGTATGACCGGATCTTCGTCCGCCCGGCGCGCGCGCTTGCCGTGCAGCTCTGGAAGGTGGGCGACGTGAAGATCATCGACGGCATGCCGAACGGCGCCGCCAGCCTCACCGCCCAGGCTTCCGGCCGCGTGGTGCGCCTGCAGTCGGGCCGGGTGGCGAGCTACGCCTTTGCCATGATCATCGGCCTTGTTCTCTTCGTCAGCATCTTCCTGTTCGGGGTCGGCCGATGAACGCCGCGGGTTTCCCTCTGCTCTCGCTGCTCACCTTCCTGCCGCTGGTGGGCGCTGGCATCCTCCTGTTCATCCGGGGGGAGGAGGCGGTCGTCGCCTCCAACGCCCGCTGGACCGCGCTCTGGACCAGCCTGATCACCTTCGCCCTGTCGCTGATCCTCTGGTTCCAGTTCGACAAGTCGAGCGCCGACTTCCAGTTCGTCGAGCAGATGAGCTGGATGCCGGAATTCGGCCTCGGCTACCACATGGGCGTGGACGGCATCTCCGTGCTGTTCGTGCTGCTCTCCACCGTGCTGACGCCACTCTGCATCCTGGCCTCCTGGGAAGCCATCGAGAGCCGCGTGCGGGAGTACATGATCGCCTTCCTCGTCCTGGAGACGATGATGGTCGGCATGTTCAGCGCGCTGGACATCGTGCTGTTCTACATCTTCTTCGAAGGCGTCCTGATCCCGATGTTCCTGATCATCGGCGTCTGGGGCGGGGCGCGGCGGGTCTATGCCGCCTACAAGCTGTTCCTCTACACCCTGCTCGGCTCGCTGCTGATGCTGCTGGCGCTTCTGACGCTCTGGTTCGAGGCCGGCAGCACCTCGATCCCGGCCATCATGCAGCTGACCATCGCGCCCTCCGTGCAGGTCTGGATGTTCCTGGCCTTCCTCGCCTCCTTCGCGGTGAAGGTGCCGATGTGGCCGGTGCACACTTGGCTGCCGGACGCGCATGTCGAGGCGCCGACCGCCGGTTCCGTCATCCTGGCCGGCGTGCTGCTGAAGATGGGCGCCTATGGCTTTCTCCGCTTCTCCCTGCCGCTGCTGCCGCAGGCGACGGAGTGGTTCGCGCCGCTGATCTTCACGCTCTCCGTGGTGGCCGTCGTCTACACCTCGCTGGTGGCGATGGCGCAGGAGGACATGAAGAAGCTGATCGCCTATTCCTCGGTCGCCCATATGGGCATCGTGACGATGGGCATCTTCACGCTGAACCAGCAGGGCATCTCCGGCGCCATCTTCCAGATGCTCAGCCACGGTGTGGTCTCCGGCGCGCTCTTCCTCTGCGTCGGCGTGCTCTACGACCGCGTCCACTCGCGCGAGATCGCGCGCTACGGCGGCGTGGCCAAGATCATGCCCTCCTACGCCATGGTCTTCATGCTGTTCACCATGGGCTCCATCGCGCTGCCCGGCACGGCCGGCTTCCCGGGCGAGTTCCTGGTCATCGTGGGCGTCTGGCACGTCAACCCGTGGGTCGCCTTCGGCGGCGCGCTGAGCATGATCCTGGGCGCGGCCTACATGCTGTGGCTCTATCGCCGCGTGATCTTCAGCCGGATCACCCGCGAGGACCTGAAGGCCCTGCTGGACCTCAGCCCGCGCGAGTACGTCACCTTCGCGCCGCTCATCCTGCTGACCCTGTGGATGGGCGTCTATCCGTCTTCCTTCCTCTCCTTCTTCGAGGCCAGTGTCGCGGCGCTGGTCACGCGGCATGAAGCCGCGATGGCCCTGCCGCGCATGGCCGGGATGTGACCGGCATGAACTGGACCCTCATCCTCCCTGAACTCGTGCTGGCGCTTGGTGGCCTGGTCATCCTGGCCGCCGGTGTGCTGCCCCGGCGGGATACCAGCTTCGCCATCAACATGGCGGTGCTCGGCACGCTGCTGGTGACGGCCGTGCTGGTCCTCAGCCAGCCGGAGGGCGTCGCCTTCCTCGGCCAGTACGTCTCCGACGCCTTCACCAAGTTCATGAAGCTGCTGGTGCTGGCCGGCGCCGCGCTCGGCCTGCTCCTGGCGATGGACTGGAACGTCAAGGAGGGCCTGAGCCGCTTCGAGTTCCCGGTGCTGCTGCTGTTCAGCAGCCTCGGCATGCTCATCATGGTCTCGGCCAATGACCTGATCACGCTCTACCTGGGCCTGGAGCTGCTTTCGCTCTCCCTCTACGTGATCGCCGCCTTCAACCGGGACAGCGAGCGCTCCTCCGAGGCCGGCCTCAAGTACTTCGTGCTGGGCGCTCTGGCCTCGGGCATGCTGCTCTATGGCTCCAGCCTGATCTATGGCTTCGCCGGTTCCACCAATTTCGGCCGCATCGCCGATGCGGTGGGCACAACCGATGGCACGCCCTTCGGCCTGGTGGTCGGCCTGGTCTTCGTGCTGGCGGCGCTGGCCTTCAAGATCTCGGCCGTGCCCTTCCACATGTGGACGCCCGACGTCTATGAGGGTGCGCCCACGCCGGTCACCGCCTTCTTCGCCACGGCGCCGAAGGTGGCGGCCATCGCCTTGCTGACCCGCGTGGCCGCGGGGCCGTTCGGCGAACTGGTCGAGCAGTGGCAGCAGGTGCTGATCCTGGCCTCGCTCGGCTCGATGATCCTGGGCGCGCTGGGCGCCATCGGCCAGCGCAACATCAAGCGGCTGATGGCCTATTCCTCCATCGGCCATATCGGCTATGCGCTGATGGGCCTGGCGGTGGCCAGCGAGATCGGCATCCGCAGCCTGCTGCTCTACATGGCGATCTATGTGTTCACCAGCGTCGGCACCTTCGCCGTGCTGATCGCCATGCGCCGCAACGGGCGCGCGCTGGAGGGGGTCGAGGACCTCGCCGGCCTGGGCCGCACCGATCCCGCCATGGCCCTGGGCATGACGGTGTTCATGCTCTCCATGGCTGGCATCCCGCCGCTGGCCGGCTTCTTCGGCAAGCTCTACGTCTTCCTGGCGGCGGTGCAGGGTGGCTACTGGACCCTGGCGGTCGTGGGCGTGCTCACCTCGGCCATCTCGGCCTACTATTACCTGCGCGTCATCAAGGTGATGTATTTCGACGCCGGCACCGCGCTCGACCCGCGGCCGGCCAGCCTCTCCGCTGTCCTGGCGGGCACCGGGCTGTTCACCGTCTTCTTCTTCGTCTTCCCGGCGCCCTTCCTGGCGGCGGCACAGGCGGCGGTCGCGGCCCTTCTGGGGTGACGGGCGGCGTGGCCGCATGGCGGCTCACGGTCCATGAGGAACTGGCCAGCACGCAGGATGTCGTGCTGGCCGCCGCAGCCGCGGGGGAGCCGGAAGGGCTCGCGGTCCTGGCCCGGCGGCAGACCGCCGGGCGCGGCACCCAGGGGCGGCCCTGGCATTCCACCGCCGGCAACCTGCACCTCTCCTTTCTCTGGCGTCCCGCAGGCCCGGCCCGCGAATTGCCGCAATGGGGCCTCCTCGTGGCCGTGGCCCTGGCCGAGACCGTCGCGGAGCTTCTGCCGCCGGATGCGGAACTGGCGCTGAAGTGGCCCAACGACCTGTTGCTGGGCGGAGCCAAATGCGCCGGCATTCTCACCGAGGCGGCGCCGGACGGGCAGGGCGGCATCGGCTGGATCATTCCGGGGATCGGCGTCAATCTACGGGAGGCTCCCCCATTGCCGGACCGCCCGACGGCCAGTCTTGCGGGCGCGGGTATCGCCCCGCCCGAGCCGGCCGCCTTTGCGGAGCGTTTCCTGGCGGCCCTCGGCCGCTGGCGGCAACAGCAGCAGGCCGCCGGCTTCGCACCGATGCGGGAGGCCTGGATGCGTTTCGGCCCTGCCCTCGGCACGCCGCTATGGGTGAGGCAGCGACACAAAATGTTGAGCGGGCGCTTCGCGGGGCTGGCCGAGGACGGGCGCCTCATGCTCGAAGTGGAGGGGGTACGCATTCCTGTGGCAGCCGGCGAACTCGCCAGCATGCCGCCCCTTGCAACCCGTGCGGGAAATAACGCGCCGGCAGCAGAGACGCCCCGCAGAGGCCGGGCGGAAGGGCCTGCTTCCGGCGCCTGAGCAAGGCTGCCACCCGGCTGCTGTCGTTCGGGTGGTACACCCTGACCGCCTGTCCTGCGGAGCAGCAACAGGAGCGTCCTGCCCAAGGCCGCCGGCGTCCAGTTGCGCAGGCCCGCGTCGCAGCACTCCGCCAGAGAGAGCAATCGCCTCGTCCGCAATCCGTGATCGGCGGGAGGACGGTTCCGCCGATGCAATCGGGCGTTGTCTGGGGTTATGTGGGGTTGTGTGGAGGGAAGCATTGCGCCGCAGCCCCGGAGATTTCACGGCCTCGCAGCCGCAAGGAGAGTTGGCGCTGGCGGCAACTGTCCGGGCGATCACGTCCGATGTCGGACTGCTGTTGGAGAAATGCGGGTGCGCTCCCATTTCCCTCCTGAAGAATTTGCCTGACGCGCCCGGCCCTCAGAAGGGGCATGGGCATGACGAGGGCCACGGAATCTGCCCTGTGAAGGGCATGACTGCATGAACACCACCACTGGCGAGAGTAGATGAACCTGAACAACGATGGAGACTTGGCCTTCATTCCGCTGGGCGGAACGGGGGAAATCGGCTGCAACCTGAATGTCTACCGCTGCGACGGCCAGCTCCTGGCGATCGACTGCGGCATCGGCTTCGGCGGTGCCGAGCAGCCGGAAGCCGAGGTCATGGTGCCGGATCCCGCCTGGCTCGCCGAGCGCCGGGACAAGCTGCTGGGCCTCGTCATCACCCATGCGCATGAGGACCATGTGGGCGCCGTGGCGCCGCTCTGGCCGCAGCTTCGCTGCCCGGTCTATGCCAGCCCCTTCACGGCGGCCGTGCTGCGGCGGAAGCTGGGCGAGGCGGGCCTTTTGGGACAGGTCGAGCTGATCACCGTGCCGCTCGGCGGCGAGGTGGAGCTGGGGCCGTTCCAGCTGCGCTTCATCCGCGTGACCCATTCCGTGCCGGAGCCGCAGTCCATCGCCATCCGCACCCGGCATGGCACCGTGCTGCACACCGGCGACTGGAAGCTGGACCCCGACCCGCTGATTGGCCAGCCCGCCGACGAGGAGGCCTTCGCCGCGCTCGGACGCGAGGGCGTGCTGGCGATGGTTTGCGACAGCACCAATGCCCTGGTGGAAGGCCATTCCGGCTCCGAGGCCGAGGTCCGCCGCAGCATGACGGCGCTGATCCGCAAGCTGAAGGGCCGCGTGGCCGTCAGCTGCTTCGCCACCAATGTGGCGCGGATCGAGTCGATCACGGCGGCGGCGCGGGCCGCCGGGCGGCAGGTCGCGCTGTTCGGCCGCAGCCTGCGGAATGCCGAGGCGGCGGCGCGGGAATGCGGCTATCTCCAGGGCGTCCCGCCTTTCCTCCAGGAGGAGGAGGCGGATGACGTACCGGACGATCAGCTGCTGATCATCTGCACCGGCAGCCAGGGCGAGCCGCGCTCGGCCATGGCGAAGATCGCCGCCGACACCCATCCTCGTATCTCGCTGGGGGAGGGGGACACCGTGATCTTCTCCTCCCGCATGATCCCCGGCAACGAGCGCGCCATCCTGCGCATGCAGGACGACCTGGCGCGTGGTGGCTGCAAGGTCATGACCGCGGACGACCACATGGTGCATGTCTCCGGCCACCCGGCACGGGACGAGCTGCGGCGCCTCTATTCCCTGGTGAAGCCGCGCTTCTCGGTGCCGGTGCATGGCGAGTGGCGCCATCTGCAGGAACACGCCGCCCTGGCCCGCGAGATGGGCTCGACGCCTGTGCTGGTCGAGGATGGCGACGTGCTGCAGCTCGCGCCGCGCACCGGCAACGCCGCGCCGGAGGTGGTGGAGGGGGTGCCCACGGGCCAGCTCGCGCTGGATGGCGAGCGGCTGTTGCCGCTCGACGGCAGCGTGCTCGGCGCCCGGCGCCGGATGCTGTTCAACGGCGTGGTGATGGCCTCGCTGGCGGTGGACCGCAGCGGCCGGGTGTTGGGCAACCCGCAGATCTCTGCACCCGGCCTGTTCGACATGGCGGACATGGAGCCCGGTCAGCTTGCCGACGAGCTGGCGCGCGCGGTCACCGACCTTCCACCGGCCCTGAAGCAGGAGGACGACACGCTGCGCGATGCGGCGCGTACCATGCTGCGCAAGGCGGTCAGCCGGCGGCTCCGCAAGCGCCCCAGCGTAGAGATCCATCTGCTTCGCGTCTGATGAGAGGGCGGCGGGGAGGGGGGTGGCTCCCTCCTCGCTTCACGTCAGGCGGGCCTGGAGCCGGCCTGTACGCGGCGCCGGCAGGCTGCGCGCCAGCCGCTGCGCCGGGCGTTCGACCAGCGCGTGCGTGATGGCGGCGGCGGGCAGGGCGAGTGGCACAGCCAGCAGCGCGACCATGCCCGGCGTGGCCCGATCACGCAGGAGATGCGTCAGCATCAGCAGCACGGGCAGGTGCACCAGATAGAGGCTGAAGGAGACTTTCCCCAGCCAGAGAAGGGACGGCCGGCGCAGTCCATGCGCGAAGCTGCCGCCCCGCTGCGCCAGCAGGATCAGCAGCACGGAGCCGGCAATGACGCCGTAGTCATGCGCCGCCATGGCCATGACCGCCACCCCGACCCCGGCGGCGAGGGCCTGGCCACCGTCCAGGCGGGGCAGAGGGCGCAAGGCCAGCGCCGCACCGGCGGCGAAGGCGGGCAGGAAGCCGGCGCTGGCGGCGAAGGTGCCGGGGAAGCTGTCGCCGAGCGACACATGCCCCTCCGGCATTCCCGCCAGCCGCGCGATACCGGCGCCAATGAAGGCGACCGCCAGCAGCAGCGCCAGCCGCTCACGGAACAGCAGCACCAGCGGCAGCAGCAGGGCGACGCGCCACTCATGCACCAGCGACCATAGCACCGGGTCGAGCTGGAACCCGTCGCCGTGCTCCAGCAGCAGCGCCTGGGCGGCGAGGTCGCGCCAGGTCCAGGGCGCGGCCCAGGCAGCGCCGCCGGTGATATGCGGCGTCCCGGCCGGCAGCGGACCGGACCAGGTCATTGACTGCAGCAGGGCGGAAAGCACCACAGCCGCCAGCACCGGAAGGCCCAGGCGGATCGCCCGCTGCGTCCCGTAATGCGCCCAGCCGCCACCGCTCAGGACGCTGCCGGGCCGGCGTTGCTCCTGCCGCGCCAGAGCACGGGTCAGGACATAGCCGCTCAGCACGAAGAAGAAGATCACCGCCTGCCGGCCCATGCCGATGGGGCGCAGCGGCGTGTCGTTCACCGCCCAGGCGACCCAGCCCGGCACCTCCGGCAGGCTGAGATAGGCATGATGGACCACCACGATGAACGCGGCGATGCCCCGCAGGGAATCGAGCTCGACAAGGCGGGAGGAGGCTTCTGCTTTCATGGGCTCCCGGGTTCGAACAGGCCTTGGCGTCAGGGCGCCGGGCCGGTTGGTGCGCGGACGGTGGGATGCGCCGCACAAAAGGAGGCATGGCCGGCACGCGGAGCAGCGGCCGTGCTTTTTCTTCGAACCACGCTTGTCCGGCAGAGTTGCGGGATCGCCATCACGCTCCTGCGAGGATGTGGCGAGGCACAAAGGGTGGCCGAGCCGGCGCGAAGTGCCTATCTCCCCAGGGTCCTGCAGGATAGAGGCGCAGCAGATGAACTGGTTTACCGGACTGGTGGTCTATTTCCTGGTGTGGTGGACCGTGTTGTTCACTGTTCTGCCGGTCGGCGTCCGGCCGGATGCGGAGGGCCAGGCGCCGGGGGGCTGGCGCGGCGCGCCGGAGGCGCCGGGGCTTGGCCGCAAGGCGCTCTGGACCACGGCGGTCGCGACGCTGATCTTTCTCGGGCTCTACGCTCTCATCACCAGCGATTGGCTGAGCTTCCGCCATGGCTGGCTGGCTATGCCGGTAGATTAGGCGGAATGCTGAATATTCGCGCCTACTTGCCTGCATTATAAGCATTATACGCTTCTTCGCACAATTTTCCGGCTTTTTTGGGGGGATTTTGCGTTGCGGTGCAGCGAGGGCGGGCTCAGGATCAGTTTCAGGAAGAGAGCTGGTTCTCTTCCTGCCGTGTGACTGGCGTTTCCTCCCTAAACTCGGGCCGCACCTCTGGTGTGGCCCATTCTTTTTTGGCCGCCCTGGATTCCGCTCCTGTGGCGGCCAAACGGTGATACGGCGGGCGGCCGATCGCGAAGTATAAATTTCAATTCTTCGCCTCCGATAGCAACAAAATTGCGTTGTGGCCTTCACGCGCCGGAACGGAGCCTGGCCCCTGGCATCCTGAGCCTCGGGCCCTTACCTTCGCGCACCGCTGACCGGACGGAGTTGACCCGTGCGCCTCTCCCGCGCCTTCCTGCCCACCCTGAAAGAAGTTCCCGCCGAAGCCGCCATTGCCTCGCACAAGCTGATGCTTCGCGCTGGCATGATCCGGCAGACCTCCGCCGGCATCTATGCCTGGCTGCCGCTCGGGCTACGTGTGCTGCAAAAGGTCAGCCAGATCGTCCGGGAGGAGCAGGACGCCGCCGGCGCTCAGGAAATCCTGATGCCGACGATCCAGAGCGCCGACCTGTGGAAGCAGTCCGGCCGCTATGAGGCTTATGGCAAGGAGATGCTGCGCTTCACCGACCGGCACGAGCGGGAGATGCTCTACGGCCCGACCTACGAGGAAATGGTGACGGACATCTTCAAGTCCTTCGCCCGCTCCTACCGGGACCTGCCGCGTAACCTCTATCAGATCCAGTGGAAGTTCCGGGACGAGATCCGCCCGCGCTTCGGCGTCATGCGCGGCCGCGAGTTCCTGATGAAGGACGCCTACTCCTTCGACCTGGACGTCGAGTCCGCGCGGCTCTCCTACAAGAAGATGTTCGTCGCCTATCTCCGCACCTTCGCCCGCATGGGCCTGAAGGCCATTCCGATGCGCGCCGACACCGGCCCGATCGGCGGCGACCTCAGCCACGAGTTCATCATCCTGGCCGAGACCGGCGAGAGCCAGGTCTACCTGCACAAGGACCTGCTCGACTTCGACGTGCTGGCGCAGAAGCCCGACTATGAGGGCGACCTGAACCCGACCGTGGATTTCTGGACCAGCCGCTACGCCGCGACCGACGAGATGCACGACGAGGCGGCCTGGAACGCGCTGGGCGCGGAGAACCAGGTTTCGGCCCGCGGCATCGAGGTCGGGCACATCTTCTTCTTCGGCACCAGGTACAGCGCCAGCATGGGTCTCTCGGTCGCCGGGCCGGACGGCAACCCGGTGACGCCGCAGATGGGCAGCTACGGCATCGGCGTCTCCCGCCTGCTCGGCGCCATCATCGAGGCCAACCACGATGAGGCCGGCATCAAGTGGCCGGACCCCGTGGCGCCCTTCCGCTGCGCCATTCTCAACCTGAAGCCGGGCGACCTCGCGACCGATGCCCTGTCCGAGAAGCTTTACGCCTCGCTGCCCGGCGATGCCGTCTATGACGACCGCAACGAGCGCGCCGGTGTGAAGTTCGCCGATGCCGACCTGGCCGGCTATCCCTGGCAGGCCATCATCGGCCCGCGCGGCGCCGCCAGGGAGGTTATCGAGCTGAAGCGCCGCGCCACGGGCGAGCGGGAGGAGGTTTCCCTCGAATCCGCTCTTTCGCGCATCCTGGGGAACTGACCGCCTGATGTTCGGAGCCTTCGAGCGGAAGGTCGCGTTCCGCTATCTGCGGGCGCGCAAGGGGGAGCGCTTCGTCTCCGTCATCGCCACCTTCTCGCTCGTGGGCATCGCCCTGGGCGTGGCCACGCTGATCATCGTGATGAGCGTGATGGGCGGCTTCCGGCAGGAGCTGCTCGGGCGCATCCTCGGCCTGAACGGCCATCTTGGCGTCTATGCCGCCGGGTCGGGCGGGCTGCAGAACTATGACGACATCGCCGAGCGGGTGCGGAAGCTCCCCGGCGTCGCCATGGCAACCCCGATCGTCGAAGGGCAGGTGCTGCTGACCAGCGAGGCCGGCGGCGCCACCGGCGGCCTCGCGCGCGGCATCAAGCCGGAGGACCTGCGCGCCCGCCCGATCCTCGCCAACAACATCCGTGCCGGTTCGCTCGACGCTTTCCAGGGCGACGACGCCATCATGGTCGGCACGCGCCTGGCGCAGAAGCTTGGCCTCGGTATCGGCAGCAAGGTGACGCTGGTCTCGCCACAGGGCCGCACCACCGTCATCGGCACCGTGCCGCGGATGCGCGCCTATACCGTCATCGCCATGTTCGAGGCGGGGATGAACGAGTATGACAGCTCCTACGTCTTCCTGCCGCTGCAGGCCGCGCAGGTCTATTTCCAGATGCGCGACGCCGCCTCGCAGATCGAGGTCTTCGTGCAGGACCCCGACAATGTCCGGCAGGTGACGCAGGAGATCATTCGCGCCCTCTCCCCCATGCCCTTCCGCGTGCTGGACTGGCAGGCCTCCAACAGCTCCTTCTTCGCCGCCGTGCAGGTGGAGCGGAACGTGATGTTCCTGATCCTCACCCTGATCATCGTGGTGGCGGCCTTCAACATCATCTCCTCGCTGATCATGCTGGTGAAGGACAAGGGGCGGGACATCGCCATCCTCCGCACCATGGGCGCCACGCGCGGCGCGGTGATGCGCATCTTCCTGATCTGCGGCACCTCCATCGGCGTGCTCGGCACCGGCATCGGCTTCCTCATCGGCGTGGTCTTCTGCCTGAACATCGAGCGCATCCGCGAGGCGTTGCAGGCACTCACCGGCACCCAGCTCTTCAGCCCGGAGGTCTACTTCCTGACCCAGCTTCCGGCGGTGCTGAACCCGCATGAGGTGATCCAGGTGGTGCTGATGGGCCTCGGCCTCTCTGTCCTGGCGACCCTGTATCCGTCCTGGCGCGCGGCGAAGACCGACCCGGTGGAGGCCCTGCGCAATGAGTGACGCCGCGGGAACCGAGCGCCTGCGCCTCGCCGCCGTCGAGCGCCGCTACCGCAGCGAGGCGGGCGAGCTGCCCGTGCTGCGCGGTGCCGACCTGACGTTGCATGGCGGCGAGATCGTCGCCCTGGTGGCACCTTCCGGCACCGGCAAGTCCACGCTGCTGCATTTGGCCGGCCTGCTGGAGCGGCCGGACGGGGGAGAGGTCTTCATCGGCGGCCAGGCGGCCGGCAGCCTTGGCGACGAGGCCCGTAGTGCGCTCCGCGGCCGTGCCATCGGCTTCGTCTACCAGTTCCACCACCTGCTGCCGGAATTCACCGCGCTGGAGAACGTGGTGCTGCCGCAGATGGCCAATGGCGTCGCCGAGCGTGCCGCCAATGCCCGCGCGCATGAGCTGCTCGCGGGCTTCGGGCTGACCGGGCGCGAATCGCACCGGCCCGGGCGGCTCTCCGGCGGCGAGCAGCAGCGCGTTGCCATCGCCCGCGCCCTGGCCAATCGCCCCGGCCTGCTCCTGGCCGACGAGCCGACCGGCAATCTCGACGTGGAAACCTCCGAGCGGGTCTTCGCCCAGCTCCTGGAGGCGGTGCGCGGGGCAGGGGTGGCGGCGCTGATCGCCACCCACAACCCGGAACTGGCCGCGCGGATGGATCGGGTGGTCACCCTGCGCGATGGGCGCATCGTGCCGGCAAGTGCGCGCGCAGCAAGCTTGGGGGAGTGAACTCCCCCAAACCCCCTCCTTCTTCTGTCAGTTTTCGGTTGCGCAGGTAGCGGCAGCTGCGCCTTACCAGTCCCCTGGGTGCAGTCGTCGGGGCTGCTTCAGCCCCGGCGTGAGCGCATGAGGCCAGCGCTGAAAACTGACAGAAAAAAAGAAGAGGGGGTCCGGGGGAGAATTCATTCTTCCCCGGCTCCGCCTTCGATCCCTTCGCAGGTCGGGGACTCAGGCACGGCGGCGCGGTCTGTGCTAAACCCCGCGCCATGACCGGAAGCTTCGTTCACCTGCACGTCCACTCCGCCTATTCCCTGGCCGAGGGAGCCATCAAGGCGGAGAAGGTGGCCGATCTGGCCAGGGCCAACGGCATGCCCGCCGTGGCCCTGACCGACACGGCCAACATGTTCGGCGCCCTGGAATTCGCCAAGGCCTGCTCCGGCAAGGGCGTGCAGCCGATCATGGGCTGTCAGCTCTGGCTCTCGCGCTCCGCCGCCGATCCGCGCCCCGAGGTGGCCCGCCTCGCGCCCGACTGCGTGGTGGCCCTCGCGACCAACGCGCAGGGGCTGGAGAACGTCCAGCGCCTCTCCTCGCACGGCTTCCTGCGCGACGACCCCTCCGGAAAGCCCGCCATCACGCTGGAACTGCTTCAGCAGCACGCCGAGGGCGTGTTCCTGCTGACCGGCGGCACCTGCGGTCCGCTCGGCCGCCTGCTGCTGGAAGGCCGCCGTGACGCCGCCGTCACCCTGCTGGACACGCTGAAGGAAAGCTTCGGCGACCGGCTGGCGGTCGAGCTGACCCGCCACGGGCTCGACATCGAGCGCGGGCTGGACCCGGCCCTGCTGGCGCTTGCCGACCAGGCCGGGCTGCCCATCGTCGCGGCCAACGACGTCTATTTCGCCAAGTCCGAGATGTACGAGGCGCATGACGCGCTGCTCTGCATCGCCGAGGGCCGGACGCTCGCCGAGCCGGACCGCCGCCGCCTGACCGCCGAGCACTACTTCAAGTCGGCCGCGGCGATGCGGAAGCTCTTCGCCGACCTGCCGGAGGCCTGCGACAACACCCTCGCCATCGCCCGGCGCTGCGCCATCATGGCCGAGACCCGCAAGCCCGAGCTGCCCATCTGCCCCAAGGTGCAGCCGGGCATGACCGAGGCCGAGACGGTGCGCGACATGGCCCGCCGCGGCCTGGAGGCGCGGCTCGATGCCCAGGGGACCACCGACCGCGAGCCCTACCGCACTCGGCTGGAGTTCGAGCTCGACATCATCGAGAAGATGGGCTTCTCCGGCTACTTCCTGATCGTCGCCGACTTCATCCAGTGGGCCAAGGAGCACGGCATCCCGGTGGGTCCGGGCCGTGGCTCGGGCGCCGGTTCCGTCGCCGCCTGGGCGCTGACCATCACCGATCTCGACCCGCTGCGCTTCGGCCTGCTCTTCGAGCGCTTCCTGAACCCCGAGCGCGTCTCGATGCCGGACTTCGACATCGATTTCTGCCAGGACCGGCGCGACGAGGTGATCCAGTACGTGCGTCGCGAATATGGCGAGGACCGGGTGGCGCAGATCATCACCTTCGGCCGCCTGCAGGCCAAGGCGGTGGTGCGCGACGTCGGCCGTGTCATGGGCATGCCCTATGGGCAGGTGAACAAGATCGCCGAGCTGATCCCCTTCAACCCGGCCAAGCCCGTGACGCTGCAGCAGGCGCTCGACGAGGAGCCGCGCCTGCAGGAGATGCGGCAGGCCGACGAGACGGTGGACCGGCTGATGGAGACCGCCCTGGTGCTGGAGGGGCTCTACCGCAACGCCTCCACCCATGCCGCGGGCGTCGTCATCGGCCGCAAGCCGCTGATCGACACCGTCGCCCTCTACCGCGACCCGCGCTCCGACATGCTGGTGACGCAGTACTCGATGAAATACGTCGAGAACGCCTCGCTGGTGAAGTTCGACTTCCTTGGCCTCAAGACGCTGACGGTGCTGCAACGCGCCGTGGAGATCCTGGCCGAGCAGGGGATCACCATCGACCTCGCGCGCATCCCGCTGGACGATGCCCGCACCTACGAGATGCTGGCACGCGGCGATTCCGCCGGCGTGTTCCAGTTCGAAGGTCAGGGCATGCGGGACTGCCTCCGCATGATGCGCCCCGACCGCTTCGAGGACCTGATCGCCGCCGTCTCGCTCTACCGCCCGGGCCCGATGGCGAACATCCCGGCCTATTGCGCCCGCAAGCACGGCGAGCCCTGGGAGCCGGCGCATCCGGCGATGCGCCACCTCGTCGAGGAGACCTACGGCATCCTGGTCTACCAGGAGCAGGTCATGCAGATCAGCCAGGACGTCGCCGGCTACAGCCTCGGCGGCGCCGACCTGCTGCGCCGCGCCATGGGCAAGAAAATCCGCTCCGAGATGGAGGCACAGAGAAAAATCTTCGTGGACGGCGCGGTGAAGAACGGCGTGCCCGAGGGCAAGGCCGGCGAGATCTTCGACCTGATGGAGAAGTTCGCGGAATACGGCTTCAACAAGTCGCACGCCGCCGCCTATGCGCTGGTCGCCTACCAGACGGCCTACCTGAAGGCCAACCATCCCGTCGCCTTCCTCGCGGCCTCCATGACCTTCGACATGGACAAGACGGAGAAGCTGGCCAACCACATGCAGGAGGCGTCACGGCTCGGCATCGCCGTGTTGCCGCCGGACGTGAACCGCTCCGCCGCCGACTTCCGCGTCGAGACCATGGAGGACGGCAAGCAGGCCATCCGCTTCGCCCTGGCCGCGGTGAAGCGCGTCGGCATGCAGGCGATGAAGGACATGGTGAAGGCGCGGGACGCGAAGGGGCCCTTCCGCTCGGTGGCCGATTTCGCCGGGCGCGTGGACCCCAAGCTGCTGAACAAGATGCAGTTGGAGAACCTGGCCCGCGCCGGCGCCTTCGACAGCCTGGAGAAGAACCGGGCGAAGATGACCATGAGCGCCGAGGTCATCCTCCGCCGCGCCCAGGCCGCCGCCGAGGAGCGGACTTCCAGCCAGATCGGCTTGTTCGGTGGTGGCGATGCCCGCCCCGAGCCGCTGCGCATGCCCAATGTGCCGGACTGGCCGGAGCTGGAGCGCCTGACGCAGGAGGCCGAGGCGGTGGGCTTCCACCTCTCCGCCCATCCGCTCGATACCTATAGGGAGGTGCTGCAGAAGCTGCGCGTGGTGCCCATTGCCCAGCTCCAGACGCGGGCGGAGCGCGGCGCGGCGAATCTCAAGATCGCCGGCACGGTGGTGAACAGCAAGGAACGCACCACCCGCACCGGCAGCCGCATGGCCTGGGTGCGCCTCTCGGATGCCAGCGGCAGCACGGAGGTCACGTTGTTCTCCGAGGTGCTGCTGCGCTCACGTCCGCTGCTGACGGAAGGCACGGCCATCCTGGTCACCACCGAGGCACGGATGGAGGGCGAGACCTTGCGCCTCACCGCCCAGGGCATCGAGGCACTCGACAAGGCAGCGGCCGGCGTGGGTCAGATGCTGCGGCTCTGGATCGAGGATCCGGCCGCAGTAGAGCCGATTCGCGACATGCTGAGCCGTGAAGGGCCAGGGAAGGGGCGGGTCGTCCTCATTCCCCGGCTTGCTGCGGGGCAGGAGCTGGAAGTGGCGCTGCCCGGCGCCTGGAACGTCTCGCCGCGGCTGGCGCAGGCCATGAAGGTGGTGCCGGGCGTCTGCGAGGTCGCGACCGGATAAGGCGCCTGCCACGGGCAGGTGGCGCGCGGCCCGATGGCCGGCGCGCCGCCTTTGCCCGGGATCAGGCCGCCCTGAGAGCGGTCAGGAACTGCTCCATCCGGCTGCGCAGGCTGTCCGCCTGCCGGGCCAGCTCGCTGGAGGCGCCGCGCACATCCTCGGCGGCGCGGCCGGTGCGCTCCGCGTCTTCGCTCACGCCGGCCGCGTGGTGCGAGGCCTCCTGCGTGCCGACCGCCGCCTGCGCCACGGCGGAGCCGATCTCCCGCGTCGCCTCCGCCTGCTGCCCGGCGGCTTCGGCGACCACGGCCGTCGCCTCGTTCAGTGCCACGATCATCTGCGCAATCCCGCCGATCTCCTGCGCCGTGCGCTCGGTCTCCGCCTGCATGGTGGCGATCTGCTGGCTGATTTCGCCTGTGGCCTTGGCGGTCTGGCTGGCGAGGTTCTTCACCTCGCCGGCCACCACGGCGAAGCCCTTGCCAGCCTCGCCGGCCCGCGCGGCCTCGATCGTCGCGTTGAGCGCGAGGAGATTGGTCTGGCTGGCGATGCCGGCAATCAGCTGCACCACGTCGCCGATCCGCGCCGCCGCCTCCGAGAGTCCCCGCACCGTGCGGTCGGTCTGCTGCGCCGCCGCCGAGGCCTGCTCGGCGCGGGCCGCGCTGTCGCGCACCTGGCGTGCCACCTCGGCGATGCTGGCCGAGAGCTCCTCCGCAGCGGCGGCCACGGTCTGGACATTGCCGCTGGCCCGCTCCGAGGCGCCCGCAACCAGGCTGGCGCGGTCCTTTCCGGTGGCTGCGATCGTGGCCATGCCGCCGGCCGTCGCGTCCATCTCGGCCGCGGCGCTGGCCACCGTGCGCAGCATGCCGGCGGTCTCCTGCTCGAAGGCCTTCAGCAACTGGCCGACGCGCTGGGCCCGCTCGATCTGCTGCTGCTGCGCCTCGTGCTGGGCCGTGACCATCTCAAGTCGCTCGGCCGAGCCGCGGCGCAGCGTCTCCACCGCCGCCGCCATCTCGCCCAGCTCGTCGCGCCGCTCGCCATGCGGCACCTCCAGGTCGAGATCGCCTCCGGCGATCCGGGTGACGCAGCCCGTCAGCGCCTGCACCGGCCGCACGATGCGCGACATCAGCATCAGCACCGCGACCAGCGCGGAGGCGGCCATCAGCAGCGCCAGGCCGAGTGCGCTCAGGAACACCGTCTGGCTGGCCGCGTGCTGGGTGTCGGTCGTGGTCATCGCCTCGTCCAGCGCGGCATCGCGCAACTTCAGGATCTCCGCCTGCGAGGCGACCGACCAGGGCCGGAACTCGGGAACCGTCGTGCCCCAGTCAGGATTGCCGCCGTCGAGCGCGATGCGGCTCTTCTGCATGATCTCCTGCCAGCGGGCCTCGATCGGACCCCGCGCGGCCGCCTGCTCGCGCAGGGCCGCCTGCAGCCCCTCCAGGTCCGGCAGCGCCTTGATCTGCCGTTGCGCCGCGGCCCAGCTCTGCTCCATGCGGCCGGTATAGACCAGCATGCTCTCATAGACTTTCGGATCGATGGGGGCGCCGCCGATCCAGGCGGTGAGGGAGGTGCTGCGCCGGCCGATGAAGTCGCGGTAGTCCATGGCCGAGTTGGCGACGTTGATCAGCGCCGAGGCCTCGGGCGAGGTGGCGAAGACGCGCCGTGCCGCCTCGAAGGCAAGCCCGCTCAGCGCCTCGACCCCTTCGTTGCGCAGTGCCTGGGTGATCTTGGGCAGTTCCGGATCGCGCGCGGCAAGGGGGCGGGCCAGTTCCTCCATGGTGCGCTGCCGGACCGGCCGGATGCGCGCCAGTACATCCTCCGCCAGCTGCGCCTTGAAGCCGCCCTCCCGGGCGCTGGCCACCGCGGCCGTCAGCCGCTGCTCGGTCACCTGGCCGGAGCGGCGCAGCGTCTCGACGTCCGGATTGGCGAGCTGGAGCTGTCCGGAAAAGGCCCCCACCTCCACCGCGATCGCCGACTGCGCGCGCTGGGCATCGCTGACGGCGCGCGTGGCGAGCTGGGCGGCCTCGGTCCGCTGCAGGTCCGACCAGGCATCCAGGGCCAGCCAGCCGGCCGCTGTCGCGCCGGGCACCGCAACGGCGCAGAAGCAAACCAGGAAGAAGTCCCGAATGCGCACGGAGAGTGCTCCTGTGGAAGTGTCCCTCCGCCACTATCCGGGCCGAGGGTTAAGGCCGCCTTGCTGCGGCACAGAGCCGCGCCGCGCAGCCGCGGTCCGTCCGCGGCATCGCTTGCTTCGCGGCGGGATCCATGGCAATTGCAGCGCAGCCGCCCGTGAGCCGGGCTTGGGGCGGCAAATCCACACGCGGCGCGCCCTTCCGCCTTCCGGCGCAGGGTCCGGTCCCCGTCTTGGGGGTTCAGCGCCGCGGAGGCTCAACCGGACGTGATCTGAAGGAAGGACCGCCGCCATGGCGATGCCCGAAGTTTCCCTGCGCCAGCTGCTCGAGGCCGGTGTCCATTTTGGCCACCACACCCGCCGCTGGAACCCCCGCATGGCGCCGTACATCTTCGGCGTGCGCAACCAGGTGCATATCCTGGATCTGCAGCAGACCGTGCCGATGATGGACCGCGCGCTGCGCACCATCCGTGACGTGGTGGCCGGCGGCGGCCGCGTGCTGTTCGTCGGCACCAAGAAGTCCGCGGCCGAGTATGTCGCCGAGGCGGCGACCCGCTGCGGCCAGTACTACGTCAACCACCGTTGGCTCGGCGGCATGCTGACCAACTGGAAGACCATCACCGGCTCCATCAAGCGCCTGAAGCAGATGGACGAGCAGCTCGGCGGCAACACCCAGGGCCTCACCAAGAAGGAAGTCCTGATGCTGACCCGCGAGCGCGAGAAGCTCGACCGGGCGCTGGGCGGCATCCGCGAGATGGGCGGCCTGCCGGACATCCTGTTCGTGATCGACGTGGTGAAGGAGCGCCTGGCGGTCGAGGAGGCCAACAAGCTCGGCATCCCCGTCGTTGCGGTGGTCGACTCCAATGCCGATCCCGAGGGCGTCGCCTTCCCGATCCCGGGCAATGACGACGCGATCCGCGCCATCAACCTCTACTGCGACATGGTGGCCGGCGCCGTGTTCGACGGCATCAGCGCCGAGCTGCAGGCCTCCGGCGTCGATATCGGTTCGGCCGAGGACCTGGGCGGCGAGGAACTGCCGACGGTCGAGGGCGTTGACCAGGACAGCGTGGCCGGTGCCGTCGCTGAGGGCGAGGCGCTGGTTGGCGGTGCCGACGCCCCGGCCGAGCCGGCCGCGCCGCAGTCCTGAAGCAGAGCCGTCAGACAGGAGCAAACCCATGGCTGAGATTACCGCCGCGATGGTCCGCGACCTGCGCGAGAAGACCGGCGCGGGCATGATGGACTGCAAGAAGGCCCTGGTCGAGAACAACGGCGACGCCGAGGCCGCGGTCGACTGGCTGCGCAAGAAGGGCCTTGCCGCCGCCGCCAAGAAGTCCGGCCGCGTCGCCGCCGAGGGGCTGATCGGCACCGCGACCGGCCCGCAGGTCGGCGGCATGGTCGAGGTCAACGCCGAGACGGACTTCGTTGCCCGCAACGAGCTGTTCCAGAACTTCGTCGCCGAGGTGGCGGGTCTGGTCCTCTCCGTTGGCGACGACGTGCAGAACCTGCTGGCCGCCACCTATCCCGGCACCACGCACTCGGTGCAGGACGAGCTGACCCGGCTGATCGCCACCATCGGCGAGAACATGACCGTTCGCCGCGCCAAGCGGTTCCAGGTCTCTTCCGGCACGGTCGCGACCTATGTCCACTCGGCGGTGAAGCCGGGCCTGGGCAAGATCGGCGTGTTGGTGGCACTGGAAGCGCCCTCTGAGCTCGAGGCGCTGGAGACGCTGGGCCGCCAGATCGGCATGCATGTCGCCGCCGCCCGCCCGGAGGCGCTGGACATCAGCGCCGTGGACCCCTCCGCGCTGGAGCGGGAGAAGGCTGTGCTCACCGAGCAGGCCGCCGGCTCCGGCAAGCCCGCCGCGATCATCGAGAAGATGGTCGAGGGACGGGTCCGCAAGTACTACGAGGAAGTGGTGCTGCTGGAGCAGGTCTGGGTGCATGACGGCGAGAGCCGCGTGAAGGCCGTGGTGCAGAAGGCCGGCGCCAAGCTGACGGGCTTCACCCGCTTCCAGCTTGGCGAGGGCATCGAGAAGCAGTCCAGCGACTTCGCCGCCGAGGTCGCGGCCGCCGCCGGCACCGTCTGATCCGCCTGGCCTGGGCGGGCGCCCCCTGCGCCCGCCCAGGCCGATTGCCGCTCCGCCGGGGCGCCGGCATGCCGGCCGCATCCGGGGCGCGGCCGTTAACTTAGTCGTGGCCTTGTCGTGCCCGGAAGCGGCCCGTATCTTGCCGCGGCTCCCCTGATGCTTCTTGCTGCCGGAATATTCCACCCATGCCCAGCCCGATCTACAAGCGCGCCCTGCTGAAGCTCTCGGGTGAGGCGCTGATGGGCACACGCGACTATGGACTGGACAACGCGACGGTCCGCGAGATCGCGCAGGACATCAAGGGCGTGGCGGAACTCGGCGTTGAGGTCTGCGTGGTCGTGGGAGGTGGCAACATCTTCCGCGGCGTCGCCGGCGCCTCCGCCGGCATGGACCGCGCCCAGGCCGACAGCATGGGCATGCTGGCCACCGTGATGAACGCGCTCGCCCTGCAGAATGCGCTGGAGAAGGCGGGGGTGCCGACCCGCGTGCAGTCGGCCATCCCGATGAGCAGTGTCTGCGAGCCCTTCATCCGCCGCCGTGCCCAGCGCCACATGGAGAAGGGACGGGTGGTGATCTTCGCCGCCGGCTCCGGCAACCCGTTCTTCACCACCGACACCGCTGCGGCCCTCCGCGCCGCCGAGATGGGTTGCGACGTGCTGCTGAAGGGCACGCAGGTGGACGGCGTCTACTCCGCCGACCCGCGCAAGAACCCGCAGGCCGAGCGCTACGTCACGCTGACCTACCTGGAGATGCTGGCGCGCGACCTCGCCGTGATGGACGCCGCCGCGATCAGCCTGGCACGCGAGAACAAGCTGCCGATCATCGTCTTCAATATCCACGAGCCGGGCGCCTTCACCGCCGTGATGCAGGGCGAAGGCCGCTTCACCACGGTCGTGGATCAATAAGAAGGAAGCCCTGGCCATGGCCGCCCCAGCCGATCTGAACACGCTGAAACAGGACCTCTCGCGGCGCATGGACGGCGCGCTGGAGTCGCTGAAGAAGGAGTTCTCGGGCCTGCGCACCGGCCGCGCCTCGCCGGCGCTGCTGGAGCCGATCCGGGTCGAGGTGTATGGCGCGGTACAGCCGCTGGTGCAGGTGGCGAACATCTCCGTCTCCGGCCCCAGCATGCTCTCGGTGCAGGTGTGGGACCGCGGCGCCACCAAGGCGGTCGAGGTCGCCATCCGCGATTCTGGCCTCGGCCTCAACCCGCAGGCGGAGGGCCAGACCATCCGCGTGCCGCTGCCGCCGCTGACCCAGGAGCGCCGCAACGATCTCGCCAAGCAGGCGGCGAAGTATGCCGAGGCCGCCAAGGTGGCGGTGCGCGGCGTCCGTCGCGATGGCATGGACCAGATCAAGGGCTGGGAGAAGAAGTCCGAGATCAGCAAGGACGACGCGAAGGACTGGTCCGACGAGGTGCAGAAGCTCACTGACCTGACCATCAAGAAGGTCGATGAGTTGCTCGCCGAGAAGGAAAAGGACATCAAGGCCGTCTGATCGCCCCATGAGCGCCGCCTCCCTGAACCAGCCTTTCGCGGCGCTGCCGGCCGTCGCGGCCCCTCCGGATGGGCCTTTGCATGTCGGCCTGATCATGGACGGCAACCGCCGCTGGGCGAAGGCGCGCGGCCTGCCGCGCGCCCTTGGCCACAAGGCCGGCGTGGAGGCGGTTCGCCGTGCCATCCAGGCTGCGGCCGATGCCGGCATCGGCTGGCTGACCCTGTTCGCCTTTTCCTCGGAGAACTGGCGGCGCTCGGCGGATGAAGTGCGCGACCTCACCGGGCTGCTGCGCATCTATCTGCGGCGCGAGGTCGCCACCCTGGCCAAGAACGGCGTGCGCCTGCGCGTCATCGGCGAGCGGGAACGCTTCGGGCCGGAGACCGTCGCCGCCATCGAGGCGGCCGAGCGGGCGACGGCGCACAATACCAAGCTGAACCTGACCGTGGCGCTGTCCTACGGGGCACGGGCCGAGATCGCCGCCGCCGCGCGCGCCATCGCGCAGGAGGTGGCCGCCGGTCGCCTCGACCCTGCCAGCATCGGCGAGGAGACGCTCACGCGCCACCTGGCCACGCGGGACATCCCGGATCCGGACCTGATCATCCGCACCTCCGGCGAGCAGCGGCTCTCGAACTTCCTGCTCTGGCAGGCCGCCTATGCCGAATTCGTCTTCCTCGATGTGCTCTGGCCCGATTTCGACGCGAGCCATCTGGGGCAGGCACTGACCGAATACCGCCGCCGCGTCCGCCGTTTCGGGGTGGGCAGCGGCTGACGATGGCGCCTTCCAGCCCGGAGCCTGATTCCGCCAAGCGTTGGCGCGACCTCAAGAAGCGCGCCATTTCCGCTGCCGTGCTCGGGCCGGGCGCGCTGCTCTGCGCCTGGCTTGGTGCCTTGCCGTGGACGGTGCTGATGGCCCTGGCCGTGGCGCTGCTCTGCTGGGAGTGGGTGCGGCTCTGCGGCTTGCGCAGCCGCGCCTGGCCCGGTATGGCGCTGCCGGCGGTGGTGTTCGTGGCCTGTGCCCTGGCGGTCTTCGGGCAGCCGGCGGCCGGGTTGACAATCCTGGTGCTCGGCTTCCTGGCCACCTGGGCGGCGGTGCCCCGGCTGTGCCCGCGTGCCGCCCCTCCACCGCCGGCAAGCTGGCTTGCCCTGGGTGTGCTCTATATCGGCATCGCCGGCATTGCCCTGATCGAGCTGCGGCATGACAACGAAGCCGGGCGTGGTAACATTCTGTTTCTCTTCTTTGTGGTCTGGGCCAGTGATATCGGTGCCTACATGTTCGGGCGCCTGCTCGGCGGGCCCAAGCTGGCCCCCGCCATCTCACCCGGAAAGACCTGGTCAGGCGCTGCGGGCGGCCTGATCTCCACCATGCTCGTCGGCTGGTTCGCGGCAGCCTGGCTGGCCCCCGGCACGCCCTCGGTCGCGCGGGTGCTGATGGTGGCGGCGGTGCTCGGCATCGCCACCCAGCTCGGCGACCTGCTGGAGAGTGCGGTGAAGCGCCACTTCAAGGTGAAGGACAGTTCAATGCTGATCCCCGGCCATGGCGGGCTGCTGGACCGGCTGGACGGGCTGATGGCTGCGGCGCCAGTCGCTGCACTGCTCGCCTTCGCCGTCGGGTACGGGGTGCCGCTGTGGCGGTAGGCCCGCGCCGCGTCACCATCCTCGGCAGCACCGGATCGGTCGGCCGCAGCACGGTCTCCCTGCTGGAGGCAGCGCCGCCGGGCAGCTTCGCCGTGGCCGCCCTGGTGGCGGGGCGGGATGCCGAGGCCCTGGCCGAGCAGGCGCTGCGGTTGCGGCCGCAGATCGCCGTCCTCGCCGATCAGGCCGCCGCACCCCGGCTGAAGGAGCGGTTGGCGGGCTCGGGCATCGCCTGCGCCTGCGGCCAGGAAGCCGTGCTCGCCGCCGCCGCCATGCCGGCCGACTGGACCATGGCCGCCATCGTCGGCGCCGCCGGGCTGGAACCGACCCTGGCCGCGCTGCGCAACGGCGGCACCCTGGCGCTGGCCAACAAGGAGGCGCTGGTCTGTGCCGGTGAGCTGGTGCTGCGGGCCGTGCGCGAGGCCGGTGCCACGCTCCTGCCGGTCGATTCCGAGCACAATGCCATCTTCCAGACGCTGGACGCGCGCGATCCGACGGCGGTGGAGCAGATCGTGCTGACCGCCTCGGGCGGCCCCTTCCGCGAGATGCCGCTGGAGCGCATGGCCCGCGTCACGCCCGAGGAGGCGGTGCGCCACCCCGTCTGGTCCATGGGCGCCAAGATCAGCGTCGACTCCGCCACCATGATGAACAAGGGGCTGGAGCTGATCGAGGCGGCGCGGCTCTTCCCGGTGCCGGAGCCGCGCATCGCCGTGCTGGTCCACCCGCAGTCGGCGGTGCATGGCATGGTGCAGTACACGGACGGCTCGCTGCTGGCGCAACTCGGTACGCCGGACATGCGGACCCCCATCGCCCATGCCCTGGCCTGGCCGCAGCGTATGCCCGTGGAGCTGCCGCGGCTCGACCTCGCGGCGCTGGCGCGGCTGGAGTTCTTCGCGCCCGATACGAATCGTTTCCCTGCCTTGCGGCTGGCCCGCGAGGCCTTGCAGGCGGGGGCAGGGGCCCCCACCATCCTCAATGCCGCGAATGAGGTCGCCGTCGGGCTGTTCCTGCAACGGCGGCTCGGCTTCCTCGACATCGCCGTGGTGGTGGAGGAGACGCTGGCGGCGCTGGGCGCCCCCCCTGTCCCGGACCTCGCCGCGGTGCTGGCATTGGACGGCGCCGCACGGCAGGATGCCTCGGCCCGCGCGGCGCGCCGCGCGGCCTGAACACGCCCTGAGCCCCTGCCCGCCGCGCAGGGGTGGCCAGGGCAGGAGAACGCGACCTTGGACCTGTTGCCTGAGCCCTTCCGCTCGATCATCGCCTTCATCGTGGTGCTGGGCGTGCTCGTCTTCATCCACGAGCTGGGCCATTACCTCGCCGCTCGCTGGCGCGGCGTGCATGTCGATGTGTTCTCCATCGGTTTCGGCAAGCGCATCCACAGCTGGGTGGACCGGCACGGCACCGAATGGCGGCTCTCCTGGCTGCCGCTCGGGGGCTTCGTCAAGCTGCACGGCCAGGAAGGGCCGAGCGAGGCCGATCCGGAGGTGCGCGCCGCCTGGCGTGCCGGCCGGACGTTCCACGACAAGCCGGTGAGGGACCGGGCGATCGTCGTCGCCGCCGGGCCGGTCGCCAATTTCCTGCTCGCGGCCGTCCTCTTTGCCGGCCTCTACATGACGGTGGGCCAGCCGCAGCCGACCGCGACGGTCGGTGCCGTGGTCGCGGGCAGCGCCGCCGAGCGCGCCGGCCTGCAGCCGGGCGACCGCATCCTCAGCCTGGATGGCGCCCCTGTGATGCGCTTCGAGGAGGTCCAGCGCCACATCCAGCCGCGCGCCGGCCAGCCGGTCGAGGTCCGCGTTCAGCGTAACGGTGTGGAGGAAAGTCTGCGGGCGACGCCCGAAGGCCGTGAAACGAACGGCAGCACGGTCGGCGTGCTGGGCATTTCCGGCGGCGTGCCGGAGTTTACGCGCCTCAATCCGTTCAGTGCCGTCTGGGCCGGGGTGGAGCAGACCGCCAACGTCACGGTGCAGACATTGGCCGGTCTCTGGCAGATGATCTCCCAGCAGCGCGGCACGGAGGAACTGGGCGGCCCGCTGCGCATCGCCCAGCTCTCCGGCCAGGTGGCGCAGCTCGGCATTGCCAGCCTGATCTCCTTCATGGCGGTGCTGTCGGTGAACCTGGCGCTGATCAACCTCTTTCCGATTCCGGTGCTGGATGGCGGCCATCTGCTGTTCTACGCCGCCGAGGCCATCCGGGGGCGCCCGCTGCCGCCGCGTGCCATCGAGTACGGCTTCCGCGCCGGATTCGCGCTGCTCCTCGCGCTGTTCATCTTCGCCACCTGGAACGACCTTTCCAGCCTCGGTGTGGTGCGCTGGGTGAGCGGGCTGGCCGGCTGAGTCGCCGGGCGGCGGCCGAGCACTTCGGACGCCGCTCACGCACCGTTCGCTAACATACTGAAAAATTTCCTGATCCACGGAAAGGCCTCGCTTCCCCCGGGGGGGTGGCGGGGCGCCGCGTTCCCGGCTAGTCTCCGCCGCCCGAAGCCCCTGTTCCCGGGGGTTCCAAGGCCTTTCTCCTGGCCCCCATCAACCGGCCCCGGATCCGACCTTTGCACGCCACCCGCGCCCTCCTGCTCGCCGCCACCTGCCTCGTGCCTGTGCTGATGCCGCCCGGGGCCGTCGCCCAGCCGCGCAACGCGCCCCGGCGCGCCGCCCAGCCCGCCGGCCCGGTGGTCAGCCAGATCGAGGTGCGGGGCAACCAGCGCATCGAGACAGACACCGTCCGCTCCTACATGCTGCTGCAGCCCGGCGACGTGTATGACGACGCGCGGGCCGACCGCAGCCTGCGCACCCTCTTCGCCACCGGCCTGTTCAAGGACGTGCGGATCAGCCGGCAGGGCGACCGCGTGATTGTGCAGGTGCAGGAGAACCCGATCGTCAATCAGGTGGCCTTCGAGGGGAACAGCAAGCTCTCCGACGACACGCTGCGGCCGGAGGTTCAACTCCGCCCGCGCGCGGTCTTCACCCCCGCCGCCGCCCAGGCCGACCGCCAGCGCCTGCTGGAGCTTTACGCCCGGCGCGGCCGCTTCGCCGCCCGGGTCGAGCCCAAGATCATCGAGCGCGACCAGAATCGCGTGGACGTGGTCTTCGAGATCACCGAGGGTGATGCGGCGCTGATCAGCCGGATCAACTTCGTCGGCAACGGCTCCTATTCCGACAGCCGGTTGAAGGAAGTCGTCGCCTCCAAGGAGGCGGCCTGGTACCGCCCCTTCAGCTCCGCCGACACCTATGAGCCGGAGCGGCTGAACTTCGACCGCGAGCTGCTGCGCCGCTTCTACCTGCGCGAGGGCTATGCGGATGTGAGCATCACCGGCGCCGCCGCCGAACTGGCCCCGGACCGCAGCGGCTTCTTCGTGACCTACACGATCAACGAAGGGCCGCGCTATCGCGTCGGCGATGTCGAGATCAGGTCCAGCCTGCGCAATGTCGGCCCCGAGCGGCTGCAGCGGGTGCTGGAGATCTCCAAGGGCGACTGGTACGACGGCGACGCCGTCGAGCAGATGACCGAGGCGCTGACCGACGAGGCCAACCTGGCCGGCGCCCCCTTCGTCGAGGTCGAGCCGAAGATCACGCGCGACCGCGAGAAGCACGTCGTCAACGTCGTCTTCGACGTGCATGAGGGGCAGCGGGCCTATGTCGAGCGGATCGACATCACCGGCAATACCCGCACGCAGGACCGGGTGATCCGTCGCGAGTTCCGCCTGGCCGAGGGCGATGCCTTCAACGCCGCGCAGGTGCGCCGCTCGCGCCAGCGGATCCGTGACCTCGGCTTCTTCAACGACGTGCAGGTCAACCCGGCGCCCGGCTCGACGCCGGACCGGGTGGTGCTGAACACCCAGGTCTCCGAGCGCGCCACCGGCGAGATCTCGCTGGGCGGCGGCTACTCGACCGATGCCGGCGCGCTGGCCGATTTCGGCCTGCGCGAGCGCAACATCGTCGGCACCGGCGTGGACGCTCGCCTCAACACCACGATCGCGCAGCGCCGCAGCCAGGTGGACCTCTCGGTCACCGATCCGGCCTTCCTCGACCGCAACCTCTCGGTCGGCGCGGACGTGTTCTACATCGTGCGCGACCTGACCGACTATTCGGGCTTCGAGGAGCGCCGCGCCGGCTTCAGCCTGCGCGCCGGCTACGAGTTCAACGAGCGGCTGCGCCAGTCCTGGGCCTATACGCTGTCGCGCCGCAACGTGTTCAACGTTGACGACGACGCCAGCCGCTACATCCAGGAGCAGAAGGGCGTCACCATCCTGTCGCAGATCGGCCAGACGCTGACCTACGACACCCGCGACTCCCGCCTCGACCCGCATGACGGCTATGTGGTGCGCCTCGGCACTGATCTCGCCGGCCTGGGCGGCGATGTCAGCTATGTCCGCATGCGGCTGGACGGCACCTACTACGTTCCCTTCGAGCGCTGGCTCGGGAATCCGGACTATGTGCTCGCCATTTCCGCCGGCGTCGGCCACCTCATGACCTATGGCGGCAAGGATGAGCGGATCATCGACCGCTTCTTCCTCGGCGGCGAGAATCTGCGCGGCTTCGCCGTGGCCGGTGCCGGCCCGCATGACACCTCCACCGGCGATTCGCTGGGCGGCCGCACGATCTGGACCCAGAGCACCGAGATGCGCTTTCCGCTGCCGGGCGTACCCTCCGAGCTGGGCCTGCTCGGCCGCGCCTTCGTGGATGTCGGCTCGCTGTCCGGTTCCGTCTCGGACCCCCTGGTCGCCGACGATGCCTCGCCACGCGTCGGTGCCGGCGTCGGCATTTCGTGGCGCAGTCCCTTCGGCCTGATCAACATCGACCTGGCGCAGGCCGTGGTGAAGAAGTCCTACGACGACACGCAGGTCTTCCGCTTCGGCTTCGGCACGCGCTTCTGAGTTTCCGTACGGAGTTTACCCAAATGGCCCGACGCGCTTCCACCGCGCTTGCGGCGGTCCTGCTGTCCTCCACGCTGCTCTCCGGAGGGGTGGCGCTGGCGCAGCAGCAGCAGGAATGGTTTGTCCCCAACCAGCAGCAGCCGGCCCAGCCGCAGCGCTCCGCGCCGCAGCGCCAGGCGCCGCCGCAGCGTGCGGTGCAGCCCAACCCCGCTCCCCTGCCGGCCGGCGAGCAGCCGCCCGCCCCGGTCATCGGCATCGTCGATGTGCCGGAGGTGCAGCGCAACTCCACCGCCTTCAACCAGGTGCGGGAGGAAATCGAGAAGCGGCGCCAGAAGCTGAACGACGACCTGCAGCGTGAGCAGGCCCGCTGGCGCGAGGAGCAGCAGGCGCTGGCCAATCAGCGCGGCAGCCTCTCGCCCGAGGATCTGCGCAGCAAGGAGCGCGACCTGCAGGAGCGCGTGACCGACGCCCAGCGCGTCTTCCGCGACCGCTCGCGCGGCATCGAGCAGGCGGCGCAGCAGGCATTGCAGGAGATCGAGCAGGCACTGGCGGTGGTGATCCGCCAGGTGGCGACCAGCCGGAAGGTGAACATCGTCCTGCCGCGGCCGCTGGTGATCTACAATGACCCGCCCTTCGACCTCTCGCCGGAGGTCTCGACGCAACTCAACAAGATCCTGAAGTCGGTCAAGGTCGCGCCGGAAGAGAGCGCGGCTCCGGCGCCGGCCGCGAACCGCCCCGCCCAGAGTCAGCCGCAGAAGCGGAACTGAGGCCGTGGCCGCCGATCCGCGCTTCCATCCGGCTGCCGGTCCGTTCCCGCTCGCGCGGGTGGCCGAGGCGGGGGCGGCGCAGTTCAGCGGCGATGGCGCACGGCGCTTCCGTGACGTGGCGCCGCTGGATGCCGCGGGGCCGGAGGAGGTGGCCTTCCTCGACGGGCGCCGCAACCTGGAGGCGCTGCAGCGCAGCCAGGCAGGCGCGGTGATCCTGCAGGCGGAGTTCGCTGATGCCGTGCCGGCGGGCTGCGTGGCGCTGGTGAGCCCGGCGCCGCACCTTGCCTTCGCCCGCATCGCGGCGCTGTTTCATCCGGCGCCCGCGCCGGTGCCCGGCATCCACCCGACCGCCAGCGTGGCGCCGGACGTGGTGCTCGGCGAGGGCAGCGAGGTCGGTCCCCATGCCGTGATCGGCGCCGGGGCGGTGCTGGGCGCGCGTGCCTATGTCGGGCCGCATGCCGTCATCGGCCCCGGCTGCGTCTTTGGCGATGATGCCCGCATCCATGCCCACGCCAGCGCGATCTGCTGCCTGGCAGGGCACCGTGTCACGCTGCATCACGGCGCGCGGGTCGGGCAGGAGGGCTTCGGCTTCACCCCGACGCCGGAGGGGCGCTTCATCACCATCCCGCAGCTCGGCCGTGTGGTGCTGGGCGACGAGGTGGAGATCGGCGCCAGTGCCTGCGTGGACCGCGGCGCGCTCGGCGATACCGTGCTGGGGCCGGGCACCCGGCTCGACAACCTGGTGCAGATCGGCCACAACGTGGTGACGGGCCGTGGCTGCGTGATTGTCGCACAGGTCGGCATCTCTGGCTCCACGCGCCTTGGCGACTACGTGACCATTGCCGGGCAGGCAGGGCTGACGGGGCATCTGAACATTGGCTCCCGGGCGCGGATCGGCGCCCAGGCCGGCGTGCAGAGCGACATTCCGCCCGGTCAGGATGTGACGGGCTCGCCCGCCATGCCGGTCAAGGATGCCTTGCGAGCGGCGCTCTACCTGCGGAAAGTGGGCGCCCGCAAGGCGCCGGCTGCCGGCGCCGCGCAGGGACGCGCAGATCAGAAGGGGCCGCCCGGGAGGCGGCCGGGACAGACGGACTAAACGCACATGGACCAGCAAGAACAGACCGGCTCCGAGCCGGCGGCGAAGCAGAGTCTGGAGGTTTGCGACATCGCCCGCATCATGCGGGCAATTCCGCACCGCTACCCGTTCCTGATGGTTGACCGCGTGGTCGACATGGCGCTCGGCGAGAGCGCGGTCGGCATCAAGAATGTCAGCATCAACGAGAACTACTTCCAGGGGCACTTCCCGGCGCATCCGGTAATGCCGGGCGTGCTGATCATCGAGGCGATGGCGCAGACCGCCGCCGTGCTGGTGGTCGAGACGCTGGGGCCGAGTGCGCAAGGCAAGCTGGTCTATTTCATGAGCGTCGAGAACGCCAAGTTCCGCCGCCCGGTCGGCCCGGGGGATCAGCTGCGCATCCATATCCAGAAGGAGCGGTCGCGCGGCAATGTGTGGAAATTCAATGCCGTGGCCCGGGTTGATGGCGTCGTGGTGGCCGAGGCCAGCTACGCCGCGATGATCCTGGACCGCTGATCGGATATTTGAGAGCGTGACGCAGACAGAGCGCGGAATCCACCCCTCCGCCGAGATCCACCCCACCGCCATCGTTGCCCCCGGCGCGGCCATCGGCCCGGGCTGCCGCATCGGGCCGTTCTGCCTCATCGGTGCCGAGGCGGCGCTGGGTGAGGGCGTGGTGCTCGACTCCCATGTCTCGGTGGACGGGATCGCCGAGATCGGCCCCGGCGTGCGGGTCAGCCCCTACGCGACCATCGGCCATGCGCCGCAGGACCTGAAGTACAAGGGCCAGCCGACCCGGGTCGTGGTCGGCGCCCGCACCATCATCCGTGAGCACGCCACCATCCATCGCGGCAGTGTCGGCGGCCATGGCGTGACGACGGTGGGGTCGGACTGCCTGATCATGGTCAACGCCCATGTCGGACATGACTGCACGCTGGACCATCACGTCATCCTGGCGAACAACGTGATGCTCGGCGGCCATGTGCAGATCGCCGACACCGTCTTCGTCGGGGGCGGCGCGGCCATCCACCAGTTCGTCCGCATCGGGCGGCAGGTGGTGGTGGGCGGCATGAGCGGCGTGGAGGCGGACATCATCCCCTTCGGCGCCGTGATGGGCAACCGTGCCCGGCTGACCGGCCTGAACCTGATCGGCCTGAAGCGCCGCGGCTTTCCCCGCAGCCAGATCCATACGTTGCGCGCCGCCTATCGCAGCCTGTTCCGCACGCCGGGCGCCTTCCAGAACCGGGTGGAGGCCACCGAGGCCGCCTTTGGCGAGGATGCGGTGGTGCGCGAGATCCTGGCCTTCATCCAGGCCGACAGCCATCGGGGCCTGTGCCGTGCCGGCCGCGAGATGCTGGAGGACGAGGACGCCGAGGCCGAGACCTGAGGCGATGGGCGCGCCGCTCGGCATGATCGTCGGCGGCGGGCTGCTGCCGCAGCGGGCTGCCGCGGCCGCCGCAGCCGCCGGCCGCACCCCGCATGTCGTGGTCCTGGACGGTTTTGGTGACCCGGCCGATTATGCCGGCTATCCGCACATCGTCTGCCGGCTGGGCGCCGGAGGGCGGATGCTGGAGTGGCTGCGCGGCGCCGGGGTGCGTGATCTGGTGCTGGCCGGCAAGGTCACCCGCCCGAGCTTCTTCGCGCTGCGGCCGGATGCCGGCGCGGCGCGGCTGCTGCCGCGGATTGGCATGAAGGCTTTCGGCGGGGACGACTCCCTGCTGCAGGCCGTGCTCCGCGTGTTGCGGGAGGAGGGCTTCAACCCCATGCCGGCGCAGGACGTGCTGCAGGAATTGCTGCTGCCCGAGCCCACCGGGCTGACCAGCGCCCTGCCGGACGAGGCGGCGCGCCAGGACATCCGCCGCGGCATTGCCGTGGTGCGGGCGCTGGGCGCCGTGGATGTCGGTCAGGGCGCCGTGGTGCAGCAGGGGCTGGTGCTGGCCGTGGAGGCGATCGAGGGCACGGATGCCATGCTCGCCCGCGCCGGGTCACTGCGCCGCGAGGGACCGGGAGGCGTGCTGGTGAAGATCCTGAAGCCGGGGCAGGATCGCCGCGTTGATCTACCGACCATCGGGCCGGACACCGTGGCCGGTGCCGCCGCAGCCGGGCTGCGCGGCATTGCCATCGAGGCGAACGGCACCATCGTGGTGGATCGGGCGGAGACCGTGGCGGCGGCCGAGGCGGCGGGCCTGTTCCTGATCGCCCTCGACCCGGCCGCGCTGGTCTGGGCTGAACCGAAATCCTGACGGAGGAGAACCGCGCATGAGCAGCTTCCTGCACACCATGATCCGTGTCGGCGACCTGGAGCGCAGCGTCGATTTCTACACCCGCCTGCTGGGCATGAAGGAACTGCGCCGCAACGACGTGCCCGAGGGCAAGTACACGCTGGTCTTCGTCGGCTTCGCACCGGAGAGCAGCGGCGCCGGCGTCATCGAGCTGACCTACAACTACGGCACCGAGAAGTACGAGCTGGGCAATGCCTTCGGCCATCTCGCCATCGGCGTGCCCGATGTCTACGCCACCTGTGAGAAGCTGCGCGCCGAGGGTGCGAAGATCACCCGCGAGCCCGGACCGGTGAAGTTCGGCACCACCGTGATCGCCTTCGTCGAGGATCCCGATGGCTACAAGATCGAGCTGATCGAGCGCAAGTCGGCCGAGGCCGGCACGCGCGGCTGAAGCCCGCCGGGCGGGGAGGGCAAGGCGCTCCCCCCGCCCGCGTCAGGCCTCCTCGATGAGCACGCGGGCCGTGTGGCAGAGCAGCCCATCCGGCGCTTCCAGGGCCTCCAGCACGCCGTCCTCGTCGAGGCCGGGCAGCGGCAGCAGCGGCCCGACGCCCCCGTCATTCTGCCGCGCCATGTGGAAGGCGCGTGACGCGCGCTGCCGCTCCGTTGGCTCCGCCTCGCCGAAGGCCAGGGCAAAGGGCTTGCGAATGACCGGCAGGCGCTGCGGTGAAAGCGCCTCCACCTCCAGCGGGCTCAGCCCCAGCACTTCCTCCAGCGGCGCCAAATCGTAGAGGCCGGAGAGTCCCAGCCCGGCCTTCACGCGCGGATGGTCCAGCAGCAGCGCCGCCAGCAATGCGCCGGAATCCCAGCCGCAAGCCAGCACCGGGCCGGCAATGCCATGCAGCGGCCCCTGTCTGCCCAGCCAGTCGAGCGCCCGGTGCAATTCGCGGGCAATGCGGGTCAGGCTGGCGCCAGGCATTGGGCTGTGGCCGGGCAGGGCGGCCGACCAGCCATGTGCCAGCAGCCCGCGCGCCAGGGCGCCGAACTCCTTCCGGCAGCCGGAGCGCCACTGGCCGCCATGCAGCAGCACCAGGCACGGCGCGGCCGGGCTGATGGCGGGGAAGAGGTCCCAGCGGCAATGCTCGCCCGCGGCATAGGGCAGGTCCAGCTTGCCCGGCCGTGCGGCGCGCAGGGCGGCGGACTCCGCGGCGCGCTGCGCCGCCCACTCGGCGGGCGAGGGCGCGGCGGCCCGGCGGACCATGGGCGCCGTGGCCGGCCCCTGCGGTGCGCCGGTGGACGCGGCGCTCATGTCGCCCTCGCCCGCAGGTTGCGAGGGAGGGCGGAATTCTTCCGGTCGGGCGTGCGCGGCATGCAGGGGAGGCTCCGGCTTAGCAAGTCACCCCAAGCCCTCTGCAACCTCCGTGCCGCGCCGCGCGGCACCCTGCTCAGGTGGTGGGCGGTGCCATCAGCGGCGCCAGGGCTGCCCGCAAACTGGGCGGCACCGGCTGGGTCCGGCTCTGCGTCGCGGCATCCACATGCACGTGGATGAAGTGGCCCTCGGCACAGGCGGTGTCCTGGTCCGGCCGGAACAGACCGATTTCGTAGCGCACCGAGCTGTTGCCGATATGGGCGACCCGCAGGCCGGCGCTCAGGACGTCGGGGAAATAGGCGGGCGCGTGATGGCGGCAGAGCGTCTCGACCACCACGCCGAGAACGTCGCCGTTGCGCATGTCGAGGCCACCCGTTGCGTTCAGGAAATGCGCGACCAGCGTGTCGAAATACGTGTAGTAAACCGCGTTGTTGACATGCCCAAAGCTGTCCTGGTCGCCCCAGCGGGTCGGAATCTCCAGAAAGAACCGGTAGTCGGACCGGCGGGGAATGGTCTTGCCCATGGGGAGTGGGGACTCCTGTTGCTGCTGTGATGCTTTTCGCACGCGCGGCCGCAAAACAACGCCGCTCATGTCAGCCAGGGCTTCGCCCAGGCGCTCCGCTTTTGTATAGATGATGAATTCGTGGCGAACAGGATGTCTCCCGGCGGCGGAATGCCGCCAGGCCAGGCATCTGCCGCGCCGGAAGCCTCTCACGCCGCCCCCAGGCCAGGATCGCCACTGCAGCCGATGTCAGCTCCCGCCGCCACCCCCCGCCTTGAGCCATTCCGGCTGCGCGGTGCCAATTTCAACCTGCTCGTGCTTCGGTTGCTCGATCCGCGGCCGGAGGTGATCATTCCGGCGCTGGCCGACCAGTTCCGCCGCGCACCGGGCTTCCTCCGCTTCGCGCCGCTGGTGCTGGGTCTGGACGACCTCGTCATCGCGCCGCATGAAATCGACTTCGCCGCATTCGCGGCCGAGCTGCGCCGCATCGAGATCACTCCGATCGGCACGGTCGGCGGAACGCCGGAGCTGCGCGGCGCGGCCCAGGGCGCCGGCCTGCCACCGCTGCGCCTGGCCGGCGGCGGCAAGGAGGAGGATGTGGCGCTGCCCACGCCTGCTCCGGCCGCCGCGCCGCAGGAGCCCGCCGCGCCGCCGCTGCCCCCCGGCACGGCGCGGCCGACCATGGTGATCGACCATGCCGTGCGCGCCGGCCAGCGCATCTGGGCGCAGGGCGCCGACCTGATCGTCAACGGCACCGTGAACCCGGGCGCCGAGGTGATCGCGGACGGCAATCTGCACGTCTACGGTACCCTGCGCGGCCGCGCCATCGCCGGTGGCGCCGACAATACCGAAGCGCGCGTCTTCGCACTGAATTTCGACCCTGAGCTGGTTTCCATCGCGGGCTACTACGCGGTACGGGAAGGGCTTGCGGATGCTCCGATCGGCAAGGCCGTGCAGGTGCGGCTGATCGGCGAGAATATGCGATTCGACCGGCTGGGCTGACTGGGCTGCCCGCCGGCACAAAGGAGAGACTCATGGCGCAAGTGATCGTGGTGACGTCCGGCAAGGGAGGGGTCGGCAAGACCACAAGCTCCGCCGCCTTCGCCACCGGTCTCGCCCAGAGCGGCAAGAAGACGGTGGTGATCGACTTCGACGTCGGCCTGCGCAACCTCGACCTCATCATGGGGGTGGAGCGCCGCGTGGTGTTCGACATCGTCAATGTCATCACCGGCGAGGCCAAGCTCAACCAGGCGCTGATCCGCGACAAGCGGGTGGACACTCTCTCCATCCTCCCCGCCAGCCAGACGCGCGACAAGGACGCGCTGACCAAGGAAGGTGTCGCGACCATCATCGAGGAGCTGTCGAAGGACTTCGACTACATCCTCTGCGACAGCCCGGCCGGCATCGAGAAGGGCGCGCTGCTGGCGCTCTACTTCGCCGATCAGGCGATCATCGTGACCAACCCGGAAGTCTCCTCGGTCCGCGACTCCGACCGCATCCTCGGGGTCCTGCAGTCGAAGTCGAAGCGCGCGGAGGAGAAGCGGGACCCGGTGAAGGAGCATCTGATCGTCACCCGCTACGACCCCAACCGGGTCGAGAGGGGCGAGATGCTGAAGCTCGAGGACATCCGCGAGATCCTGGCGATCCCGCTGCTGGGCGTCATCCCCGAGAGCGAAAGCGTGCTGAAGGCCTCGAACACCGGCAATCCCGTCATTTTGGACGAGGCATCCAACGCCGGTCTGGCCTACAAGGATGCAGTCGCGCGCTTCCTGGGCGAGGACAGGCCGCATCGCTTCCTGGACCCGGAGAAGAGGGGCTTCCTGTCGCGCCTGTTCGGGGGGAGGGCCGCATGAGTTGGCTCGATGTCTTTCGCGGCGCCCGCAAGCCGCCGCCAAGTGCGGGCGCCGCCAAGGAGCGGCTGCAGATCGTGCTGGCGCATGAGCGCATCAGCCGCACGGGCACCGACTTCCTGCCGCGGCTCCAGCGCGAGCTGATCGAGGTGGTGGCGCGCTACGTCGCCATCGACCCGAAGGCGGTGAACGTGTCGCTCGACCGCGGCGGCGACATGAGCACCCTCGCCATTGAGGTCGAGTTGCCCGGGCCGGAAAAGGTGGTCATCAAACCGGAGATCAAGGGCGATACCAGCCCTGCCTGAACGCCCCGGCTGGCCCCTCACACTGCCTTGGCCTGGACCGAAGCGCTCCTCGCTGGCTCTGCCGGCGAGGAGTTTTTTTTTAGAGTACCCGCTGCCTGGGGCAGCTTGCGCCCGGAGGAGGGTGGCTCCGCCCCGGCGGCCGACCGGGTCAGCAAGGCCCGCGGGTGTTCCGGCAACTCGGTGGCCGCCAGCAGGGCCTCGCCCCGCCCCTGCCCGTGCCGGCGAGGGAGCCGCGCAATGGGCGTGCCGCGTCAGCGCGCCGCCAGTTCCGTCTCCAGCGCCTTGATCTTGGCGGTCAGCGACTGGCGCAGCGAGGCCGCGGCATGCGGCTTCAGCGCCGCCAATGCCTCCTTGAGGTCGCGCAACTGCCGCTTCTTCTCCTCAACTGTCCGGGAGATGGGGCGGCTGCCGGAAAGCTGTCCGTCAAAGGCACGCATGATGGCAAATCCTTCGGATGCTCCGCCGGCCACGAAGGCGGGCCGGCGCAGAATGGGGAAACGGGGTTGATCAGAGGCCGTTCAGCTTGCGGAGCAGGCTGAGGAGGGTTTCACGCTCCTCGCTCGTCAGCGGGGCGGCCATGTCGCTCTCATATGTCTCGACGCAGGCCTTGAGAGAGGGCAGCAAGGCTGCGCCTGCGGGGCTGAGACACAGGGCCTGGGTGCGGCGGTCGCCGCTGACCGGCTGGCGTTCCACCAGCTGGCGCTCGGTGAGGCGTTGCATGGCGGGGCTGAGGGTGGACTTGTCCAGCGCCGCCGCATGGGCGAGCTGGCCGAGCGTGATGCCGGGATTGGCCTCCACCAGGCAAAGCAGGGCGAACTCGCTGGCGGTGACGCCCAGTCCGGCGATCGCCTCCGCGAAGCCCGTCTGCATGCGGCCATGGGCGCGGCGCAACAGATGCCCCAGCAGCCCCGGCAGGGGGCCGAGGTCGATCGGCTCCTGCCTTGCTCGCACCGTGTCCATTCCAGCAACCTAGCGCACAATTCGGCGCCGCGGAACCATGCTGCCATGCACCGCAGAAGGGCTGGGGCCGAGGCTCAGTACTCGAATTCGTAGGAGAGCCCGACCCGCTCGCCGACCTCGCCGCCGGTGCTGCTTTCCAGCTTCAGGCGCGGCGTCAGCTCGACCTCGACGCCGACGCGCGGCCCGCCCTTGGTGCCCTGCTCGACCCCGACATAGACGCCCTTGCCGACATAGCCGCCGGCCTCCAGCGAGGGGTTCCCGACACTGCTGCTGTTGTCCCCGGAGCTGCTGCCGGTGTCACTGGTGCTGCCGACACCCAGCCGGTCCAGCCCCAGCTTATCGGCGATCTTCCCGAAGAAGCCGCGTGATCCGCCGGGTCCGACGCCAGCCAGGCTGGCGGCACCACCGGCCAACTGCGCGATTTCGAAGGGCGAAAGCTTGTTCAGCGGACGGTTGAACAACAGCCGCGCCAGGATCTCGTCCTGCGGCATCTCGGGGGAGGAGCTGAAGGTGATCTTCGGGTCGTTGGCCGGCCCGGTGATCGAGACGGTGATGCTCACTCCCTGCGCCGTGGTGGTGGCGGTGAAGTCGAGCCGCGGCGTCATCGTGCCGTCGAAGGTCAGGCTGCCCTCGCTGAAGTTCAAGCGCCGGTCGAGCAGCTGGAAGTTGCCCCGGCGCAGGGTGAAGGCGCCATCCGGCTGCGGGTTGGCCGCGGTGCCGCCGATCGTCAGCGAGCCGCCCAACTCGGCGTCCAGGCCGCGCCCGCGCACCAGGATGGACTGCGGTGCCTCCACCTTGATGTTCAGGGCGATCGGCGGGGCGGCTGGGCCGGGTGCCGGCGGCTTCGGCGCCGCGGCACCGCGCTCCCGCACCTCTCCGAGCGTCGGCACGCCGCCGCCCGGCAGGCTCTGCGGAATGGTGATCGCCACGCGCTGCAGCCGCACCGTGCCGCCCAGGGCCGGGCTGGTCTGCAGCGGCCCCGTGAAGCGCAGGTCGGCATCCATCAGTGCGGTGACCAGCTCGCTCTGCAGCGGCGTGGCGTCGCGCGCGGTGATGTCGACCTCCATCGGAATGCCGGGCTGGAAGGGCTGGGCATTGCCGCGCATCGTGATGCGGCCGCTGCCGGCGCGGGCCACGAAATTCTCCAGCAGGATCTGGTCGCCCGCGGCGCGCACGCGGCCGGTGATGTTGGTCAGCCGCAACCCGTAGAGCGGGTTCCGCACCTCGCCATTCGCCAGCGTCGCGGTGCCGTTCAGCGAGGGCGCGCCAAGCGTGCCGGAGGCGCCGCCGTCGATGCTGATGCGGCCCGCCACCTGGTTGGCGCTGCCGCCGAGAGTGGGCGCGGCCAGCGGCTGCAGGTTGGCCTGCCCGGTGACACGGGCGGAGAGCGGCGCGTCGGCGCCCGGCCCCTGCGGCAGGTTGGCCTCGGCATTGAGTGTCACGACGCTGCCCATCCGCAGGGCGGCATTGGCCCGCACCGCCCCGCTGCCGGCGCGATGCGCCTCGACGCGCAGCGTGGCGGCGGGCCAGCCGGCCGCCCAGTCGGCCCCGGTGCGCAGGTTGGTGCCGTTCAGCGTGGCGTTCACCTCCGGCGCGGAAACCGGGCCGGTGATCCGCGCCTCGCCCACCACGGTGCCGGAGAGCGGCGGCTGCGGCGCGAACTGGTTGACCACCGAGGCGGGCAGGGCGGCCAGCGCGACGCGGATATCGGCCGTGTCCGGCCCCCAGCGGCCGCTGATGGTGAAGTCGCCCGCCGGCTGGGCGGCCAGGCGCAACCCCGGGATCTCGATGGCACCATTGGGCAGCCGGCGGATGGTGGCGGGCTGGGTGAGCCGCACGCCCATCTCGCCCTGGCTGGCGTTGAAGGCGGCGATGTCGAGCCGCATCCCCTGGTCGGTTTGCGCGAACTGGCCGTGGCCCTGCAGGTTGGCCTGCGGCAGGTCGGCCTTGACGTTCCAGTCCAGCGCCGCGTTGCTTCCCTGGAGGGTGGCGTCCACCGCATAGGGCTGCCCGGCGAGCTGGAAGTTGCGCGTGGCGGCATGGGCATCCACCAGTTGCCGGCCGTCGGGCGCGGTCTCCAGCTTCGCCTCCACGCGCAGCCCGCCGGAGACAGGCTGGCCGATCAGCCCCGCGAGCGGCGCCAGGTTCTCCGCCGCCACGTTGAGGCCGCCGTCGAAGCGGGTGGTGGCGGTGTTGAACACGCCGTCGGCGGTGGCGTGGGCAGGGCCGAAATCAGCCTCGGCCTCGGTGAGGCGCACCAGGTCGCCGTCGCGTGCCGCGTGCAGCGCGACCGAGACCGGCTGGCCCTCCGCCTGGGCCGTCAGCCGCAGCGTGCCGGCCATGCCGCTCACCGAGGGCATTTCTGCGGTCAGGTCCAGCGCCTCGATCCGGCGCCCTGCGGCGACGAGCCCGGGGCTCTGCAGATGGGCGGCGATGGCCGGATCGGTGGCGGGGCCGGTGACATGCGCCTCCAGCGTGGCCGGGCCGGAAAGCTCGGGGCGCACCGCCTGCAGCTCGGGCACGGTAAGCTTCGCTGTCAGGTCGAGCTGGTCCCAGCCGGTGCCGCTGGCCTCCAGGGTCGCGCCGCGGCCACGCACGGTGAGGGAGTCGATGCGGAAGGCGGTGCCGGCATAGTCCGCCACCGGCTCCGGCCCCAGCACGCTGGCGAGCGGGTCCGGCCCGGTCAGCCCGTGCGGCCGCAGCGTCGCCTGGATCTGCTCGCCGTTGGTGACGCGGGCGTCGAGGTCGATGCTCTCCCAGCCGATGATCTGCGGCACCAGCGTGCCCAGGGCGGCGGAGGAGGCGATATGCGCCTCGGCCCGCAGCAGGTCGAGGTTGCCCTGCGCGGTGACCTCGCCGGCGGGAGCGGTAAGGCGCAGGCGGTTCAGAACCGGCTGCTTGTCGGCCGTGATGCCGCCGTCGAGGTCGAAGTCCACAGTGGCGACGGGCGGCGGGGCGAGGCTGGCCGGGGCGTCCAGATGGCCCTGCAGGGCCAGCGAGCCGCTGCCATCCGGCGCCATGGCCAGCCGGCCATTGGCCTGGAAGCCCGCCTGACCGCCGAAATCGGCGCTGGCGCGCAGGTCCGCGCCGCTCGGCGGGCCCTCCAGGTGCAGCGAGAGCTGGGCAGGGGCATCCGGGATGCGGAGCGCGGTGGCGAGCACGCCCTGCGGCGGCTCCTGCACCTGCAGGTCCACCAGCAGCTGCTGCTTCGGGTCCATGCGGAGCTTGAGGTCGAGCCGGCCTTCCGCTTCCAGCCGCTGAACCGCCAGGTCGGCGGTCAACGCCGCATCAGTGAGGCTTGCACTGCCGTTCAGCGACAGCGCGAAGCCGGGCGTGCGGCCATGCTCCTCCACTGTGGCGGCGACCAGCTCGCGCGGAATCTCGATGCGGGCCACCGAGAGCTTCTCCACGAAGAGATCGACCGGCAGGTCGGGCAGGCTGGGCAGCAGCGACTGGTTCTGCTGGTCGGGCGGCGGTGGCGCGGGCTGCTCGGCGCCGGCTTCCGGCAGACGCAGCAGCGCCATGCGGGCGGCGGTCAGCTCGGAGATGCGGAGGTCGCGCTTCAGCAGGGCGAAGAGGCCGAAGTTGAGCCGCACGTCGTCCAGCTCCAGCCATGGCCCCTTGGCATCGGCCATGGTCAGGCGGCTGAAGCTGATCGCGCCCGGGACCGGCCGCAGCCCCTCGATCTGCAGGCCCGGGACAAAGCGCTGCAGCAGGCTGACGACCATGCGCCCCGCCGCGCCGGAGATCAGGCCCGGCTCCGGGGCCGCTTCCGCAGCCTGGGTATTCGTATCCTGGGTATTCGTGCCCTGGATATTCGTGCCCTCGGGCGCCGCCCCGGCGGTGAGCACCGGCAGGCCCAGGCCCAGAATCACCGCGGCAACGAGGGACCAACGGAACACGCGGCGCATCAGAAAGCCTGCCCGATACCGACGTAGAAGCCAAAGGCAGCGTCGCCGCGCTCCTTGTTGAGCGGCACCGCGAAATCGGCGCGGATCGGGCCGATGCCGGTCAGGTAACGCACGCCGAGGCCCGCCCCGAATTTGAGATTGCTGAAGTCGGGTGTCGGGTCGCGGGTGACGGAGCCGGCATCCACGAAGGCCGCCATGCCCCAGGGGCCGCTGACCCGCTGGCGCAGCTCGACCGTGCCCTCGATCAGCGAAAGCCCGCCCGCCGGCTCGTCATCGGCGGTGCGCGGACCGATGGACTGGTAGTCGTAGCCGCGCACCGAGCCGCCGCCGCCGGCATAGAAGCGCTTGTCCGGCGGCACGCCGCCGAAGGAGGCGCCGACGATGCTGCCCACCGCGCCGCGCAGCGCCAGGATGCTGCCCTTGTCGCCGGTGATGTCGTAGTAGGTGCTGACCTCGCCACGCAGCCGGGTGAACACGTTGCCCTCGCCGAGGCTGTAGATCGGGTTCACCAGGAAGGCGGCGCGCAGGCCGCGGCTCGGGTTGAGCGGGCTGTCCACATCGCTCCAGGCCAGTTGCCCGAGCAGCCCGAAGAGCTGGTAGTTCGTGGTGACCTCATCCTGCGTCACCCGGCTGAACTCGATCTGCGGCCCGAGGGTGACGGTCAGCTTCGGCGAGACTTTCCGCTCCACCAGGGCGCCGAAGGTGAAGGCGTCGCGGTCATAGGCATCGAGCCGCTCGCGCAGCGCGGCGACGTCGAGGGTGAGCGTTTGGTTGCGGCCGGCGAACCAGGGGGTGCGCAGGCTTGCCTCCAGCTTGCCGCCGGTGTCGCTGGTGTCGCCCGTGGTGCCGAAGCGGTTGACCTCCGCCTCCAGCCGCAGCCGCTCGGCGCCGCCGAACAGGTTGCGATGCTCCCAATAGGTGCTGAAGGTCGGGCCGTACCGGGTCTCGTAGGCGGCGCTGAAGCCGATGGCATGCAGCGGCCGCTCCAGCACGGTGTAGGTGACGGGGAGGCGGCCCTCCTCGTTCAGCCGGTCCGCCGCGCGGGCACGCACCGTACTGAACACGCCGAGGCTGAGCAGATCCTGCCGCTTCTTCTCGATCTCCTCCTCGCTATAGACCTTCCCCTCCAGCGGCCGGACGACCCGGCTGACCAGGTCGCTGTCCGTGCGCTCCTCGCCGGTGACGCCGGGGCGGGCGAATTCGGCGCGCGGCCCGGCATCCACGGTGAAGGCCACCTGCATGGTGTGGGTGTCGTGGTCCACCGTGACGCGGCGGCTGATGTCCACGAAGGGATGGCCGGCATCCTTCAGGCGGGAGGCCATCTGGTTCTGCGCGTCGATGATCGGCTGGGCGCGGGCAGGGCTGCCCTTCTCCAGGCCGACCGGGCCCGCCTCCGCCAGCGAGGCGCCGGGCGACTTGGCCTCGGCGGTGATGGAATCGAGGCGGTACTGCGGCCCGTGGTCCACCGTGATGGCAAGGGGGATCGGCCCTTCATGGCTGGTCAGCCGGTCGGCCAGGCCGGGCGTATCCGGTGGCTCGCCGGCCACGGTGATGTCGGCCGTGCCGCCGTAGTAGCCCTCGGAGCGCAGCGCGTCGCGCATGTTGTCGCGGTCGGCCAGCGCGCGGCTGACCAGCCCGAAGGCATCCACCGGCGCGCGCTCGCGCAGCTGTTCCAGGGCCGAAGCGCGGCGGACGGCATCGTCCAGCGAGTCGTCGTCCGTATCGGGCAGCTCGACGGTGTATTCGACGGTGGATGCGTCCTCGGCCTCCCCTCCTGGCTGCGGCTCCGCCTTTGGCGCGTCCTGCGCGGCGGCGGGTGGCAGCAGGGTATGCGGCAGCGCCGCCAGCAGCGTGGCGGTCAGCGCGAGCCCGGGGAAGTGAGGTTTGAGGCGCATCGTCTTACGGGGTATGCCTTGTCAAATGGATCCGACCCTTGCTGAAACACTGACCGGCTGGCGCCGGCATCTCCACGCCAACCCCGGCCTTACCCTGCACGAGGGCCCCACCGCCGCCTTCGTCGTCGAGAGGCTGAAGGAACTCGGCGTCACCGATATCGTCCCCAATGTCGGTGGCCATGGGGTTGTGGCAACCCTTCATCGGCCCGGCAGCAACCGCAGTGTCGGCCTGCGCGCCGACATGGACGCGCTGCCGATCGAGGAAGCGGCGCAGGATCTGCCCTGGCGCAGCACCAATCCGGGCGTGATGCATGCCTGCGGGCATGACGGCCACACCACCGCGCTGCTGGGCGCGGCGGCGCTGCTGCTGCGGGACGAAAGCTGGAGCGGCACGGTGCGCCTGGTGTTCCAGCCGGCGGAGGAAGGCGGCGGCGGTGCCGCCGCGATGGTCAGGGATGGTCTGTTCCAACGCTTCCCCATGGACCGGATCTTCGGCTGGCACAACTGGCCGGGCCTGCCCGCCGGGACCATCGCGGTGCATGACAGCGCGGTGATGGCCGCCGGCAACCGCTTCGAGATCGCCATCGAGGGCCATGCCGGCCACGCCGCGCTGCCGCACCTGACGCGGGACCCGGTGGTGGCGGCCGGCCACGCCATCGTGGCCTGCCAGTCGATCGTCGCGCGCAGCCTCGACCCGCTGGACACCGGCGTGGTCAGCCTGACCATGGTGCATGGCGGCGAGGCGCAGAACCAGATCGCTGCCCGTGTGCTGATCAGCGGCAGCATGCGTTTCGTGCGCGATGAGGTGGGCGAGCAGATCCGTACCGGCCTGCGCCGCGTGGCCGAGGGCGTCTCCGCCACCTTCGGCGTGAAGGCCGAGATGCGCATCCTCGGCGGCGTGCCGGTGACCCGCAACCATCCGGAGGAGCGCGAAATGGCGGCCGAGGCCGCTGCCGCCGTGACCGAGCTGCGCCGCGACGTCCCGCCGGCCATGACGGGCGAGGACTTTTCGCACTTCCTGCACGAGGTGCCTGGCGCCTTTGTCTGGATCGGCAACGGCCCGGCCGAGGGTGGGCGCGAGCTGCACAACCCGCATTATGACTTCAACGATGCCGTCCTGCCGGTGGCCAGCGGCTACCTTGCAGAGACGGCGCGGCGTGCGCTGGCCCAGGCGCAGGACTGAAGCGCCGGCGGCGGAACCCGGGCAGGCGTGGAGGGCCGGCATGGGTCTTCCAACGCAGCCCGGCCGTGGCGGTTGCAGGGCAGCCGCACCTCATGTGGGGGGGCGGGGTTGCGCCCGCTGGCGCTCCCCGCCGATGCTGCCGGCGTGAAGCCGGAAGGAAGCCGCATGATCCCGCTCGTGCAGACGCCACGCATCAGCATTCCCAAGCTCGGTCTCGGCACCTGGAAGCTCGCCGGCGCCGAGGGCCGGGCGGCGGTGGAGAGCGCCCTGGCGCTGGGCTACCGCCATCTCGACACCGCCGACCGCTACGGCAATGAGGAGGTCGTCGGTGCCGCCATGGCCGCCTCGGGCGTGCCGCGCGGCGAGATCTTCCTGACCAGCAAGGTCTGGTGGGACAATCTGGCGCCGGAGGCGATCCGCCGCTCGCTGGAGGGTTCGCTGCGCAAGCTCGGCACGCCCTATCTCGACCTCTTCCTGGTCCACTGGCCCGCGCCGGAGATGGACCTGCCAACGGTGGCCCGCACCATGCAGGCGGCGCGCGACGAGGGGTTGGTGCGGCGCTGGGGTGTCTCGAACTTCCCGCTCGGCCTGATGCGGCGGCTGGAGGAGATCGGCGCCGAGCCGGCCTGCCTGCAGGTGGAGTACCACGCGCTCCTCTCGCAGCAGCGCCTACTGGACTGGTGCCGTCCGCGCGGCATCGTGCTGACCGCCTATTCGCCGCTCGGCCAGGGCGCGCTGGCGGAGCAGCCGGTGCTGCAGGAGATCGGCCGCAAGCATGGAGCGACTCCGCTGCAGGTGGCGCTGGCCTGGCTGCTGCGGCAGGAAGGGGTGGTCGTCATTCCCAAGGCGGCGCGGCGGCAGAGCCAGCAGGCGAACCTGGATGCCGTGGCGCTGGCGGCGAAGCTCGATGCGCAGGACGTCGCCGCCATCGACGCCCTGCCCAAGGACTGGCGCCGGGTGGACCCGGATTTCGGTCCGGACTGGGACGCCTGAGGGCCTGGGGGCGCGACCTCAGGCCTCCGGCTTCGGTGCGTCCTCCAGCAGGGAGAGCCAGATCGGCTCCTTCACCTTGCCGAGGAAGGCGCGGTGCGCCTCCAGCTCCGCCGCGCTCGGCACGATCGGGCGCGGCGTGCGGGCGACGGGCCCGGCTTCGAGCTGGAGGGCGGTGGGGGCGGAAACCGCCGGCCGGCTGGCCAGTGCAAGCCCCGGCTGCTTGCCGCCCATCAGCTCCAGATAGACCTGCGCCAGCAGCTGCACGTCGAGCAGCGCGTTGTGCGAGGTGCGCATCGAGTTGTCGATGCCGTAGCGGCGGCAGAGCGCGTCGAGGCTGTTGGGCAGGCCGGGGAAGCGCTTCTTCGCCAGGGCCAGCGTGTCCACCATCCGCGCCCGATCGATGACGGTATGGCCGGCCTTCTTCAGCTCGAAGTCGAGGAAGCCGAAGTCGAAGGGTGCGTTGTGCGCCACGACCGGGTCGTCGCCGAGGAATTCCAGCATGGCGGGCGCGATCTCGGCGAATTTCGGCTTCCCGCGCAGCATCTCCCAGGTGAAGCCGTGCACCTTCGCCGCCTCCTCGGGCACTTCGCGCTCGGGGTCGATCAGCACGTGGAAGGTGCGGCCGGTGGGGACGAGGTTGACCAGCTCGACCGCCGCGACTTCCAGCACGCGGTCGCCGGTCAGCGGATCGAAGCCGGTGGTTTCGGTGTCGAGCACCAGGGCGCGGCTCATCGGAACCTCTCCAGCAGGCGCCGGATCGCCCGGCGCGCATGGGCGCGGGACAGGCCGGTGCGGATGACGAAATCGGCGCGCCGGCGCTTCTCGGCATCGGGCGTCTGGCGGGCCAGGATGGCGGTCAGCCGCTCCGGCGTCATGCCGCGGCGGGCCAGCACGCGGGCGCGCTGCACGGCCGGCGGCGCCGAGACCACGACGACGGCGTCGCAGCGGGCCTCGCCACCGGTCTCGAAGAGCAGCGGGATGTCCAGCACCACCAGTCGCCGCCCCTCGCGCCGGGCGCGGCCGAGGAAGCGACGCTCCTCCGCCCGCACCAAGGGGTGCACGATGCCCTCCAGCTGCTTCAGCGCCGCCGGATTGCCGAGCACCGCGCGGCGCAGGGCCTCGCGGTCCACCGCGCCATTCCGCACGCTGCCGGGGAAGGCGGCGCCGATCGGTGCCACCGCCCGTCCGCCGCGTCCCTGCAGCCGGTGCACCGCGGCATCGGCGTCGAAGACCGGTACGCCGAGGCGGCGGAAGGTGCCGGATGCCGTGGACTTGCCCATGCCGATGCCGCCGGTCAGGCCAAGGATCTTCATGCGCGGCGCGGAATGTCGCTGGCCACGAAGTCGCGCAGGGCGGCATCCACCTGCGGCATCACGCCGAACCAGGCGGCGAAGCCCGGCCGCGCCTGGTGCAGCAGCATGCCGAGCCCGTCCACCCCGCGCAGGCCGCGCGCGCGGGCGGCGGCGAGCAGCGGCGTCTCCAGCGGCACGTAGACGGCATCGGCCACCACGGCAGGGGTGGGCAGGGGAGCGAGATCGATCTCCAGCGGCGGCTGACCGGCCATGCCGAGGCTGGTGGCGTTCACCAGCAGAGCGGCGCCCTCCAGCGGCGGTGCCGTGGCGACTTCCACCGGTCCGCCCAATGCCCTGGCGAGGGCCTCGGCGCGTTCGGTGTTCCGGTTGACGATGGTCAGGCGCGGGCATCCGGCATCCAGCAGCGCGGCGGCAATGGCGCGCGCCGCCCCGCCGGCCCCCAGCAGCACGGCCGGCCCGTCGCTGGCCTGCCAGCCGGGCGCCTGCTCGCGCACACTTTCCAGGAAGCCGAATCCGTCGGTGTTGGAGCCCAGGATGCGCCCTTCGCGGAAGACCAGCGTGTTCACCGCCCCGGCGCGGCGGGCGCTCTCCTCCAGCGTGTCGCAGAGGGCGAAGGCGGCCTCCTTGTGGGGGATGGTGACGTTCGCTCCCTGGAAGCCCAGCGTCACCAGGGCGCGGACGGCGGCGGCGAAATCCTCCGGCCGCACCGGCAACGGCACATAGGTGCCGTCGATGCCGTGCCGCTCCAGCCAGGTGCCGTGCAGCCGCGGGGAGCGGGAATGGGCGACGGGCCAGCCGAGCACGCCCGCCAGTTTCGCCTTGCCGGAGAGGATCACCATACCGGCATGAATCCGCTGCGCGGGCCTTGCGGTCAATAAGCAAGGCTGAGGGAATGAATTCCCCCAGACCCCCTTCTTTTTTCTTCGGGCTTTCACGCCGGCGGTGAGGCGGGCGCCAAACGGACAGAAAAAAGATGGGCCAAACCTATGGGCTTGGCGGGGGAATTCCTTCCCCCGACCTTCTCCCGCGCCATCCCCTCTGGCATTCCGCGTCGGCCGATGCCACCACTCTCCGCCAGAGAGAGACAGACGGAGCGTTCCATGGCGCGGGCATTGAAGGTGGCGGTCCAGATGGACCCCATCGAGAGCATCAACATCGACGCCGACAGCACTTTCGCGCTGATGCTGGAGGCGCAGGCACGCGGCCACCAGCTCTGGTTCTATCTGGTGAAGAACCTGACGCTGGCTTCGGGCAAGGTGCTGGCGCGGATGCAGCCGGTCGAGGTGCGGCGCGAGAAGGGCAACCACTTCACCCTGGGCGAGGCGGCCGAGCACGACCTCTCCGGCATGGACGTGGTGCTGATGCGGCAGGACCCGCCCTTCGACATGGCCTATATCACGGCCACGCACATCCTGGAGCACATCCACCCCAAGACGCTGGTGGTGAACGACCCGGTGCATGTCCGCAACGCGCCGGAGAAGCTGTTCGTGATGCACTTCCCGGACCTGATGCCGGAGACGATGATCACCCACGACCCTCTGGAGGTCCGGAAGTTCCGCGAGAAGCACGGGGATATCATCGTCAAGCCGCTTTTCGCCAACGGTGGCGCCGGGGTGTTCCACCTGCGCCCCGAGGACGGCAACCTCAACGCCCTGCTGGAGCTTTATGCCGAGCGCTCCCGCGAGCCGCTGATGATCCAGAAATACGTCCCGGCCGTGCGGCAGGGCGACAAGCGCATCATCCTGGTTGATGGCGAGCCGATGGGCGCCATCAACCGTGTCCCGGCGAGCGGGGAGAGCCGCTCCAACATGCATGTCGGCGGCCGGCCCGAGGCGGTGAAGCTGACCGAGCGGGACAGGGAGATCTGCGCCCGCATCGGGCCGGAGCTGAAGGCGCGGGGGCTGATCTTCGTCGGCATCGACGTGATCGGCGACTACCTCACCGAGATCAACGTCACCTCGCCCACCGGCCTGCAGGAGATCGCCCGCTTCGACGGCGTGAACCTCGAAAAGGCGATCTGGGACGCGATCGAGGCCCGGCGCTGAGCCGGGCCTGGCCGGGGAGGGCGGTGTGCCCTCCCCGGCCGGGTCTCAGGCGGTGCCGAGCAGCCGGATCAGGCCGAGACTCACCGCACCAAGTGCCAGCAGCGACAGCACCACCGTGGCCGAGACGCGCCCGCCGGCCCGCGCCACCACCCGCACATCCACCCCGAGGCCGAGCGCGGCCATGGCCAGCACCGTCAGGATGCCGGTGATGGAGGCGAGCGGCGCCAGCAGGGCCTCCGGGATGACGCCCAGGGCGCGCAGCACGGCCAGTGCGACGAAGCCGATGATGAACCAGGGCACCAGCTTGGCAAGGCCAGGGCGCTTGCTGCGGCCCTCCTGCCGGCCATCCACCAGGGACAAGGCCAGAACCACGGGGCCGAGCATGAGCACCCGCACCAGCTTGACCAGCGTGCCCATCTGCACTGCGAGCGTGCCGACCGGCGCGGTGGCGGCCAGCACCTGCGGCACGGCATAGACCGTCAGCCCGGCCAGCACGCCGTACTGCAGCTGGCTGAGGCCGAAGAGCGGCATCAGCAGCGGCAGGCTCAGCACCATCACCACGCCGAGCACTGCGGTGAAGGCGATGGAGGCGGCGACGTCCTTCGCCTGTGCGCCGATCACCGGCGCCACCGCGGCGATGGCGGAGTTGCCGCAGATCGAGTTCCCGCAGGCCACCAGCACCGCCATGTGCCGGGGCAGGCCGAAGGCGCGCCCGATGCCATAGCTGAATACGATGGAGAGCGTCACCACCACGGCGATGCCGAGAATCAGCGCCGGCCCGGCCGCCAGCATCGCCGTGAGGCTGAGCGAGGCACCGAGCAGCATGACCGCCACCTCCAGCAGCGTCTTGGCGCTGAAGGCGATGCCGGGCGCCGTGGCCTTGGGCGGCGCCCAAAGGCTGCGCAAAACTGTGCCGACCAGGATGGCGAGCACCAGCGGCTCAAGCCAGGCATGGCCGAACAGTGCCTCCTCCATCCTTGCGAGCACAACCGCCACCGCGGAGACGCCGGCGCAGAGCACGACGCCCGGTACGAGCTCCCGCAGCTTGCGGGCCAGCGTCGGTGGGGCGTGGGTATGGGCGGTGGAGGATGGCATCGGGGAGACTCGTGCGTTGCAGGGATGTGGCAGAGGATGACAGTGGCGATCCGTTCGATCCAACGCGTTGCTCTTGTCGTTCCGTTCGATAAAACTGATGGGTCATGACCCTGGAGCAACTCCGCATCTTCCTGGCTGTCGCCGAGCGCGAGCACGTGACCCGTGCGGCCGAGGCGCTTCACCTGACGCAATCCGCCGTCAGCGCCGCCATCCGCGCATTGGAGGCGCGGCATGGCATCACCCTCTTTCACCGCGTCGGGCGCCGCATCGAATTGACGGAGGATGGCCGAATCTTCCAGACCGAGGCGGCCGCCGTGCTGGCGCGCGCCGATGCGGCGGAACTGGTGCTCTCGGAACTGGGCGGCGCGCTGCGCGGAACCTTGCGCATCCAGGCCAGTCAGACCATCGCCTCCTACTGGCTCCCGCCGCTGCTGGTGCGGTTCCGCGCCGCCTGCCCCGGCGTGGCGGTCGAGGTGGGGGCGGGCAACACGCGCAGCGTGGCTCAGGCGGTGCTGGACGGCGTGGCGGAACTGGGCCTGGTCGAGGGCGAGGTGGATGACCCTGCCTTGGCGCAGACGGTGCTGGCGCGCGATCAGCTCATCGTGGTGGTGGGGCCGCGCCATCCCTGGGCAGCGCAGGGGCCGATCGCCCCGGCGCGCCTGCCGGAGACGCCCTGGATCATGCGCGAGGCAGGCTCCGGCACGCGCGCGGCCTTCGAGCAACTGCTCCCGGCATGGAGGCTGGCGCCCGAGGCCCTGACCATCGCGCTTGAACTCCCCAGCAATGAGGCGGTGCTGGCCGCGGTGGAGGCGGATGGCGGCGCCACGGTCGTGTCGGAACGCGCGGCGGGGCCGCATCTGGGCGCGGGGTTGCTGGTGCGGGCACAGGTCACGCTGCCGCCGCGCAGCTTCAAGGCGCTGCGGCACAAGGAGCGCTACGCCAGCCGCGCCTCGCGCGCGCTGCTGGAGCTGGCACTCCGGTAAGGAGATGGGATCAGAACAGGCGGTGGCCGTTGCCGTAAGGCACCACCAGCTCGTCCTTGCCGACCATGTTCAGCAGGGCGCGGGCGCGTTCGTCGAGCTGGTCGCGGTCAATGCGGTCACCGCGCAGACCGGCCACCTTGCGTTCCATGGAGTCGCGCTCGGCCTCGGCCTCCACCAGGGAAACCTTGGCGGCGGCGATCTCGACAGCCTTGGCCTCGCGCGCCAGCGAGCCGACGCGTGGGCCATGCACCGCATACCAGGCGAAGTGCCAGATCAGCCCCGCAAAGACCAGCGGCAGCCAGAGCACCTGGACCATTCGCTTGATGGCGCGCATCGAGTCGTCCCATACCGCAAGAAACGCAGGCACTTAACGGCAGGAGCACGGCGCGCCGCAAGGGTTGCTTCAAGAATCCAGGCGCTTTGTCACTGTGGCGTGGCGCGCCGGACACGCGGGGGAGGGCGCAGGCCCATCCCCCGCAGCCGTTCAGCGCTTCAGGATGGTGCGGCCGGCATAGCGGGCTGCCGGGCCGAGCCCCTGCTCGATGCGGATGAGCTGGTTGTACTTGGCCAGGCGGTCCGAGCGGGAGAGCGAGCCGGTCTTGATCTGCCCGCAATTGGTGGCGACGGCGAGGTCGGCGATGGTGGCGTCCTCGGTCTCGCCCGAGCGGTGCGACATCACCGCCGTGTAGCCGGCGCGATGGGCGGTTTCCACCGCCTCCAGCGTCTCCGTCAGGGTGCCGATCTGGTTGACCTTCACCAGGATGGAGTTGGCGGTCCGCTTCTCGATGCCCTGGCGCAGGCGCTCGGGGTTGGTGACGAAGAGGTCGTCGCCGACCAGCTGCACCTTGCCGCCGAGGCGGTCGGTCAGCAGCTTCCAGCCCGCCCAGTCATCCTCGGCGCAGCCGTCCTCGATGGAGATGATGGGGTACTTGCCGCAGAGATTGGCCAGGTAGTCCACCATGCCGGCGGCGTCGAGCTTCTTGCCCTCGCCCTCCATGTCGTAGGTGCCGTCCTTGAAGAACTCGGTGGAGGCGCAGTCGAGCGCGAACATGATGTCCTCGCCGACGCGGTGGCCGGCCGCCTCGCAGGCCTTGGCGATGAAGCCCAGCGCCTCCTCGGCCGACTTCAGGTTCGGCGCGAAGCCGCCCTCGTCACCGACATTGGTGTTGTGGCCGGCGTCGTGCAGCGCCTTCTTCAGGCTGGCGAAGACCTCGGCGCCAATGCGGGCGGCATCCGCCGCGCTGCCGGCAGCCACCGGCATGATCATGAATTCCTGGATGTCGATCGGGTTGTCCGCATGCTGGCCGCCGTTGATGATGTTCATCATCGGCACCGGCAGGGTGCGGGCGAAGACGCCGCCGACATAGCGGTAGAGCGGCACGCCGTAGTGCTCGGCCGCCGCCTTGGCGGTGGCGAGGGAGACGGCGAGGATGGCGTTGGCGCCGAGCCGGCCCTTGTTGGGCGTGCCGTCGAGCGCCAGCATGGTCTCGTCGATCTTCACCTGCTCGGTGGCGTCCATGCCGGAGAGGGCGTCGAAGATCTCGCCCTCGACATTGGCGACGGCCTTCTGCACGCCCTTGCCGTGGTAGCGGGCCTTGTCGCCGTCGCGCAGTTCGACAGCCTCGTGCGCGCCGGTGGAGGCGCCGGAGGGTACGGCGGCGCGGCCGACCGCCCCGCTGTCCAGCACGACATCGACCTCCACCGTCGGGTTGCCGCGCGAGTCGAGGATTTCTCGGGCGATGATGTCGGCAATGGCGGTCATTCCGGGCCCCCTGGGTGTCGGATGAATCTTTGGACTGAGCGCGGATAAGACGACCGCCGTCACAGGGCAAGGTCTGACCTGGGTCCAGGGCTGCGACGATTTCGTGTCCGCCTCAGGCGGAGGCGCTCCGTAGCGGCGCGGTGGCGGTGGTGCGCTTGACCCCGTACATCGCCGCGTCGGCATGCCGCAGCAGCGCCGCGGCCGTGGTGCCGTGCTGCGGATAGACGGCGGCGCCGAGGCTCGCGCCGACCGAGACCCGGCGCCCCTCCAGGATGATGGGCTGGCTGACCATGATCAGCATCCGGTCGGCCACGCCCTGCCAGAGATCCGGGGCCGGCAGGTCCGGCAGCAGCACCACGAACTCGTCGCCGCCCACCCGGGCCACGGTGTCGCCGGGACGCACCTCCCCCTGCAGGCGCAACGCGACCTGCTGCAGCACGGCATCGCCCGCGTCGTGGCCCAGGGTGTCGTTCACCGGCTTGAAGCGGTCCAGATCAAGGAACAGCAGGGCAAGGCAGCCCTGCTTGCGCTCCGCCTGGGCGAGCGCCTCCTCCAGGCGGCGGTCCAGCAGCAGCCGATTGGGCAGCCCGGTCAGGTCGTCATGCTGCGCCGCATGGGCCAGGCGGACCGCCACCTCGGCCGTGATCGCATGGTGCTGCGCCACGCTTTTCAGCAGCCACCACAACATCAGGGTCAGGGAACAGCCGCCCAGCAACAGGGCAAGCGGGGCAGGCCCCAGAGCATGGCGGACCGGTGGGCGGGTGATCGTGATCATCCAGGCCCGGCCGGCGACAGGCAGCACGGCCGAGAGGCGGTCCGCCTGCGGCACGGCGGCAAGCGGAGCGGCGGATGGCGGCGCGCTGTCGAACACCAACTGCGGGGCCGCATCCGCTTCAGGCCATGCGCCACGGTCCTCGATGGACACGCGGTGGCCGCGCGGCAGTGCCGGTAACAGGGGGGTCATGATGCCGGCGCCGCGGAACACGATGCTGAGCACGCCGCTGAAGGCGGCGCGGCGCTGATCTTCGGTCCAGATCGGGGCGTCCTGCCGATAGATGGCCTGGAGCACCAGGAAGCCGCGCGTTTCCTGCAGCAGCTGCAAGGGCGGGGAAGCCTCCGGCTCGCCGGTGTCGCGCGCGCGCTCGAGGCTGCGCTGCCGGCTGGGCTCGGCATTCAGGTCGGAGCCGAAGGCCGCCTCGCTGCCGGCCATCGGTTCGATGTAGAGGATCGGCGCATAGAAGGGCCGCTCGCCTTCGGGCCGGATGGTGAAATCCGGGTAGCCGCCCGGATCGAGGCTGGTATCGGCGCGTACCGCGGCTTCGAAGGCCGCTTTCTCCACGGCGGAAACCAGGGGGGAGAACTGCACCGAGGCCACGCCGGTGAAGCGCTCGCGCAGGCGCAGCGTCGCGGCGTGCCGGTGGAAATCGGCGCGGCTGATCTGCCGCTCCGTGCTGAACAGGCCGCGGAAGCTCGCCATCAGGTCCAGCGCGCGGAGCATCCGCTCATGGACGAGGCGTGTCACGGACTGTGCGGTGTCGTGGAAGCGGGCTTCGGCCTCGGCCGCGCTGCGGAGCGCCGCGAGCTGCCAGAGCAGGACCGAGACGAGCAGGCCCAGTGCGGGCACCGTGACGCTGGCATATCGGAGGAGCTGCGTCCGGGCGGTCAGCGGCTTCAAGGAGGCACCCATCGGCGACGGCTCCCGGTCGGCGGGCGGTGGAAGAGGGTGCCGCGCCGGCTCAACCGGCCACCTGCGGACACTCCCCTTCTTCCCACAAGCCGGTTAGCGAAGGCCTAAGCGCCCCGCCGCCAGGCTGCCGTCACACCGGCTGGCCCTGATGCTCCCCGCCCAGCCCGATCTCCGGCAGGTTGCCCCGGAGGAGGCTATCGGCCTCGCCGCTTTCGGCTTCGCCGGCGAACCAGTTGTTGACAGCCCAGATGGCGGCCTGGGTCCGGTTCGCCGTCTGCGTCTTTCGCAACAGCGCCTTCACATGCACTTTGACCGTGGCCTCGGTGATGTCGAGTTCGCGCGCGATCATCTTGTTGGAGAGGCCGTCCACCAGGCATTGCAGGATCTGGCACTCACGCTTCGAGAGGCTGATGGTGCGCGGCCGCTCGCCGGCCATGCGGGGCATCCCCTCGATGCCCGGCCGGGAGGGTGCGAGGTCTGAGGGAATGGCCTCGTCGGGCTGCAGCCAGAACGGATTGAAGGCGAGCTGCGCCAGATTGCCCGGCAGCAGGTGCTGACCGTTCAGGACCAGCTCCAGGGCACGCTGCAGCACCTCGGCGGAGATGTCCCGGGAAAGGAAGGCTTCCACGCCGCTCCTGACGGCGGGCAGCAGCAGCGCGGGCCGGGAACAATCGGTCAGCACCACCGCCTTCATCCCCACGAAGCGCAGCCGCGCCCGCTGGATCTCCGGCAGCGCGGCTTCGATGCCGGTGTCGGCGTCCAGAGTGTGGATCAGGAGGTGGATGGCGGTTCCGGGCGGTATGCCCTGCAGGGCCTCGCCAAGGGTGGCTCCCTCGGCAACGACAGCAGTGGCAGGAGAGGAGATCAGGCGCCGCAGCGCCTCGCGTGACAGACGCCGTGGATCGATGACAGCAATGTTGAAGCGACTGAGGCCCTCGGCGGTGGAGGAGAACTCGTTGTCCATGGAGATAACCCCCGAGATTATAATAGAATTGCTGGATTCTTGCTGGCGAACTGCCGGACCCGACAGGTGGAATTCCCTTTGTTCTTCGAAGCGGCTTTTTGGAACAAAAAATATTTATGCCGTTTCTGTCGCCTTATTTAAACGTATGCATCGTGGCGCCGGATCGTTTCAACCAACCAGTAATTGCATTTGAGACGCCCCCTAACGCCGCTGATGTGTTCCGGCTACCTTGAGTTGTGATGAGTTGTTTCAAGAAATACTTTCACGTGTGATTATATTTGGTTCACGCACCTGGGATGGTGGCGGATGAAGTAATTGTAGGATCCTACGACCTAAGATTTCCAGAAGATCGCAAAGACGTTATTTATGGTTAACGTTAACGTCTCGCCTCTCCTGCCTAGACGGCGGACGGGCATAAACATCCGTGTGTGACGCACGCGCTTTGCGCGCCTGGAAAAGGGCGTCAGCCCAGCCTTCCGCGGAAGGTGCGGCGCTCTCCAGGGCAGGGTCGCTGGCAGCTTCTCTCGCCCTGCCAAATGCTATGGCAAGAGGCGGGATCGCATTGCCGAAAAAGGAGGGATGCCGCTTTTATGCCCGGCCCAGAGGCGGGTTCCAGGCTGGGCAGCCGGGGCAGCCTCCTTCCGGGATGAGCGCGCCTGCCGCCGGAACTGCGGCAGGCGCCGTCGCTCAGACCAGCCGTGCCTGCTTCACGGCCGCGCCGACGAAGCCGGCGAAGACAGGATGGGGCTGGAATGGCTTCGACTTCAACTCGGGGTGGTACTGCACGCCGATGAACCAGGGATGGTCCGGGTATTCGACGATTTCCGGCAGGAGGCCGTCCGGCGAAAGGCCGGAGAAGCGCAGCCCGGCTTGCTCCAGCCGCTCGCGGTAGCCGATGTTCACCTCGTAGCGGTGGCGGTGCCGCTCCTCGATCTCGCCACGTCCATAGACCTGGCGGATCAGCGAGCCCTCGGCCAGCATGGCGGGGTAGGCGCCGAGCCGCATGGTGCCGCCCAGATCCCCTTCGGCCTTGCGCCGCTCGCGCTCATTGCCGCGCAGCCACTCGGTCAGCAGACCGACCACCGGCTCCTCGGTCGGGCCGAACTCGGTGGAGGAGGCTTTGTCCAGCCCCACCAGGTTCCGCGCCGCCTCGATCACCGCCATCTGCATGCCGAAGCAGATGCCGAGGAAGGGGATCTTGCGCTCGCGGGCGAAGCGCACCGCCTCGATCTTGCCTTCCGAGCCGCGCTCGCCGAAGCCGCCGGGCACCAGGATGCCATGAACCCCCTCCAGCCGCTCCAGGGCGCTGGAGGTCTCGAAGATCTGGCTGTCCACCCAGTCGAGCTTCACCTTCACGCCGTGCTGGATGCCGCCATGGGTAAGCGCCTCGGCCAGCGACTTGTAGGCGTCGAGCAGCGAGATGTACTTGCCGACGATCGCGATCTTGACCTCGCCCTCCGGGTTCTCCAGCCGCTGGACGATGCGCGTCCAGCCCGAGAGGTCCGGCTCGCCGTAGATCGAGAGGCCGAAATGGCGCAGCACCTCCCGGTCCAGACCCTCGGAGTGATACTGCAGCGGCACGGCATAGATCGAGTTGGCGTCCAGCGCCGGGATCACGTTTTCCGGCCGCACGTTGCAGAACAGTGCGATCTTGCGGCGTTCGTTCTCGGGGATTGGCCGGTCGCAGCGGCAGAGCAGGATCTGCGGCTGGATGCCGAGGCCCAGCAGCTCCTTCACCGAATGCTGGGTCGGCTTGGTCTTCAGCTCGCCGGCGGAGGGGATGTAGGGCACCAGCGTCAGGTGCATGAACAGGCTGCGCTGCGGGCCCAGCTCGTTGTGCAGCTGGCGCAGCGCCTCCAGGAAGGGCAGGCTCTCGATGTCGCCCACCGTGCCGCCGACCTCGATCAGCACGAAGTCCAGCCCCTCGGTCTCGGCCGTGGCGGCTTCCTTGATGGCGTCGGTGATATGCGGGATCACCTGCACGGTGCCGCCGAGATAGTCGCCGCGCCGCTCCTTGGCGATCACGTCGGCATAGATCCGGCCGGAGGTGTAGGCGTCCAGCTTGGAGGCATGCACGCCGGTGAAGCGCTCATAGTGGCCAAGGTCGAGGTCGGTCTCGGCCCCGTCATCGGTCACGAAGACCTCGCCGTGCTGATACGGGCTCATGGTGCCCGGATCGACGTTCAGATAGGGGTCGAGCTTGCGAAGGCGGACCTTGTAGCCCCGGGCCTGCAGCAGCGCGCCGAGGCTTGCCGCCGCGATGCCTTTGCCGAGAGAGGAAACCACGCCGCCGGTGATGAAAACGAACCGCGTCATGGGCGCCCTTTCTAGCGTGCGGCGCCTCCGGCGGGAAGTGAAAGCGCGGCGACGCAGCTGCGTGTTGGAAGCGTGGCCGGAATGGCCCACGCCGCGGGACCGGTGCGGCCTCATGGCCGCACCGGTCCCTCATGAAACAGCTCGGGCGCCTGGGGGTGTCCCGGCGCCCGATTCGGCGGGTTAGTTGTTCGGCACGCCGGCCGGTGGCGGCGTCGCCGGCTGCGCCGGGGCCGCCGGCGTGGCGGGGGCAGTTTGTGCGGGCGCCGCCGGCTGCGGCTGCAACGGCTGCTCGCCGGTGACGGCGGGCGGCGGCGGCGAATCCAGGATGGAGTTGCGCTGCGACTGGCCGCGGCCGAGCAGCGCCATCGCCAGGGCGAGCGCCATGAACAGCGTGGCCAGCACGGCGGTGGTGCGGGTCAGCAGGTTGGCGGTGCCGCGCCCGCTCATGAAGGACCCCATGCCCTGCGAGGAGCCAATGCCAAGCCCACCCCCTTCGCTGCGCTGGAGCAGCACGACGCCGATCAGCGCAAGGGTGACGAACAGGTGCAGGACAAGCAGGACGGTCATCATGGCGCTGCGCTCTTAGCCGCCTTCCGGGAAGGACGCCAGCGGCAAGCGCATGTCGGGGCGGGGGAAAACCGTCGCGCGCGGCTCAGCCGGCCTCGCCGCGCTCCGCCGGGGGCGGCGGCAGTTCGAGCGTCACGAGCAGGCCGATGCCGCTCTCGGGTGTGCTCCAGCGCAGCGTCCCGGAAAGCTTCTGGCTCAGCCCGTGGATCAGCACCATGCCCAGGCCCGTGGCCTCCGCCGGCGCGAAGTCCGGCGGCAGGCCGTGGCCGGCGTCGCAGACGGTCAGGCGCAGGCCGCCGCCGGGCAGCCGCCGGCATTGCAGGTCCACCGGGCCGGCGCCGTATTTCGCGGCATTGGTCAGCAGCTCGGTGACGATCAGCCCGATCGAGACGGCGTCGTCCGCCGAGTATTCCGCCACCTCCACCGCGACATGCAGCGGCCGCCCGGCATCCGTCAGGCCGGAGGAATAGTGCAGCTCCTCGCAGAGTCCCTGCAGATAGTCGGCGAGATCGACTTGGCCGATGCGGCTGCTGCGGTAGAGCCGGTCATGCACCCGGGCAATGGTGGAGACGCGCTGCGCCGCCTCCTCCAGCAGGGCGCGGGAGGATGAGTCCTGCGTGAGGCGCGATTGCATCGCCAGCAGCGAGCGCGTCACGGTCAGGCTGTTCTTTACCCGGTGGTCGATCTCCCGCATCAGGAGATCCTTCTGCCGCAGCAGTTCGTCACGTGCCCGCAGCGCCTCCTCGGCCTCCTGCGCCCGCGCTTCGGCCAGCGCCGCCAGCCGGCTCATCTCCTGCCGGGTATGCTCGCGGTCCATCGCCGCCCCAAGCGTGTTGGCGAAGGCCTGGAGAAAGTTGACATCGTCCGGGGTGAAGGCGGTGCCGTCGCGTTTGTCCGCCTCCAGCACGCCGTAGGGCGTGCTCTCGCCCCGGATGATGACGTTCACCGCGCGGCGCACGCCGTGCTCGGCCAGCAGCGGCGTCATCTGGAAGCGGCGCTCGCTGGCCAGCGCATTGGCGATCACCGGCCTGCCGGTGCGGAAGGCATAGCCGGCCGGGCTTTCCATCTCGCCCCCGATCCGCGCATGGCCGACGACGCCTGGATGCCAGCCGACGCCGGCGCGCACCAGGAACGTGTTCTCCCCCGGCAGGTGTTCCAGCACCTTGGCGAAGTCGCTGCCGAGGCCGCAGGCGGTCAGCCGCGCCGCCATGTCGAGCAGGCTCTGGAGGTCCTGCGACCGCAAGGCGGCGAGGCCGAACTCCGCGATCAACGCCTGCTGGCGCAGGCGAATGTCCACATCCTTGTTGGCTTCCATGTCACGATCCGTCCGGGGCCGCGCAGCAGGGCCCATGGCGTTCCCTTACAACGCCGCCGCCAAGCCCGCGATCATGCAGCCTGCTGCGGCGCACTTTCCCGGGGCGATCTCACGGCAGCGTGTTCTGCGCCCGCCTCCGGCGGGGCCGCTAGCCCGCGTCGTTTGCCGGTGCCGGCCCGGCCGCCTCGCGCAGCAGGCGGAGCGCCATGGCGACACTTGCCGCGCGCACCCCGCTCCGGTCACCGGGAAGGACGCAATGCCGGGCCAGGGTGGTGGCGCCGCGCCGGGCAGCGCCGAAATGCACCAGCCCGACCGGCTTTCCCGGTGTGGCGCCGCCCGGCCCGGCGATGCCGGTGATGGAAACGGCGAGATCCGCTCCCGAATCGCGCAGCGCCCCCTCGGCCATGGCCCGCGCCACCGGCTCGCTGACGGCGCCGAACTCGGCCAGCATCGCCTCCGGCACGCCCAGCATGCGCTGCTTGGCTTCGTTCGAGTAGGTGACGTAGCCCGCCAGCAGCGTGGCCGAGGAGCCGGGGATGGCGGTCAGCGCGGCGCTGACCAGGCCGCCGGTGCAGCTCTCCGCGGTGGCGAGGGTGAGCTTGCGCGCCTGCAGCGCCTGGAGCAGCGAGGCCGCCTGCTCCAGGGTCTCGGCATCGAGCAGCGTGGTCACAGCGGGATCTCCCAGAAGCGCAGCGCCAGGATCGGCAGGGCGGCGAGCGCGCCGGCGATCAGGTCGTCCAGCATCACCCCGGTCGTGCCCTTCTGCCGGTCCGCCCAGCCGACCGGGCCGGGCTTGGTGATGTCGAACATGCGAAACAGCAGGAAGGCCAGGATGATCCCGCCCGCCCCGGCGCCGAGGGGAAGCGCGGCGAGGGCGAGGCTCTGCCCTGCGCCTTCATCGACCACCACCCAGCCGGGGTCGGTCCGGGCGTCGGGCAGGCGCTCCAGCGCCCACCAGCCCAGCAGGCTGAGCAGGGCGGCGAGGGCGAGGCAGCCATCCGGCCCGAGCAGCGCGGCGGGCAGCACGATGGCGCTGCCCCAGGTGCCGGGCGCCGGGCGGATGAAGCCGACGCCGCCCAGGCTGGCGACGAGGCGCGGCAGCGTCGCCGCCGGCAGCGGCGGGGCCGCGAGCGGGGTGGACATCAGCGCGCCGTCCCGACCGGAAGCCAGGGCTTCAGGGGATGGTCCCGCCCGCCGGCGCCGCGGAGCGCACGGTAGATCACTGCGTTCTCCACCACGCGCTGGACGTAGTTGCGGGTTTCGCTGAAGGGGATCTGCTCGATCCAGTCGATCATGTCGGCCCCGCCGGCCTCCTGTGGCATGCGCGGGTCGCCGTAGGAGACGATCCAGTCGTCCACCCGGCGCGGCCCGGCATTGTAGGCGGCGGCCGCCATGGCGAGGTTGCCGAAGCGCGCGAGCTGGTCGCCCAGGTATTGCGCCCCGAGGCGCAGGTTGTGCTCGGGCTGGCCGGTCAGCCAGGAGGCCTGGTGCGGAATGCCGAGCTGCCGCGCCACCAGCGTGGCCGTGGAGGGCAGCAGCTGCATCAGCCCGCGCGCATTGGCGGGGGAGACGGCGCCGGGATCGAAATTGCTCTCCTGCCGGCTGATCGCATAGACGAAGGCCGGCTCCACCGGCGCGGCCTCCGGCACGGGATAGGGTGTCGGATAGCCTTCCGCGAGCATCGTCACGCCGTCGATGCCGGCGCGGCGCGCCACCCAGACGGCATTGTCCGGCCGGCCGATGCTGTTGGCCAGCCGCGCCGTCAGCACCTGCTCGGCGGGGTCGGCGGCGGTGTCCTCCAGGCGCAGCAGGAAGGTGCGGGTGCGGTCGGTATCGCCCAGGTCGGCCAGGGCCAGCACCGCCTGGGCCATCTCCTTGCCGAGGAAGGCGCTGGCGGCTTCCGTCGTGGGCTGCGGCGCGGGCAGGGCGGTGATGCGAGCGGCGAGCTGCGGCGATGTCTCGCCGAGCGCCAGCGCGCCGAGCTGGCCGTAGAAGGCGGTGGGCAGCGCGGCGGCGGCGGCGAACTGCGCGCGCGCCTCCTCGGCGCGGCCCTGCGCGGCGGCGGCGCGGCCGCGCCAGTAATGCGCGCGGGCGCGGGTGATGACGCTGCTGCTGTCCTCGCCGAGGCGGGCGAAGTGCTGCGCCGCGCGCGCCGGGTCATTCAGCTTCCGCAGGGCGATGAAGCCGGCCAGGAACTCGGCATCGTGCAGCGCGGCACCATCGGTCTGGCCATGCGCGGCGGCGACGCGATAGGCGGTGGCGGCGTCGCCCAGCCGCAGCAGCTTGCGGGAGAGGATCTGCCGCTCGATCCAGGTGGCGCGGGCGGCCTCGTCCGTCAGGCTGCGCTGCAAGGGCTCGGCCTGCTGCCAGACGGCGGCGGCCTCGCGGTCGCGGTCCTGCCGGCGCAGGTAGCGCGCCAGCTCCATCGCCAGGCCGAGATCGGCGGCGGCGCGCGGCGCGGCGCCGGCCTCCGCGGCGGCCTGTCCGCCGGCCAGCGCCAGCCGCAACTCGCCGTTGAGCCGCGCCTCGGGTGGCAACAGGGGCAGCATGCGGGCCGCGGCGGCGGTCTGGCCGGTCCAGGCCAGGCGCTCGAAGCGGGCGCGGTGGTCCTCCGGCCCCAGCACGCCGCCGAGCGCAGCGAGAAAGCCCGCCTCGGCCTCCGCATCGGGGGTGGCGTCGCGCCAGCCGGCCTGCACCGCACGCCGGGCGGCGGCGGCATCACCCTGGCGCTGCAGGGCCTCGGCGAGTTGCCGCACGGCGGGGAGGCCGCGCGGCGGCGTGCCGGCGAAGAGCCGCAGCACCAGCGCGTCCTCCGCCAGGACCGGCAGGGCCTCCTCGCCGCGCTGCGCCAGCGTGGCCTGCAGCGGCCAGCCCGGATTGGCGGCGAGGAAATCGGCGATTTCCGCCGCGCTGGCCTGACCGCGCACCTGCAGCCGCATCCAGGTGATGATCTTGTCGGCCAGAGGGTCGGCGCCCCGGTCCGCCAGGACCTGCGCCTCGCTCCAGCGGCCGGCATTGGCGGCGATGAGGGCGGCACGGCCGGCGGCGCGGGCCTGCTCCGGCGCCCAGGGCTGCGCCAGGGCTGCCGGCGCCGTCAGCGCGAGCGCGGGGAGGAGGGCCAGCGCCAGGGCGCGGCCCAGGAAGGGGCGGGGCAGGGAGGGGCGCGAGGCGGAAAGCATGGGCATCAAAGTTAACCGATCCGCGAGCACTTGTCCCGGCGTTTGGGGGAGCCATGCGGCGTCCGGCGCTTGTGCAGGGCCGGGCGCGCGCCTAGCTTCCCGCCAGCATGCCGCCGCCATTCCGGGAAGGAAAGCCTCGTCCGATGTTCAAGGGATCCCTCGTCGCGCTGATCACGCCGATGACCGAGAACGGCGCCCTCGACGCGAAAGCGTTCCAGGACCTCGTGGAGTGGCAGGTCACCGAGGGCACCGCCGGGCTGATCCCGGTCGGCACCACCGGCGAGAGCCCGACGCTCTCCCATGAGGAGCACCATCGGGTGGTGGAGATGTGCGTCGAGGCGGCCGCCGGGCGCGTGCCGGTGATCGCCGGCGCCGGCTCGAACAGCACCGAGGAAGCCATCGCGCTCACCCGCCACGCCAAGCGGGCGGGCGCCGACGCCGCGCTGGTCGTCACGCCCTACTACAACAAGCCGACGCAGGAAGGCCTCTACCTGCACTTCACCGCCATCGCCGACGCGGTGGACCTGCCGATCATCATCTACAACATCCCGCCCCGCAGCGTGATCGACATGTCGGTCGAGACCATGGCGCGGCTGGCGAAGCACCCGAACATCGTCGGCGTGAAGGACGCGACCGCCAACCTGACCCGGCCGCTGCACACCAGGCTCGCCTGCGGGCCGGATTTCTGCCAGCTCTCCGGCGAGGACCATACCGCGCTCGCCTTCCGCGCCGCCGGCGGGGTCGGCTGCATCAGCGTGACCGCCAACGTCGCGCCGCGCCTCTGCGCCCAGATGCACGCGGCCTGGGAAGCCGGGCAGATCCAGGAGGCCATGGCCATCCAGGACCGGCTGACGCCGCTGCACGACGCGATGTTCTGCGAGACCTCGCCCGGGCCGGTGAAGTACGCCGCCAGCCTGCTTGGCTACTCCTCAGCCCGCTGCCGGCTGCCGCTGGCGCCGCTCGGCGAGGCGAACCGGGCGCGCGTCAAGGCCGCCATGGTGGCCGCCGGGCTGCTGAACTGAAACCGCGACCAAGGGGGCGCCGCCCCCTTGGATCCCCCGCCAGGGTGACGGTGCAACCCCGGATCCCGCCAGCAGGGGGAAAGACTCCAGGAACGATATGGCCGAGCCCCGCAAGAAAGCCCTGATCGCCCACGGCACCGCCGCGCAGAACCGCAAGGCGCGCTTCGACTACAAGATCAACGAGACCGTGGAGGCCGGCATCGTGCTGGTCGGGCCGGAGGTGAAGTCGCTGCGCGCCGGCCGCGCCGCGCTGGCCGATGCCTGGGCGGGCGAGCGGAACGGGGAGCTGTGGCTGTTCAACACCTACATCCCCGAATGGCAGGCCGGCAGCTTCGTCTCGAGGTTCGAGCCGCGCCGGCCGCGCAAGCTGCTGGTGCACCGCAAGCAGATGCGCGAGCTGATCGGCGCCGTGACGCGCGAGGGCATCACCATCGTGCCGCTGGAAATCCTGTTCAACGACCGCGGCATCGCCAAGGTCGTCCTCGGCCTCGCCGAGGGCAAGAGCAAGGCCGACAAGCGCCACGCCATCGCCGAGCGTGACTGGCAGCGCGACAAGGCGCGGCTGATGCGGGAGCGCGGCTGAGCCGCTCTCCCGTCCGCCGGAAAGCCGCTGGCCTTATTCCTTTTCCTTGAAGGACGCCTCGTGGCTCAGCAGCGTGCCGCTGCGGTCCTCCAGCGTGAGTTCGAGCCGATCGGAACTCGGCGCCAGCTGGAAGGGGTTGAGCCGGTCATAGCGCTGGAAGTGCAGGGTCAGGGTCAGGCCCTGCTCCGGCCAGGTGCGCCGCTGGATCGAGTCACGCTCCACGTCATTGACTTCGCCCACCATGGTCAGCCCCTGCTCCATCGCCGTCTCGACGGCGATCAGGTGGCTCTTGCGCTGGCAGGCGATCTCCACGGCCTGCTTGAGCACCGCGAAGGCCTTGAGCGCCTCGGATTTGGGGGTGGATGTCTCGGACATGACGCGTGTCCTCCTAAAGGCATGGTCCTAGTTTGCGCGGGCGGGCGCAATATTCAAGCGCCGCCCGCCGCCGCTCACCAGGTGTAGCGCAGCCCCGCCAGCACGACGCGCCGGTTGCCGAAGAAGCAGTTGGTGGTGCTGGAGCAGCTCGCCACGTACTCCTTGTCGAACAGGTTGCTGACGTTCAGCGTGACTTCCGCGCCCTTGAGGTCGTCCCGCAGCGCGCCAAGCTGGTAGCGCAGCGCCAGGTCGGCCAGGGTGACGGAAGGCACGGTGAAGCTGTTCGCCTCGTCGCCCTGCGTCTCGCCGATGAAGCGGACGCCACCGCCCAGGCCCAGCCCGTTCAGCGGACCGCTGCGGAAGCGGTAGTTCGCCCAGGCGGAAGCCGCGTGCTTCGGCACCTGCGGCGCCTGGTTGCCGGTCACGCCCGCGGTGGTCGAGCTGGTGATCTCGGCCTCTGTGTAGGCATAGGTGCCGATCAGGTCGAGGTTCTCGGAGAGGCTCGCCCGCCCCTCCAGCTCGACACCGCGCGAGCGGATCTCGCCGGTCTGCACGCTGTAGTTGCTGTAGAGCGGATCGGTGGTCAGCACGTTCTGCTGCGTGATCTGGAAGGCGGCAAGCTGGATGAAGCTGTTCATCCCCGGCGGCTGGTACTTCACGCCGGCCTCGAACATCTGGCCGGTGGTCGGGTCGAAGGTGCCGCCGCCGCGGGCCGGCGCGAAGGTGCCGCTGTTGGGCAGGAAGGAGGTCGCGTAGCTGACATAGGGCGCGATGCCGCTGTCGAAGAGGTAGAGCAGCCCGGCGCGCCAGGTCACGGCGCTATCCTCCTGCGAGCTGCTGACGCCGGTGTTGCGCGTGGTGGTGTCGGTGTCGGCCCAGTCCTGCCGGATGCCGATGTTGAAGCGCCAGCGGCCCCAGGCGATCTGGTCCTGGGCATAGACGCCAAGCTGCGTCTGGTCCTGGTCGGTGTAGGTGGAGGCGCTGATCGTGGGGATCGAGACGTAGTAGCTCGGCGCGAAGATATCGAGCGAGGAGACGGAGGCGTTGCCGAGTCGCCGCTTGGCATAGGAGCCGCTCCAGTCCAGCCCGGTGAGCAGCGTGTGCTCCATCCCGGCGGTGGTGAAGCGTGCCTGCAGCTGGTTGTCGAGCGCGACGGTATCAACATGCTCGATGGAATTGACGCCGGCGCGGACCAGCGTGCGGCCGCCGGTCAGGCTGCGGCCGGAGACGGCCTGGAACACCGTGTCCAGGTGCTGGTAGCGAAAATTCTGCCGCACCGTCCAGGTCTCGTCGAAGCGATGCTCGAACTGGTAGCCGATCGAGGCCTGCCGGCGCTCGAAGTGGTTCCAGCTGGGGTCGCCGCCGAAGAAGCTGGAGGACAGCTTGCCATAGGGGCTGGCCAGCACCGTGCCGGTGGCGGGGACGAAATTGTAGAAGCCGCCCTCGGGCTCATACTGGTAGTTGGCGAGGATGGTCAGCGTGGTGGCGTCGTTCGGTCGCCAGGTGAGGGCGGGGGCGATGGCGATGCGGCGCTCCTCGTTGTAGTCGTACTGCGTCTCGGCGATGCGGCCGATGCCGGTCAGGCGGTAGAGGAACTGGCCGTCCTCGGTCAGTTTGCCGCCGAAGTCGAAGGCGGTCTGCAGCAGGGCATTGCTGCCGGCTTCCAGCCGCACCTCGTGAATCGGCGTCTCGGTCGGGCGGCGGCTGACCAGGTTGACGATGCCGCCCGAGCCGGTCTGCCCGTACAGCACCGAGGCCGGGCCGCGCAGCACCTCGATCCGCTCCAGCAGCCAGGGATCGACGGTCGGGATGGCGTAGGAGACGCCGCGTTGCTGCCGCAGCCCGTCGAGGAAGTTGACATAGGCCGCGCTGGAGCCCTGGCCGCCGAAGCCGCGGACATAGACGCTGTCATAGCGGCTGGTCGGCCGGACCTCGGGCAGCACGCCGGCCGTGTAGCGCAGTGCCTCGGAGACGGTGAGCGCCGCCTGGTCGTCGATCTGGTCGCGGGTGACGACGCCGACGGACTGCGGCGCCTCGATCAGCGGTGTGTCGGTCTTGGTGCCGGTGGTGGTCAGCGGCGCGACATAGCCCTCGATCGGCGACCAGGCCCGCCATGCGGTGCCTTCCACATTCACCTCCGGGAGGACCAGAGGCGCCGCGGTGCCGGTGTCCTGCGCATGGGCGGGGGCGGCGAGCGCAGCGAGTGCGACGCCGGCGAGCAGCGATCGGCGCAATCCGGCGGGTACGGTAGCGGAGAGGATCATCGGTTTCAGCATCTCCCTGCGGGCGCCCAGGGGCGGGCATCGTCAGGAAGATCTGATATTGCGATTCATTCTTAATAACAAGATGCGGCGGCGCTCAGGCACGGTCCAATCCGCCTCGCACCGCCGTGCCAGCTCCCTTCCCGGCAGGACGACGCCGAGAGACGGGCTTGGTGCCGGTTCCGCTGCACTGGGTGGCGGGCGATGCGGCATGCTTCACGGCGGGCAGGCTCTTGAGGAGATGCGCCAGCGCCCGCGCATCCTCGCCGGTGAGCCTGGCGTGGCTGCCACGGCATCATCGGCGCGAGCATGCGCCCATCCGGCCGCTCCCCGGGCCGCACCGCCGGGATGGTGTCGTTCCCGCTCCAGCAACCGAGGCCGGTTTCGCGATCCGGCGTCGGTTGGGCGCTGGAAGCAACCGAGGGCGGGAGTGTCGAAGCCCCTCTCCACGCCCAGAGAGGTGGAGTTGCTGGCTGGGGCGTCGGTCAGGCCGGATGTGACGTCAAGCCGCGCTGCACTTGCGGCGAGCGGGCGAGCCTGAACCTTCCTCGTGCCGTGCCGGCCCTGCGCCTATCCGGGCGCGTCGATGCGGCGGAAGCGCGCCTCGGCGAATTCGAAGGTGCCGAAGGCGGCCAGTCCCAGCGCGACCAGCCCGAACAGGGCCCGCCCGAAGGGCTGCTGCTGCAGCGCCAGCAGCGCGCCGCCCAGGCCGCGCACCTCGCTTGCATCGGACTGCCAGGCGGCGATGCCGATGAAGGCACCGATGATCAGGAACACCACCCCGCGCGCCGCGAAGCCCACTTGGCCAAGCGGGATCACCCAGCGGGAGGCCTCGGCGGAGCAGCGGAGATGGCGGGTGAAGGCGCGGCTCCAGGCCAGGTACAGCATCGCGAACCCGACGCCTGCCACGATGACGCCCGCCGCTGCCACCAGCAGCTCGCCGGCCGGCTTCTCCAGCACCCAGCGCGTCCAGTCGCGCGCCGACTGTCCGTCGCCGCTGTGCGTCGCATTGCCGATCAGCAGGCTCACTGCGAAGACACCAAGGCTGACATAGGCGAAGGCCGAGACGAGCTGCCCGCCGCGCACCGCCATGGCTTTTCCGCCATGGCCTCTGTTGTCCGCGTCGAGGAGGGACTGCATGCCGCGCCACAAGGCGAAGCCGAACAGGCCGAGGGCAACGACGCCGAGCAGCACGCCGCCGAAGGGATGCAGCAGCAACTCCTGCAGCGCCCCCTTGGAGTCGGTGGCCTGCCCACCGCCGGGGCCGAAGGCGCCAACCAGGGCCAGTACGCCGATCACCAGGTTGACGACGCCCCGCGCGGCATAGCCGAGGCGGGCGAGCAGTTCGAGCGCGGGGCGCGGCGAGGGCATGGGGGAGAGCTCCGTGCAGGGGCCTTGTTGCCCCTGCAACGCCGCAGCTCAGGCTTCGGATGCAGGCAGGGCGTGTTCCGGCGCCGGGCGGGGCGGCGGCAGCCGCGCCAGCAGGAACAGCATGACCGCCATGGCCGGCAGCGCGGCGGCGGTGGTGAGCAGGAAGAAGTCCGCCCAGCCCAGCCACTCGGCCAGACTGCCCGAGCTGGCGCCCAGGGTCCGCAGCGGCACCGCCGCCAGCGAGGAGAGCAGGGCGTATTGCGTGGCGGTGAAGGCGCGGCTGGTCAGGCTGGAGAGATAGGTGACGAAGGCGGCGTCGGCGAGGCCGTCGGTGAAGTTCTCCACGCCCACCTGGGCCCAGAGCATGGGCATGTCGTGCCCGGCATGGGCGAGGGCGACATACATCAGGTTGGAGAGCATCTGCGTCAGGCCGGTCAGCACCAGGGCGCGGGCGGTGCCGATGCGCACCACCAGCCAGCCGCCGGCCAGGGCGCCGAGCAGCGTGGCGAAAAGGCCGAAGACGCTGCCTACCGCCGCGACCTCGACGCGGCTGAAGCCCATCTCCCGGTAGAAGGGCGCCGTCATCACCCCGGCCAGCGCCTCGCCCAGCTTGAAGAGGGCGATGAACAGCAGGATGGCCAGCCAGTAGGGCCGGCGCATGAAGTCGGCGAAGGGGTCCGCCACCGCGGCCCGCATCCGCGCCGCCCAGGCGAGCGCCGGGCGCGGCGCGGCGGCCGGCTCGGCGGCGAGCGTCACGGCCAGAAAGCCCACCCCGACCAGCGCCGCGCAATAGGCGAAGGCCGCCGTCCAGCCGGCGAAGTTGGCGACGGTCAGCGTGCCGGCATTGGCGGCCAGCAGCGCCCCGCGATAGCCCCAGACATAGTAGGCGAGGCCCAGCCCCTGCTGCCGCTCCTCCAGGATCTCGATGCGGAAGGCGTCCACCACGATGTCCTGGCTGGCCGAAAGGAAGGCGACCAGCACGGCGACCGCGACGGTGATCTCGGGCGCCGTGGCCGGGTTGGTGAAGCCCATCGCCAGGATGGCCAGCGCCAGCACCGGCTGGATGCTTGCCAGCCAGCCGCGCCGCCGCCCCCAGGCGCGGAACAGCGGCGGCGCCGAGTGGTCGATCAGCGGCGACCACAGGAATTTCAGCGAATAGGAGAGCCCGACCAGGGCGGTGAGGCCGATCGCCGTCAGCTCGATGCCGGATTCCGACATCCATTGCCGCAGCACGAAGGCGGTCAGCGGCAGCGGCACCCCGGAGGAGAAGCCGAGGGCCAGCATGATGAGGAAGCGGCGATCATTGGCGATCGCGGGGAGGGAGAGGCGCATATGGCGCTCAACCTGCCATGCGCGCGGGGGATTTTGAACTCTCGGCCGGCGCCAGTGTGGCGAGCGCCTCCGGCTGCGGGGCGGGAATGGCGAGATAGGCGATGCGCTTGGCCTCCCGCCGGCCCTGGGTCACGGTGTCCAGGACCAGCCCGCAGGCGCCGGCGAGAAAGGAGAGCAGCAGGAAGGCCACCGAGGCCAGGAAGGTCGGCAGGCGCGGTACCAGGCCGGTTTCGAGATAGGTGCCGAAGACCGGCAGGAAAAAGCCGGCGGAGAGCAGCAGGAAGGCCAGCGCGATGCTGCCGAAGAACAGCAGCGGCCGCTCGCGCTGAATCAGCCGGAGGATGGTGCGCAGGATGCGCAGCCCGTCGCGCCAGGTGTGCAGCTTGGAGGCGGAGCCCTCGCCCCGCTCGCGATAGGCGGTGGGCAGCTCGCCAACCGGCAGGCGCAGCTCCAGGGCATGCACGGTGAACTCGGTCTCCGTCTCGAAGCCCTGCGCCAGGGCGGGGAAGGACTTCACGAAGCGGCGGGAGAAGCAGCGGTAGCCCGAGAGGACGTCCGAGACGCGGTTGCCGAAGACCAGCCGCACCATCCCCGTCAGCACCCGGTTGCCCAGGCGGTGGCCGGGGCGATAGGCCCCCGCCGCGCTGGCGACGCGGATGCCCGTCACCATGTCCAGCCGCTGCTCCAGCAGCATCCGCACCATGGCCGGGGCGGCGGCGGGGTCATAGGTGCCGTCGCCGTCCACCAGCAGGTAGAGATCGGCCTCGATGTCCGCGAACATCCGGCGGACGACGTTGCCCTTGCCCGGCAGGCGCTCGCTGCCCAGCATGGCGCCGGCCGCGGCGGCCATGGCGCGCGTCTCGTCGGTCGAGTTGTTGTCGTAGACGTGGATGGCGGCGTCCGGCAGCGCGGCGCGGAACCCCGCCACCACGCCGCCGATCGCCGCCGCCTCGTTGCGGCAGGGGATCAGGACGGCAAGCCTGGGCGCTCCCTGCATCCGACCCCCTCGCGGTTCCGCCGAGCTGCGGCGGCGAGGCTAGCCCATGTTCACCATGATCGTCTTCTTGTGCGTGAAGTGCTCCAGCATGGCCTCCAGCGAGGCCTCCTTGCCGAGGCCGGAGGACTTCACGCCGCCATAGGAGAGGTTGGCCTGCACGACGAGGTTCTGGTTGATCTGCACCAGGCCGGCCTCCAGCTTGTGGGCCAGATTGAGGCCGACCTTCAGGTTGTTGGTCCAGAGGCTGGCGGCCAGGCCGTACTCGCTGTCATTCGCCTCGGCCAGCACCGCCTCCGGGTCGTCGAAGGGGAAGATGCAGGTGACGGGGCCGAAGATCTCCTCCCGCACCAGCCGGCTCTCCCTGGTCAGGCCGGTGAAGATCACGGGCTGGATGAACAGGCCCTTCTTCAGCGCGGGGTCCTTCGGCATGGCGGAGCAGGCGCGGCCGGTGGCGCCGGCGGTGGCCTTGCCCTCCTCGATGAAGGCCTTCACCTTCTCGAACTGGCCGTCGGAGATGATGGTGCCGATGTCGGTCTTCTCGTCCAGCGGATCGCCCATCACCATCTGGTCGACCTTCTCGGCCATGGCGTCCACGAACTTCTGGAAGATCGGCCGCTCGACATAGATGCGGCTGGCGGCGGTGCAGCTCTGCCCCTGGCGGGTGAAGCGCATGGAGGTGAGGGCGCCGGCCAGCGTCTTCTCGAAGTCGCAGTCGGCGAAGACGATCATCGGCGACTTGCCGCCGAGTTCCAGCGTCACCGGGATCAGCTTCTCGGCCGCCGTCCGGTAGACGATCTTGCCGGTCTCGACCGAGCCGGTGAAGGTCACCTTGCGGACCAGCGGATGGGCGACCAGCGGCGCGCCGCATTCCGGCCCGAAGCCCGAGACCATGTTGAACACGCCCGGCGGCAGGACGCGGTTCATCAGCTCGCAGATGCGCAGCACGGCGAGCGGCGCCTCCTCCGCGCTCTTCACCACCACGGCGTTACCGGCCACCAGCGCGGGCGCCACCTTCAGCGCCATCAGCAGCATCGGCACGTTCCAGGGGATGATGGCGCCCACCACCCCGAGCGGCTCGCGCACGGTGACGGAGAGCACGTCCGGCGCGAAGGGTACGGTCTCGCCCTTCAGCTCGCCGCCCAGGCCGCCGAAGAACTCCAGCACGTCGGCCACCGTGTTGGCCTCCACCCGGCTCTCGGTGCGCAGTGCCTTGCCGGTCTCGAGCGCGATGAGGCGGCCCAGCTCCTCCACATGGTCGCGGATCAGCGCCGCGGCCTTGTGCACCAGCGCGCCGCGCTTGCGGGCAGGCACCTTGGCCCATTCCTTCTGCGCCTTCGCCGCATCGGCCACCGCCGCCTCGACATCGGCGGCATCGCCCTCGGCAGCCTGCGCCACCTCGGCGCCGGTCGCCGGGTTGACCACGGCAAAGTTGCGGCCGGACTTCGCCGGGGCGAAGCGGCCACCGATGAAATGGACGCCCGAGAGCGCCTTGGCCAGCACGAAGGGGTCGAGGCAGGGCGCTTCCGGCGCAGGGTTCGGACGATCGAGCATGGGTTTCCTCCGCTGCGTTCTGGCGATGGCGAGGCGCGACCATGCGCCGGCGCGGCCGGGCGGGCAACCCTGTCCCCGGCATCACCATCGCACACCCAACCGGCAGTCACATTATCTTGCGCAACTCCTAACGTTCTGGGATTTTGCTCTTTGGGCAAGATGTCCAGCCGCCTGCGGGACAAGGACATCGCATCGCGTCACGATGGTCCCTGTCCGGCTGGGCCGCGGAGAGAATTCCGGCACGCAACGAGAGGTGCATGCCATGGCGAGCATGGAGATGAGCGGGGAGGAGGAGCAGGCGCTGCATCTGCGCCTGCTGTTCGACGCCGTGCAGGATCACGCCATCTGCATGCTTGATCCGGCCGGCCATATCGTCAGCTGGAATGCCGGCGCGGCCCGCGTGAACGGCTACAGCGCCGCCGAGATCATCGGTAAGTCGTTCCGTGTCTTTTTTCGTCCGGAGGAGCTGGAGCGCGGCGAGCCGGAGGCACTTCTCGCCCGCACCTTACGGGAAGGCCGGGTCAAGGTGGAGGGCTGGCGGCGACGGCAGGACGGGTGCTGCTTCTGGGCGCATGTCGTCCTCAGCGTGATCCACGACGCTGGCGGGCGCCATATCGGATTCGCCAAGGTGACGAGCGACATGACGCCGCTGCAGCGGCGCGAGGAGGCGCTGCGCGCCAGCGAGGCGCAGTTCCGCAGCGTCATGCACCATTCCCCCATCGGCATGGCGCTGATCGGGCTGGACGGCACCTTTCTGCGCGTCAACCAGGCATGCTGCACGCTGCTCGGCTATCCGGAGGCCGAACTGCTGGGGCTGAACTTCCGGGAGATCACCTATCACCCCGACCTCGCCGCCGACCTGGCGCATCTGCAGGCGCTGATGGAAGGCCGGACCGACAGCTACCAGATGGAAAAGCGCTACCGCCGCAAGGATGGCGAGCTGATCTGGGGCCTGCTCTCCGTCTCCCTGCTCCGCGATTCCGCCGGGCGGCCGATGCATTTCATCTCCCAGATCCAGGATATCAGCCGCCTCAAGCGCAGCGAGGCCGCCCTGCACGAGGAGCGCGACCGCCTGCATGTCACGCTCTGCGCCATCACTGACGGAGTGATCAGCACCGATGCGGAGGGGCGCATCCGCTTCATGAACCCGGCGGCGGAGGCGACCACCGGCTGGACCCTGGATGAGGCCAGGCACCGGCCGGTCGAGGTTGTCTTCGACATTGCCGACCCGGAAAGCGGCGAGACGCTGCTCAACCCCGTGCGCGTCACCCTGGCGACACGGCGCCCCTTCAACCTCAAGCGCCAGGCCGTGCTGATCGACCGGCATGGCGAGCGGATCGAGGTACGGGACGCCTCCGCCCCGATCCGGGGCAAGGACGGCGCCATCCTCGGCGCGGTGCTGGTGTTCCAGGACGTGCGGGCGGTGCAGAGCATGCAGAAGGAGCTGGAGTTCTCCACGCTCCACGACGCCCTGACCGGCCTGCCGAACCGCCGGAAATTCGAGGCGGCGCTGGCCAGCGCCGTGGATTCGGCGCATGTCGGCGGCGGCGAGCACACTCTCTGCTTCCTCGATCTCGACCGCTTCAAGATCGTCAACGACAGCGCCGGGCATGCGGCGGGTGACGCGCTGCTGCGCACGGTGGCGCAGATCCTGTCGCGCATGGTGCGGCCGACCGACATGGTGGCCCGGCTGGGCGACGACGAATTCGCGATCCTGCTGTTCGGCTGCCCGGTGACGAAGGCCCGCAAGGTGCTGGCGCCGATGATCGAGGCGATCGCCGCCATGACCTTCAGCTGGGAGGAGCGGGACTACCGCATCACCACCAGCATCGGCGTGGCCTCGATCGGCGCCGTGGCGACCAGCGCCAGCGTGATGAAGCATGCCGACGTCGCCTGCTACGCGGCCAAGCTCGCCGGGCGGAACCGCATCAGCGTCTATGACATGGAGGATGAGGCGGGCGGTGCCCATCACCGCGAGATCATCATGGCAACCGAGATCCGCACCGCGCTGCGCGAGGGGCGTTTCCGCCTGCACGCCCAGCGCATCGCCGCCATCGGGGTGGAGCGGGGAAAGCATTACGAGTTGCTGCTGCGCATGGTGGGAAAGGATGGCGTCCTGGTCTCGCCGGGCCTGTTCATCCCGGTGGCCGAGCGCTACGACCTGATGGCCGAACTGGACCGCTGGGTGCTGTGCGAGGTTCTGCAGCGCCGGGCCGCGCAGCTTGCCACGGTGCCGGGGCTCTCGCTGGCGATCAACATCTCGGCCCATTCGCTGAATGATCCGCAGTTCCTTGCCTTCTTCCTGGATCTGCTCCAGCAGTCGCCCCTGCGGCCGCAGGCGCTGACCCTGGAGATCACGGAGACGGCCTTGGTCAGCAACCTGACTTCCGCGGGGGCGATGCTGGACAGCATCCGCCAGCTCGGCTGCCGCGTCGCGCTGGATGATTTCGGCGCCGGCCTCAGCTCCTTCGGCTACTTGCGCGCCTTCAAGGTGGACACGATCAAGATCGACGGCAGCTTCATCCGCAACCTGCCGGAGAGCGTGATCGACCTGACCATCGTGCGCTCGATCCACCGCATCGCGCACGAGATCGGCGCCGAGACGGTGGCCGAGTTCGTCGAGAACGGGCTGATCCTGGAGCGGCTGCGCGAGATCGGGGTGGACTTCGCCCAGGGCCATGCCATTGCGATCCCCCTCGATCTTGACGAGCTGGTCACCGAGCTGAAGGCGCTCGGCGGAATGCTGGCCTGAGGGCGCTTGCCCGGGGCGCTTGTCTCGGGGCGGGCGGGGTGGCGGGGCAACGGCGAATCTGGCTTCATGCACCCTCCGGCCCCACCGGGGGCCGCAACAGCCAACGCGACAGGAAAGAGCCAGCCTGATGACCGAGCCGAGCCCCTCCACCCCCACCGGTCCGCTGAAGGGCTTGCGCGTGGTTGACCTGACCCGCGTGCTGGCCGGCCCGACCTGCACCCAGATGCTGGGCGATCTCGGTGCCGAGGTGATCAAGATCGAGCGCCCGGAGGCCGGGGACGACACCCGCGGCTTCGCGCCCCCCTACGTTCCCAACACGAAGGAGAGCGCCTACTTCGTCGGCGTCAACCGCAACAAGAAGTCCCTGACGCTGGATATCGCCCAGCCGGAGGGCCAGGCCGTGGTCCACAGGCTGCTGGAGACGGCGGACATCCTGGTCGAGAACTTCAAGGTCGGCGCGCTGGCCAAGTACGGGCTGGGCTACGAGCAGCTCAAGGAGAAGTATCCCGGCCTGATCTACTGCTCGATCACCGGCTTCGGCCAGACCGGCCCCTATGCGCCGCGCCCGGGCTATGACGCGCTGATCCAGGCGATGGGCGGCGTGATGAGCCTGACCGGGGAGCCGGAGGGCGAGCCGCAGAAGGTCGGCATCCCCATCGCCGATCTCTTCGCCGGGCTCTACGGCACCATCGGCATCCTGGCCGCGCTGCGCCACAAGCAGGCGACGGGGCAGGGGCAGCAGATCGATATCGGCATGCTCGACACCCATGTCGCCTGGCTCGCCAACCAGGGCATGAACTACCTGGCCACCGGCGAGAACCCGCCGCGCCTCGGCAACCAGCACCCCAACATCGTCCCCTACCAGGTCTTCCCGACCGAGGACGGGTACATGGTGCTCTCCATCGGCAACGATCCGACCTTCGAGCGCTTCTGCAAGAATTTCGGCCTGGAGCATCTGCTGGCCGATGAGCGCTACGCCACCAACGCCGCCCGCGTCGGCAACCGCGCGCTGGTGACCGAGACCCTGACGGCCGTCACCAAGACGAGGCCCACCAAGGAATGGATCGCGAAGCTGGAGGCGCTGAAGATCGGCTGCGGCCCGATCAATACGCTGAAGGAGGTCTTCGCCGATCCGCATGTCGTGGCACGCGACATGGTGAAGGAGATGCCGCACGGCTCGGGCGAGACGGTGAAGGTGATCGCCAATCCGGTGAAGCTCTCCGCCACGCCACCCGACTACCGCTCCGCCCCGCCGCTGCTCGGCGAGCATAGCGAGGGGGTGCTGAGCAGCCTCGGCTACTCGGCCGGGCAGATCGCTGCGCTGCGCGGGAAGGGGATCGTCTGATCCCGCGGCGGCCCGGTGAAGGCCGGGCCGCCCGTGCTGGTTCTGCAACCCGGCCGTCAAGTCCACGTTGCCCTCTCCGCACGTCCCGGTCCCTTGGCCGGGGCTGAGGAGATGCCCGATGCCTGTCCTGTCGCGCCGCGCCAGCCTGATGCTGCCGCTTGGTCTCGCCGGGCTCGTCAGCGCCTGCGCCGGCGCGCCCGAGTCCATGCCGCCTGCCGATCCCACCGGCCGCGCCAACCCGCAGATGCGCGACTTGCTGGAGAGCCTGCAGGCGCTCCGCCCGAAGCCCATCGAGACGCTGAGCCCCGCCGAGGCGCGGCTGCAGCCGGGCATGGCGGATGCGGTGAAGCACCGCCTGCGCGTGCTCGACCGCGCCGATACGCCGCGCCCGCTGCCTGTGGTGCGCGACCTGCAGATCCCCGGCCCCGGCGGCCCGCTGACGGCACGGCTCTACAGCCCGGTCGAACTGCCGCGCCAGGGGCAGCCGCTGCTGCCGCTGGTCGTCTATTATCACGGCGGCGGCTGGGTGATCGGCAACCTGGACGCCTATGACGCCTCGGCCCGCGCCCTGGCGGCGGAGGCCCAGGCGGTGGTGCTGGCCGTGCACACCCGTCAGGCGCCGGAAAGCAAGTTCCCGGGGCCGGTCAACGACGCCTATGCCGGCTATCTCTGGGCGCTCCAGAACGCCGCGCAGTTCGGGGCCGACCTCTCGCGTGTCGCTGTCGTGGGCGAGAGCGCCGGCGGCAACCTGGCACTGGACGTGGCCATGGCGGCCCGCGACGCCCGCACGCCGCTGCCGGTGGCGATGGGCCTCATCTATCCCGTCGCCGGCACCGACACGACCACGCAGTCCTATGTCGAGAACGCCAATGCCAAGCCGCTCAACGCGGCGATGATGCGCTGGTTCTTCGACAAGTACATCAGCAGCCCGGCCGACCTGCAGGACACCCGGCTGAACGTCTATGGCCGCGCCGACCTGCGCGGGCTGCCCAAGGCCGTCATCGTCACCGCCGAGATCGACCCGCTGCGCAGCGACGGCATGCTGCTCGCCGAGCGCCTGCGGCAGAGCGGCGTGACGGTGGTGGCGCGCGACTTCCAGGGCGTGACGCATGAGTTCTTCGGCGTGAACCCCTTCCTGCTGGCGCAGGCGGGCGACGCGCAGCGCTTCGTGGCGGGCGAGTTGCAATCCGCCTTCGCCCTGCCGGCGCCGGCGGTGGTCGTGCCCGACCGGCGCCGCGCGCGCCGCGGCTGAGCGCGGCCTTTCGGTTTCCGCTTGCTCGCGCGGTCCGCCCCCACGGACCGCGCGAGCAAGGCCGGGCCAGGGGAGCCTGTCTCCCCTGGCTGCCTTCCCGGAAGGGGGGCCTTCCGTCCCGCCGGGGGAAGCCCCACTCTGCCACCCGGCACCATCACCGATGGAAGGAACCTGACGATGGAAATGCGCGCGCTCGGCCGCTCGGGCCTGAAGGTCTCGCCGCTCTGCTTCGGCGGCAATGTGTTCGGCTGGACGGCCAGCGAAGCGGATTCCTTCCGCCTGCTCGACCGCTTCGTGGAAGCCGGCTTCAACTTCATCGACACCGCCGATGTCTATTCGCGCTGGGCGCCCGGGCATCAGGGCGGTGAATCCGAGACCGTCATCGGCAACTGGCTGGCCCGCAGCGGCAAGCGCAGCCGCGTGGTCATCGCCACCAAGGTGGGCATGGAGATGGGGCCGGACCGCAAAGGCCTCTCCGCCGCCTATATCCGCCGCGCCGTGGAGGATTCCCTCCGCCGCCTCCAGACTGACGTCATCGATCTCTACCAGTCCCACAAGGACGACCCGGACACCCCTCTGGAGGAGACGCTCGGCGTCTATGCCGAGTTGATCAAGGCCGGCAAGGTGCGCGCCATCGGCGCCTCCAACTACGAGGCGCCGCGGCTGAAGGCGGCGCTGGAGGCCAGTGCGAAGCATGGCCTGCCGCGCTACGAGAGCCTGCAGCCGCATTACAATCTGGTCGAGCGGGCCGACTACGAGGCCGGGCTGGAGGCGCTCTGCCGCGAGGAAGGGCTGGGGGTGATCCCCTATTTCTCCCTCGCCGCGGGCTTCCTCACCGGCAAGTACCGCTCGGAGGCTGATCTGGGGCAGAGCCCGCGCGGGAAGGGTGTCGCCAAGTACCTCGACGAGCGCGGACTGGGCGTTCTGGCGGCGTTGGACCAGGTGGCGGAACACCACAAGGCGAAGCCGGCCCAGGTCGCGCTCGCCTGGCTGATGGCGCGCCCGAGCATCACCGCGCCGATCGCCAGCGCCACACGGCTGGAGCAGCTGGAGGACCTGATCGGCGCCGCCGAGTTGCGGCTGAGCGCCGAGGACATCGAGCGGCTGAATCGGGCGAGCTAGAGCAGATCCCATTCCGATGGCATCATCGGAATGGGTGAAAATGCTCTAGTCAGGCCATCCCCCGCCAGCACTGCTCGAAAAATATAAAAACGCTTCGATATCAAATGGTTGGGCATTGATTCTGAAAGGATTTCTGAGCATCAGCGGAGGGCTGGAAGAAACAAAAAAGCTTGGGGGAAAGAATTCCCCCAAGCCCCCATCTTTTTTCTGTCTGTCGGCCTTAGTAAGCTGAAAAAACAGTCTGTTGGAGGATATTCCTGCTCCTCCGTCCAGCAGGAAAGAAGCCTTCAGCCTGCCCGCAGCCGCTGCGCAGCCTCGATGGCGAAATAGGTCAGCACGCCGCTGGCACCGGCCCGCTTGAAGGCCAGCAGGCTCTCCAGCATGGCCTTCTCATGGTCCAGCCAGCCGTTGCGCACCGCCGCCATGATCATCGCGTATTCGCCGCTCACCTGATAGGCGAAGGTCGGCACCGCGAAGCGCTCCTTCACCCGCTGGATGATGTCGAGATAGGGCATCCCCGGCTTCACCATCACCATGTCCGCGCCCTCGGAGAGGTCCAGCGCCACCTCGCGCAGGGCCTCGTCGGAATTGGCGGGGTCCATCTGGTAGGTCTTCTTGTCGCCCTTCAACGCCCCGCCGGAACCGACCGCGTCGCGGAACGGACCGTAGAAGGCCGAGGCATATTTGGCGGCATAGGACATGATGCGGGTATGGATCAGCCCCTTGCCGTCCAGCGCCGCGCGGATGGCGGCGACGCGGCCGTCCATCATGTCGGAGGGGGCGATGACGTCGATGCCCGCCTCGGCCTGCACCACCGCCTGGGCGGCCAGGATCTCCAGGGACTCGTCGTTGTCCACGTAGCCGTCGCGGATCACGCCGTCATGGCCGTGGTCGGTATAGGGGTCGAGCGCCACGTCCCCGATCAGGCCGAGATGCGGGAACTTCTCCTTCAGCAGCCGGGAGGCCCGGCACATCAGGTTCTCCGGATTGCGCGCCTCGGTGCCCTCGGCATCCTTCTTCTCCGCCGGCGTCACGGGGAAGAGCGCCAGGGCAGGGATGCCCAGCTCCGCCGCCGGGGCGACATGCGCCTCCAGCCGGTCCAGCGTCACGCGCTGCACGCCCGGCATGGAGCCGACCTCGGTGACGGTCCCGCGCCCCTCCATGACGAAGATCGGCCAGATCAGGTCGTCCACCGAGAGGCGGTTCTCCGCCACCAGCCGCCGCGTCCAGGCGTCGTAGCGGTTGCGGCGGGGGCGGATGGCGGGGAAGGCGCCGTGGAAGGCGGCCGGGGCGGGAGCGGTCATGCAGTCTCTCCTGCGGCGACCAGCGCCTGGTCGAGGTCGGCCAGGATGTCGTCGATATGCTCGATGCCGATGGAGAGGCGGACATAGCCCGGCGTGACGCCCGCCGCCAGCTGCTCCTCGGGCGAAAGCTGGCTGTGGGTCGTGGTGCCGGGATGGATCGCCAGGCTGCGCGCGTCGCCGATATTGGCGACGTGGTAGAAGAGCTGCAGCGCCTCGATGAAGCGCCGCCCGGCGTCAATGCCGCCCTTCAGCTCGAAGCCCAGCAGGCTGCCAAGGCCGCCCTTGAGATGCGCCTCCGCCCGGCGCCGCGCCTCGCCCTGCGCGACGGAAGGGTGGATCACCCGGGTCACCGCCGGATGTCCGGAGAGATAGGCGGCGACGCGCAGCGCATTGGCGCATTGCCGCTCCATCCGCAGCGGCAGGGTCTCCAGGCCCTGCAGGAAGAGGAAGGCGCTCATCGGGCTCATCGCGGCGCCGATGTCGCGCAGCAGGCAGGTCCGCATCCGCAGGATGTAGGCGATGGGGCCGAGCGGCCTGGCGGCCTCGGTCCAGACCGCGCCGTGATAGGAGGGGTCGGGCTGGTTCAGCGTCGGGAAACGGCCGGCATGCGCGGCCCAGTCGAAATTGCCGCCATCCACCACGATGCCGCCGATGCTGGTGCCGTGGCCGCCGATCCACTTGGTCGTGGAGTGCATGACGATGGCCGCGCCGTGCTGCAGCGGCCGGCAGAGCACCGGCGCCGCGGTGTTGTCCATGATCAGCGGGATGCCCAGCTTGCGCCCGAGCGCCGCCACCTCGGCGATCGGGAAGACCTCCAGCGCCGGGTTCGGCAGGGTCTCGGCATACCAGGCGCGGGTGCGATCGTCCGAGGCGCGGGCGAAGGCCTCCGGATCAGCCGGATCCACGAAGCGAACTTCGATGCCGAACTGCTTGAGTGTATTGGCAAAGAGGTTCCAGGTACCGCCATAGACCGCGGTCGAGGAGACGATGTTGTCCCCCGCCGCGCAGAGATTCATCACGCAGAAGGTGCTGGCCGCCTGGCCCGAGCCGACCCCCAGCGCCGCCACCCCGCCCTCCAGCGCCGCGATGCGCTTCTCCAGCACGTCCACGGTCGGGTTCATGATGCGGGTGTAGATGTTGCCCAGCTCCTCCAGCGCGAAGAGCCGCGCGGCGTGGCCGGTGTCCTGGAACTGGTAGCTGGTGGTCTGGTGGATCGGCACCGCCACCGAGCCGGTCGTCGGGTCCGCGCGCCAGCCGGCATGCAGGGCAATGGTCTCGGGATGGGTGTAGCTGTTGCTGGCCATGGTTTCCTCGTGCTTCTGGAAGGGTGGTGCCATGCTGCCACGCGCCGGGCAAACGCTGCGCGCAGCGGGAAGGGGGGGAGGATGGCCTCGGCTTCAAGAGGTGCGGAGGAACGAAGCCGGGGTTCCCGCACATGCCCGGGTTGCGCGCAAGCTGTGGGGGGGCGAGTTTCCCCGATCAACAAGGCGTGGTAACGGAGGCGCCATGAATCCGGCCAGCACCCCCATCGCCCTTGGCGCCGACCATGCCGGCGTTGCCCTGAAGGACAGCCTGCGCGCTGCGCTGGAGGCGGCCGGGCATCCGGTGCTGGACTTCGGTACCCATGGCGCGGCGAGCTGCGACTATGCCGACTTCGCCCATCCCGTGTCCGAGGCCATCACCACGGGCAAGGCGAAGTTCGCCGTGCTGGTCTGCGGCACGGGCATCGGCATGGCGATGGCGGCCAACCGCCACCCGGCCATCCGCGCGGTGGTGGTGCACAACACCACCGAGGCGCGTCTGACCCGCGCCCACAATGATGCCAACGTCGCCTGCTTCGGCGCCCGCACCATGGGACCGGAAGTTGTGCTCGATGCGCTTTCCGCTTTCCTCACCACGCCCTATGAGGGCGGCCGGCATGATCGCCGCATCGCCAAGCTGACACCCGGCGCGCGGCCGCAGGAGGCCTGAACCCATGAACGAGCTGTCCCCCGCGAATGGCACCGGCCGCTTCTTCGCCGCGCCGCTGAGTGAGGCCGACCCGGACATCGCGGCCCTGATCGGCCGTGAGCTGACCCGCCAGCAGGACGGCATCGAGCTGATCGCCTCGGAGAATATCGTCTCCCGCGCGGTGCTGGAGGCGCAGGGCTCGGTGCTGACCAACAAGTATGCCGAGGGCCTGCCCGGCCGCCGCTACTACGGCGGCTGCGAGTTCGTGGACGAGATCGAGACGCTGGCCATCGAGCGCGCCAAGCAGCTCTTCGGCTGCGCCTTCGCCAATGTGCAGCCGCATTCCGGCGCCCAGGCCAATCAGGCCGTGTTCTTCGCCCTGATGCAGCCGGGCGACACCTTCATGGGCCTCGACCTCGCCGCCGGCGGGCACCTGACCCATGGCTCCGCCGTCAACATGTCCGGCAAGTGGTTCAAGGTGGCGCCCTACACGGTGGGCCGCGAGACCGGCACCATCGACATGGAGGAGGTGGCCCGCATCGCGCGGGAGAGCCGCCCCAAGCTGATCGTCGCCGGTGGCTCGGCCTATTCCCGCGCCTGGGACTTCGCCCGCTTCCGCCAGATCGCCGACGAGGTGGGTGCTCATTTCATGGTGGACATGGCGCATTTCGCCGGCCTCGTGGCGGGCGGCGCGCATGACAGCCCGTTCCCGCACGCGCATGTCGTCACCACCACCACGCACAAGACGCTGCGCGGCCCGCGCGGCGGCATGATCCTGACCAATGACGAGGCGCTGGCCAAGAAGTTCAACAGCGCCGTCTTCCCCGGCCTGCAGGGCGGTCCGCTGATGCATGTGATCGCCGGCAAGGCGGTCGCCTTCGGCGAGGCGCTGCGCCCCGAGTTCCGCGCCTATGCCCAGGCCGTGGTGGCGAATGCCAAGGCGCTGGCGGCGGAGCTGCAGGCCCAGGGCGCCGGCATCGTCACCGGCGGCACCGACAACCACCTGATGCTGGTGGACCTCCGCCCGATGAACCTGAGCGGCAAGGCCGCCGAGGCCGCGCTGGGTCGCGCCCACCTGACCTGCAACAAGAACGCCATCCCCTTCGACCCCGCCAAGCCCGCCGTCACCTCCGGCATCCGCCTGGGCACGCCGGCCGGCACCACGCGCGGCCTGGGCGAGGCGGAGTTCCGCGCGATCGGCCGCATGATCGGTCAGGTACTGACCGGCCTCTCCCGTGCCAACGACCCCGAGGGGAACGCGGCGGTGGAGAAGGAAGTCGGCGCCCGGGTGCTGGAGCTCTGCAACCGTTTCCCGATCTATCGCGCCTGAGGCGGCCGGGCAGGAGGGCTGAAGGCGATGCGCTGTCCCTTCTGCGGCAGTGAGGACACGCAGGTGAAGGACAGCCGCCCCGCCGATGACGGGGCGGCGATCCGGCGCCGGCGTTCCTGCCCCTCCTGTGGCGCCCGCTTCACCACCTTCGAGCGCGTCACGCTGCGCGAGCTGACGGTGGTGAAGGCCGATCAGCGCCGCGTCGCCTTCGACCGGGACAAGCTCGCCCGCTCCATCCGCATCGCGCTGCGCAAGCGGCCGGTGGACGAGGACCGGGTGGAGCGCATCGTCAACGGCATCCAGCGCCGGCTGGAGGCCGAGGGCGAAAGCGAGATCAGCAGCCGCACCATCGGCGAGATGGTGATGGAGACGCTCAAGGAACTCGACCAGGTGGCCTATGTGCGCTTCGCCTCGGTCTATCGAAACTTCGGCGAAGCCAAGGACTTCCAGGCCTTTCTTGGCTCGCTGGATCCAAACGACAACGGCTGAACGCATCGTGGTCAAGCTCTTCCATCCCGCGGCGCTGGCCGTCGGGGGCATGTCCGTCATCTCCTTCCCCGGCAGTGTGCCGCTGCGGGCGGCCCGCGCGGCCGACCATGCCGCCCTGGCCGCGCTCTCCGCGGAAGCCTTTGCCCAGGGGGCGGTGGCGCTGGTGCCGGCCGGCCTTCGGGCCGGGGCCGATGCCGCGCGCTTCCGCGCCCTCTTCGCGGCCGGCGGTCCGCTGCTGCTGGCCGAGGACGACGAGGGCCGTCCGCTGGGCTGCATCCTCGCCGAGCCCGCCATCGAGAACGGCACCGCCCGCCTGACCGGCCTTTGGGTGGCGCCGCAGGCCGCCGGCCAGGGCATCGGCTCCGCCCTGCTGGAGGCGATGGAGGCGCTGCTCGCCGCCGAGGGTGCGGCGGTGCTGCGCCTGCGGGTGCCGGGCGGCAATCTGCGCGCCCTCGGCCTGTTCCGTCGCCGTGGCTATGCGATGCTGGCTGCGGGCCAGCGGAGCGAGCCGGTGCTGCGCGTGCAACTGCCGCATTGCATGCTCGCCAAGCCGCTGCCGGCTCCGGTCAGCGCCGCGGCATGAGCGGAGCGCCCATCCCCCCCGACCCGGCCCAGGACGCGGCGCATATGCGCGCCGCGCTGGCGCTGGCCGCGCGCGGGCTGGGCAATACCTGGCCGAATCCCTCGGTTGGCTGTGTCATCGTCAAGGAGGGCGCGGTGGTCGGGCGCGGCTGGACCGCACCGGGCGGCCGCCCCCATGCCGAGACCGAGGCGCTGAAGCGCGCCGGCGCCGCCGCACAGGGCGCCACCGCTTATGTCACCCTGGAACCCTGCTGCCACTGGGGCCGCACGCCCCCCTGCACGGATGCGCTGATCGCCGCCGGGGTGGCGCGCGTGGTGGTGGCGCTGCGCGACCCGGACCCGCGTGTGGACGGCGCCGGGCTGGAGCGCCTGCAGGCCGCCGGCGTGACGGTGGCGGTCGGTGTGCTGGAGGCGGAGGCGCGGGCGCTGAACGCCGGCTTCATCATGCGCCTGGAGGAAGGTCGCCCGCTGGTGACGCTGAAGCTCGCCACCACGCTGGACGGCCGCATCGCCACCCGCACCGGCGAAAGCCAGTGGATCACCGGCCCGGCTGCGCGCCGCGCGGCCCATGCGCTGCGCGGCCGGCATGACGCCGTGCTGGTCGGCAGCGGCACTGCGCTGGCCGACGATCCGGACCTTTCCTGCCGCATCCCCGGCTTCGCGCCGGTGCCCACCGTGCGCGTGGTGGCCGATGCGCGGCTGCGCGTGCTGCCCACGGCCCGGATGTTCCAGGGGCCGGGCCCGGTCTGGATCGCCACCCGCGCCGGCCATCCGGATGCGCCACGCGAGGCGCTGCGCGCCGCTGGCGCCGAGATCATCGAGGTGCCGGAGGCGGCGGAGGGGCCGGGCCTCGACATTGCCGCACTGCTGCGGGCGCTGGCGGCGCGCGGCCTGACCCGCGTGCTGGCGGAAGGCGGCGCAGCCCTGGCGGCCGGGCTGCTGCGCGCCGGGCTGGTGGACCGGCTCGCCTGGTTCCATGCTCCGGCGGTGATGGGAGCCGACGGGCGGCCCGCCGCCGATGCCCTGCCGTTGGAGGTTCTCGCTGCCATGCCCAGATATCGCCGTGTCGGCCTGGCGCCGCTGGGGCCGGACCTGCTCAGCGAGTTCGTCACCGAGGGAACCGTCACCGAGGGATCTGGGGCTGCCTGAATGTTCACCGGCATCATTACCGCCACCGGCATCGTCGCTGCCATCGAGCCCATCGGGGAAGGGCACGACATGCGCCTGGCCATCGAGGCGCCCGAGGGCTGGCTGGAAGGCGCCGCCATCGGTGCCTCCATCGCCTGTTCCGGCTGCTGCCTGACCGTGATCACGCTGGCGGCCAACCGCTTCACGGTCGAGGTCTCGGGCGAGACCCTTTCCAAGACCACGCTCGGCCGCTGGCGCGAGGGCAGCCGCATCAACCTGGAGCGCGCGCTGCGCATGGGCGACGAGATGGGCGGGCATGTCGTCTCGGGCCATGTGGACGGCGTCGCCGAGGTGCTGTCCGCGACGCCGGAGAACGGCTCGCTGCGCATGCTGTTCCAGCTTCCGATAGGCCTCGCGCCCTTCGTTGCGCCGAAAGGCTCGATCACCATCGAGGGCGTCTCGCTGACGGTGAACGAGGTCGAGGGCGCCAGCTTCGGGGTCAACCTGATCCCCCATACCGCAGCCGTCACCACCTTGGGCGAGCTGCGGCCCGGCCAGCAGGTGAATGTCGAAATCGACATGCTGGCACGCTACGTCGCACGGCTGCGTCAGTTCAACGCCAGGGATCTCACCGCATGACCGTCCTGACGAGCCGCATCTCCTTCGCCGAGTTCCTGAGCCCGACGGAGGAGTTGCTTGAGGAGGCGCGCCGCGGGCGCATGTTCATCCTGGTGGATGACGAGGACCGCGAGAATGAGGGCGACCTCGTCATCCCCGCGCAGTTCGCCACGCCGGATGTCATCAACTTCATGGCCCGCCACGCGCGCGGCCTGATCTGCCTGGCGATGACCAAGGCGCGTGTCGAGCAGCTCGGCCTGCCGCTGATGGCGCAGAGCAACGGCACCCGCCACCAGACCGCCTTCACCGTCTCGATCGAGGCGCGCGACGGCGTGACGACCGGCATTTCCGCCGCCGACCGCGCCCGCACCGTGGCGGTTGCCATCAACCCCGAGGTCGGGCGCGACGAGATCGTGACGCCCGGCCATGTCTTCCCGCTGGTGGCGCGCGAGGGCGGCACGCTGGTGCGCGCCGGCCATACCGAGGCGGTGGTGGACCTCGCCCGCCTCGCCGGGCTGAACCCGGCCGGCGTGATCTGCGAGATCATGAACGAGGATGGCACCATGGCCCGCATGCCGGACCTGGTGGCCTTCGCCCAGCACCACGGGCTGAAGCTCGGCACCATCGCCGACCTGATCGCCCATCGCCGCCGCACCGAGCGGCTGGTCCGCCGTGTCCAGGAAGGACAGCTGCCCGACGCCCCCGGCGGCGAATGGCGCATCGTCGTCTATGCGAACGCGCTGGAATACGGCGAGCATATCGCGCTGGTGAAGGGTGACGTCACGCGCGGCGGCCCGGCGCTGGTGCGGATGCACGCGGTCAACCTGTTCACCGACATCGTCGGCCCGCAGGGGCCGCACGAGCTGCAGGCCGCGATGCGGGAGATCGGCGAGGCCGGCCGGGGCGTGGTGGTGCTGATCCGCGAGGTCAGCCCCACGGCCCTGTCGGAGCGGGTGCGCGACGGCCGCCAGCTCCCGGTCCGGCCCGAGCTGCGCGACTACGGCATCGGCGCGCAGATCCTGACGGATCTCGGCGTGCACGAGATGATCCTGCTGACCAACCACCCCAAGGCCATTGTCGGCCTCGAGGGCTATGGCCTGACCGTGGCCGAGACACGACCGATCGAGGAAGGGGCCACATGAGCACCATCGACGCGCCCGAGCGCGCCACTCCCACCATTCCCGGCCCGCCCCCGCGCATCCTGCTGATCCAGGCGCCCTATTACGCGGAGGTGGTCGGTGGCATGCGGCGCGGTGCCGAGCGCGTCCTCGCCGAGGCCGGCGCGGCACTGGAGGTGGTGGAGGTCGCCGGCGCCTATGAGCTGCCGGCGGCGCTGCGCATGGCGCAGAAGGTCGCCCCGGGCTGGGACGGCTTCCTGCTGCTGGGCTGCGTGGTGAAGGGCGAGACCGACCACTACCAGTTCATCTGCGAGGCCGTCTGCCAGGGCGTGATGGACATCAGCAGCGAAACCGGCCTGGCGCTCGGCTTCGGCCTGCTGACGGTCGAGACCCTGGCGCAGGCCGAGGCGCGCAGCGCCGAGGACCGCCACAACAAGGGCGCGGAGGCGGCGCATGCCGTACTCGGCCAGATCGCCTTGGCGCGGAAGTGGGGGCAGCGATGAGCGCCACCTCCGGCAAGCCCCGCCGCCCGGACACGCAGGGCCGGCCGCGTACCGGCTCGCGTGTCGCCGCCATCCAGGCGCTGTTCCAGAGCGAGCTGACCGGCGAGACCGCCGAGACGGTGATCGACCAGTTCGTGCGCCACCGCATCGGCCCCGATGCCGGCGGCTACGAGGATGGCCGCGTGCCCCTGGCCGACGTGCCGCTTTTCGCCGAGTTGGCGCGCGGCGTGGCGCGCCAGTCCGAGAGCCTGGACGCCATCATCGCCGGCCATCTGGCGAAGGACTGGACGGTGGCGCGGATCGATCCGGTGCTGCGCGCCCTGCTGCGCGCCGCCGCCTTCGAGCTGTCCTCCGGCTCGGAGCCGCCGGCGCGGGTGGTGATCAACGAGTACATGGACATCGCCCATGGCTTCTTCAGCGGCGACGAGCCGCGCTTCGCCAATGGCGTGCTCGACGCCATGGCACGCAGCCTGCGCGCGGACGAGTTCCGGCGATGACGGCCCGGCCGGGGTGGCTTCCGCGCCCTGGCCTCGCCGCCGAAGCGGATGGCGCTCGTGACGCTGCCCCCTGAATTCGACCTGATCGCCCGCCATTTCCGGCCGCTGGCCGGTCCCGGCGCGCTCGGCCTCACCGACGACGCCGCCGTGCTCGCCCCGCCGCCCGGGCGGGAGCTGGTTCTCGCGGCCGATGCCATGGTGGCCGGCGTGCATTTCCTGCCGGACGACCCGCCGGAGACGATCGGCCGCAAGCTGCTCCGCACCAACCTCTCCGACCTCGCCGCCATGGGGGCGGCGCCGCTCGGCTACCTGATGACCACGGCGCTGCCGCGCGGCACCGGGGAGGCCTGGCTTGCCGCCTTCGCCGCCGGGCTGCGGGAGGATCAGGCGGAGTTCGGCCTCGCCCTGCTGGGCGGCGACACCGTCTCGACACCCGGCCCGGTGACCCTCTCGCTGACCATCCTCGGCCATGTCGCGCCCGGCGCGGCGCTGCGCCGCACCGGCGCGGCACCGGGGCAGGACATCTGGGTCTCCGGCAGCATCGGCGACGGGGCGCTGGGGCTGGCGGTGCTGCAGGGCGAGCTGCCCGCCGACGCCGAGGGGCACCTGGCCGGGCGCTACCGGCTGCCGCGCCCGCGCCTGGCGCTCGGGCAGGCGCTCGCCGGGCTGGCCACGGCCGCGATGGACGTCTCGGACGGGTTGGTGCAGGACCTCGGCCATCTCTGCCGCGCCGCCGGCTGCGGCGCCCGGCTGCAGGCGGCGGCGGTGCCGCTTTCCGGGGCCGCCGCGGCGCTGCTGGCCTCCCGCCCGGCGCTGCTGCCCCGGCTGCTCACCGGCGGCGACGACTATGAGCTGCTCTTCGCCGCGCCGGCCGTGGCGGCGGCGGATATCGCGGCGCGGGCGGCGGCCTGTGGCGTGAATGTCACGCGCATCGGGCGCTTCGTGCCCGGCGCGGCGGCGGTGACGGTGCAGGACGCGCAGGGAATGCCGCTGCACCTCGACCGGGGGGGCTGGAGCCACTTCTGAAGGCCGCCGGAACGGCCCGGGCGGCCGCGATGGCCGCCCGCTGCCCTGTGCGCGCCGCTCAGCTGATGGCCGGCCGTGCCCGGAAGGAGCCGGTGGCCCAGAGCGTCGCGGCGGCGGCCAGCAGCGGCGGCAGGGAGACCCAGCACACCATCTCCCAGCCATAGCTGTTGAGCAGCCCGCCGGACGCGAAGGAGCCGACCACCATCAGGCCGAAGACCAGGAAGTCGTTCAGGCTCTGCACCTTCGTGCGCTCCTCCGGGCGGTGGCATTCGACCACCATGGCCGAGGCGCCGACGAAGCCGAAGTTCCATCCCAGGCCAAGGAAGATCAGTGTCAGCCAGAAATGGCCGACCGAGGTGCCGGTGAGGCCCGCCGCCGCCGCGCAGGCGGTCAGCAGCAGGCCGGCGGTCACCACCCGGGGGGCGCCGAAGCGCGCGATGATGCGGCCGGTGACGAAGGAGGGACCATACATGGCGATGACATGCCACTGCAGGCCCAGATTCGCGTCATCCTGCGAGAGCCCGCACATCCGCATGGCCAAGGGCGCCGAGGTCATGACGAGGTTCATGATGAGGTAGGAGATCACGCCGGCCGTGACGGCGCTGACGAAGCGCGGCTGGCGGGCGATCTCGGAGAGCGGGCGGCCGCGCTCGCGGGCCTCGCTCGCCTTCGGCTTCGGCAGCCGCACCCCGGCGAGCACGAGGGCGCAGAGCACCGCCACGGCAGCCTGGGCGAGGTAGGTCGGCACGAAGAGGTAGGGGGGCCACAGGTCCATGGTGTGCGTGACGAGCTGCGGCCCGATCACCCCCGCGAAGACGCCGCCCGCCATGACGGCGGAGATCGCCTTCGCGCGCTGTGCGGGCAGCACGCAGTCGGCCGCGGCGAAGCGGAAGGTCAGCACGACAGCGGCATAGGCGCCGCCAAAGAAGGTGGCCAGGCAGAACAGCCAGAAGGAGGCCGCCATCACCGCCAGCGCGGCCAGCAGCCCGACGAGAACGCCGCAGCCCGTTCCCAACAGGAAGGCGGCGCGGCGGCCGTAGCGCTGGGCCAGCGCCCCGGCAGGCAGCGTGCAGGTCGCCATGCCGACCACGAAGATGGTGATCGGCAGGGTGGCGAGCGCCTTGTCCGGTGCCAGCGAGTTGCCAACCACCGCGCCGGTTGCATAGACGATGGTGGCGTTGGCCCCGGCCAGCGCCTGGGCGATGGCAAGCCGGGCGACGTTTCCCCGCTCATGGGGCGGTGCCGCCTCCAGGGCGGCTTGTGCTTCCTTGGTCATGCCGCCTTATAGGAGCTTTTCATGGAGCTGGGCCAAGGCAGGGAAAGGATGCTGGCGCGCTTCGGTGGAGGAGGCTGCCATGGCCGGCTGGGTGGCGCTGCCTGGCGCCCGCCCCTGACAGGCGGTCCGGATGGAACCCGTGCCCGCCGCTGAGCCCCGCGTCGTCGGGCCGGCGCTGCCCGAGGCGGTGCGCCGCCTTGCGGCGGGCCTCGGCGCCCCCGGCGACGCGTCCCTCGCGGAGGTGGCGCTGACGCAGTCCGGCACGATGCGCGGGGCACCCGGCGCCCGGCCGCTGCGGTTCTCCGCGCGCCAGCGCATCAACCTGCGGCAGCTTGCCTTCACCTGGCGCGCGACGATGGGGCCCTTCGGCTGCGTCTCGGTTGTGGACGCGCTGGATGAGGGCGGGGGACGACTCGACGTGCGGCTCCTGCGCGCCATCCCCCTTGGTGGCGCCACGGATGGCCCGGCGCTGATGAAGGGCGAGATCATGCGCTACCTGGCCGAGCTCGCCTGGGCGCCTGACGCCCTCCTGGCGAATGCCGCGCTGGAATGGCGGGCGCTGGACAGTCAGACCCTGCGGGTCGCGGCCGGCCGGGGCCCGGCGCGCGGGGAGGTCACGCTCCGGCTGGACGCGCTGGGCCGCATCGCCGAGGCCGCGGCGGAGGACCGCCCGCGCCGGGAGGGAGCGGGCTTCGTCGAGCGGCCCTGGCGCGGCCGGTTCTCCGACTATCGCCAGCACCAGGGGCGCTGGATTCCCTGCGCCGCCGAGGTGGACTGGATCCTGGACGGGCACCCCTTCACGACCTGGAGCGGCACACTCCGGAGCTGGGCGGTCGGCTGAGGGGCCGGAGCACTCAGCCAGCGCTCCAGGGCGGGGCCGGGTCCTGCTCCTCCGGCCGGCCGCGCCGCATCCGGCCGCGGGACAGCTCGGTGACCACGCCATGCAGGGTGCGCAGCTCCTGCTCCGTCACCTCGCCTCGCTGGAACCAGTGGCGCAGGTTGCGCACCATGCCCGGCCGCTTGGCGAGGTTGTCGAGGAAGCCGGAGGCATCCAGCTCCGCCACCAGACGGTTGAGGAAGCCCTCCAGCTCGCCCTTGGTGGCGACATGCGTCTCGTTGGTGACGAGTTGGCGCGGCGGCGTGCGGTCCTCGGCGGCGTTCCACCACTCATAGGCCAGGATCATCACCGCCTGGGCGAGGTTGAGCGACATGTGGTCGGGGTTGAGGGGGTAGCGCACCCAGGTGTCGGCATGCGCCATGTCCTCGTTCTCCAGTCCGGCCCGCTCGGGGCCGAACAGCACGGCGCAGCGCAGCGCCCGGCCGCGGCAGATCTCCACCAGATCCTCGGCGGCGGAGCGGGCCGTGCGCAGGGGGGCGATGACATGGCGCGGCCGGGGGCAGGTGGCGAAGACGCGGTGGCAGTCGGCGACGGCTTCGGCCACCGTGGCATGGACCGTCACGGCGTCGAGAATGCGGTCGGCGCCGGAAGAGGCGAACCAGGCGCGCTCCAGCGGCCAGCCGTCGCGCGGCGCCACCAGCCGCAGGTGGAACAGCCCGCCATTCGCCATGGCGCGCGCCGCCGTGCCGATATTCTCGGCCAGCTGCGGCCGCACCAGCACGACGATCGGGCTCTCGCCGGGCAATGGCTTCAGGTCGGCGCCACCGTCGCGGCCGGTCATGGGCGGGTCATCCTCACGGGTGAAGGGCTGGTGGGCCGCCCCGATAGCGCCCCCAGGCGCCCGACGGAAGGGGGCGGCCGCTCAGCGCCGCCGCGGCGGCTCCAGATAGGTCCGCAGCACGGCGATCTCCTGCTCCTGGGCGGCGATGATCTCCTCCGCCATCTGCCGCAGCACCGGGTCCTTGCCGTAGCGGAGCTGGGTGCGCGCCATGTCGATGGCGCCCTGGTGATGCGCGATCATGCCGGCGGCGAAGTCGCGATCCGGGTCGCCGGTGAAGGGGACGTCCATGCCGCGGTGCATCCGCTCGGCCGCCGCCCGATACTCCGCCGTGGCGGGGGAGTCAGGCGCCGCGCCGCCGGGGGCGGCATGGCCGGCGTGCTGCGCCTGCCCGGGGCTGGCGAGAAGCAGGGCAGCGAGCAGGCCGCCGGTCGCCAGAAACATGCGGGTCATCAAGTTCTCCGGTCCTACAAGGGTCCCACGGGCAGATCTCACCTTCCCGCGGGGGAAGGCAAGAGCCGGCCATGCGGGGAGATGTTCGGTAACACAAGAGGCCGCTGTCAGGACGGGGTGGCAGCCCCAAATGCCTGTGACCCACACCCGGTGCCGGAGACCTGATGGCCCAGCCTCGCCGCCGCTTTCCGCCGCCCTGGCAGGACCGCCAGGGGCAGTTCTCGCCCCTGAAGCTGGCGGTGCTGCTGGGACTCACCCTGCCGGCGCTCTGGCTGGCCTGGCTGGCCTTCCGGGGCGGGCTCGGCCCACGCCCGATCATGGAGGCCATCCATCAGGCCGGCCTCTGGGCCGTGCGCATCCTGCTGCTGTCGCTGCTGATCACCCCGCTGCGGCAGGTGCTGCGCTGGCCCCGCGCGATGCTGGTGCGCCGCATGCTGGGCCTGGGGGCGCTGGCCTATGCGTTGCTGCACCTCACCCTCTACGCGCTGGACCTGGGCTGGGACCTGGCGAAGGTGGCCAGCGAGATCGTGCTGCGCTTCTATCTGACGATCGGTTTCGTGGCGCTGCTCGGGCTGCTGGCGCTGGGCGTCACGTCCACCGATGGCTGGGTGCGCCGGCTCGGCGGCCCACGCTGGCAGCGCCTGCACCGGATCGTCTACGGCATCGGCGTGCTGGCACTGGTGCATTTCGCCCTGCAGTCGAAAATCGATGTGACCGAGGCGATGCTGATGGCCGGCCTGTTCCTCTGGCTGATGGGCTATCGTGCGGTGGCGCCGAAGGGCGGTGCGCCGGGCCTGCTGAGGCTGGCTGGGCTGGCCGTGGCGGCGGCGCTGGGCACGGCGCTGCTGGAGGCCGGCTGGTACGCCGTGGGCACCGGCATCCCGCCCTGGCCGGTGCTGGCGGCGAACCTGGATGTCAGCTTCGGGTTGCGCCCGGCGCTGTGGGTCGGGATCGCGGGCGCTGCCGCCGTGCTGCTGCGGGCTGCGCGCCTGCTGCGGGAACGCCTGCCGGCCGCGCGCCCGGCCCATTGAGGCCAGGGCGCGGGCCAGGAGGGGAGGGGTGTTCAGGCCCGGCGCCAGGTGGTGCCGTCCGGCCCGTCCTCCAGCACGATGCCCTGCGCCGCCAGCTCGGCGCGGATGCGGTCGGCCTCCGCCCAGTCCTTCGCCTTCCGTGCCGCCAGCCGCGCGGCGATGGCGGCCTCGATGGCGGCCGCCTCGCTGCCGCCGCCGCCCTGGCGCCAGGCGACCGGATCGCTGCCCAGCAGCCCCAGCACTCCAGCCGCCTGTCGCATCGCCGCCGCCGCCTGGCCGGATTCCGGCTGCCAGTTCCGCCCGACACGGGCCAGCACCGTGGCCGCCGAGCCACCCACCGTCGCCACGTTCTCCAGCGTGCGCAGGTCGCGCAGGCGGGTCAGGGCGAGGGGCGTGTTCAGGTCGTCCGCCAGCGGCTCCAACACCCATTCCGCCATCTCCGCCACCAGCGGGTCGTCCGCCTCGGGCTGCGGCAGGTCGCGGGCGAGCAGGGCGTAGAAGTCGTCCAGCTCGGCCTTGGCCTCCTCCAGCCGCTCGGCGGTGTAGTCGAGGGCGGCGCGGTAGTGCGTCTTGAGCAGCAGCAGGCGGAAGGCCTCGCCGGCCCAGGGTCCGCCGGCCAGGATGTCCCGCACGGTCAGGAAGTTGCCGAGCGACTTCGACATCTTCTCGCCGTTCACCAGCAGCATGCCGTTGTGCAGCCAGTAGCGGGCGAAGCGGCTGCCCGGGAAGGCGCAGACGGACTGCGCCAACTCGTTCTCGTGGTGCGGGAAGAGCAGGTCGTGCCCGCCGCCATGGATGTCGAAATCGGTGCCGAGATAGCGCCAGGACATGGCCGAGCACTCGATGTGCCAGCCCGGCCGGCCGCGGCCCCAGGGGCTCTCCCAACCCGGCAGGTCGGCCTCCGAGGGCTTCCAGAGCACGAAGTCACCGGGGTCGCGCTTGTAGGGCGCGACCTCCACGCGGGCGCCGGCCAGCATCTCCTCCGGCGAGCGGCCGGAGAGCGCGCCATAGGCGGCGTAGCTCGACACCGCGAAGAGCACATGCCCCTCGGCGACATAGGCGTTGCCATTGGCGATCAGCCGCTCGATCAGGGTGATCATGCGGTCGATATTCTCGGTCGCCCGCGGCTCCTCATCCGGCGGCAGGCAGCCGAGCGCCACCATGTCGCGGTGGAAGTCGGCCGCGGTGCGGGCGGTGATGGCGGCGATCGGCTCGCCGCTCTCGCGCGAGCGGGCGTTGATCTTGTCGTCCACGTCCGTGATGTTGCGGACATAAGTGACGCGCGGGAAGCGCCGGCGCAGCAGGCGCGCCAGCACGTCGAACACCACGACCGGGCGGGCATTGCCGAGATGCGCGAGGTCATAGACCGTCGGGCCGCACACATAGAGGCGCACATGCTGCGGATCGAGCGGGACAAACGTCTCCCGCCGGCGCGTGGCGCTGTTGTGGAAGGCCAGTTCGGTCATCACGCTGCCTTGTCGGGCTGGTTGGCGGGAACGAGGGGGGGTCGTGCGCCAGATCGGCGCCCCGCGTCAACCTCCGAGCTACGGCGGCGGGGCCGGAGGGCTCAGGCAGCCCGCCGACAGAGGGTGGCGAACTGGTCGGGCGACATGGGGCGGCCGTAGAGGTAGCCCTGGACCTCCTCGCAGCCTTCCTGACGCAGCAGCTCCGCCTGCTCGCTGCTCTCCACCCCCTCCGCATGGGCGCGGATACCCAGCGTCTGGCTGATGCCCATCACGGCGCGCACGACCGCCTTGGCCTTCGGGTCATCGGCCAGATGCCGCACGAAGCTGCGGTCGATCTTGATCTTGTCGAAGGCGAAGCGGCTGAGATAGCCGAGACTGGAATAGCCGGTCCCGAAATCGTCCATCGCGAGCCGCACGCCAAGGTTCCGCAACCGGCCCAGGGCTTCGAGCGTGTCGGGGGTGTCGCGCAGCAGGATGCCCTCGGTGATCTCCAGCTCCAGCCGCTCCGGCGCCAGGCCCGCCCGCTGCAGCGCCGCCTTCACTGTCCCGTCCAGGTCGGGCAGCAGGAACTGCAGCGGCGACACGTTGACCGCGACGCCGATCGGCGCCGGCCAGAGCGCGGCTTCGCGGCAGGCTTCCTGCAGCACCCAGGCCCCGAGCGGCCCGATCAGTCCGATCTCCTCCGCCAGGCCGATGAACCGGTCGGGCGGGATGTCGCCATGGCCGGGGCGGTGCCAGCGCAGCAGCGCCTCCGCACCGAGCACGCGTCCCGAGGCCAGGCAGACCAGCGGCTGGTAGGCCAGGCGGAACTGGCCCTCCTGCAGCGCGCGCCGCAGGTCCCGCTCCAGGGCGTGCCGCTCCCGCAACTGCTCGTTCAGCTCCGGCGTGAAGAAGCGGAACCCGGCGTGGCCGCTCCGCTTCGCCTGATACATCGCGAGATCGGCCTGCTGCACCAAATCATGGGGACCGGCCGGCTCGCCCGGGCATCCGAGCGCGATGCCGATGCTGGCGCCGATCTCGACCTGATGGCTTCCCAGGACGAAGGGCGTGGCGAACTGCGCGAGCAGCCGGGTGGCCAGGGCGGCGGCGGCCTCGGGCCGGGTGCCGGTCTGCAGGATGGCGAATTCGTCGCCGCCGAGGCGTGCCAGGACGTCGCCGGCGCGCAGCGCCCCGGAGAGCCGCCGGGCCACCGCGATGAGCAGCGCATCGCCGCTGGCATGCCCGAATGTATCGTTGACCGGCTTGAAGCGGTCGAGATCGATCAGCAGGACCGCCAGGGCTTCATCCTCCCGCCGCGTGCCTTGCCACGCCTGCAGCAGCCGGTCCTGGAAGGCGTCGCGATTCATCAGGCCGGTCAGGGAGTCATGGGTGGAGAGATGGGCGGCCCGGCCGAGCGCATCGGCCAGCGCGCGGAACGGCAGCAGCCGCAGCAGGAGGAAGACCAGCAGGCCGAGTCCGGCGCAGGGAGCCAGCAGCAGGGCGGCGCCCAGGAAGGCGGGCCGCACCGAGCGCACCACCTCGACCTGCCACAGCACATCCCCCTCCGTGACAAAGAGGGCGCGGCGACGCAGCACGGGGGCCGGCAGGGCCACTTCCGGCTCCTCGGCGATCAGGACGGTGCCGTCCGCCCATAGGAGGCGCTGGATCTCCGGCTGCTGCCCGCCCGCCTCGCCGCGCAGGATGCGCCGGAGGTAGGCTTCGCTGCCGGGCGCATTCAGCAGCCAGCCCTGCCGCGTCAGCGCGGCCGCCAGGGAGCGGGCCCGCGCTTCAAGCGCTCCGACCTCATAGGCACGCTGCCCCAGGAAATAGCTGGCGGGCGGCACGAGGGCGGTGACGAGCGCCGCCAGCAGCGCCAGCAGCGCGATGAGGGCAGACAACGGATTACGGTGCGACGCGAACATCCGGCTCCAGCCGGGGCGAGCGCCGGGCTTCGAGGCTGTGCGGGCAGAGGGCCCCGCGGCGAGGCTCTGCGTCATTGAAGATGGTCCCTCCTGGGCCCTCCACGCGGCAAAAAGCGCGCCATCGTCGAGCAGCGGCAGATTGGCTGAGCACGCGTCGCCAGCCGGTTAACACGGGGGCTGGCTGCCGCGCCGGATTGCCTCCCGGGGAAGGCTGCGGCATTCGGGGAAAGTCCATCCGCCGCCATGCGGTCCAGCTGAGGGTTTCCGCCATGTCCCGTATCCTGCGTGTCGCCGCTGCCCAGATGGGGCCGACACAACGCGCCGATTCCCGTTCGCAGACCCTGGCGCGGATGATCGCCCTGCTGGAGCAGGCGGCGGCCGGCGGTGCGCAGCTCGTGGTCTTCCCCGAGCTGGCCTTCACCACCTTCTTCCCGCGCTGGCTGCTCGACGAGTCGGCGCTTGACGCCTTCTATGAGACCGCCATGCCGGGCCCCGGCACGCAGGCGCTGTTCGACCGCGCGCGCGCACTCGGGGTCGGCTTCTATGTCGGCTATGCCGAGAAGACGCCGGAGGGCAAGCGCTTCAACAGCGCCATCACCGTCGGGCCGGACGGCACGCTGCTCCAGAAATACCGCAAGATGCACCTGCCGGGCTCGGTCGAGCCACGCGCCGGCTCCCGCTTCCAGCAGCTTGAGAAGCGCTACTTCGAGTACGGGGACCTCGGCTTCCCGGCCTTCCGGGGTCCGGCCTCCTGGGGCGAGCCCGTGCTGGGCATGCTGGTCTGCAATGACCGCCGCTGGCCGGAAGCCTGGCGCATGTACGGGTTGCAGGGGCTGGAGATGCTGCTGGTCGGCTACAACTCGGCCGCCTACGACCCCAATGGCGGCGACGGTGAAGACGCCGCGCTGCGCACCTTCCACTCGCAGCTGATGGCGCAGGCCAATGCCTACATGAACGCGAGCTGGGCGGTGGCGGTGGCCAAGGCAGGGGATGAGGATGGCTCAGGCCTGATCGGCGGCTCCTGCATCGTGGACCCGAACGGACGCATCGTGGCGGAGGCAAGGACTTTGGCCGACGAGGTCATCCTGGCCGAATGCGACCTCGATCTCTGCCGCCAGGGTAAGGAGAAGATGTTCAACTTCGCGGCCCATCGCCGCCCGGAAGCCTATGGGCTGATCACCAGCCAGAGGGGTGCCGAGCCGCCGGCCCGCGCGGGGTGAGGGAAGGCGGTGTCCGCCCGGAGTTGGGGCGGACACCGCGCAAGTCATCCATCAGGCAGACGAAAGCCCGGCTGGGGGGCCGGGCTCCGCGGAGAACAGGGATGGGTAGGAAGAGGCTTACCAGCGGCCGAAGGAGCCGAGCGTAAGGGGGTTGCGCTCGCCCCAGGAGTTCCAGCTGGCATAGCCGCTGCCAGCTTCGCTGCGGAAGGTGTCGTAGCGATCGCCTTCCGGAGCGGCAGGGCTCGGGCGGCGCTCGGCAGTCGTTTCGCTCTGGGTCGGCTTGCGGTCCATCATAGGGCGGCCTCCTCTGCTGTCATCCTAATTAGGGCAAGTCGTGCCACATTTCAGCCCTAAATGTGGCGGTTCTGGCTTATTTTGCCCTAATCGTGAAGAGAACGGCCGGTTATGTGCCGCCCCCGGACGGCTGCGAGGGGTGGGTGGATCGAAAAAATACTCTATATTTCAGGTATTTATTGGTGATTCTGCAACGGAGGGGAAGAACACAGGCGGCCCAATTCAGGACACATTTGCCTCTCATCCCTTCCTATGGGAGGCGCCTGGTGCAAGCCGCGCAGCAATGCGTGCCCACTCCTCCGCCAGGCCGTACGCTGCGAGAACCCGTGTGGCGGTCTCGCTGTAGCCACGGATCTCGCCAATTTCGAGCTTGAAGGCCGCGGCTTCGGGAGAATCCGTGAGCAGAAGATCAGTTAGCAGGCGCAGCGTGTCTCCGACCTCGCTTCGGCGAGCTTCTCGCTTCAAACGGCTCCTGAGGGAGTTCGACATGGGCTCGCCGAAGCGCGGCGGCCGCCCCCGCTTCTTCTGTGGCGACACGGAATTCCGCACGGCGGCCTCATTTCCTGCATCGCCGCACGGCGTCTCGTCATGGCGCTCCGCAGCCGCCTGGACGTACCGATCGCCTGCGCTGCCCTCGGCTGTGCTGTCCGCTTGCGCCTGCTCTTCCCGCGGCCGGGGGACGCTGCCTCCGGCGGGCACCGGGTCTACACTCTCCTGTTGGGGTTCGCGCTTTTGCGGCGCTACAGAATCCCGGGCCCTGCCCATGACGCTCTCCGGCTTTATGTGGCGCCACGTAAGATGCCCAAGGCGGGGCTGGACCACAAGTATTTCGTGGCGACACATAAAACTTGCCAGATCCTCTAAGCTCAAGGCTCCGAAGATATTCTAAGCAGGCACAGAGCAGCGCTTCGCTCCAGGGCGTGCAGCAGGGCGCCGCTTGCAGGGGGAAGGGCGGCGATCGCGACGGTGCCGTGGCTCAGCCATGCTGCCCGCTCCACATGCAACAGCAGCCAGGAAACCGGCCCTTGCTTATGGCAGGTCATGCCGCCGCGCCGCAGCGCGAGGGCACCTCAAGGATCGTCGGCGGTCATGCGTGAATCAGGCACCGCCCAGCCAGCGACAGTAGAAGACGCGGTCCTGGCAGGAAGGTGGGAGGGCAACAGACAAAGGCGGCTCCGAGCAAAAAGCCGGGCCACCTTCGTCATCATCTACAAATGCTTGGGAGAGTTGTGGCTGGGGAACCTGGATTCGAACCAAGACTGCCCGAGTCAGAGTCGGGAGTTCTACCGTTAAACTATTCCCCACCAGCCGCCCGGCGGTGGCGGCGATATAGCGCCGGTGCAGGAGTGATGCAACCCGTCTGGTGAATCGTTCCGCAGTGCGATGCGAAACTTCTTGCTCTCGCCGCCCATAGGTCGGATCATGAAAAAGCCCCCCGTGTTGCCGCTGCCCCGGCGGCCGTGGGAAGGCCGAATCATCATGCCAGAAGCTGTATCCCGCCCTGCCATCACCTCGCCCCGCACCTGCCCGGACCGTGCTGCCGGGATATTCGCGGCGATTGACCTGGGCACCAACAACTGTCGGCTTCTGGTAGGCGCCCCCACCGCCTCCGGCTCCTTCCGCGTGCTGGACAGCTACAGCCGGGTCGTCCGGCTGGGGGAGGGGCTGGCGACCCATGGGCTGCTCTCCGAAGGAGCCATGGGCCGGGCGCTGACAGCCCTCCAGACATGCGCGCAGAAGCTGCTGCGGCGGCCGCTGCGCCGGCTTCTGGCCGTCACCACCGAGGCCTGCCGGCAGGCCCGCAACGGCCCGGCCTTCGTGGCCGAGGCGCGCGCCGCCACCGGCCTGCCCATCCGCATCATCTCGGCGCGGGAGGAGGCGGAACTGGCCATGGAATCCTGCGCGCCGCTGCTGCGTACGCAGGACCGGCGGGCGCTGCTGTTCGACATCGGCGGCGGCAGCACCGAGATCGCCTGGATCCGCAGCGAGGGCCGCGGCGCCACCGAGCTGATCGGCTATATCTCGCTGCCGCTCGGCGTCGTGACCCTGGCCGAGCGGGCCGGGCTCTGCTGTGGCACGCCGGAGGGCTTCCGGCGGGTGGTGGACGAGGTCGCCGAGGAACTGTCCCGCTTCGACCATGTGCACAGCATCGCGCGCGAGATGCGGGCGGGCGGAGTGCGGCTGATGGGCACCAGCGGCACCGTCACCACCCTGGCCGGCGTGGCCCTGGCGCTGCCGCGCTACTCCCGCCCGCTGATCGATGGCCGCGTGCTGGATACCGAGGCCGCCGACCAGGCGCTGCGTGACCTTTTCGCCCTCGGCCCGGAGGGGCTGCGGGCGCATCCCTGCATCGGGCCGGAGCGCGCCGACTTCGTGCTGCCGGGCTGCGCCATCTATGCGGCGATCCGGAAGGTGTGGCCCTCCTCCTCCGTCACGGTTGCCGACCGGGGACTGCGGGAGGGCATGTTGCTGCGCATGATGCGGCAGGAGCGGGCGGCGCCCCGCCGCGCCGCCGCCTGGCACCGGGCGGCCGCGCATCCCGCCCCTTGAGGATGGAGAAATCGTGAAACTGCCGAGCGAGGCCGGACGCGGCCTGACCACGCGCCTGCGCACCGCCAAGGGCCGCAGCACCGCCAGCCAGAAATGGCTGGAGCGGCAGCTGAACGACCCCTATGTGCGCGCCGCCAAGGCCGCCGGGTGGCGCTCCCGCGCCGCCTTCAAGATCCTGGAGCTGGACGAGAAGTACAAGCTGTTCCACCCCGGGCAGCGCGTGGTGGACCTCGGCGCCGCGCCCGGCGGCTGGACGCAGGTTGCGGTCCAGCGGGCGGGCGAGCACGGCAAGGTGGTGGGCCTCGACCTGCTGCCGATGGACGAGATCGCCGGCGCCATCCTGCTGGAGGGCGACTTCCAGGACGAGGCGGTGGAGCAGCGTGTGCTGGAGGCGCTGGACGGACCGGCCGACCTGGTGCTCTCCGACATGGCGCCCAACACCACCGGCCACAACGCGACCGACCATCTGCGCATCCTCGGCCTGGTCGAGCTGGCGCTCGACTTCGCCGGCAAGGTGCTGAACCCGGGCGGCGGCTTCGTCGCCAAGGTGTTCCAGGGCGGCACGGAGCGCGACCTGCTGAACCGCATGAAGCGCGACTTCGCCACCGTGAAGCACGCCAAGCCGCCGGCCAGCCGCAAGGACAGCGCAGAGATGTATGTGGTCGCCCAGGGCTTCCGTGGCAGGCAGGGCTGAGCGGGTGGCGCGGGGCGCCCTTGCGCGATCATCACGCCTGCGATGCTTGCGGCGAAGCGCGATTCTGGGGTAGGGGGACGCGCCAAGGCTGCGGAACGCGCCTGTGAGTTCTGCGAAAGGCTCCCGCCATGGCTCCCGACACCATCCCGACCGACGGCCCCGCTGAACGCGGCGCCGCGCCGCGCCGTACCCTCATCGCCGAGGCCTATGCCTTCGATGACGTGCTGCTGGTGCCAGCCTATTCGACGGTCCTGCCGTCGCAAACCGACATCCGCACCCGGCTGACGCGCGAGATCGCGCTCAACATGCCGGTGATCTCCGCCGCCATGGACACGGTCACGGAAAGCCAGATGGCCATCGCCATGGCGCAGGCCGGCGGCATCGGCGTCATCCACAAGAACCTCACGCCGGAGGAGCAGGCCGCGCAGGTCCGGCAGGTGAAGAAGTTCGAGAGCGGCATGGTGGTGAACCCCGTCACCATCCATCCCGACCAGACCCTGGCCGAGGCCCAGGCGCTGATGGCCAGCTACCGCATCAGCGGCATTCCGGTGGTCGAGCGGGAGAGCAACCGCCTGGTCGGCATCCTGACCCACCGCGACGTGCGCTTCGCCACCGATCCCAACATCCGCGTCTACGAGCTGATGACGCGCGAGAACCTGGTGACGGTGACGGCCGAGGTCTCGGCGGAGAAGGCGCGGGGGCTGCTGCACAAGCACCGCATCGAGAAGCTGCTGGTGGTGGACGATGCCTATCGCTGCATCGGCCTGATCACCGTGAAGGACATGGACAAGGCCCAGGCCAACCCGAACGCGGTGAAGGACGCGATGGGCCGCTTGCGCGCCGCCGCCGCCACCGGCACCGGCGAGGACGGGCTGCGCCGCGCCGAGCTGCTGATCGCGGCCGAGGTGGACGTCATCGTGGTGGACACCGCGCATGGCCATTCGGCGGGCGTGCTGAAGGCGGTCGAGCGCATCAAGCAGCTTTCCAACAGCGTGCAGGTGATCGCCGGCAACGTGGCGACGCCCGAGGCGGTCGAGGCGCTTGCCGAGGCGGGGGCGGATGCGGTCAAGATCGGCATCGGCCCCGGCTCCATCTGCACCACGCGCATCGTCGCCGGTGTCGGCGTGCCACAGCTCACCGCGGTGCTGGAAAGCGCCGCGGCGGCGCATGAGAAGGGCATCCCCGCCATCGCCGATGGCGGCATCCGTTCCTCGGGCGACATCGCCAAGGCGATCGCCGCGGGCGCCGACTGCGTGATGATGGGCAGCCTCTTCGCCGGCACGGACGAGGCGCCGGGCGAGGTGTTCCTCTACCAGGGCCGCTCCTACAAGTCCTATCGCGGCATGGGCTCGATCGGCGCCATGGCCCGCGGCTCGGCCGACCGCTATTTCCAGGCCGAGGTGCAGGACCAGATGAAGCTGGTGCCCGAAGGCATCGAGGGCCGCGTCGGCTACAAGGGGCCGGTCGGGCCGGTGGTCCATCAGCTCGTCGGCGGCCTGCGTTCGGCCATGGGCTATACCGGCAACGCGACCATCGCCGAGATGCAGCGGGGCTGCACCTTCCGCCGCATCACCAATGCCGGCCTGCGGGAGTCGCATGTGCATGACGTGGCGATCACCCGCGAGGCGCCGAACTATCGCCAGGAAGGCTGACGCCGCGCCATGACTCCCGCCGCGCGCATTGCCGCCACGGTGGCGCTGCTCACCGAGGTGGAGGCCGCGCCGCGCCGCCCGGCCGATGCCACCGCCAACGCCTTCTTCCGCGAGCGCCGCTACATCGGCAGCGGCGACCGCCGGGCGGTGGCGGAGCGCGCCTGGGGCGTGCTGCGCCAGCGCTTGCGGCTGGAATGGCACCTCGCCACGCGCGGCCTGCCGCCGACGCCGCGCCTGCTGCTGATGGCGTATCTCCTGCTGGTGGAGCGCTGGGCGGGGGCCGAGGTCCTGCAGGGCTTTCCCGGTGGCCGCTTCAACGCCGACCCGCCCGACCCGGGCGAGCTGGCCACCATCAAGGCGCTGGAAGGCGCACCGCTGGTTCCGCCTGGAATGCCGGAGGGGCCGCGCCACAACCTGCCGGACTGGGCGCTGCCCGGTTTCCAGGCGCGCTTCGGCGAGGCGCTGCCGGAGGCTGCCGCCGCGATGGATGGCAGCGCGCCGCTCGACCTGCGCGCCAACCTGCTGCGCGGCACGCGCGAGCAGGCCGCCGCCGTGCTGGCCGCCGAGGGCATCCAGGCTGAGCCGATGGCCTTCTCTCCCTGGGGGCTGCGGGTGCCGGACCGCCGGCCGATCCTGGCCAGCCGCGCCTTCACCGAAGGGCTGATCGAGATCCAGGACGAGGGCAGCCAGCTCATCGCCTTGCTGACCGGCGCCAGACCAGGCATGCGGGTGGCCGACTACTGCGCCGGCGCCGCCGGCAAGACGCTGGCCGTCGCTGCCATGATGGGGAACCGGGGGCGGATCGTCGCCTGCGACGTCTCGGCGACACGCCTGGAAGGGGCGGCGAAGCGGCTTCGCCGGGCCGGCGTGGACAATGCTGAGCGCCATCTCCTCACGCCGGGCGATCGCTGGGTCAAAAGGCGCGCCGGGCAGTTCGATTGTGTCTTGGTTGATGCACCTTGCACGGGCAGCGGAACCTGGAGACGCAACCCTGACGCGCGGACTCGGACGAGCTTTCGCGACTTCGAGGAGCTAATCACGAAGCAGCGCGCTATCCTGGATAGTGTTGCCGGTCTGGTTCGCCCCGGCGGAAAGCTGGTCTACGCTACCTGTTCGGTCTTGCCGGAGGAGGACGGAGTGCAGGTGCAGAACTTCCTGTCGGATCACCCCGCCTACGAGGCGGTGCCGCTGGCGGAAGCCTGGACTGACGCCTTCGCGCCTGCAGCGCCCTCTGCGCCGCCGCCCGGGACAGGGCCCTGGATGGAACTGGCCCCCCATGATCACGGGACGGATGGCTTCTTCGCCGCCGTCCTGCGGCGAAAGGCCTGACGCAGCCCGGAAAGGGAGGGGAGCCACGCGCCGATGATCTGCATCCGCCGGGCCCAACCCGCCGACGCCACCGCCATCGCGGCTGTGCACATCGCCTGCTGGCGCAGCACCTATCCTGGCCTGCTGCCGGACGCCTATCTCGCCGGCCTTTCGCTGCCGCGGATCGCCGGCGGCTACCACCGCAGCCTCGTCGAGCGGCAGAACGGAGAGGCGCTCTTCGTCGCCGTCTTGCCGCCCCAGCAACAGGAGGAGGAGGAGGTCCCGCGCGTGGTGGGCTTCGCCTCCTGCCGGAGGGCCCGCCGCCGCGGCCTTGCGCAGGGTGAGATCGAAACCCTCTACGTGCTGGACGACTGGCGCGAGCAGGGGCTCGGCCGCCGCCTGATGCGGGCCGCCGCGGCGCATCTGGCGGCCATCGGCTGCGGTTCGGTCATGCTCTGGGTGCTCACCCAGAACCCCTCCCGCTGGTTCTACCAGCGGCTGGGCGGGCAGCTTGTCGGCATGGAGGTGATCCATGTCGGCGGGCGGCCGGTCGAACAGGCGGCCATGCTCTGGAATCCCATTGAGCGCCTGTTGACCGCGACGGCCCGCGCCGACGGCGCCTGAACGCGGCGCCCCGCCAGGACCGCTGTTGCATAAAAGCATCACCCTGCTGAAGCTTCCACGCCACACCCCGCGGCGCGGTTGACCTCGGCCGGTCATCCCGGTTCTGTTGCAAGAAGAAGGGGTTGCGAGGAGTCTCACGCCATGGGCCGCGCTCGGTCATGAACACCATCACGCGCGCGCAACTGGCCGAGGCGATTTATGCGCAGGTCGGTCTGTCGCGGAACGAAAGCGCCGCATTGCTGGAAGATGTGCTGGAACGCATCTCCGCAGCACTGGAAGCCGGCCGTCCGGTGAAGATCTCCGCCTTTGGAACCTTCTCCGTGCGGCAGAAGGGGATGCGTGTCGGGCGCAATCCCAAGACGGGCGTCGAAGTGCCGATCATGCCGCGGAAGGTGCTGACCTTCCGGCCGAGTCAGGTTCTCAAGGCACGGCTGAATGGCGAGTCGGCCGGCCCTGATGATGAATGACGCCCCCGGCCGTCAGGCCGGTGCCAAGGCTGGATCCGACGATGAATGACGGGGTGCAACTCATGCCTGAGGACCAGGAGGTTTCCGGCCGACTGCGCAAAGCGCCCACTGCTTTCCGCACCATCTCCGAAGTCGCCGAGGATCTGCAGATCCCGCAGCATGTCCTGCGCTTCTGGGAGACCAAGTTCCCGCAGCTCAAGCCGCTGAAGCGCGGCGGCGGGCGGCGCTACTACCGGCCCGAGGACATTGCCCTGCTGCGCCGCATCGGTGATCTCCTCTACACGCAGGGCTACACGATCAAGGGCGTGCAGCGCCTGCTGCGCGAGAGCGGGCTGGAGGGCCCGGAGCCCGGCGAAATGGAAGCCGAGATCGAAGTGGAGGCGCCCCCCGCGCTTTCCGGCCACGCCGCGCTGCGTGACATCCTGGGCGAGCTGGAGGCGATTGCGGCCGAGCTGCGCCTGCTCGGTGAAATGGGGGAGAGCGGCCAGGAAGGCCGATAAGCGCATATCCCGTGATCTGCGGGGCTTGAGGGGGGCGAGCGCCGGTGCTATTGCCCACCGCGTCGGAGCGTAGCGCAGCCTGGTAGCGCATCAGTCTGGGGGACTGGGGGTCGTGGGTTCGAATCCCGCCGCTCCGACCACATCACCCCCCCTGCACCCGGAAGAACGTGCCGGTCCAAGTGGCCAGCGGCCATGCAGCTCCGGCGCTGAAATACATCCTCCCTTCTGGCGTTCTCCACCCAATGCGGGTCTGCGGCCGGCTCCAGAGGGTCGGCGCGCAGGTCTGGCAGCCCGGTACTCGTTGCCCAGGCGGCGCCGCTCACAGCCCCGCGAACAGGTCCGTCGAAAGGTAGCGCTCCGCAAAGGAAGCGGCGATGCCGACGATCAGCCTGCCTTCCATCGCCGGGTCCGCCGCCAGGTCCAGCATCGCATGCAGCACGGCGCCGGAGGAGATGCCGATCGGCAGCCCCTCGGTACGGGCGCAGAGCCGGGCGGCGGCGAAGCTCTCGCGCTCCGTCACTCGCCGCACCTCGTCGATCCGCGCCAGTTCCAGCACTGCCGGGCGGAAGCCGGCGCCGATGCCCTGGATCTCGTGCGGACCGGGATCGTCGCCGGAGAGCACGGCCGACTCGGCCGGCTCCACGCCGATCACCCGCAGCCCCGGGCGGCGGGGTTTCAGCGCCCGCGCGATGCCCGTCAGCGTGCCGCCGGTGCCGATCCCGCCGAGCACGGCATCCACCTCGCCTGCCGTGTCGGTCCAGATCTCCTCCGCGGTGGTGGCCTCATGGGCGGCCGGGTTGGCGGCATTGTCGAACTGCCGCGGCATCCAGGCGCCTGGCGTGGAGGCGACAATCGCCTCCGCCCGCGCGATGGCGCCGGACATGCCCTGGCTGGCCGGTGTGAGCTCCACCTCCGCGCCGAGCAGGCGGAGCATCTTGCGCCGCTCGGTGCTGGCTCCGTCCGGCATGGTCACGATCAGCCGGTAGCCCTTGGCGGCGGCCACGAAGCCGAGCGCGATGCCGGTATTGCCGGAGGTCGGCTCCACCAGCACCGATTCGCCGGGCGTGATGCGCCCCTCGCGCTCCGCCGCCTCGATCATCGCCAGCCCGATCCGGTCCTTCACCGAGCCCAGCGGATTGAAGAACTCCAGCTTCAGCGCCAGGCGTGCGTGCAGGCCATGCGCTGCCTCCAGGCGGGGCAGGCGGACCAGCGGCGTGTTGCCGATGGTGGAGAGCACGCTCGGATGCATTCGGCCGGCGCTTTGCGCCGAACAGGCGGGCGTGGCGGATCGGGAGGTGTTTCCTTCGCGCATGGGCGCGGTATATCACGCCTTGTGCGCGTGGATCAGGGGGCAGTCACGATGTTATTGCGGCGGGACCGGGCGATGACCGCGGTTTCCATTGTCCTGGACGTGGCCTTCCATGCCGGGCGCGGCACCACGGTCCCGGCGGGCGACATCGCCGACCGGCTGGGCGAGGCGCGGCGCGGCATCGAGCCGGTGCTGCAGGCCCTGTCGCGCGCCGGCATCCTGAGCAGCACACGCGGCCCGAAGGGCGGCTACCGGCTCGGGCGCGCGGCGCGGGACATCACGCTGGCCGAGGTGGTGGGCGCGGTCAGCGCGCCGGAGGCCGGCGCACCGACCGAGGACATGCCGCCCTCGCCCCTGCAGAGCCTGGTGATGCAGCCGCTCTGGGCGGAACTGGAAGGGGCGCTGCTGGAGATGCTGGGGGGCCACACCGTGGCCGAGTTGCTGCGCCGCGCAACTGTCGCGGGCCTGCGCCGGCCCGCGCCGGAGGCGCTGAACTTCGCCATATGATCCGCCCGTGCATGCCGTGAAGCGGGCGCTTGCGCTGGAGCGGCCGCTTCGTCATTCTTCCCGTAATGGCTTGTGAAACAGCCTTAAAATGTCCAGGGAAGCGGGAGATGCAGGGTGGACACCATCCTGGCGACGGAGGGCCTGACCAAGGAGTTCCTTGGTTTCACGGCCGTGGGCGACGTTTCGCTTAATGTACGGCGCGGCAGCATCCATGGGCTGATCGGGCCGAATGGAGCGGGTAAAACCACCTGCTTCAACCTGCTGACCAAGTTCCTGCAGCCGACGCACGGCACCATCCGCTTCGACGGGCGGGATATCACCCGCATGAAGCCGGCCGAGGTGGCGCGGCTCGGCCTGGTGCGCTCCTTCCAGATCTCGGCCGTCTTTCCGCACCTGACGGTGCTGGAGAATGTCCGGGTGGCGCTGCAGCGCGCCCGCGGTCGCAGCTTCGATTTCTGGCGCTCCGACAAGGTGCTCGGCCAGTACGACGCCCGCGCCCGCGCGCTGCTGGAGGATGTCGGGCTGGGCAGCCATTCGCACCTGCTGGCCGGCGAATTGCCCTATGGCCGCAAACGGGCGCTGGAGATCGCCACCACGCTGGCGCTCGATCCGGTGATGCTGCTGCTGGACGAGCCGACGGCCGGCATGGCGCATGAGGACGTGGACCGCGTCGTGGCGCTGGTGCGGCGTGTGGCGCAGGGCCGCACCGTGCTGATGGTGGAGCACAATCTGCGTGTCGTGGAGGGCCTCTGCGATACCATTACCGTGCTGACGCGCGGCCGGGTCCTGGCCGAGGGCGACTATGCCAGCGTCTCCCGCAATCCGGAGGTCGTCGCCGCCTATCTCGGCACCGATCCCGCCATGTCAGGAGCGCAGGCGCATGGCTGAGCCCTTGCTGAAGGTCGCCGACCTCCAGGCCTGGTACGGCGAGAGCCATGTGCTGCACGGCGTGGACATCGAGGTGCGGGAAGGCGAGGTGGTCACGCTGCTCGGCCGCAACGGCGCCGGCAAGACCACCACGCTGCGTTCCATCATGGGCCTGGTCGGCCGGCGCAGCGGCAGCGTGCGCTTCGAGGGGCAGGAGCTGATCGGCGCGCGCAGCGACCGCATCGCCCGCGCCGGCATCGCCCTCTGCCCGGAGGAGCGCGGCATCTTCGCCAGCCTCGACGTGACGGAGAACCTGCTGCTGCCTCCGGTGGTGCGCCCGGGCGGGATGGAACTCGACGCCATCTACACGCTGTTCCCCAATCTGAAGGAGCGCGCGCGCTCGCCCGGCACCAGGCTCTCGGGCGGCGAGCAGCAGATGCTGGCCATCGCGCGCATCCTGCGCACCGGCGCGCGGCTGCTGATGCTGGACGAGCCGACCGAGGGGCTGGCTCCCGTCATCGTGCAGCAGATCGGCCGGACCATCCGCGCCATCAAGGCGCGCGGCTTCACGGTGCTGCTCGTGGAGCAGAACTTCCGCTTCGCGCAGACCGTGGCCGACCGCCACTACGTCATGGAGCACGGCCGCGTCGTGGATGCCGTAAGCAATGCGGAGATGGCCGGCGCGATGGACAGGCTGCACGGATACCTGGGCGTCTGAGCGCGCCCGGCATGTTGATCGCCCGCGCGGCCGCCGGCCGCCGACGCCGCGCGGCGCTGTGGAACCGGCCCCGGGAAGCCACAGGGGCAATGGGAGAAACGGATCGATGACACAAGATCGTCGCAGCGTACTGAAGACCGTTGCCGCCGCGGCCATGGCGCCGGCGCTGGGCGCCTTTCCGGGACGCGCGCGGGCGCAGTCGGGCACCATCAAGATCGGCGTGCTGAACGACCAGTCGGGCGTCTATCGCGAGACCTCCGGCCCCACCTCGGTCGCCTGCGTGCGCCAGGCGGTGAAGGAGATGGCGCCGCCCGGCACCAATGTCGAGGTCGTCGTCGCCGACCACCAGAACAAGCCGGACATCGGCGCCACCATCGCCCGGCAGTGGTTCGACCAGGATGGCGTGGACGTCATCGTGGACGTGCCGAACTCCTCGGTCGCGCTGGCGGTCAACACCGTGGTGCGCGAGAAGAACAAGGTCTATCTCAACTCCGGCGCCGCCACCACGGAGCTGACCGGCGGCCAGTGCACGCCCAACACCGTGCACTGGACCTACGACACCTACATGCTCGCCAAGTCCACCGGCGGCGCGATGGTGAAGGCGGGCGGCGACACCTGGTTCTTCATCACCGCCGACTACACCTTCGGCCACTCGCTTGAGCGTGACACGGCGAACTTCGTGAAGGCGGCGGGCGGCAAGGTGCTGGGCAGCGTGCGGCACCCGCTGCAGTCCACCGACTTCTCCTCCTATCTGCTGCAGGCGCAGAGCAGCCGCGCCAAGGTGATCGGCCTCGCCAACGCGGGCACGGACACCATCAACTGCGTGAAGCAGGCGGCGGAGTTCGGCGTCACCCGGCGCGGCACCAAGCTCGCCGTGCTGCTGATGTTCATCGGCGATGTGCACGCGCTCGGCCTGAAGACGGCGCAGGGCCTGGTCTGCACCGAGAGCTTCTACTGGGACCTGAACGACCGCACCCGCGCTTTCCTCGGCCGGGTGAAGGACGCGGTGGGCGACAACTATCCGAACATGGATCATGCCGGCTGCTACGCCTCGGTGCTGCACTACCTGAAGGCGGTGAAGGACATGGGCGTGAGCGCCGCGAAGGCGAGCGGCAAGGACGTGGTGACCCGCATGAAGGCCATGCCCACCGACGACGACTGCTTCGGCGCCGGCAAGATCCGCGAGGATGGCCGCAAGCTCTGCCCGGCCTATCTCTTCGAGGTGAAGAACCCCGAGGAGTCGAAGGGGCCGTGGGACTACTACAAGCTGCTGCAGACCACCGCGCCGGACGAGGCCTTCCGCCCGCTGGGCGAGGGCGGCTGCAGCCTGGTCCGCACCTGAGCCGACCCGCGGCGCGGCGGCGGCATGAAGGCCGCCGCCGCGCCTTCCGCATGCCTCGCCGCAGGAAGCCCCGCCAGTGCTCGACGACCTCCTGTTCCAACTGCAGATCGGCCTGCCGCAGGTCGCGCTCGGCCTGGTGAACGGCGCTTTCTATGCGCTGCTCTCGCTCGGCCTCGCCGTCATTTTCGGCATGCTGAACGTCATCAACTTCGCCCATGGGGCGCAGTTCATGATGGGCGCCTTCGTCGCCTGGATGCTGCTGAACTGGCTGCATATCGGCTATTGGCCGGCGCTGATCATCGCGCCGCTGATCGTCGGCGCCTTCGGCGTGCTGCTGGAGAAGACGATGATCAGCCGGCTCTACAAGCTGGACCATCTCTACGGCCTGCTGCTGACCTTCGGCCTCGCGCTGATCATCGAGGGCGTGTTCCGCAACCAGTTCGGCTCCTCCGGCATGCCCTACGCGCCGCCCGAGGCGCTGGGCGGCCCGCCGGTCGATCTCGGCTTCATGTTCATGCCGAAATACCGCCTCTGGGTGGTGGTCGCGGCGCTGGTGATGAGCCTCGCCACCTGGCTGGTCATCGAGAAGACCCGGCTCGGCGCCTATCTGCGTGCCGCGACGGAGAACGCGGCGCTGGTGCAGGCCTTCGGCGTCAACGTGCCGCGCATGATCACGCTGACCTATGCCGCCGGCGTGGCGCTCGCCGCCTTCGCGGGCGTGCTGGCGGCGCCGATCTACTCGGTGAACCCGCAGATGGGCTCCAACCTCATCATCGTCGTCTTCGCCGTGGTGGTGATCGGCGGCATGGGCTCCATCCTCGGCTCGGTGATCACCGGCTTCGGCCTGGGACTGGTCGAGGGGCTGACCAAGGTCTTCTATCCGGAGGCGTCCTCCACCGTGATCTTCGTCATCATGGCCATTGTGCTGCTGGCGCGGCCCGCCGGCCTGTTCGGGAGGGCCTGATCCATGGCCGTTCAGGCATCCGCCCTCGCGGCCGCCCCGGTGAATGACGCGCCCGGGCTGCTCGGCCTCTCCGGCTTCGGCTTCAACCGCGCGCAGAGCGTCGCCTTCCTGGTGATGCTCGTGCTGGTCATTGCCGGGCCGTTCTTCCTCTACCCCGTGCTGCTGATGAAGCTGCTGTGCTTCGCGCTCTTCGCCTGCGCCTTCAACCTGCTGATCGGCTATGTCGGGTTGCTCTCCTTCGGCCACGCCATGTTCTTCGGCACCGGCGGCTATCTCGCGGCGCATGCGGCCAAGGTCTGGGGCCTTTCGCCGGAGCTGGCGATCCTGGTGGGCGGCGCCTTCGGCGCGGTGCTCGGCGCGGTGACGGGCTGGATCGCCATCCGGCGCCAGGGCATCTACTTCGCCATGATCACCCTGGCCCTGGCCCAGATGGTCTATTTCTTCTATCTCCAGGCACCCTTCACCGGCGGCGAGGACGGCATCCAGCGCGTGCCGCGCGGCGCGCTCTTCGGCCTGATCGATCTGCGCGCCGACATGTCGCTCTACTGGCTGGTCGCGGTGATCTTCCTGGCCGGCTTCCTGTTCATCAGCCGCGTCGTCCATTCGCCCTTCGGCCAGGTGCTGAAGGCGATCCGCGAGAACGAGCCGCGCGCCGTCTCGCTCGGCTACCGCGTGGACGACTACAAGCTGCTGGCCTTCACCCTCTCGGCCACCCTGGCGGCGGTCGCCGGCAGTGCCAAGGCCATTGTCTTCGGCATCGCGACGCTGACCGACGTGTACTGGACCATGTCGGGCGAGGTGGTGCTGATGACGCTGCTCGGCGGCCTCGGCACGCTGTTCGGCCCGGTGGCCGGCGCGGCGGTGATCGTGATGATGCAGAACCAGCTGGCCGAATTGGGCGCCTGGGTGACGGTGATCCAGGGCGTGATCTTCGTCGTCTGCGTGCTGCTCTTCCGCGCCGGCATCATGGGCGAGCTGGGGCGGCTGCTGAAGGTGCGGCTGTAGCGCCGCCTCAGGCCGTGGCGCCGCGGCGCAGCCCCAGCCGCAGCGCCCGGTCGGCGATCAGCGCCAGCCAGGCGGTGAAGATCGCTCCCTGCAGCACCCAGGCGGTGTTGCCATTGGCCAGCCCGACCACGATAGGGGTGCCCAGGCAGCTCGCCCCCGCCACGGCGCCGACGGCGGTGGTGGCGACGGAGAGCACCACCGCCACCCGCAGCCCGGCCTGGATCACCGGCAGGGCCAGGGGAAGCTCCACCCGCGCCAGGATACCAGCCCGCCCCATGCCGGTGCCGCGCGCGGCGTCCAGCACGGCGGGAGAGACGGCATCCAGCCCCGCCACGGCGCTGCGCATCACCGGCAGGGCGGCGTAGAGCACCAGGGCCAGCAGCGTCGGCGCCGCGCCGAAGCCGAGCAGTGGCAGGGCCAGCGCGATCACCGCCACGGGCGGGATGGCCTGGGCAAAGGCGAAGAGCGCGTCCAGCAGCGGGCGCAGGGCGCGGCCGGCGCCGCGCGTCGCCAGGATGCCGGCGCCCAGGCCCAGGACGGCCGCGATCAGCGCCGCCCCGAGCGACAGCAGCAGATGTTCCCCCAGCAGGGTGAACCAGCTCTGGCTGTCCCAGGTCGGGCGGGCGAGGGCGGGGAAGAGCGCGTGCCAGAGCACGCCCAGATGCGGGGCCGCCCAGAGTGCGAGGAGGAAACCCGCCACCTGCGCCAGCAGCGCGATCATGCCGGGTGCACCAGGTCGGCCCAGTGGAGCGTGCCGCCGGGGAAGGCGCCGGCGGGGAGCACGGCCAGCCGGTCGCTGCCCTCGGAGAGCATCAGCATCAGCGCCTGCTTGAGCGAGGCGTCGGCCGGCAGGATCGGCAGGTCGTCCGTGGCGTCCTCGGGGCGGGCGATGGCGCTGGCAGGCAGGGTGGCCAGCCGGTGGAAGGCCAGGCTCTCCTCGCCGAACAGCCGCCGCACCGGGGCGCCGGTGCCGCGCTCCAGCAGCTCGGCCGGGCGGCCGCGCGCGGCGAGGCGGCCTTCCTCCAGCACCGCCACGGTATCGGCGAGCGCCAGCGCCTCCTCGACGTCATGCGTGACGAAGAGAATGGTCTTGCCCGTCTCGGCATGGATGGTGCGAAGCTCGGCCTGCAGCCCACGCCGGGTGCCGGGATCGAGGGCGGAGAAGGGCTCGTCCATCAGCAGCAGCGGCGGGTCGGCGGCGAGGGCGCGGGCGAGGCCGACGCGCTGCGCCTGCCCGCCGGACAGCTCGTGCGGGAAACGGTCGCGGAAACGCCCCGGCTCCAGCCCGACCAGCGCCAGCAGCTCGTCCACCCGGGCGGTGATGCGCGCCGCCTCCCAGCCCAGCAGGCGCGGTACCGTGGCGACGTTCTCCGCCACCCGCCAGTGCGGAAACAGCCCGACCGACTGGATCACGTAGCCGATGCCGCGCCGCAGCGCCTCGGGATCGGCGGTGGCCACGTCGCGCCCATCCACCAGCACGCGCCCGGCGCTCGGCTCGATCAGCCGGTTGACCATCCGCATCAGCGTGGACTTGCCGGAGCCGGATTCGCCGAGCAGCACGCAGATGCTGCCGTCCGGCACTTCCAGCGTCACGCGGTCCACCACCGCACGGTCGCCATACCGGCGGGTCACACCCTCGAAGCGGATCATCGCGCCACCTCCAGCGCCGATTGCAGCAGGGCCAGCAGCCCGTCCACCAGCAGCGAGAGCAGCACCACCGGCAGCACGCCGAGCAGGATCAGATCGGTCGCCATCTGGCCGATGCCCTGGAACACCAGCCTGCCGAGGCCGCCGCCGCCGATCAGCGCCGCCAGCGTCGCCAGCCCCACCGCCTGCACCGCCGCCACCCGCAGCCCGCCGAGCATGACCCCGCGCCCGAGCGGCAGGCGCAGCCGGCGCAGGATGCCGCCTTCCGTCATGCCCTGGCCGCGGGCGGCGTCCAGCAGGGCGGGCGAGGCGACGCGCAGCCCGGCCAGCAGGCTGCTGGCCAGCGGCAGCAGCAGATAGGCGGCGATTCCGAGGATGGCCGGCGCCGGCCCGATGCCGCCCACGCCCCATTGGCGCAGCGCTGGCCAGAGGGAAGCCAGCGCCGCCAGCGGCCCCATCAGCAGCCCGAACAGCGCCAGCGACGGCACCACCTGGAAGCCGTTGGCCACGCCCATCAGCGCCGCTTCCAGCCGGGGGTGGCGCAGCGCCAGCAGGCCGAGAGGCACGGAGATCAGCAGCGCCAGCGCCAGCGCGCCGCCGGCAAGTGCCAGATGGCCGTTCAGTGCCGTCCGCAGCTCCGGCCCGCGCGCGGCGGCCTCCCGCACCACGGAGAGACTGTCCAGCAGGCCGGTGGCCAGCATGCCGCCGACGCCCAGCACCGCCAGGGCCAGAAAGCGGCCCGGCGTGCCGCCGCGCCCGGCGGCGCAGCTGCCCGCCGCAAGCGCCAGCAGCAGCATGGCGAGCCAGACCCCCGCCGCCGGCATGGCGCGCGCCGCGGGTGAGGCCGCCTCCAGCACCGCCCGGGCGCCCAGCCCGGTGGTGGCCAGCAGGGCGCAGAGCGCGAGCGCGGCGGCCGCCTCCGCCCAGGGCAGCAGGGCCGTGCGGCGCGCCAGCAGCAGCACCAGCAGGCAGGCGAGCAGGAAGCCGCCCATGGCCAGGCCCAGCCCAGGTTCCATCGGCAGGGCGGCGGGGCGCGGGCTCAGCAGCCGGTTGGGCGCCACCGAGAGCCAGCCGAGCAGGAAGGGCGCCAGCGCCGCCAGCGCGGCGAGCAGCGCCACGGCCGTGGCCTCGCGGGGCGGCGAAGGGGCGGTGGTGGGCCGGGCTGTGGCGAGCAGGGCAGGGCGCAGCGGCATGCCTCAGCCCAGCAGGCCGAGGCCGCGCAGATGCGCCTCGGCGACCTGCCGCGCCGGCTGGCCCTCCACCACGATGCGGGCGTTCAGCTTCTGCAGCGTCTCCAATGTGAGCGAGGCGAAGAGCGGCCGCATCCATTCGTCGATCTGCGGCAGGCGCTCCGTTACCGCCTTCCGCACCACCGGCGCCGGCTGATAGACGACCTGGGCACCCTTCGGGTCCTCCAGCACCACGAGGTCCAGCGCGGAGATGGCCCCATCCGTGCCATAGACCATGGCGGCGTTCACCCCGTTGAGCTGCTCGGCGGCGGCGCGCATGGTCACGGCGGTGTCGCCGCCCGCCAGCACCAGCAGCTGCGCCGGCGAGAGGTTGAAGCCATAGGCCTTCTGGAAGGCCGGCAGTGCCGCCGGGCTCTCGACGAACTCCGCCGAGGCGGCCAGCTTGAACGCGCCGCCCGACTTCAGGTAGCCGACGAGATCCTCCAGCGACCTGAGCTTGGCTGGCCCGGCCATGTCGCGGCGGACCGCGATCGCCCAGGTGTTGTTGGCGCTGGCCGGCTGCAGCCAGACCAGGCTGTTGCGCTCCAGGTCCAGCCCGCGGACCTTGTCGGCGGCCTTGGAGGGGTCGTGCCAGGCCGGGTCGTCCTCCATCTGGAAGAAGAAGGCGCCGTTGCCGGTGTACTCGGGATAGAGGTCGATCTCGCCGGAGAGCAGCGCCTGCCGCACGATGCGGGTCGGACCGAGCTGCAGGCGGCGCTCCACCTTCACGCCCTTGGCTTCCAGGAGCTGCGCCATCATCTCGCCGAGCAGGGCGCCCTCGGTGTCGAGCTTGGAGCCGACGACAACCGGCTTGTCCTGCGCATGACCAAGGCTCGGAGATACGAGCAGCAGGGCCGTGACGGTGGCCAGGGTGGCGCGACGCGTGAGGTCGGTGCGGGGCATCGGGGTGGTTCTCCGGTCAGGGCCGCGCCGGGTCAGGGCGCGGCGGGCGCAGGCTGAGCCGCCAACGCGCGAGGCGATGGCCGGTGGCAGGCGCCCGCGAGGAATTTTGCGCGCGCCGCAAGGCAGATGGGCCAGGAAAGCGGTCGGTCAAAGCGGTCCGTCAAAGCCAGCCCCCTCCCGCGCCGGCGTAGCGCTGCACGAAGCGGTCATCCAGCCATCGTTTCCACCGCCAGGCCCAGGCTCCCTCGAAACTGATCCCGCGCCAGAGGCCGATGGCTTCCGCCCGCCCGGTGCCAAGCAGCATCAGCGCCTGGCGCTGTGGCGTCCAGGGCCGGGGTGGTTCGCCGCGCAGGGCCCGCGACAGGTTCCCGGCCAGCACCGGGCCGGCGCGCACCGCCCAGACACCCGCCTTCGGCAGGCCCGCGGCGACACCGTCACCCGCGCCGAACACCTCCCGATGGCTCACGCTGCACAGCGCCTCGTCCACCCGTGGGAAGCCCGCCGCGTCGCAGGCGAGGCCGCTGGTGCGCAGGTCCAGGCCGGGCAGCGCGCCGGCGCAGGCGATCGCCAGCGCCACCTGGCCCATGCCGGCCTCCAGGCTGTGCAGCATGCCCTCATCGAGCCGCTCCACCGGGAAGGCGGTGCGCCAGGAGACGCCAGCCAGCCGCAAGGCCCGCTCCGCATGGGCGCGGAAGGATGCCGGCAGCCCCGGAAGCAGTTCCGGTGCCGCTTCCAGCAGCAGCGGATGGGGCCCCGGGCGGCGGGCGAGCGCCAGTGCCAGCTCGACGCCCGCCACCCCCGCGCCGATGACCGCCACCCGCCCGGCGGCCGGATCCAGCGCCGCCAGGGCCGCGAAGAAGCCGCGCCACGGGCGCACCGGCACGCTGCCGGGCGGCGTGACAGGGCGGGCGCCAGTGTTGAGGGAGAGCAGATCATAGGGCAGGGGCGGGTTCCGGCCGAGCAGGACCAGCCGCCGGCCGGCATCGAGGCCGGTCACCTGGTCCTCGATCCATTCCGCACCGGCGCGGGCCAGCAGCGGCGCCAGGGGGATCTCAGCCGCACCCGGCCGCAGCAGGCCGGCCACCACCCCCGGGACGGCGCCCGAATAGACGGTGATGGCGTCCGGCGCGACCAGCGTGAGCCGTGGCGCCTCCGCGTTTCGGCGCGCCTGCTGCTGGCCGAAGTGCCGCAGCACCTCCAGATGCGCGTGCCCCGCGCCTGCCAGCACCAGATGCATGGGCGCATCCTGCCCGCCGGCGTCTTCGTTGCCAACCAGTGACGGAGCGGCTTTCGCGCTCGTGTGGCGCGCTTTGGCCCGCTTCCTGCAAGCGGGGATCCCATGCGGTTCATCCCCTGCCGGCGCGTCGCGGCGCCATGACCGTCCCCGCCCTGGAGGTCATCGGCCTCTCGGTCAGCTTCCGCACCGATCGTGGCCCCTTCCGGGCGGTGCAGGGCCTTTCCTTCACCGTGCCCGCGGGCAGGACCCTGGCGATCGTCGGCGAGAGCGGCTGCGGCAAGTCGGCCACCAGCCTGGCGATCATGGGGCTGCTGCCGGGCTCGGCACAGGTCACCGGCACCATCCGCCTTGCCGGGCAAGAGATCGCCGAGCTGCCGCCGGATGCGCGGCGGCGCCTGCGCGGCGCCGAGATGGCGATGATCTTCCAGGAGCCGATGACCAGCCTGAACCCCGCCTTCACGGCCGGCGAGCAGGTGGCCGAGGCGCTCCGCCAGCATCGCGGCATGGGCCGCAAGGCCGCCGCCGAGGCTGCCATCGCGGCACTGGAGCAGGTACGCATCCCCGAGGCGGCGCGGCGCGCGCGGCAGTATCCGCACCAGCTCTCGGGCGGCATGCGCCAGCGGGTGATGATCGCCATCGCCCTGGCCTGCCGGCCCCGGCTGCTGATCGCCGACGAGCCGACCACGGCGCTGGATGTCACCGTGCAGGCGCAGATCCTCTCCCTGCTGGCCGAGCTGAAGCGCGAGACCGGCACCGCCACGGTGCTGATCACCCACGACCTCGGCGTGGTCGCCGACCAGGCGGACGAGGTGGTGGTCATGTATGCCGGGCAGGTGATCGAACGCGCCCCGGCGGCGCGGCTCTTCGCCATGCCGCAGCATCCCTACACGGTCGGGCTGCTCGGTGCGGCGCCACGCCTGGAGGGTGGGGGCGGGCGGCTTGCCAGCATCGAAGGCACGGTGCCTGATCTGGCGGCACCGCCCCCCGGCTGCCGCTTCGCGCCGCGCTGCCCCTTCGCCATCGCCCGCTGCGCCGAGCCGGTGCCGCTCTACGAGATGGTGCCCGGCCATGTCGCCGCCTGCCACCGCGCCCCGCTGGAGCAGATCCTGGAGGGCGCGGCATGAGCGCGCCGATCCTGGAACTGTCCGGGCTGGTCAAGCACTTCCCGGTCAGGGACGCGCTCGGCCGTATGCGCGGTGCGGTGCATGCGGTGGACGGCGTGGCGCTTTCCGTCGCCGAGGGCGAGGTGCTGGCCATCGTCGGCGAGAGCGGCTGCGGCAAGTCCACCCTGGGCCGCCTGATGCTGCGGCTGATCGCGCCCGATGCCGGCACGGTGCGCTTCGCCGGGGAGGATCTCGGCGCGCTGTCCCCCGCCGTGCTGCGCACCCGTCGGCGCGACATGCAGCTCATCTTCCAGGATCCCTTCGCCAGCCTCGACCCGCGCATGACGGTGGAGCAGGCCATCGCCGAGCCGCTGCTGCTGCACCGGCTGGTGCCGCGCGCCGAGGTGCCGGGGCGGGTGGCGGCGCTGCTGCAACGGGTCGGGCTGCGACCGGAGCTGGCGCGGCGCTGGCCGCACGAGTTCAGCGGCGGCCAGCGGCAACGCGTCGCCATCGCCCGCGCGCTCGCCTCCGGGCCGAGGCTGGTGGTGGGGGACGAACCGGTCTCGGCGCTCGACGTCTCCGTGCAGGCGCAGGTGGTGAACCTGCTGCAGGACCTCATCCGCGAGCTCGGCCTGACCTTCGTGCTGATCAGCCACGACCTCGCGGTGGTGCGCCACATCGCCGACCGCGTGGCGGTGATGTATCTCGGCCAGATCGTCGAGCTGGGTCCGGCCGCCGAGGTCTTCGGCGATCCGCGCCACCCCTATACGCGCGCGCTGCTGGCGGCGGTGCCGGGGCAGGGTGCGGGTGGAGCAGCCGCGCCGCTGCAGGGCGACATGCCCAGCCCGATCGCGCCGCCCGCCGCCTGCCGCTTTCACACGCGCTGCCCCTTCGCCCAGGCGATCTGCCGCAGCGAGGTGCCCGCCCTCGCCGAGGCCGGCGGCAACCTCGCCCATCAGGCCGCCTGCCATTTCCGCGACAGCCTGCCCGCCGCCGCCCCGCCGCGGGAGATCGACCATGGCGGCGAGCGCCTGCGCCGCCTGCAGGCCTTCTTCGCCCCCGGGCAGCCAAGCCCGCACCAGAAAACGGGAGTTGCTTCATGACCAGGAAGACGCCGCTTCTCGCTGCGCTCGCCCTCGGCGCGGGCCTGCTCGCCACCGCCGCGCAGGCGCAGACCCTCCGCATCGGCCTGCGCGAGGACCCCGACATCCTCGACCCGACGCTGGCCCGCACCTATGTCGGCCGCATCGTCTTCGCCGGGCTCTGCGACAAGCTGTTCGACATCAACGAGAAGCTGCAGATCGTCCCGCAGCTCGCCACCGGCTACAACTGGGAGGGCCCGAAGACCCTGCGCATCACCCTGCGCCAGGGCGTGAAGTTCCATGACGGCGAGATCATGGACGCCGAGGCGGTGGTCTATTCGCTGAAGCGCCACATGACGATGCAAGGCAGCTTCCGGCGCAGCGAGATCAACACCATCGAGAGCCTCGACGTGGTGGACCCGCAGACCCTGCGCATCCACCTGAAGGAGCCCTCGGCGGCCTTCCTCTCGCAGCTCACCGACCGCGCCGGCATGGTGGTCAGCCCCAAGGCGGCCGAGGCGGCGGGCAAGGATTTCGGCACCAGGCCGGTCTGCAACGGGCCCTTCCGCTTCGTCGAGCGGGTGGCGCAGGACCGCATCGTGCTGGAGAAGTTCCCGGGCTACTGGGATGCCGGCAACGTCCATGTGGACCGCGTCGTCTATCTGCCGATCGCCGACAGCTCGGTGCGGCTGGCCAACCTGCAATCCGGCGCGCTGGAAGTGACCGAGATCGCGCCGACCGACATCCCGGCGATCAAGGGCAACCGCGCGCTGCGCATCGCCGTGGGCGACAGCCTTGCCTACCAGAGCATCCTGTTCAATGTCGGCAACGGGTCGCGCGCCGACACGCCCTTCGGCAAGGACGCCCGCATCCGCCGCGCCTTCGATCTGGCGATCGACCGAGACGCGCTGAACCAGGTGGTCTTCGAGGGCATGGTGACGCCGGTGGCGCAGCCGCTGCCGCCCGCCAGCCCCTATTACGACCAGGACTTCCCGCCGCCGCAGCGGGACGTGGAGAAGGCGCGCGCGCTGCTGAAGGAGGCCGGCGTCAGGACGCCCTTCGTCGTCGAGATGACGGTGCCGACCAACCCCGAGCTGCGCCAGGCGGCGGAGGTGATCCAGTCCATGGTGGCGGAGGCCGGCTTCGAGCTGCGCATCAGCAGCATGGAGTTCGCTTCCAGCCTCGCCGCCGCGCATCGCGGCGAGTTCCAGGCCTACATGTCCGCCTGGTCCGGGCGCATCGACCCGGACGGCAATACCTGGGCCTTCCTGCACAGCCGCGGCGCCAGCAATGACGGCCGCTACGCCAACCCTGAAGTGGACCGCCTGCTCGACGCCGCGCGGGCGGAGATGGACGAAGGCAAGCGCCGCGCGCTCTACGATCAGGTGTGGCCGATCGCCATCGGAAAGGACCAGTCGCGCAGCTATCTCTGGAGCCGCAAGCTGGTCTTTGGCGTGTCGAGCAAGCTGGAGGGCTTCCGCATGGTGCCGGACGGCATCGTGCGGGTGCAGGGCCTGAAGCTGGACTGAGCCGGACATGGGCCTCTGGCTGCTCCGCCGGGTCGGGCAGATCCTGCCCACCCTGCTCATCCTCTCCATGCTGATCTTCGGCCTGCAGCAACTCATGCCGGGCGACCCGGCGCTGATCATGGCGGGCGAGGAGCGCGACCCCGCGGTGCTGGCCGAGATCCGCAGCGAGCTGATGCTCGACCGGCCGATCTGGGCGCAGTACCTCGCCTGGCTGGGCAAGATCCTGATGGGCGATTTCGGCTTCTCCTGGCGCATCCGCATGCCCGTGGGCGCGCTGATCCTGGAGAAGCTGCCGGTCACGCTGCAGCTCGGGCTGATGGCCTTCGTCATCGCCGTGGCGATCGGCGTGCCGGCCGGCATCCTCTCGGCCGTCTACAAGGACCGGCCGGCGGACTGGGCGGCCAACGGGCTGGCGCTGGCCGGCATCTCCACGCCGAACTTCTGGCTGGGCATCATGATGATCCTGCTGTTCAGCGTGAAGCTCGGCTGGCTGCCGCCCTCGGGCTACGTGCCCTTCACCGAGGATCCCGTGCAGTCGCTCGCCACCACCATCATGCCGGCCTTCGTGCTGGGCAGCGGCATCGCCGGCGTGCTGATGCGCCATACCCGGGCGGCGATGCTGACGGCGCTCAGCCAGGACTATGTCCGCACCGCCCGCGCCAAGGGCCTGCCGGAGCGCCTCGTGGTCGCCAAGCACGCGCTGCGCAACGCGCTGATCCCGGTGGTGACGCTCGGCACCATCGAACTCGGGCGCCTCCTGGCCGGGGCGGTGCTGACCGAGCAGATCTTCACCATTCCCGGCTTCGGCAAGCTGATCGTCGATGCGGTGTTCAACCGCGACTACCCCGTGGTGCAGGGCGTGGTGATGGCCACCGCCCTGATCTTCGTGCTGCTCTCCCTGCTGGCCGACCTGCTCTACATGGCCATCAACCCGCGCCTGAGGTCCGCATGAGCGCGGCGCTCTCTCCGGCCGCCACGGCCGCGCGCGGCGAGAGCCCGGCGCGGCGCGCGCTGCGCCGCTTCGCCCGGCACAGGCTGGCGATGGCGGGGCTGCTGGTGGTGCTGGTCTTCGTCGCCGTGGCGCTGCTGGCGCCCTGGGTCGCGCAATACGATCCGGTCGCCACCTCCTGGTCGCGCATCCGCAAGCCGCCCTCCGCGCTCTACTGGTTCGGCACCGACGAGAACGGGCGGGACGTCTTCTCGCGGGTGGTCTGGGGCGCCCGCGCCTCGCTGATGGCGGGCATCGTCTCGGTGGCGGCGGCGGTCTGCCTCGGCGTGCCCTTCGGCCTGCTGGCGGGGCTGGCCGGCGGCTGGGTGGACGCGCTGGTCTCGCGCATCGCCGATGCCATGCTCTCCGTGCCCTTCCTCATCCTCGCCATCGCGCTCGCCGCCTTCCTCGGCCCGGCGCTGGAGAACGCGATGCTGGCCATCGCCATCTCCGCCACGCCGATCTTCGTGCGGCTGGCGCGCGGCATGGCGCTGGAGGCGAAGAGCACCGACTGGGTGGAGGCGGCGCGCGCCCTCGGCAATCCGCCCTGGCGCACGGCGCTGCGCCACGTTCTGCCCAACATCATCCCGCCGCTGCTGGTGCAGGGCACGCTGGCGATCGCCGAGGCGATCATCGCCGAGGCCTCGCTCTCCTTCCTCGGCCTCGGCCAGCAGCCGCCGGCACCCTCCTGGGGCTCGATGCTGAATGCCGCGCAGCGCTTCCTGACCCAGGCGCCCTGGATGTCGGTCTATCCCGGCCTCGCCATCTTCCTGGTGGTGCTGGCCTTCAACCTGGTGGGTGACGGGCTGCGCGATGCGCTCGACCCGCGCAGCGACCGCCGCTGAGGCGCCGGCGCGCGGATTTCCCTTGCGCGCGCGGCCGCATGATCCAACCTTTGGAGCATGCGCGCCGCGCCGTTCCTCCTGGCTTCCGCCCTGACCCTGCCGCTCCTGCCACTCGGCGCGGCGGCGCAGCCCGACCCGCGCCCCACCGCCCCCGAGGCGCGCCGCGCCCAGCTCGACCGCCTGCTGGATGCCCTGCCGAGCGCCCCGGACGACACCCTCGCCGCCGCCCTGGCGGCGCAGATCCGCAGCCTGTGGGCGCAGGCCGCCTCGCCGGCGGTGACGCTGCTGCTCGATCGTGGCCAGCGCAACCTGCGCAGCGAGGCCGCCGCCGATGCGGTGGAGGACTTTGATGCGGCGCTGGTGCTCCAGCCCGACTGCGTCCAGGCATGGTTGCTGCGCGCCCAGGCCCTGGCCGAAATGGGCGACTTCACCGCCGCGCTGCGCGACCTGCGCCAGGTCCTGACGCTGGAGCCGCGCCACTTCAGCGCGCTGGCGGTGCTCTCCTCGCTCCAGGAGCAGATGGGCGATGCCGAGGATGCGCTGCGCTCCATGCAGGAGGCCGTGGCGATCTATCCCCGCATGCCCGGTGCGGAGGAGCGGCTGCGGAAGCTCTATCGTGCGGCGCATGGGCAGGGCATCTGAACCGCCGCAACCGGCGGATGGCGCTGCAAGAGCCGCTCCTGGCACAAAGCCCGGCATGAACCCCGATCCCGAGATGCTCTGGGCTGAGCTGCAACGCCGCGAGGCGAGGCCCGACATGGTCTATGCCGTGGCCACGCAGGGTGTGTACTGCCGGTTCGGCTGCCCCTCCCGCCTGCCGCTGCGCCGCAATGTCCGCTTCTTTCCGGATTGCGCCAGCGCCGAGGCTGCCGGCTTCCGCGCCTGCCGCCGCTGCGACCCCCTTGGCGCGCGCGCCGCCCTGCACGCCGAGGCCGTGCGCGACGCCTGCGCCCGCATCGAGGCGGCGGAGGCGATGCCGCCCCTGGCCGAGTTGGCCGCGCACGCGGGCTACGCCCGCCACCACTTCCTGCGGCTGTTCCGCGAGATCACCGGCCTGACCCCGCGCGCCTATGCCGATGCGGTGAAGGCGCGCCGCCTTCAGGCCGCGCTGGGCGAGGGCGCGCGGGTGGCCGAGGCGGTGGCGGAGGCGGGCTTCGGCAGCGAAAGCCGCGTCTATGAGCAGCCCGGCCGGCTGCTTGGCATGAGCCCCGGCGCCGCGCGGCGTGGCGGCGAGGGCGAGACGATCCACCACGCCTTCACCGACTCCCCGCTTGGACCGCTGATGGTGGCGGCGACGGAGAAGGGCATCTGCCGCATCGCCTTCGGGCCGGATGAGGCGGCCCTGCTTGGCGAGCTCTCCGCACGCTTCCCGCGGGCCAGGCACCTGCCCGGCGGCGAGGCGATGGCGGCGATGCTGCGAAGCGTGGTGGCCCTGATCGAGGAGCCGCATGCCGCCCGGGCGCTGCCGCTGGACCTGCGCGGCACCGCCTTCCAGCAGCGCGTCTGGCAGGCGCTGATGGCGATTCCACCGGGGCGGACCACCACCTATTCCGGCCTCGCGGAAGCGATTGGCCAGCCCCGCGCGGTGCGCGCCGTGGCGGCCGCCTGCGCGGCCAATCCCGCCGCGCTGGCCGTGCCCTGCCATCGGGTGATCGGCAAGGACGGCGCGCTGACCGGGTATCGCTGGGGTCTGCCGCGCAAGCGGGAGCTGCTGGAGCGCGAGAAGGCGGCAGGCTGAAGCGCGCCGCGCCGCACGGCCCTCAAGGGGCGACGGGGCGGCTCGATGCGGCAGGTTGGGTCCGGAGGCGTGCTCCATGTTTTGATGGCGGCGCTCCGCTGCTCCCGCTAAGGTCGGACATGGAACAGCCCCCGAGCACCCCCGCAGCGCCGTCGGTCACCACCGACATCCATACGCACCTCACCGGTGCGCCGCGGTCTGCCGAGATCATCCGCCTCGGGCTGCTGCATGACCTCGATTACCCCGCCGCCATGCTGCGCCTCGCGGAGGTCCCCTTGCCTGAGGGCGTCCGGCTGGCCGAGGGCGACACGCGCATCCTGCCCGGCGGCATCGCCGCGCCCGCCCGTGGCTCGCCCATGGTCCGGCTCCGGGACCTGCCGCCGGAGAGCCTCGCCCTGCTGGAGGCGGCCATGGAGATGCCCCGGCGTCCCGCGACAGGCGAGGGGCCGGACCCCTTCGTCCTGCTGGAGCGGGCCTATTCCATCCGTCGGCCGCTGGGCGCCCACCCGGCGCTTCTCCCCGGCATCCTCACCTCGGTGGCGGAGGATGCCCGCCGCGACGGGGTGACGCATATCGAATTCAGCGCCAGCGCCCCGCTGGCCGCGGGCGAGGAGGGCGAGGCCTGGATGCGCGCAGCCGGGCTGGCGGCCCGGCGGCTCCAGGCCACGGCCGGGGTCCGCATCCTGTTCCTGGCCACGATCAACCGGCATGCCGCGCCCACCGACATCGCCCGGTCCCTGGCGCGGCTTGGCGAGCTGATGGAGGGGCACCCGCTCCTGGCCGGCGCTGATCTCGCCGGGCATGAAACCAACCCGACCGAGGATTTCATGCCGGTGGTGGTTGCCTGGGCCGCCGGGCGCGTGCGCCGCGGCCTTCCCACGGTGGTCCGGGTCCATGCGGGCGAAACGCCCTGCCACCCCGGGAACGTGCGCGCGGCGCTGGAAGGGTTCCGGGAGGCGGGACTGCCGCCCGGCATGGGCAGGATCGGCCATGCCCTCTACGGCATCGGGCGGCGGGAGGTGACCCTCGCCCAGGAGATCGGCGCCGTGGTGGAAATGGGCATCGGCTCGAACAGAGCGCTGGGCTACCGCAGCGGCCCCGGGCGGAGCGGCGGGGGCCGCAGGCTGGCGAGGCTCATCGGCGCCGGGGTGGCCACCGTTCTCGGAACGGACGGCCATGGCATCTACGGCACGTCCCCGGCGCTGGAGGCGCGCCGGGCGCTGCGCGACGGGGCGACGGACCTGGTCATGGCGGAAGTGGCCCGCCACGAGGGCGACCACATCAAGCGGATGGGCGCCGCCTTCCCGCTGGCCTGAAGCCCGCCGGGGAATGTCTTCCCCGGCCTTGCCCTTTCCTACTTCACCGTGGCAACCCGCAGCGCGTTCGTGGTGCCCGGCGTCCCGAAGGGCACGCCTGCCGTCACCACCACTTCCTCGCCCGCCTGCGCGAAGCCCTCGGTCTGCGCCGCGCGCACCGCCTTGGCCACCATGTCGGTCATGCTGTGCGGCTCGGCGGAGGGCAGTGGGTGGACGCCCCAGACCACCGCCATGCGCCGCGCCGTCGCCTCGCTGGAGGTCAGGCCGATGATCGGGCTGGCCGGCCGCTCCCGCGCCACGCGCAGGGTGGTGGAGCCGGTGGCGGTGAAGGTGGCGATCGCCTGGGCGCCAATGGTCTCAGCCACCTGGCGCGCGGCGGCGGCGATGGCGCCGGCCGAGTTCTTCTCCGGCGAGGGGCGCGCCGCGTCGGTGATCTGCCGCCAGCCGTCATCCTGCTCCACCCGGGCCAGGATGCGGTCCATCATGTTCACCGCCTCGTAGGGGAACTGGCCGGCGGCGCTCTCGGCGGAGAGCATCACCGCGTCCGCCCCGTCGAACACCGCCGTGGCGACGTCCGAGGCCTCGGCGCGGGTGGGGGAGGGCGCGTTGATCATGCTCTCCAGCATCTGCGTCGCCACCACGACGGGCAGGCCGCGCCGGCGGCACTCGCGCACGATGCGCTTCTGCACCAGCGGCACCTCCTCGGGCGGGCACTCCACGCCGAGGTCGCCGCGCGCGACCATGGCGCAGTCCGTGGCGTCGAGGATGCCCTCCAGGTTCTCGACGGCCTGCGGCTTCTCCATCTTCACCATCACCCAGGCACGCCCGTCGGCGATTTCCTTCACCTGGATCACGTCCTCCGGCCGCTGCACGAAGGAGAGGCCGATATATTCGATGCCCAGCGGCAGCACGAAGTCGAGGTCGGCGCGGTCCTTCGGCGTCAGGGCCGGGATGGGCAGCGCCACGTCCGGCACGTTGACGCCCTTGCGGTCGGAGAGCGGGCCGCCGACCAGGATTTCCGTCTCCAGGTGGTCGTCGCGCTTGTGCACCACGCGCAGGCGCAGCTTGCCGTCATCCAGCAGCAGGGTGGTGCCGATGCGCGCGGCCTCGATGATCTCGGGATGCGGCAGCTGCACGCGCCGCACGTCGCCCGGCGTCGCGCTGAGGTCGAGGCGGAAGCTCTGGCCAGTCTGCAGCTGCACCCGCCCGCCCTGGAAGCGGCCAACACGCAGCTTGGGGCCCTGAACATCCGCCAGGATGCCGATCGGCCGCCCGACGCGCCTCTCCAGCGCGCGAATCATCAGGATGCGGCTGGCATGGTCCTCATGGCTGCCATGGCTGAAATTGAGCCGGAACACGTCGGCCCCGCCGCGGTAGAGGCGCTCGATCACCTCCGGCGTGGAGCTGGCGGGGCCGAGGGTGGCGATGATCTTGGTGCGGCGGCGGCGGCGGAGGGGAATGCGCGGCGGCAAAGTTCTGTCCTTCGGCTGCGGGCGGCTTTGGCCCGCTCGGGAGAGGAGGCGGGCGCTTTGGCCCGCTGGGCGGGAGCCCGACTCGGCTCAGGCGATCAGAATGGCACGGAAATCATTGACATTCGTAAGCGTTGGCCCGGTGACGATGGTATCGCCAAGCCGCTCGAACAAGGCGTGGCTGTTGTGTGACGCCAGCAGGCCCCGCGCGTCCAGCCCGGCCGCCATGGCGCGGGCGAGGGTGTCGGGCGCGGCGAGGGCGCCGGCATTGTCCTCCGATCCGTCGATGCCGTCCGTATCTCCCATCAGTGCCCAGCAGCCCTGCATCGCGGCGGCCGCCAGTGTAAAGCCCAGCAGGCACTCGCTGTTGCGCCCGCCCCGCCCGGGCGTGACGCCGGGGCGGATGGTCACCGTGGTCTCGCCGCCCGAGAGCAGCACCGCCGGGCCGCGCAGAGGGTGTCCATGCGCCTGCACGCTGTGGGCAATGCCAGCCAGCACCGTGCCGACCACCGCCGCCTCGCCCTCCAGCGCGTCTCCGAGCAGCAGCGGCGCCAGGCCGAGGGTGCGCGCCTCGGCCGCCGCCGCTTCCAGCGCCATCTGCGGCGTGGCGATCATGCGGAACTCGGCGCGGGCCAGGCGTGGGTCGCCGGGCTTGGGGGTCTCCTCCGCCGCGGCCGCCAGATGGGCCGCCACGGCGGGCGGCAGGTCGATGCCGTAATGCGCGACAAGGCCACGCGCCTCGGCGAAGCTGGAGGGATCGGGCACGGTGGGGCCGGAGGCGATCACGGTGGGGTCGTCGCCCGGCACGTCGGAAATGGCGAGCGTCACCACCCGGGCCGGATGCGCCGCCGCCGCCAGCCGCCCGCCCTTGATGGCGGAGAGGTGCCGGCGCACGCAGTTCATCTCGTTGATGGTGGCGCCCGAGGCGAGCAGGGCACGGTTCACCGCCTGCTTGTCCGCCAGCGTCAGCCCCTCCGCCGGCAGCGCCATCAGCGCCGAGCCGCCGCCGGAGATCAGCGCGAGCACGAGATCGTCCGCGCCCAGCCCCCGAACCGCCGCCAGGACGCGCCGCGCGGCCGCCTCGCCCGCCGCGTCGGGCACGGGGTGGGAGGCTTCCACCACCGCGATCCGGCGGGTCGGCACGGCATGCCCGTAGCGGGTGATGACGAGGCCGGAAAGCTCGGCATCCGGCCAGGCTTCCTCCACCGCCGCCGCCATCACCGCCGCCGACTTGCCGGCGCCCACCACCACCACGCGGCCCTTTGGCGGCGCGGGCAGGTGGCGGGCGAGGATGGCCCGCGGGTCGGCGGCGCGGATGGCTGCATCGAACAGGCGCCGCAGCGCAGGGCGGGCGGTGGTATCGGTCCAGCTCATGCGGGCGGCTTTCCCCTTCGGTGTGCTTGCCGCGCATTGTGAACCGAGGGGCGGAGAAGGTGAAGGCGGGCCTCTTTTTCCGCCTCCCGGAAACCCTGCACCGGTTCGGCCGCTTCTTTCCTTGCTCCGCTGGCCCGTCCCCCTGTGCCGGGAGGGCGGCGAGGATTGGCATTTCGCCAGCGAGGGTGGGCCCGTGAGGCATGGCCGGCCGCCGCTGCCCGCCCGCGCTGACATCATGAGAAGGTGGAGGGCCTGGGCCTTCCGGGGAGACGGGACATGGCTGGAACGGACCAACGCGTAGACAAGCTGCGCCATGAGATCGACAGCGGCCGCACCGGCGACAAGGTCGCCTTCAGCGATCCGGCCGCCGCTCCCCTCGGGGCCGATGACGAGGCCGCCGGCGTGCCGCCCAGCCCGGAGATGATCGCGCATGCCCGCGCGATGGAGACCGGCGCCGCCTCCGGGGCCGCGCGGGGCCTGGCGCACAGCGGCAGCGAGGCCGAGGCGCGCGGCTCGGCGGACCGGCCGCGCACCGGGCGGATGATCCTGGCCGTGCTGGCGGGCGTGGTCGTGCTGGTCGCGATCGCGCTGGCCATCGGCTGACGCCTCGCGGCAGCGCGGCCGGCAGGCGCACCGGCTGCCCGGGTCCGGGCAGCCGGGCCGCGTGGAGGCGGGTTGCTCAGGCGGCGCGGCGCGCCACCTCCTCCGGATTCAGCCGCACCAGCGCTTCGTAATCCTTCAGCAGGGCCGCGGTGATGGCGCCGGGGGTGAAGCTGTGCTCGCCGATGGCGCGAACCGGCGTCACCTCGGCCGCGGTCCCGGCCAGGAAGACTTCCGTGGCGCCACCGATTTCATCGGCACCGATGGTGCGCTCCACCACGCTGATCTGCCGGTGCCGGGCCAGACTCATCACGGTGCGGCGGGTGATGCCGTCCAGGAAGCAGATCGGTGCCGGCGTGTGCAGCGCGCCGTCCATGACGAAAAAGATGTTGGCGCCCGTCGCCTCGGCCACATCGCCCTTGAAGTCGAGCATCAGGGCGTCGTCATAGCCCTCCGCCTCGGCGGCGTGCTTTGAGAGGGTGCCGATCATGTAGAGGCCCGAGGCCTTGGAGGCGGTGGGCGCCGTGTCCGGCGCCGGGCGGCGCCACTTCGCCATGGCAAGCCGCACGCCCTTCATGCGGTCGGCACCGAACAGGTTCGGCCAGGCCCAGGCGGCGATCGCCAGATGGATCTTCGTCTGCTGCGCCGAGACCGCCAGCATCTCCGAGCCGCGCCAGGCGACCGGGCGCAGATAGGCATCGCTGAGGCCGTTCCTCTCCAGCACCGCCAGGCAGGCGGCGTCGATCTCCTCGGCGCTCCAGGGAATCTCGAAGCCCAGGATCCGCCCGGAGGCGATCAGCCGGTCGGTATGCGCGCGCAGCTTGAAAATATTTCTGCCATAGGCCCGCTCGCCCTCGAACACGCCGCTGGCATAATGCAGCCCGTGGGTCAGGACGTGCAGCTTGGCATCCCGCCAGGGCACCATCTGCCCGTCCAGCCAGATCCAGCCGTCGCGGTCGTCAAAGGGAACCAGTGTCATGAGCGTGATCCTCCTTGCCTTATTTGCGCAATATCATTGCGCCTGACACCCGGATCGTAAAACTTGCTTCGCTAATACGTCAACGAAGCTGACCAAAATCGGACGCATGCCAGGGATGCCAGATACACCGGACACGAAGGCCGCGGGCGAGGCCAGGCCCGTCGGCGCAGGCCGCCAGCTGCTCTTCCTCCGCGAGGAGGAACTCCGGCTGGCGCAGGATCTGCTGTTCTTCGGCTACCGCGACTTCACCGCCGGCCCCGACGCCATCCTGGCCGAGCTCGGCATGGGCCGGGCCCACCACCGCGTGCTGCATTTCGTCGGTCGACGGCCCGGCATCACCGTGGGCGAGCTGCTGGCGATCCTCGGCATCACCAAGCAGTCCCTCGGCCGGGTGCTGACGCCGCTGGTCGAGGAGGGATATGTCACCCAGACGCCGGGCCGCAACGACCGTCGCCAGCGCCTGCTCACGCTGACCGAGAAGGGCGAGGCGCTGGAGCGGCGGCTGTTCGAGCGGCAGCGCGAATGGGTCATGCAGGCCTATCGCGAGGCCGGGCCGGTGGCGGTGGAGGGGTTCCGCCGCGTCATGCGCGGGCTGATGGGGCCCGAGGCGCGCGCCCAGCTCGACCGCGCCGCGCCACCCGACCCGCGCAGCGGCCCTTCGCATCCCAAGCCGCGGAGCGCGGCATGAGCGGGAACGAGCCGCACCTGCTGGTGGTGGATGACGATGCGCGGCTGCGCAACCTGCTGCAGCGCTTTCTCTCCGAGCAGGGCTTCCGCGTCACCGCCGCCGCCGATGCCGCCCTGGCGCGGCAGGCCATGCAGTCCATGACCTTCGACCTGCTGGTGCTGGACGTGATGATGCCGGGCGAATCCGGCCTGGAACTGGCGGAGATGCTGCGCCGGCAGGGCCATGACGTGCCGATCCTGATGCTGACCGCCGCCGGCGCGCCCGACGACCGCATCGCCGGTTTCGAGCACGGGGCCGACGACTACCTGGCCAAGCCCTTCGATCCGCGCGAGCTGGCGCTGCGCATTCGCACCATCCTGCGGCGGGCGGCCCCGGCGCTGCCGGCCAGCCTGCCGCTGGCGCCGGTGCAGCTTGGCTCGCGCTGGTTCGATCCGGAGCGCGGGGAGCTGCGCGGCCAGGAGGGCAGCCAGCGCCTCACCGGCGGCGAGGCGGCGCTGCTCGCCGCGCTGGCCCGTCGCGCCGGCGAGGTGCTGACGCGCGAGGAGATCGCCGCCGCCCTCGGCACGCCGGAGGCGGGGGAGCGCGCGGTGGACGTGCAGGTGACGCGCCTGCGCCGCAAGATCGAGCCCGACCCGCGCGAGCCGCGCTTCCTGCAGACGGTGCGGCACCGCGGCTACGTGCTGAAGCCCGGCACATGAGGAGCGGCCCTTCCTGGTGGCGACGGCTGCTCCGCCGCATGGGCGCTCCGTTCCGCTATCTGATGCCGCGCGGGCTGCTCGGCCGCGCCCTGCTCATCATCCTGCTGCCGCTGCTGATCCTGCAGGCGGTCGCGCTGCAGCTCTTCTACGGCGGCCATCTGGACGTCATCTCGCGCCGTCTGGCCGGCGGCGTCGCCGGGGATGTCGGCATGGTGGTCGAAATCCTCGGGCGCCAGGGAGGAGAGGAGGAGCGCAGCTGGGTCTTCCGGCAGGCGGCCTGGCGGTTCGATCTTTCGCTGGCTTATGAGCCGGGGGCGAGCATCGGCATGCCGAGCCAGCGGCAGAGCTGGCTGCCGATCCTGCCGCTGGAGGAGGACCTTTCCCAGGCACTGCGCGAGCGCGTCGGCCTGCCCTTCGACACCGACTGGCAGAGCGATCCGCGCAGCGTGATCATCCGCGTGCAGATGCCGGGCGGCGTGCTGCATGTGGAGGCGCCGCGCAAGCGGCTGTTCTTCGGCACGCTCTACCTGTTCGTCATCTGGCTGGTCGGCACCTCGCTGCTGCTGTTCATCGTCGCCGCGCTGTTCATGAAGAACCAGGTGCGCGCCATCCGCCGCCTCGCCAGCGCCGCCGAGGCCTTCGGCATGGGGCGCGAGATCGGCCCGATCAAGCCGGAGGGCGCCAGCGAGGTGCGGCAGGCCGCCGCCGCCTTCAACCAGATGCAGGCGCGCATCCGCCGCTTCATCGCCCAACGCACGGAGATGCTGGCCGGCATCAGCCACGACCTGCGCACCCCGCTGACCCGGCTGCGCCTCGGCCTCGCCATGCTGCCGGCCGGCACCGAGCAGGATGCCGCCGCCATGTCGGAGGACGTGGCGGAGATGGAGCGGATGATCGCCACCTATCTGGCCTTCGCCCGCGGCGAGGGAATGGAGCAGACCCAGCCGGCCGACATCGCCGAGCTGGTGGAGGACCTTGCCGCCCGCGCGCGGCAGGATGGCGCGACGGTCACAGTGGAGGCGCCGGGCACGGTGGTGCTTCCGGTGCGGGTGGATGCGCTGCGCCGTTGCCTCGGCAACCTGCTGGACAATGCCCGTCGCCATGCCCGCCGCATCGCCTTTGCCATCACGGAGGTGCCGCGCGAGGAGCCGGGGCGGCCACCGGGCCGCTGGGTGATGATCACGGTGGATGACGACGGGCCGGGCATCCCGGAGGCGGCGCGGGAAGAGGCCTTCAGGCCCTTCACCAGCTTCTCGGCCGGCGGCACCGGTCTGGGTTTGGCGATCGCGCGGGACATCGCGCGGGCGCATGGCGGGGATATTGCGCTGGAGGGCAGCCCGCTGGGCGGGCTGCGGGCGCGGGTGCGGCTGCCCGCCTAGCCTTGTGGGTGGGGGGCGGCCGGAACGCCGCCGCCCCTGCTCCGGCTCAGCCGGAGGACTTCGCCATCAGCGACTTGACCTCATCCATCGCCTCGGCGAAGCGGCGGTTGAGTACCCCCAGCGCCTCGGTATTCGACTTCTGGATGAGCTCGGCGATCTCCTGCATGTTGGCAACCGCGCGGCCGTAGCTGGCCTTCAGCACCTCGGCCTGCTTGGCTGCCTTTTCCTGCGGCGTTGCCTCGCCGGAAATGCCCTGCATGGCCTGCGTCATCTCGGAGACGGACTGCTGCAGGATCTCCATGTGCCGCCGGGCCACCGCCTGGGCCCCCTCCAGCGCCACCTTGTTGGCGGCGGAAAGCGCTTCGAGGTTGCGCCGCTGCGCGGCGGCCAGCGCATCCGCGTCGGGCATGGCCGGCAGGCGGAACTCGGAAAGCAGGCGCATCATGTCCGTCTCCAGGGGGAACTTCGGGCGGTCCGACATGAACGTCTCCTCGTTTCTTGCTTCGCGGTCAGTCTAGGCCGCGGCCGGCGTGGCGCAAAACGGCTTCCCGTCGTCTCAGGTCACGACCTCGGGGGCAGGGGCGGGCGGCGGCGGCGCATCGCCGGCATCGAGCCGCAGGGTGTGCGCGACGCGCTCGGCCTTGTCCAGCGCGCGGTCCAGCGCCGCCATGGTGGAGCCCAGATCCATGCTCTCGTCCTGCTCCCAGGCCCGCAACGTGGCGATCCAGACCGCCGAGAGCCCTTTCACCCGCAGCATTCCGGTCACGCCGCAGGCGTTGATCCGCGCCGCCTCCAGCATCCAGGCCATGGATGCGGCGAGCACCGGCGCCAGGGCGAGGCTGAGCAGCGGGTCGTGCCGCATCTCCCGCCCGAAGCGGATCAGCCCGGCGCGGTGCGGCTGCAGCGCGTCGATGCGGCGCATCAACGTGTCGAAGATGCGATCCCGCGGGGCGCCGCCGGCGTTCAGGGCGGCGTCGGCCAGGACGACCTTGTCCACCAGGCGGGAATGCAGGCGGAGCAGGTGGAACTTGGTGGGCACCCGCTCCCGCAACTCGGGCAGGCCGATGCCGGAGCGTTCCGCCAGCTCGGGGAAGGTGAAGCCGTTCCAGCCGCGCTCGGCCACCAGCGGCCAGAGGGCGTCCATCAGGGCGTTGTCGTCGGGGGCGGTGCTGGTGCTGTCGCTCATGCCAAAACTCTGGGGTCCGGGGAGGATTTCGCCAAGACGGGGCATGGCGAATTCACGTCTGACGGCCGTCCAGGCCAGCGGGGGGTGTGTCGCCCCGGCGTCAGCCGGCCAGCTCCCGCGACCGCGCGGTTGCGGCGGTGATCGCCTGGGACATCAGGCGCGGCCAGGCTTCGGGGGCCATCAGCACGTTGAGGGCGCGCTCGGTGGTGCCCTTCGGGCTGGTGACGTTGCGGCGGAGCTGCGCCGCGTCCTCTGTGCTTGCCGCCAGCAGGGCGCCGGAGCCGGCGACGGTACGCCGCGCCATCTGCCGCGCCAGCGCGGGCGGCAGGCCCTGCTCGATGGCGGCGGCCTCCAGCAGCTCGGCCAGCAGGAAGACATAGGCCGGTCCGCCGCCGGAGACGGCAGTGACGGCATCGAGCTGCCCCTCCTCCTCCAGCCACGCGGTCTCACCGATGGCGGAGAGCAGCCCGTCCGCCAGGCTGCGCTGCGCCGCCTCGACGCCGGGGCCGGCGAAGGCGCAGGTGAAGCCCTCGCGCACGGCGGCAGGGGTATTGGGCATGGCCCGCACCACCTGGGCCGTGCCGCCGAGGGCGGCGGTCAGGCCCGCAACGGTCTTGCCGGCCATGATTGAGACCACCAGCGCGCCGCCCTGCGCGAAGCGGGCCAGGCTGGGCAGGGCAGCATCGGCCTGCTGCGGCTTGATCGCCAGCACCATGGCGGCGGGGGCGAAGCCGGCGGGGATCTGCTCCACCGCGGTGCAGGCGGTGACGCGCCCGGCGAAGCCGGCGGTGGCCTCGGGGAAGGGCTCGACCACCACCACCTGCTCCGCGCCGCGCTCCAGCCAGCCCTCCAGCATGGCGCCGCCCATCTTGCCGCAGCCGACCAGCAGGAGGGGCGGCAGCGCGCCGCCCTCCGAGGCGCTGGTGCTCACGCCTCGCCCACGCAGTCCAGCATGGCCGCGGCCAGCGCCTCGGAGGGCGGCTTGCCGCCCCAGAGCACGAACTGGAAGGCCGGGAAGAAGCGCTCGCACTCGGTGATGGCGATGTCCACCATGTCTTCCAGGCTCTCGGCGCTGGCGCCCTGGGTGCCGCGCAGCAGCACGGCATGGCGATAGACCGGCGCGCCCTCGTCGCTCTCGATGCCGAAATGGCCGATCCAGAGCTTCTCGTTGGCCAGCGCCAGCAGCTCATAGAGCGGCGCGCGGCGGGCGGCGGGCACCTTCAGATCGAAGGCGCAGGTGAAGTGCATCGCGCTGATCTCAGGCGACCAGGAGAAGAACAGGCCATAGTCGCACCACTTGCCGGGCACCTCGACTGCCATCTCGCCATCCGAGCGGCGCTCGAAGGCCCACTCATTGGCGGCGACGATCTGCTCCAGCACATCGAGCGGATTGGTGGAACGGTCGCGGTCGACGGTTTGCAAGCCGGACATCGCGGCACCTCCTTCCCTAGGGGGACAGGGCCACCCAGATCTTGGGTGAAGCCGAATGCCCACACCACGATCTGGCATATCGCGGGCGCAAATCCCGCCGCAAGAGGCAAGCGCCGAGTCTGGGGATGCCGTCCGAAGATTTTCGACGCAGCGCAGCATGGGCGGCGACCGCGCGCGGCGTTAGGGTCGCGGAATGTCGACCGAGTCTCCCGCCGCCGCCCTGCCGATCCCCACCCTGCGCCCGGGGCGGGAGCGCCTGATCGGCCTCGCCTGCGCCCTGGGCGTGCTCGCCGTCTGGACCGGCTTCCTGCTCTCCTCCCGCTTCGGCACGCGCCAGGCCTTCACGCCCTGGGACATGGCGGCGCTGCGCTATACCGGCTCGCTGGTGGTGGGGCTGGCGATGGTGGCGGCCTTCGGCTGGCCGCGCCTGCCGCCGCTGCGCTGCCTGGCGCTGATGGCGACGGCGGCCTTCGGCTATCCTCTCCTGGCCTATTGGGGCTTCCGCTACGCCCCCACCGCCCATGCGGCGGTGCTGATGACGGGCATGCTGCCCTTCGCGGCGGCGCTGCTCGGCGCCATCTTCCTGGGCGAGTACTTCTCGCGCGGGCGGCTGCTTTCGCTCGCGGTGGTGGGCGGTGGCATCCTGCTGCTGGCGGGCGACACCTTCGGCGGCCATCCCGGCGCCTGGCGGGGCGACCTGCTGTTCCTCTCCGCCTGCCTCTCCTGGGCGAGCTTCACCGTGCTGATCCGGCGCTGGCAGGTGCCGGCGCTCACCGCCACCACCATGCTCGCCCTCTACCCGCCGCTGCTCTACCTGCCGCTGTGGTGGTGGGCGCTGCCCTCCGCGATGGGCTCCGCCTCGGCCGGGGCCATCGTCTACCAGCTCGTCTACCAGGGCTTCTTCGCGGTCGTGGTGGCGGGCTTCCTCTACACCCGCGCCGTGAACGCGCTCGGCAGCGCCCGCACCACCACCATCACGGCGCTGACGCCCGCCCTGGCGGCGCTCGCCGCCGGCCCGCTGCTGGGGGAATGGCTGGGCTGGCCGGGGCTGCTCGGGGTGGCGCTGGTCTCCGCCGGCATGGTGCTCGGCGTGCTCGGCGGGCGGCGCTGAGCCGATGCGGTTCCTGCTTGCACCGCTGAACCCGCAGCTCGGCGCCATCGCCGCCAATGCCGGGGCGCTGCGCGCCGCCCGCGCCCTGGCAGCCAGCGAGGGCGCGGCGCTGCTGGTCACGCCCGAGGCCTCGCTCAGCGGTGCGCCGCCCGCCGACATCGCCGCCCGGCCGGAACTGCTCGCCGCCTGCGAGGCGGCCCTTCAATCCCTCGCCGCCGAAACCGCCGATGGCGGCCCGGGCCTGCTGCTGGGTGCGCCCTGGCGCGAGGCAGGGCGCCTTCACAGCGGCATCCTGCTGCTGGAGGGCGGGCGGATCGTCGCCCGGCGCGCCCGCCATGCCTTCCCGCATGGCCCGGAGCCGCGCCTGAGCCCCGGCCCGGCGCCCGGCCCGATGGCCTTCCGCGGCCTGCGCCTCGGGGTGATGAGCGGCGCCGACGCCGAGGACCCCGCCATCGCGGAGACGCTGGGGGAGACAGGGGCCGACCTGCTGCTCTCCCTGACGGCCACTCCCTTCACCGGCGAGCCGGAGGACCGCGCCAGCGACGCCGCCGTGGCGCGGGTGGTGGAAACGGGATTGCCGTTCCTCGGCCTGAACCTGCAGGGCGGGCAGGGGCCGTGGGTCCATCCCGGCGGCGGTTTCGTGCTGAACGCCGACCGGCGCCTTGCCGCGCGCCTGCCCGCCTTCGATCCGGCGCCGCTGCTGGTGGAGTGGCAGGAGGGCGAGGAGGGCTGGCGCTGCCCGCCCCTGGCCCTGCCCGTGGTCATGCCTCCGCAGGAGCGCCTCTGGCGCGCCCTCGTCCTGGCGCTGGGCGATGCCGTGGCGAAGGGCGGTTTCGCCGGCGTGATGGTGGACCCCGCCGGAGGCGCCGCCGCGGCCCTGCTGGCCGAAGCGGCGCGCGCGGCCGGGCTGCGCCTCTTCCCGGTGGAGGAGGGGCCCGCGGTGGAGGCGCGCGCCGCCGCATGCGGGGCGCTGCTGCTCAATGCCGCCACGGCCGAGATCCGCGCGCTGGGGGAAGGAAGCCATGCCGGCCATCTGGCGCCCTTCGCGGAGCTCTGGCCCGGTGAGCTGACCGCGCTCGCGGCGGCGCGCGGCCTGCCGACCATGCCTGCGGAGAGCGCAACCACCGCCATCCTGCGCGGCCTGCTGGAGGAGAAGCCGGTGGACGCGCTGGCCGCGCAGGGCTACGACCCCGCGGAGGTGTTCCGGCTCTGGGGCGCCCTGGCGGCCGCCGCCTACAGGCGGCGCCAGGCGCCCGCCGCCCTGCGGCTCGGCCGGGGCCTCGGTGATCCCTTCAGCAACGGAATGACGGGCCTCCTGCCATGAGCGGCGATTTCGACGACACTCTCTTTGCGCCGCAGGGCGGATTCAGCGTGCAGATCCGCGACCTTTCCGGCGGCAACGGCGCGGAGCCGGTGGAGACCATCCGCGGCTTCCAGACCCTGGCCCATGCCAACAGCTTCGCCCGCCGCTACGTGCGCGACAGCATCGAGCGCTGCCGTACCCCCGGCCTGACGGCGGACGAGGTGCTGGCCGCCTGGTTCGCCTTCGGCGAGGACGCCGAGGTGGTGGGCAGCACCAGCCAGGGCTGGACCAGCGGCAACGAGATCCGCGACTTCGCCGCCGAGCCGGTGCGGGATTCCGAGGAGCGCAACTGGCGCGTGCTCGACCCGCGCCGCATGGAGGAGGACGAGGGTGGCGAGGGGGAGGAGGACGAGGCATGAAGCTCCGCTTCGCTCCCAGCCCGACCGGCTATCTCCATGTCGGCAACGCGCGCATCGCGGTCGCCAACTGGCTGCTGGCGCGGCGGCATGGCGGCCGCTTCGTGCTGCGCTTCGACGACACCGACACCGCCCGCAGCAAGCCCGAATTCGCCGCCGGCATCGAGGAGGATCTGCACTGGCTCGGCCTTGATTGGGACGAGAGCTTCCGCCAGTCCGACCGCATCGCGCGCTACGAGGCGGCGGCGGAGAAGCTGAAGAAAAGCGGCCATCTCTATCCCTGCTTCGAGAGCGAGGAAGAGCTGCGCTTCAAGCGCGAGCAGCGCCAGAAGCAGGGCCGCCCGCCGGTCTATGACCGCGCCGCGCTGAAGATGACGCCGGAGCAGTACGAGCGGGCCCTGGCCAACGGCAAGCAGCCCTACTGGCGCTTCAAGCTCTCGATGCGCAGCGTGGAATGGCAGGACGGCGTGCTCGGCCGCCGCGCGGTGAAGCTGCCGCCGATCTCCGACCCCGTGCTGATCCGCGCCGACGGCTCCTTCCTCTACACCTTCACCTCGGTGGTGGACGACCTGGAGACCGGCATCACCGACATCGTCCGCGGCGAGGATCACGTCACCAACACCGGCGTGCAGATCGACATCCTGGAGGCGCTGAGCGGAAAGCCGAACATGATCCGCTTCGCCCATCTGCCGCTGCTGACCGATGCGGAAGGCGGGCAGCTTTCCAAGCGCCTGGGCTCCATGGGCCTGCGGCAGCTGCGGCGGGACGGCATCGAGCCGCCGGCGCTGGTCGGCTATCTGGCGGCGCTCGGCTCCTCGCAGGACCCGGTGGCGGCGCCGCCGGCGGAGCTGGCGGCCGGCTTCACGCTGGAGAAGCTTTCCCGCTCCTCCGCCCGCTTCGACCCCGCCCAGCTCCTGGCGCTCAACCGCCGCTACCTGCACGGGCTGGACTTCGCCAGCGTGCGCGACCGCCTGCCCGAAGGCGCCGATGAGGCCTTCTGGCTCGCCGTGCGCGGCAACCTGGACCTGCTGGGCGAGGCGCGGGACTGGTGGGAGGTGGCGCATGACCCCATCGCCATCCCGGCGCAGCCGGATGAGGCGGAATTCCTCCGCCAGGCGCTGGAGGCGCTGCCGCCCGAGCCCTGGTCCGAGGAGACCTGGGGCGCCTGGACCAAGGCGCTGGGCGCCACGACGGGGCGCAAGGGCAAGGCGCTCTTCCTGCCGCTGCGCCGCGCCCTGACCGGCGAGGAGCACGGCCCCGAGCTGCGCCTGTTCCTGCCCGTCATCGGCCGGGCGCGGGCGGCGGAGCGGCTGACGCGCGCCGCCGGATGAGCATCGCGATCATCGGCGCTTCCGGGCGCTCGGGCGCGGCGCTCTGCCGGGCGCTGGCAGCGCGGGGCCAGGGCTATGTGCCGGTGGTTCGGCGGGAGGACACCTGGCGTGCCCTGGGCCTGCCGGGCACGCCGCGCCGCGCCGATCTCGCCGACGCGGCGGCACTGAAGGCGGCACTGGCCGGTGCCGGGCGGATCGTCTCCTGCGCCCATGCCCGCTGGGCGCCCGCCATTCTCGCCGCGGCGGCGGAAGGCGCGAGGCTGGTGCTGATGGGCTCCACCCGCCGCTTCTCGCGCTGGCCCGACGCGCATGGGGACGGGGTGCGGGCCGGCGAGGCGGCTTTCCTGGCGGGCCGCCATCCCGGGGTGATGCTGCACCCCACCATGATCTACGGCGCGCAGGGCGAGAACAACGTGCAGCGCCTCGCCGCGCTGATGCGCCGGCTGCCGGTGGCGCCGCTGCCGGGCGGCGGACGCGCCCTGGTGCAGCCGATCCATCAGGAGGACGTCACCGCCTCGCTCCTGGCCGCCCTGGACCGCGACTGGGCCGCACCCGAAACGCTGGTGGTGGCCGGGCCGGAGCCGATGCCCTATCGCGACTTCCTGGCCGCCGTGGCGCGGGCCGCCGGGCTGCGCGTGCCGCCGGTGCTGCCGGTGCCGGCCGCGCCGCTGCGGCTGCTGGCCAGGCTGACGCCCTTCCTCCCCGTCCTGCCGACCATCGGGCCGGACGAGATCCGCCGCCTGACGGAGGACAAGGCCTTCGACATTACCCCGATGCGGGAGCGCCTCGGCGTCACGCCCCGCCCCCTGGCCGAGGGGCTGGCCGCCACCTTCGGATAGGGATGTCCGGAGGCGATCCTAGAGCATCTTCACCCGTTCCGATGGCATCATCGGAACGGGTGAAAATGCTCGTCAAAACAAACGGCTAGAGCGTTTTCCGTGAGCCAGAGCGAACGGAAACCGCTCTAAAGCGAATAGGAAAGGCGAAGGCCGATCGCCTTGAAATCGCGGCCACCCTCCGCCAGGGCAAGGTGGCCGTCCTGGTAGTTCAGCATGACCTTCACCATCGGATGCGGATACCAGTTCAGCCCGGCGGTCCAGATCCGCTGGGCGCCGCCCTGCACCGGCCCGTCCCGCAGGTCGGCGACGCTGTATCGGCCTGCCACCTCCAGCGCACCCCACTGTCCGGTCGCCGGGTTGAAGGCCTCCAGCGGCTTCGGGCGCTTCCAGGTGCTGGTTTCGCGGTCATAGGAGCGCGGCGCCCCGAGCAGGGTGTAGGAAGCCGCGACGTACCAGCCCTCGCCGTGGCGCATGCCGCCCTGCGGCGTGTCGATGCCGATGTACTGGTATTCGGCCTGTCCGTAGAAGCGCCCCGCCGCTCCCGCCAGCTCGGGGCCGACCGCCCAGAGGCTGTCGGCCTCGATGCTGCCGGTGTCCAGGAACTGCCGCGTATCCACCCGCAGCTCGGGATAGCCGCTGAGGCTGGCCTCGTTGTATCCGCCCTCCTGGCCCGGGCGCCACTGATAGGCCGCGTTGGCGCCGAGCTGCACCAGCAGGCCCTCGCCGCGCAGCGGGATCGCCGTGACGCGCCCGGCCATGCCGCGCTGCCCCCAGCTCTGCGGCTTCGACATCTCCCCGGCCGTGACGTAGCCCGCCGCGCTCCAACGATCCCGGTGCACTTCCAGTCCGGCTGCCTGCCGCCCGGTGCCGCTGGCGATGTCAGCGGCGAGGTCGGAAATCACCGCGCGCTCGATGAACAGCAGATCGAAGGAACTGCCGGCCTGCTCCAGCATGTGCTGCGGCTTGTAGGCGCCCGCCCGGATCGTGCCCCAGCCCAGCCCCTTCCAGGCGAGGGCCGCCTCATAGAGGTCGCTGGCGTCGCGCACGGAGGAGGCGCCGAAATCCCAGATGAAGCTGGCCTCGAAATCGTTCGGCAAGGTGGCTTCCAGACCGAGGCGGGCGCGCCGGACATTCACGCCGGAGCGGAAGCCGCCGGCGCGCTCCTGGTCGTCATAGGCGCCCGCATCGAGGTCCAGCCGCAGCACCGGCGTCACCTGCACGGCACCGCGGGCGAGGCGCAGCTCAGGCACGCCCTCCTCCGACCATTCGAGGCCGGCCTGCGCCTGGGCGGCACAGGGAAGGGCAAGGGCGAGCAGGAGGAGAGGCGCGGTGACAGGGCGCATGGACGTTTCCCGGGGCTTGCGATCCGCCCTTGAAGCTCCGGGAGAGGCTTCAGGTTTCAATCTTGTAATGTGGCCGGAGAGTCGCGGCGCGGCAGCAGCAGCGCCGCCGCGCCAAAGGGCATCAGCCAGGCAATCCGCGCCTGATAGCGGTGGTGGGGCTTGGAAAGGGCGCCCGTGGCCAGGGCATTCGCCGTGACGCCGACCAGCAGTATCAGCACGAAGCCCAGCCGCAGGCGGTGCTCCGCCTCCGGCAGGGGATTGCCCCTCCGGGTCAGGGCGCGCCAGGCGAACAGCAGCGCCGCCGCGCCCAGCACGAGCACCGGCCCCTGCGGCCAGAGGACGGGCGCGGCCAGGGCGGGCAAGCGGTCATGGAACTGCGCCGAGCCGTCATGCGCCGCCACCTCCGCCGCGCCGAAGCCCTGGACGAGGCGAGGGCGGACGGAATCACCCAGGGCCTGCCGGCTCAGCGTATCACCCAGGCCGGCCTTGAAGAGCTGTACCGCCGCGTTGCGCAATGCGGCGGTGGCCACGCCGAAGGGTTCGCGCCGCAGCGTCTCGGCGATGATGACCTCGGCCTCCGGCGCCAGCAGCACGCCGCCGAGGAAGCGGGGATTGCCCTGCGCGTCCTGGTTCACGGGGCTTTCCGGCTCCCAGAGGAAGACGTCGCTGTCCTCCGGCAGGCGGCCGGCCCAGGCGCAGAGATACCAGCCGCGCTGTGGGCATTCGGTGGCGATGGTGCGCGCCGCCGGCCCGTCGGCGATCAGCCGCGCCAGCAGGAAGGTGGCGCCATAGGGCGAGAGCGAGGCCTTCCCGTGGCCGACCGCATTGGTGGCGAGCAGGATCAGCACCGCCATGGCCAATGGCGCGGCGACGCGCAGCAGCGGCTTCAGCGCCCGGGCCACCAGCAGCGTCAGCACCAGCAGCGCCAGGGCGAGGGGGATGTGCGAGAGATGCGCGGCGATGCCGAGCGCCGCCAACGCCAGGAGATAAGCGGTCTCCCCACGCGAGAGCGCCCCCTGCGGCGCGAAGCCGAGCAGGAACAGCGCCAGCACCACCACGGGGGCGAAGATGTCCGGCATCAGCAGCGCCGTGACCCAGGGTAGGGCGGTCAGCGCCGCCAGCGCGGCGCAGAGCAGGAGGTGCGCCGCCGGCGTGGCGCCGCCGCGCAGCACGCGCTGCACCAGCCAGAGCAGGTGCGAGACCATCAGCCCCTGCGCCAGCAGCGGCGCCCAGAGCGTCTGCCGCCCGTGGAACAGGTGCAGCAGCGGACCATAGACCCAGGGCTTGTCCCAGATCATCAGGGGCTCGATGGTCTGGGCCAGGAAGGCGCCGGTGTCGCTGAACAGGATGGGGTAGCGGTTGAGGAAGGCCGGCCAGACCAGCAGCAGCGCCGCCGCCAGGATGGCGGAGGGCGCCGCCAGGCGCCTCACGCCTGCTGCCAGCGGGCGGCGGCCGCGTCGTCGCTGTCCTTTGCCTCCACCCAGCGCTCCCGCCCATCCGGGAATTCCTCGCGCTTCCAGAAGGGGGCGCCGGTCTTCAGCCAGTCGATCAGGAAAGCGCAGGCCTCCAGCGCGGCGGCGCGATGGGCGCTGGCGGTCAGCACCAGCACGATCGGCTCGCCCGGCCGGATGCGGCCGACGCGGTGGACCACCGTGCAGCCGGTGAGCGGCCAGCGGGCCTCCGCCTCGGCGGCGATGCCGGCCAGCGCACGCTCGGTCATGCCGGGATAGTGTTCCAGCACCAGCGCGGCGAGTCCGTCATCGCCACGGCAGAGGCCGACGAAGCTGGCGATGCCGCCGATATCGGTGCGGCCGGCGGAAAGCGCCGCCTGCTCCGCCGCCATGTCGAAGGCCGCTTCCTGCACCCGCACCGTGGCCATGCCGTCAGCCTCCCGTCACTGGCGGGAAGAAGGCGATCTCATCGCCCGGGCGCACCGGGTGGTCGGGGGGGCAGAACTCCTGGTTCACCGCGGCGCGCACCTGCCGGGCACTGGCGAAGGCCGCCGCATGGCCGGGGGAGCGTTCCGCCAGCCAGTGCATCAGCCCGGCAACGTCCGTCACCTCCGGCGGCGGCGAGACCTCCTCCTGCCCCACGCCCACCTTCTGCCGCACCCAGGCGAAATAGAGGACCTGCATGGCGCTCAGCGCGGCGTCGGCACTTGGCGCACCGTGCCGTCCGCATCCAGCAGGGTGGTGCTGGCACCGTTCGGGATGGCAATGCCGGAGCCGCCGCCGGGCCTGTTGTAGGTCCGGTAGTTCCGCCCGCCGCCGGAGGTCACGACCGGCCCCTCCGGGGTCGGGATCACCTGGCCATCACGGCGCTGCTCCCGCTCCTCGGCGCGCTGGATCGGGGCCGAAGGCGCGGCACCCGGCGCCTGCTGCGCGGAGGGGGTGTAGGGATTGTCCCGGTAGCCCTGCTGCTGCAGCAGGGCCGGCGGTGTCGAGCTGCCGGACGGGATGGGCCGGTGCGGCGGCGGCGCGTCCATCGGGGCACGTTGCAGCAGGTCCGGATCGCTCATCGTCGGTGTCCGGCGCTCCAGGTCCTCCTCGGGCCAGACATTGCCCGGCACGGGCTGCAGCGGCTGCACGCCGGGCGGCTCGCCGAGCACGCGCTGCACGGTCAGGCTGGCCGGGATGGGCTCGGTCCGCTCGCCGGTGAAGGAGGCGGCGCAGGCCCCGAGGCCGAGCAGCAGCGCCAGGGCGGCAACCCGCCCCGTCTCCTTCTGCCGCAGCCCCTTGCTGATCCGCCTGCCGCTCGAAACCTCGATCATCGACCGCTCCTGGGAGTACCTGCTGGGAAGATGCAATTGGGCATGGGCCCGCTCAAGGGCGGGACAATTCCTTTTGCCCGGGATGGTTTCGCGCGGTGTCCTGCGCTTCGGCGTGGCGCAGGCCGGCCATGACGTAGTCCCAGCCGGTCAGCAGCGTCAGGGCGGCGGCGAGCCAGAGCATCACCTCGCCAATCGCGCCGAGCGGCAGGAAGGAAAGGTGCAGCACCGCCGCGCCGGAGTCGCCGGCCAGCAGGATGCCGAGCGCGGTCATCTGCACGCCGGTTTTCCACTTGGCCAGCCGCGTCACCGGCAGGCCGACGGCGAGGCCGGCCAGGTACTCGCGCAGGCCGGAGACCAGGATCTCGCGCAGCAGGATGACGATGGCAGCCAGCAGCCCAAGCATCGAGAGGCGCGACAGGCCGGCCAGCAGCATCAGCGCCGCGCCGACCAGCAGCTTGTCGGCAATCGGGTCCAGCATCCGGCCGAAGGCGGAGATGAGCTGCCGCTCGCGGGCGATCTTGCCATCGAAATAGTCGGTGATGGCGGCGGCCGAGAACACCGCGCAGGCGCCGAGATCCGCCCAGGGCAGGCGGAGCACCGCCAGCAGCACCAGCAGCGGCACCGCGGCGATGCGGGAGAGCGTCAGGAGGTTCGGCAGATCGGTTGGCAAGACGTTCCCTTCCCGGTCGGGCGCTCAACCCTTTCCCAAATTCGCCGCGCTGGCGCCAGGGTGGAAATGCTCGTGGATGCGCACCGCCATCGAAGGGCCGATGCCCGGACAGTTGCGCAGATCCTCGAGCCCCGCCTGCCGCACGCCGCGCGCCGAACCGAAATGGTTCAGCAGCCGCCGCTTGATGGCCGAGCCGACACCCGGAATTTCGTCCAGCTCCGAGCGGCTGATCGCCTTCGAGCGGCCGGCGCGGTGGGTGGTGATGGCGAAGCGGTGCGCCTCGTCGCGCAGACGCTGGAGATAGTAGAGCGTGGGGTCGCGCGGCGGAAGCTGGAAGGGCGGCTTGCCCGCCAAGTGGAACCATTCGCGGCCGGCATCGCGGTCCGGCCCCTTGGCGATGGCGACCAGCGGCAGATCACCAAGGCCCAGCTCCGCCATCACCTCGCGCGCGGCGGAGAGCTGGCCGGCGCCGCCGTCGATCAGCACCAGGTCGGGCCAGCCTCCGCCCTGACGCTCCGGGTCCTCCTTCAGCGCGCGGCCGAAGCGGCGCTCGAAAACCTCACGCATCATGGCGAAGTCGTCGCCGCCGCCGCTGGCCTGCCGGGTGCCGCCGCCACCGGCGACGCGGCGGGTCTCCACCACGCCGCCGGCGACCTCGGCCGCCACAGGCTGCGGCACGCGCGGCGCGGCCGTGCCCTGGATGGCATATTTCCGGTAGGCGTTCTTCATGAAGCCTTCCGGCCCGGCCACCACCATCACGCCATAGGCGTGGCTGCCCTGGATGTGGCTGTTGTCGTAGATCTCGATGCGCGACGGCGTCTCCGGCAGGTCGAACAGCGTGCCGACGCCCTCCAGCAGGGCGGCCTGGGCGGTGCCCTCGGCAAGCCGGCGCTCCAGCGCCTCGCGCGCATTGGTGGCGGCGTGGTCCACGGCGGCGCGCTTCTCGCCGCGCTGCGGGCGGTGCAGTTCCACCTTGCGGCCGGCCTTCAGCGTCAGCGCCTCGGCGATCAGCGGGGCGTCCGGCACCTCGTGCGAGAGCAGCACCAGCGGCGGTGGCGGCAGGTCGTCGTAGAGCTGGGTGAGGAAGGCGGAGAGCACCTCCTCGGGCGCCGCGTCGTCCTTCGCATGAGCGGGGAAGAAGGCGCGGTTGCCGTTGTTCCGCCCGCCGCGGAAGAAGAAGACCTGCACGCAGGACTGGCCGGCGATCTGGTGCAGCGCCACCACATCGGCATCGCCCACGCCCTCCAGGTTGATGGCGTTCTGGCCCTGGATATGCGTCAGGCCGCGGATGCGGTCGCGGATGGCGGCGGCGCGCTCGAATTCCAGCGCCTCGGCGGCCTGCTCCATCTCGGCGGCGAGCCGCTTCTGGATGCTGGGCGTCTCGCCGGAGAGGAACTTCTTCGCGTCCCGCACCAGGCCGGCATAGTCCTCGGCGCTGATGCGCTGCACGCAGGGCGCCGAGCAGCGCTTGATCTGGTGGAGCAGGCAGGGCCGGTCGCGGCTCTCGAAGACCGTGTCGCGGCAGGAGCGGAGGAGGAAGACCTTCTCCAGCGCGGTGATGGTCTGGTTCACCGCCCAGGCGCTGGCGAAGGGGCCCCAGTAGCTGGCGCCCTTGCGCTTGTCGCCGCGATGCTTGCCGATCTGCGGATAGGTATGCTCCTCGGTCAGCACCAGCCAGGGATAGGACTTGTCGTCGCGCAGGACGATGTTGAAGCGCGGCCGCAGCCGCTTGATCAGGTTCGCCTCCAGCAGCAGGGCCTCGGCCTCGCTGCCGGTGGTGATGATCTCCATCCTGCGGGTGGCGTGCACCATGCGCCGCAGCCGCTCCGGCAGGCGGGCGATCTGGGTATAGGCGACCACCCGCTTCTTCAGGCTGCGCGCCTTGCCGACATAGAGCGCCTCGCCCTTGGCATCGAGCATCCGGTAGACGCCCGGCACGAGCGGCATGGTGGCCAGGGCGGCCTCGATGACGGCCACACCCTCCATGACCGGAGCGTCGGGAAGGGGCGCGTCAGGGCCTGCTGTCTGCATGGGCGGGATCAATCACGTCGAGGGGCAGGGGGCTCAAGAGCGGCGGAAGTTGTCCACCGAAGCTGTGGATAATTCTGTGGATGGGTGGGGGGTGAATCCCGCTAAATCACTGTCATCCGCGCGTCACATCACCTTGCCCAAGCTTTAAGCAAAAACCTAAATCCTTGAAATTGCTATGTAGGGCAAAAAAGCCTCGGGGCAAGCGGCGTCAAGAGCAACTTTGCGATTGACGCCCTGCCGGCGGAGCTGCGGTGGGAAAAGCGGTGGATGATTCCGCTTCCGTCTCTGATTGAGGATCACGAGGGGGTGAGAAGGATGTGCCTGCCTTCGCCTTTTGCTGGATCTGCGGCTCTCGAATTGCCGCGTTACGCGCGGCATCCTTCGCCAGGGGAGAGTGCCAACCGAGGCCGGAATATTTCTAATTCGGGATCTTCGCCGGGGCCGCTGAGAAGGCACGGAAGCGCTCCGGCAAACCGGAACAAAGTCGTCAATCCCATGATGCATATCAGATATGCAATTCGATCAGAGGGAAGATTGGCGCTGAAGATGCCTCTTTTGGGATCATTTTGACCCGCAACACTGCCGCGGCGACGGTCGCAGGGGATGGCACCAGGCGCCCGCCTTGTCCCCCGCGAGCGTGGATAAGGCTGTGGGCATTGTCGGCCTATCCGCCGGAAAACCGCAGAAAGCCGCCAGTTTCCAGCGCCTGCCCAGGCTTTGGGCAGGCACGGGGGGGCTACCTGGCTGTTCAGTGCCGCAGCCGCTCCACCGTCACCCCGACGCCCGCCACATCGGCAATGATGTCGGGCTTTTCCACGGTGACACGCGCCGCCACGAGCCGCGCATCGGCCGCCAGAAGGGCGCAGGCGATGCGCTCCGCCAGCGTCTCGGCCAGCCGGACATGGCCCTCCCGGGCAATGCGCCGCGCGGTGTTTGTCAGCGCCTCGTAATCCACCACCCGCGCCAGGTCGTCGGCGCCCACGCCCTGCGGCGCGGCGTCGTCCTGGGCCAGCAGGTCGAGGTCGATCAGCACACGCTGCGGCGCGGCTTCCTCCTCGGGATAGACGCCGAGCCGGGCACTCACCGCCAGGCGCCGGACAAAGACGCGGCGCAGCCCACGGGCAGCATCGGGAAAATAGCTCATCGGTCCTGACTCCGCGGTGGATCGGGCCGCCATTGCAGGTGCTGGCCGCCATCGAGCGCCAGCATCTGCCCGGTCATCGCCGGCAGGGCGAGAAGGGCAAGCACGGCGCGCCCCACTTCCTCCGGGCTGGTGCCATGGCCGAGCGGCGTGCTGGCGGCCTGGGCGGCGAAGTGCTCGGGCGTCTGGCGCGGCGCCGGGATGGCAGGGCCGGGGCCGATGCCGTTGACCCGGATGCGCGGCGCCAGCGCCAGGGCGAGGCTCTGCGTCAGTGCCCAGAGCGCCGCCTTGGAGACAGTGTAGCTGATGAAGTGCGGCGTCAGCGACCAGACGCGCTGGTCCAGCATGTTGATCACCGCGCCCTCGGCCCCCTCCGGAAGCGCCCGGGCGAAGGCCTGGGTCAGCACGAAGGGCGCGCGCAGGTTGGGCTCCAGGTGGTGATCCCAGCTCGCGCGCGTGGCGTCGCGCCATTCGTCGCGGGTGAAGGTGGAAGCGTTGTTCACCAGCACGCCGACGGGCCCCAGCGCGGCTGCGGCGGCAGGCAGCAGCGCCTCGACCTCCGCCTCGTGCTCCAGCGCCGCCGGCAGCGCCACCGCGCGGCGGCCGAGGGCGAGAATGTCCTGGCGCGTCGCCTCGGCCTCCCTGGCGCTGCTGCGGTAATGCAGCGCGACGTCGAAGCCGGCGCCCGCCAGCGCCAGGGCGATGGCGCGCCCGATGCGCTTGGCGCCCCCGGTGACCAGCGCGACGCGGGGAATGGTGTCGGGAATCGTCATGCACGGAAACTCGGTGCTGCCGGGGGCGGCGTCCAGAGGGGGGGCGCTCGTCAGGCCAAGCCTGGCACCCCATCTGTCCGGCATGGAACGACCCTGCATCAAGATCTGCGCCTATGACGAGGACACCGGCTGGTGCCATGCCTGCGGCATGACCAAGCCGGAGCGCAAGGCGTGGAAGCGCGTCCCTGGCTACCGGGAAGCCATCCTGCAGGCGCTGCCGGCGCGGCTGGCCGCACTGGCGGCGGAGGGGCATGTCACCGGCCCGGCGGCCGGCAAGGGCAAACGCAAGGACTGAGGCCGCCCTCAGGCGAGCGCCGCCTTGCGGACCTCCTCGCGGATCTCGCCCATCAGCTTTGCCTTCAGCGCGGCGAATTCCGGCGTGGTCTTCACCATCCAGTCACGCGGATAGGGCAGGGGAACCGGCACCTCCGCCTTCACCCGCCCCGGCCGCGCCGACATCACCAGCACGCGGCTGGCCAGGAACACCGCCTCGTCGATGTCGTGCGTGACGAACAGCACCGTCTTGCGCGCGGCAGGCGTGTCGGCGCCCCAGACCTCCAGCAGCAGCTCCTGCATCAGCTCGCGCGTCTGGTGGTCCAGCGCGCCGAAGGGCTCGTCAAGCAGCAGGATCTCGGGATCATTGGCGAGGGCCCGGGCCAGGGCGGTGCGCTGCTGCATGCCGCCGGAGAGCTGCCGGGGCCAGTGATGCTCGAAGCCGCGCAGCCCGGTGCGGGCGATGTAGGCGGCGGCGATCTCCCGCGCCCGCGCCTGAGGCACACGGCGCTCGCGCAGGCCGAACAGGATGTTCTGTTCCACCGTCAGCCAGGGAAACAGCGTGTAGGACTGGAACACCATGCCGCGGTCCGGGCCCGGCCGCGTCACCTGCCGGCCGCTGAGTGTGACGCTGCCGCCGGTCGGCCGGTCCAGCCCGGCGACGATGCGCAGCAGGGTGGACTTGCCGCAGCCCGACGGCCCGAGGATGGAGACGAACTCGCCGGGGGCGACGTCCAGGTCGGTCGGCTGCAGCGCGAGGGTCGGGCCGGCACTGCCCTGGCCGGGGAAGGTGCGGGTCAGGCCGCGGATCGAGAGCCCCTGCATGGCGGCGCCTCCCCTACAGCGCCACCCAGCGGAACAGGCGCCGGTTGAGCAGCTTGAACAGCAGGTCGGTGACCAGCCCGATCAGGCCGATCACCACGATGCCGAAGATCATCTGCCCGGTATCGAGGAGGCGCTGGCTGTCCATGATCATGTGGCCGATGCCGCTCTGCGCGCCGATCAGCTCGGCGACGATGACGTAGGTCCAGGCCCAGCCGAGCACCAGGCGCAGCGCCTCCATCACCTGCGGCGCGGCGGCGGGGATGATCACGCGCCGCAGGATGCCGCTCCGGCGCGCGCCCAGGGTATAGGCAGCCTCCACAAGGTCCATCCGGGTGGTGCCGGCGATTACCGTCACCATGATGACGATCTGGAACACGCTGCCGAGAAAGATGACCGCCAGCTTCTGTGCCTCGCCGACGCCCGCCCAGAGGATCAGCAGCGGGATGAAGGCCGAGGCCGGCAGGTAGCGTGCGAAGGAGATGAAGGGCTCGAAGAAGGCCTCGATACCCTTGTAGGCGCCCATCATCAGCCCGAGCGGCACGGCGAGGGCCGCCGCCAGCAGGAAGCCGCCCAGCACGCGCCAGACGGTCATGCCCATGTCGCCGAGGAAGCCGTACTCGGTCAGCAGCGACCAGCCGGCGGCGAGGGCACGCCCCGGCGAGGCGAGAAACAGGGGCTGCACATAGCCGCCTTCGGTGGCCATCGCCCAGAGACCCAGGAAGAGAGCAAAGAATCCGGCGCCCAGGAGGATGCGGGTGGTCGCGGTGACGGGTTTGAGCGGTTCCAAGGCGCCTCGCTGTAAAAGAATGATGAATCCAGACCGGAGAAGCATTGAAGCGCCTATCGCAAGTCCTGCGCCACTGCCTGCTGCCGCCGCATGAAATGTGGGAAGAAATGCCACGTCCAAGCTGTGGTATTTCTGCAACGAACCAGGTGATTTCGTGACATTTCGTCGCAGAGGAGGAACGGAAGTCACACGGGCGTGTGTCCAATATGGTAATCGCTTTGCCATGAGCACACGCATAACGTGCGGCGCTTTCGCCGCGGCCACTCTTGTCCTGGGTGTAACGCTGGCGGCGCCGCACGCGGCTGTCGCCGCCGAGCCTTTCAGCCTGAACCTGACCGTTGACGGGCAGACCTATACCCGGACCTACAACAGCCTCGACGACCTGCTGAACCTGCTGAACCCGGGCGGCATCCAGTCGGTTGCGCCGAACTATCGGTCGGGTTCGGCGGTGAATGCCGTCGTCAACATCCGCGGCGTGCCGGCGACGGTGACGACGGAGCCCGGCTCCACCGCCGTGCGGCTCAGCGTCCCCGGCGCCGGTGTGGAACAGGTCTTCGATGCCGGCAGCCTGACCCAGTCGCGCCAGCAACTTGAGGACTTCGCCAAGGGCGAGGGCGACTCCGAAGAACTGCGGAAGATCTACGACACCATCGTCGCCACCAGCACGGCGGACCCGGTGGCCGGCAACCCGGCCTCGCTGCAGGGCCAGTCGGTGATGGCCGACTATGCCGCCGGCACCCTGCTGCCGGGCGATCTGGGCCGCATGGAGCCCCGCGCGGCGGGCTGGCACTTCAGCGTGGGCGGCGACTTCACCCGGCAGCAGACCCGGGAGTTCGACACCAATGTCTGGAGCCTGCCGCTGGCCGTCTCCTACACCTTCGGCCAGGACGGCCTGGAGCTGTTCCTGAACGTCCCGCTGACCCTGACGGATACCAGCGGCGCCTACTCCTATCTGGGCTCGGCCGGCATCGGCCTGCGCGTGCCGGTGGTGAAGGGTCCCTCGGTCCGCTGGGCGCTCACGCCGCAGGTCCGCATCGGCGCCGCCGGCTCCTCCGAGGTGGGCTCGGTCGGCCAGGCCTATGGCGCCTCGCTGACCAGCGACCTGCGCCTGGCGCTGCCGAGCGACTTCGTGCTCGGGATCGGCAACACCATCGGCTACTACGAGACCAAGCCGCTGAAGGTCAGCGACTACGACCTGGCCTACGACCTGCAGAACGCCTACTACCGCAACGGCGCCTCGATCTCCCGCCCGGTCGGTGTGCTGGCCAACCTGCCGGTGCTGCTCGGCGCCTCCTTCGTCGACACCCGCATGGCCGGTGACGACCTGGCGGTGAAGAGCTGGCAGGAATACGGCCTCTTCGCCGTGCTCGGCACCACCGCCCCGGTGCGCGCCAGCCTCAGCTACCTGAACGGCGAGCGCGGCTACGACGCCTTCCATGTGGGCCTGAGCGTCGCCTTCTGACGCGCTGCCCGGCCGGCCCTGACGGCCGGCCGGGCGCCTTTCCGGACCTCAGCCGAGGAAGCTGGTGTCCAGCAGCTTCGCGAGGTCCGGCGACTGGCGCACGACGCCGGCCTCCTTCTGCACCTCCAGCGCCTTCTGCATGAACTGCGGCAGACCGTCCGCGGCATAGGCGCGGTTCTTGCCCTGGTCCATCCACTCGATGAACGCCGCGCTGGCCTTGAAGGCCTCGCCGCTCTGGTTCACCCGCTTGCCCATGATGGCATAGGCCTTGTCCGGCTCCTGGCCGATCATCGCCAGCGCGTCGTACCAGCCCTGCACCACCGCCTTCACCGCCGCGCCGTTCTTCGCCACGAAATCGGGCTGGAAGGCGAGCGTGTCCACGACGCAGGGATAGTCCAGCGTGGTGGCGAGGATCCTGCCCTTGTCGGCGCCCATGCCGCGGACCTGGGACAGGTACGGCTCATAGGTCGAGCAGCCGTCGAACTGCCCGGCGACGAAGGCCTGCGCGGCCGGCTGCGGCGCCAGGGTGGCGGCCTGCACGTCCTTGATGGAGAGGCCGTTCTCCCGGAGCATGTAGGCCAGGACGAAATAGGGGGTGGTGCCCGGGCCATCGACGGCGAGCGTCTTGCCCTTCAGGCCGGCCCAGCCGCCGATCGTGGGCCGCACGGCGACACCGTCGCCGCCGCGGGAACGGTCGAGCACCAGCACCTGTACGAGCGGAATGGTGCTGCCCCACAGGATCATGGTGTCCACCGTGGTGACGACGCAGTTCAGCGCACCGGAGGCAAGCGCCAGGTTGCGCTCCCTCTGCGGCACGAAGCGTGTCTCGACCTCCACGCCGTTCGCCTTGAACAGGCCGGCCTCCTCGGCCAGCGTCAGCGGCGCGAAGCCGGTCCAGCCGGACATGCCGATGGTGATCTTCGGCGCGGCCTGGGCGCGGGCCAGGTGGGGCAGGGCAAGCGCGCCGGCGGCGGCGCCCAGGAACAGGCGGCGTTGCATCGGATTCGGTCTCCTCTCGGCCTGGCGGCCTCCCCTGGGAGGTGAGCGTAATCCGCGCCCGCGGCGGCGGAAAGTCTTGCGCGGGCCGGGCGGCCGCTTCAGCGGCGCTCGAGCCGGAGGGTGATGGCGCTGATGCCGAGGCAGATCAGCAGCAGGATGCTGCCGAGCGCGAGGGCCAGCGGGAGGTCGCCCTTCTGCGTCTCCAGGGCGATGGCCGTGGTCATCGTGCGCGTCTCGCCGCGGATGTTGCCGCCGACGATCAGGATGGCGCCGACCTCGGCGATGGCCCGGCCGAAGGCTGCCAGCAGCACCGTGCCGAGCGCCGGCCGCCCCAGGCGCAGCAATTGCCAGCCGCACTGCGCCAGCCCGGCGCCGTCGATGCGGAGCGGGTCGCCGATCTCGGCCCAGAGCGGCCCCAGGACCCGGTGGGCCAGCGCCACCACGATCGGCAGCGCCAGAATGGTCTGCGCCAACACCATGCCGGCAGGCTCGAACAGCCAGCCCAGCCCCCCGAAGGGACCGCTGTGCGAGAGCGCGAGATAGCAGAGCAGGCCGACCACCACGGGCGGCAGGCCGAGTGCCGCGTTCACCCCCACCAGCAGGGCGCCGCGCCCCGGAAAGCGGCTGACCGTCAGCACGAGAGCCAGCGGCAGCCCGAAGGCAAAGGCCAACAGCGCCGCGCTGCCGGAAACCCGCAGCGAGAGCAGCACGATCTGGCCGAGTTCCGGATCGGCGCCGCCGATCAGCCGCAGGGCCAGCAGCGCGGCTTCGGAGAGATCATGCATGGGCGGGAAGGGGCATGGCGGAGCGGAGATGCCGGCTCCGCCGCGGCACGGCAAGCGCCGCGGGCGCCGGCATTTGCCGTTGCCTGCCGGCAGCCCCGCCGGGCCGGCGCATCAACCGTTTCTTTAACAAACCAGGGGAGAATGCAGCCGCTCCAGAAGGATGAAGCGTGCCATGACCGATATCGCCGAAACCGCCCTCCGCCCCGCCCAGCTGCTGGTGCTGGATCCCCGCCAGGCGGGCTGGCCCGCGGCGCTCGCCGCTGCGGGGTCGGACACGGCCGTGCTTCTTCTGGATGCAGAGCGCGACGGCCTGCAGCAGGTCGCCGAAGTGGCGGCCGAATACGCGCCGCTGAAAGCCATTCATCTGCCGGAACATGGCGTGCCCGGCCAGGTCGTGCTGGGGCGGACCGTTCTGAGCGCCGCCCATCTCACGGCATCGGCCGCCACGCTGGCGAAGCTCGCCGATACGCTGGCGCCGGAGGGCGTGCTGCGCCTTGGCGGCGAGCCGGGGCGGGGCGTGCTGGGCCGCCGGCTGGCCGATCTGCTTTCGGAGGTGGTCGGCCGCGCGGTGCTGCCGGCCCGTCATTCCCCCGTGCTCGCCCTGACGGCCGGAGCAGCCGGGACCGCGCCCTGGCCGGTCTGGAGCCAGCCCGGCACGGCCATCCTCCCGGCGGTGGCAGGCGCCTGAACCTTCAGTATAACGGCGCGCACTTAGATGGACTGCGCACCCCGTAACCCTTTGATCTGCGGCGTGCGCCTCTGCACGTTCCACGGACAGGCGCACGGCTTTCTTCAGACTCGGAGCCACCGATTGCGCCAATCCCGAGACCAGAAAATCAGCCAACAATGTCAGGGTGTTAATGGCTTGGCGATGGTGATTCCTTCGCAGCCTGCAGCGCGCGGCAAGTTGTGGTGCCGGACGAGGTAGGAACGCGAGCAGCTGAAGCCGAAGCATCTACTATGCGGCTAGATACGGGAGTTACCCCGCCTCACCGGAGGCCGCGATGGCGTGCCGCGAGCAACCTGAGTCTCGGTGTCGGAGTGCCCCATCCAAGCTAAGCCTCAAGGGCTCCGCGCGGCCAACTCACGCGCCGCCCGCCTGTAGTCCTTCACTGCCTGCTTGATCGCCCACCCGCCACCGTTGGGCAGCGGCGTCGCCCAGCGCACGATGCCCTTGGTCACCTTTTGCGTCGCCGTGGCGACGTCCGTGAGATGGAGCCTCCGCATATTGTCGAGTTCGGCGTGGAACCCGGTGGGCCAATTCCGGACCGCTGCCAAAGAGCGGGCCAGCGCCTCGTGCGGCGGCACCTCGACGTCGCCCATGTTCTCGAAGCCGAAGAAATACCGCCGCGGGCGCGCCGCGGCAGCGTCGAGCCCAAGACGGACCAGGAATTCGATGATGTGGGCAGGCGCCATGTTCCGGAAGGGCGGCAGGACCCGGACGCCGGTCCCCTCCTCGGCGAACTGAGGATCGCCCAACAATCCCTGGACGCAGGCCGTGGCGTTCGCCTGCTCAGGCGTGACCGGCGCCGCCGGGGCTTTCGTCAGGTCGCCGCCCTTTCGGCAGCCACACCATGCTAAGCCGGTGCCTTTCCATTTGATCGGGTTCTCGCACGCATGACACTTGTCCACGAGGGCTTTGCGGTGGACGGGGCATGCTGAGATAAAGGACATGTCCCAGACGGCTAGGTGCCGTCCGCGTTCAGCGAGACACTCGGGGCACACCTTGCGCCCCTCTTGCAGCCCGAAGTCCAAAGCGCTGCCGGGAAGCTCGTGGTTCCAGAACAGGACAAAGGGGGAGTGCGGGTCGCCGCGCCAGAGCGGCAGCAAGGATTCAAAGGGAACCGACGCCTCCAAGGCAAGCCTCTCGACAGAGTTGCGCGACGCACGTGACGCGAGTCCCTTGAAGCCCAATCGCTCACCCAGGGCTTTCGGCGTCTCTGTCCGCCGCCGATTGGCGAGACGGAAGATGTAGCTTTGGAGGCTTTCGTCCGCGGACGGTGTCAGGCCGAGGCTGTGTGGACGTGGCCTATCCTCTGGCGGCAGGTTCTCTGGCAACAGGCGCGGCTGGGGAGGAAGCGGCATGGCGCCGGACACTACAAGGACAGCGCGCCTGCAGTCGATCGGCAGGCGAGGGCGAACAGTCCCCCAATCCTACCGCCACGCGCCCGACGTCGCTCAACGTAGCCCGACGCAAGCCTTGGGCGATGCAATTCCGATTAGGAAACAAGGAATAGCTTTGGCATCATTTCGGCTGCTGGCGGCCTATCCCGGGTGCGGTCGCGCGCGGGGTCCTCGATGGCTGAGCTGAAGATTGGCGACAGGCTGACGCTGCCCCGCCAGTACGCCGTGGACGAGCAGGTCGCCGGGAACCCCATCCGCCAGCTGCTGCACCTGGCCCGGACCGCCAAGGTCGCCGCTCGCCGCCTGAACGCCCGGGGGGCGCTGGACGGCTTCACCCTCGACATCAAGGGGGGCGGGTCCACCCTGCTGCTGGACCGGAAGCCCAAGGGTGACGAAGGATTCGAGCATGCTCTGGTCTGCAGGCCCGGGCGCCTGCCTGCCGACCCAGCGGTGCAGTCCGCGGAGCTCGACGCAGTTTGGACCAAGGTCAGCAAGGGTGCCTCCGAGTGGCAGGCACAGGGAGCGGCGGCGCAAGCCGCCAGGGCGTCGTGGGCGGATGCGTTCACGTTCCGCGAGGAGTCGCGGGACAGCAAGGGGCAGGTGTTGGCGCAAGGGCTGCGGCCGCCACAGGTCGGCGCCCTGTACGCGACGCTGGCTCACTGGCGGGGTGCCGGGGATCCGGCGACCGTCGTCATGCCGACCGGCACCGGGAAAACCGAAACCATGCTCGCCATCATGGCGCGCGAGAGGATGAACCGGCTCCTCGTGGTGGTGCCCAGCACCGCGCTGAGGGGCCAGATCTCGGAGAAGTTCGAGACCTTCGGGCTGCTGCGCACCCTCGGCGTACTGACTGAGGGCGCCCACTACCCGGTCGTGGGCACCCTGAAGCACAGGCCCCGCACCGTCGAGGCGGCGGAACAGCTCTTTCTCCGCTGCAACGTGGTGGTCGCGAACATGCAGGTGCTGCAGGGGTGCGAACCCGAGGTGCAGGAGCGCATCGCGCAGCTCTGCGGCGTGCTGTTCATCGACGAGGCGCACCACGCGCCCGCGCCGACCTGGGACGCCTTCCGCAAGCTGTTCCTGGCGCAGCCCGGCAACCGACTGCTGAGCTTCACGGCGACGCCGTTCCGGAACGACGGCAAGCTGGTGGAGGGACGGGTCATCTTCAGCTACCCGCTGTCGAAGGCGCAGACCGACGGCTACTTCGTCCCGATCAGCCTAAGGAGCGTGATGGCCTGGGACCGGCCGTCCGCCGACGAGGCCATCGCCGTCGCCGCAATCGAGCAGCTCGAGGCCGACATCGGGGCCGGGTACCGCCACGTCGTCATGGCGCGGACCGAGGACATCGCGCGCGCGAAGGAGGTCATCCAGGTCTACGAGGGGCTGGCGCCGGAGCATGGGCCCACCCTGGTCCACAGCAAGATGCCGGAGGCCGAGCGCGTCGAGGCGCTGGCGCGGCTTCGGGATGGGAGCGCGCGGGTCATCGTATGCGTGAACATGCTCGGGGAGGGGTTCGACTTCCCCAACCTCAAGATCGCGGCCATCCACGACCCCCACAAGAGCCTAGCCATCACGCTGCAGTTCACTGGCCGCTTCACCCGCGCGCAAAAGGAACTGGGCCAAGCGACCGTGGTCGCCAACGTCGCCAGCCCCGATATGGAGGACCAGCTGCGGGACCTCTACGCCGAGGACGCCGATTGGAACCGTTTGCTGACCGAACTGAGCTCCGGGGCGGTCGGGCGCCACACGCGCCGTTCCGAGTTCCTCGACGGCTTCACGGGCCCGGAGTCGCCTATCGCCTTGCAGAACGTCTTCCCCAAGATGAGCGCGGTGGTCTACCGAACCCGGTGCACGGCGTGGTCGCCGGGGCGGGCCGAGGAAGCCCTCCGCAAGCGGGCCCGCATCCATGCGGGTCCGTTGGTCAACGCGGGTCATCGCACACTGGTCTTCATCACCCAGGAGCAGGAGGCGGTTCCCTGGGGCGCCATTAAGGAGGTCTCCAACACCGTCTGGCATCTGTACCTGCTGCACTGGGACCAGGATCGCGGCCTGCTGTTCATCAACAGCTCCGACAACACGACCCTGCACGAGGGTCTGGCGAAGGCGGTCTGCGGAGATGACGTCGCGATCGTCAGCGGCGACCGCGTGTTCCGGTGCCTGCACGGCATCAATCGGCTCCTGCTGATGAACCTCGGCCTGAACCATACCATCGGCCGGGCGGTGCGGTTCTCGATGCACTCTGGCTCTGACGCCGCACGCGCCGTGACTGAGGCGACGGTCGGCAACAGGATCAGGTCGAACCTGTTCGGCGTCGGGTTCGAGGCGGGCAGAAAGGTGACGGTCGGGTGCTCCCGCAAGGGCAGGCTGTGGTCCTACTTGGTGGCCCATGACATGTCCGAATGGGTGGCCTGGTGCCGCCACGTCGGCGCCAAGCTGCTCGACGACACGATCCAGCCGGACGACATCTTCCGTCGGGCCATGGTACCGACCGAAGTCACGGAGCGGCCGCCGCTCGTGCCCATATTCGTCGAGTGGGACCAGAAGCTGCTCAAGAGGCCGGAGCACCTCGTCACCATCGACATCGGCGACGCATCCGCGCAGCTCTTCGATGTCGACCTAGGTCCCGCGGAGCGCACGGACAGCGGCCCGCTGAAGCTCCGGGTGACGGTGGCAGTCGACGGTGAATCCAGATCCGCTGACTTCGAATTCCGGTTCGGGGCGAACGGCGTCCGCTACCTCCCCGCAGGCGGCCCACCGGCCTACATCAACATCGGCGGCAGGCGTACGCCGCTCGGCGACTGGCTGGCGGACCACCCCCCCTGGGTCCATTTCGTGAACGGCGCCGTGCTGCTCGACAACGAGCTGTTCTCCCCGCAAGGCATGACCAGGCGCATCCCGTACTCCCGCGAGCGCATCGCCGCTTGGGACTGGACGGGCACCGACATCCGCAAGGAGTCGCAGAAGGCGCAGAAGCGCCCCGACTCGGTGCAGCACAAGGTGATCCAACACCTGCTTGCGCAGACGGGGGACGAGGCGTTCGACATCGTCTTCGATGACGACGACGCGGGCGAGGCCGCCGACGTGGTCGCCATCAGGGCCACGCCCGACCGCATCGTCGTGCACCTCTACCACTGCAAGTACTCCGAAGGGGCGAAGCCGGGCGCGAGGCTGGACGACCTCTACGTGGTCTGCGGCCAGGCGCAGAAGTGCGTCCGCTGGCGGGACGACGCCGAGGCGCTGTTCCGCCATCTGCAATCGCGCGAGGGCAAGCGCCTAGCGCGCGCGGCCTCGAGCCGGTTCGAGCGTGGGACCATGGCCGAACTGCGGAAGCTGGAGAGCATGCTCCGCAGTGCCGAGCGTGAGTTCGCCGTCTTCATCGTGCAGCCGGGCCTGTCACGGGCGTTGGCCGAGGGCGAGCACCTGGAGCTCCTGGCGGCGACGGAGACCTACTTGGCGGAGACGTCGGGGCTGTGGCTGGGCGTCATAGCCAGTCAGTGACTGTCGGGAGTTCACAGCGGCCCGCCGCCGGACACGTGACCCGCCGACCATCCCTCAGTTCCAAGGCCGCTTAGGTCTGGGCGTCTAGTTTTTCGGACTTGGCTTCGGCCTTGCCAGTCGAAAGATACCCTTGAGGTGAGGTACCGACCTGCGACGCGACCTCTCCGTTGCCACGACACGCCGTAACCTGAAGCCGCGCAGGCGAAAGGGTATGGACATGCCGAGGGTGCTGCTGATCGAGGTTTCCTCGACCGAAGCGTTGCCGCTCGAAGAGTGCTGCGACGCGGTTCAACTCCCTGCGGACATGGATGATGTCATGGCAGCCACCCGCAACATGCTGTTGCTGGATGCCTCGCTGCGTCTCGAACATCCCACGTGGGTGAGCGATGGATACAACGTTCCGCTTGGTGCGCCCGGATGCACCGCCTGGATTGCCGACGTCGATGGCAGGACCGCGAAGTCGTGGCGCCTATTCTGGGAAAGCGTACGGAAGCAGCGTCCGCAGGCGGGTGGCATTGCGCTCCGCCCAGATGACAGCCGCCTGCAGGAAGCGCTCAGCGGGCTGCTATCTACAGCCTCGCCTGGAGACGCTGGAGTGCCGCCTCAATCTTTCCAACAAGCCTCAGGGGCAGATTAGCAGCATGATCCGCTTCAGCGAGCAACCTGTCCGACACCGCAAAGGTGCGCGGGTCTGCAGTTATATCGTCCTCGCCGGGCGTTCGCTTTCCGTCGGGAAGGTCATAGGTCGCTCGCATCAGAACAGTATCGGCAGCCTGTATCCAAAGCGCGTCCAAGGCCACCGGCTCGTAGCGGAACCAGAATCGGAAGTACAGGCGACGGAGGAATTGGCGTCGCTTCAAATCCTTCGACCTCTGCGGGGGGGAAATCCCTTTGCAGAACGAGCATGTAAGGCACGGCCCAGACGGGCATGCCGACGTAAGCCCAGGAACGCCGTTCGGTGGCGGCTTCCAGCAACTCGATGAACTCGTCCACTGTCAGGTTCGCCACCAAGGTGCGAATTGCGGAGTAGTGCCTTCGCCAGTCGGCAGCCACGGCGCCGAAGACATGGATCGCCGCCGCTGCATTCGGGGCCGCCGGGGTGAGCCCGTGGTATGGCCGTCCTGCCGGAGCCATAGTGGGGCAGACTGCTCCTCGCGGGTGTGCGAAGTGTGTCGCGCGCGTAGGTGATGCGTCGGCTCGCAGTGACAGCTCGGATGGGCAATACGGGCAGCGCACGACGGGGCGGTGCCATTCCCCCTGATGCCCCGCTGGCCTTCGTCCGATGCTGCGTTGGTACTGCTCCACGGTCAGTCTTTGTCCAGTGATCGGATGTCTGGCGTAACGCACCTGAAGCAGGTTCCCGCAGTTTGCGGGAAGTTACAGCCAGGATGCTCAGTCAGGAAGGGTAGCTGCCCGAATTCCTGCTGGGCAGAGCCTGCCTTTCCGGCGACCAAGTCAACGCCTCCTGAAGAACGCCTGCCGCCCACCGTCCACACCCGGCCCGGTGACCGGCAGCACCCCGACCGCCCGCAGGTCCGCCGCCAGCTTCCGCGGCGACGTGCCCCGCTCCCGCGCCAGCTCCGCGCCGGAGATGTACTCTGCCCGGAAGCGGTCGAGCTCGGTGGCCGTGACGGCGCCGCCCTCGGTCCTGAGCAGGCCGCGCCGGATCAGGTGCGCCACCACCTCACGCTTGAGGCCGAGCAACGCGGCGGTGGCGTAGGCGCTGAACGGACCCCGCTCGAGAGGGGCCGCCGCCCGACGCACGGCCGCCCGGTCGAACCGCAGGCGCTTGAGGCTGACCGCGGCATGGTCCAGGGCCGCCACCGGCAGGTTGCCCGAGAGCACCATGCCCACGAAGTCCGCCAGCCCGACGCCGCGCCGCCGCATCGTCTCGGCCGCCACCTCGAAGTCCACGAGCCCCCGCTGGAGGCCGGTGTCGATCGGGGCGCCCGCCGCCATGCGCCCCGGCAGCCCCTCAATGCTGGCTCGCCGGAACGCCCAGCGGCCCCAGCCATCGGCGGCGCCCCGATGAACCGCCTCGAGAACGCCTGCCTCCGCCAGTCGCCGCACCCGCGCCCTGGACACTCCCAGGGCGGCTGAGGCTTCGTCCAGTGTCAGCGCGTCGCGCAGTTCGGCCGCCAATCCTTCCACCTCCGCGCGGCCAATCACCGCCGGTAGGCCGCGTCCTCCGCCGTCCGGCATGGGCAGCAGGCCAGCCTCTGCCATGCGCTTGGTCGTCTCCACGGACCTGCCGACCATTCGAGCGACCTCCTTCAGCGCGACGCCGTCACCCTGGGCGCCCAGCAGCAGCGAGCGGTGCATCCGGCGCCCTAGGACTGGGTCGGCGGCAAGGAATTGGCGGGTCGCCTCGGCGAGGGCGTCGCGGAACGGACCGGCCTCCAGCATGGACAGCCAGCCGTAGTAGGCGCCCATGGTCTTGGTGGCGCCGAAGCGCCCGGCGCGGGCGGCCTCCTCGGCCCGCGTCGCCGCAAGGAAGCGGTGCAGGGGAACAGGCCATGCCTCGACCGCGGCGAGACCCGAGCCGACGACGCGGGCTACGGCGTCCGGCCCGGACGCGACCAGTGTCTCGATGCGTCTTTCCTTGCGCCAGCCGGTCAGGAACATGCCGGTCACCATGACGAGGCGCACCAGGTCGGCGGGACCCACCGACGCGAGGGCAGGGGGCAGCCACGGGACCGGCCCTCCAGTGGCGAGCGCCAGCACGCGCGCGCTCGCCTCGGCCTCGTCGGCGGAGCTTGGTGTTACGGCCACCGCCCGCAGGTCGATCCCGCAGGCGCAGCGGGTGACGTCGGTCCCCTTCCACCCCAGGCCCCGGCAGCGAGGTCTGTGGCACCTGTCCACGAGGCGCAGGGCGTGGTGTGGGCAGGCGGTCACCAGGGCGCAGTCCCAGGCGGCGCGCTGGATGGGCGCTTCGGCCAGGCAGGCGGGGCATGCTCGCCGCCGTGAGATGTCGATGAACTCGCGGTGCAGCCCGCCGCCAAGGAAGCGGTGATGGGCAAGGCGGCCGGTGGGGCGGTAGGCGGCGGCTTCGAGGGTGGCGGGATCGGCACCGGAAAGGGTCGCGAGGCCGCGCATGTCATCCCCAGAGGTGGCGGAGCCCGGCTGGCGCAGGCCGACATGGATGGCGAGGCGGTCGGCGCCGGGGAAGCGGGCTCGGCCCGCGAACCGCATGATGAAGCCAGGTATGCTCTCGCCCGGCACGATGCCCATGCCGAGCGAGAGTGGCTGTCTGCCCATGTGCTCAGGGCCGGAAGTCATGGTGGCGGTCGCTCCGGCGGGTGCGGCCGCGCAGGCGGGTCTTTTCGGGTCCCGTGTCGATGGTAGGCCCGACTGCCTCGGGGAAGGCGGGGCGCTCGGCTGTCCACACCGCCGACTTGCCGTATGCCTTCACCAAGTGGGCGTAGGTAAGCCTGTCAGCCTTCCCGGACGCCATGTCGTAGATGGCTTCCGCGACAGCGTTCTCGATGAGGGTCGCCATGTCACCAAGAAACCCCGATGCGGCGCGGCAAAGCGGATAGGCCATCTTGGCTTCCGCAAGGCCGGACAGCGTGCCGAAAATGTTGTCCCTGAGGAACTCGTCCCATTCCATCAACACGTCCTGCAGGAACTCGCGGCTTTCGGCGACGTCCCAGTCCAGCGGCAGGAGCTCGTGCCGGATGCTCGCCCGCCTTCGGAATTCCGCGTCGGCCTCCCTGAGTAGCAGGACGGATGCCGTACCGGTGATGATCAGAGACGGACCGCCCTTGGCGTTCACGATGTACCGGCAGAGACTGGCGAAGCGCTTGATGGCAGCGGTGTCCTTGCCTTCGAGGCACTGGTTGAACTCGTCAGCGACGACGAGCCTGTTCCCCACTTCGCGCCCTACTGCGACAATGTCCTCCTGGATGACGAGGCGCTTGCGGCCCCGACCCACGATGTGGTCGATGCTCTGGCCTGTCAGCGCGGCCAGCCAGACCTCGGCGACGTCCTTCTCGCTTCCATTCGGAACCTTGAAGTACAACACGTCCTTGCGGTCAGCGAATGCGCCATCCGGGCCAACGATGGCGCGCGGCTGGTCGGGGAACTGCCTTTTGTAGTCAAGGACGAGCTTCGACTTGCCGCTGCCTGAGCCGCCGACCAAAAGGAGGATGCCAGCCTCGCCCGACGCCCCATGGTCGCGGTGGTGGAGGCGGCGGATGTCCCGCTGGATCTCGTCCGACTTGTCGGTCGGGAGGTAGAACTCGCGGAAACCGCCCGAGAGCCTGACGAGACGGTCGATTTCGTTCTGGTCCATGGTGCTCATTGGCCCTCGTCGCCGCGCATGCGCTTCGCCTGCCGCCGCGGACGTGCCGCGCGGGGCTCGTCGCTCGTGTTCTCGGATACGTCTGTTGCTGCCCCGTCCCCGCCGACCTCCGGCTCCCCGGCATCGCGGCCAGATGCCGCGCCGAACGCCTCGTCCCGGAACGTGGCCAGGAAGCGCACCAGGTCATTCCGCTGGCGCTTGGTCAGCGACTTGCTTTCCGCCAGCAGGCGCAGGGCATCCTCGACCATAGCCGCCTTCCTGGCCCGCAATTCGTCGGTGTCGTAGGCCCGCTTCAGCCGACCGTTCATCTTGAGGGTGCGGTCGTGCTGGTGGAGCGTCAGCCCGACCATGAAGCGGCTGGCAGGCTCGACCTTGCTGACGGTGCCCGTGAACGGATTGGTGACCCACGCCCGCGCGACATCGTACTCGTCGAAGAGGACCTGCACCTTCTCGCCCTCGCGGTAGGATGGGTGGGCAACGATCTGTCGAATGGCCTCGCCTTTCCACGTCAGGCCCTGGGTGGTGACCGTTCCCCGTCGAGGCAGGCACATGTGTCGGTGCGTGAGCAGCACCGTCAGGTCGTGCTCGCTTCGTAGCGCGCGCAGCAGGCGCTTGTCCGTGTGCTCCTGCCAGCGGCGCAGCGGCACGTCGTCGATGCCGCCGTGCCACGACTTCGCGTAGATCATGGCCACCCAGGTCCAGAGGCGCCGCACGAGGTCGCTGAGGCGGATCGTGACGTCCGGCTTCTCCGGGTCGTTCTCCTCGCGGTGGCTGGGAGGATTGGGGCCGACGACGGACCGCTGCGTCTGGTCCCGCAGGTTCCGGATGAAGCGCTCGATGCTTGCCTTGAGCTGCGGGTTCTCGCCCTCGGCGTAGTCCATGATCATGTCGAGGACGAGGGCTGCCTCGCGGATGTGGTCGTTGTTTGTCGCGGACGTCTGGTCGAAGAAGAACGACATCGGCACGCCGGTCGGGAAGTCGTAGTCCAGGTCTGGCACGATCTTCCTGAGGAAGCCCTTGGGCGTCATCGTCATCCGCAGGACGCAGAATCCGACACCGAGGGTCTCGCCCTCGAACTGGACGATCAGCGCCAGCGGCATGCAGGTGAAGTGGTCGTACGCGATGGACACCCAGGCACCGCCGAGATCCAGGCCCGATCGGTCGTCCAGGACCCTGAGACGCCGCAGGCGGACGTGGTCGACCTCGACGCGCTCCAAGGGGAACGTCGTGACCACGCCGTCGCCGATTGTCCGGACCTTGTCGTACGCCTTCTTGCCTTTCCGGCGACGGAGGGCGGCGTGCTGGTCGACCTCCTCGCGGATGTAGCGGGCCACCTGGCTCTCGGTCGGGCACCACAGTTTGTTCCCCGGTTTTTCCTTGTTCCACTTGTCGACCCGGTCGTTGAGGGCGCTCCAGACCTCCGCTTTCGAGCGCTGCTCCTTGGTGAGCCAGTGCGTGGTGATGGTCTCCATCAGCCACTGCTCGACCATGGCGGGCATCTTGCGCCCGCGCGGGCCTTGCCGGTCGAAGCGGGGCGCCAGGGCGCGGATGTCCCCGCCCGCCAGCTTCAGCGTGTTCAGCCAACCGTAGAAGGTGCTGACGCCAGGGGCTTTCTTCCCGGTGGCCTCCGCGACCTGCTTCAGGAAGGCGAGGAGCGTCGCCTTGGAAACGCGGCCGCTGAGGTCGATGCGCTCGGCGACGGGGCGGTCCGGCATCCTCTCGCGGTAGAAGCGCTCCGGGTCGCGGTACGCCTCCACGAAAACGGCGCTCCACTGCACCTTCGCCTTCATCGAGCTTGGCAAGCCGTCGAGCGGGACGCGGAGCACTTCCCGGATGCGCTCCGGCAGGTCCGCGTCAGGTGAATCGACGACCCAGCTCTCTCCGCGCCAGCACTCCTCCTGCCAGGCGATGGAGTTGACGACGGCGGTCTCGTCGGTTTTGACGTTCTCCAGGTGGATCAGGCCGCTCTTGAACAGCTTCACGCGCCAGACGCAGCCCTGGCGGTGGATGTATGTGCCGCGGACGAGGCGCCGCCGGTCCAGCGGCTCCGGGACGGTTGGCTGGCGCAGGCTGCCGTTCTGCCAATGCAGGATCCAGGTAGCGAGGCTCCAGGTCAGGACCTCGCCGGTCATCTGGTTCCGCAGGTCGAGGCCACGACTGTCGAGCCGGTGCACCATCCACGGGTGGCCGTCCCAGCGGACGATCTGGCCCAGCCGGGGCAGGTACCGGTTGCTCATGTCCGCCACCCCTTCGTCCGGCAGGCCAGCACGGGGGTGTTCCGACCGAGCCCGGCCGAGACGTCGGCCACCACGAACCCGTTGGCGACCATGGCCAGCAGCTGCTGCCAGGTGGCGAAGCCATCCAGTAGCCGGTGCAACTCCCCAAGGGTGGCAGGTGCGTGACGTTCGGCCACAGTCGACACCGTGAAGGGCAGGGAGTCCGGCCACTGCCAGTATCGATAGTAGAAAAGGTCCTTGGCGCCGGGCAGCGCGGCGTCCTCGGTGACTTCGTCGCGGTTCAGGTAAACGAAGCCCAGACCCTGGCGCTCGCAGGCCGCGCGCATGGCGGCGAGGCGCTTCTTGCGGCGCGCGTCCAGCTTGGCCAGCGGGTGGAGGATGGTCAGCGCGTAGGAGCGCGTCTCCTCATGCACGATGAAGTCGGGGATGAACTTGAAGTCCTTGCCTTCCCAGTGGACTTCGATGGCCTCGGCTGTGGAGGTCCAGCCCCGCACCTCGTGCCGGGCGTCCAAGAGGAACGCGGCGTCGCGATGGTGATAACTCCGCAGCCGTTCGTAGCGCTGCGCGCCCTTCGCAGGCGGGTAGTAGGTCGGGACCTGTGTCCGGGTCTTGGGTTGGTCCTGTTCCTCTTCGTCCGGCTCCTCGCCCTTCTCTTGCTTGCTGGCAGTCTTGTCCTTAGCCTTCGCCTTGGGGGGCTTGGCCGAAAAGTGGGGGTTCCAGTTGCCGTGCGTCGGCACTGCCCCCAATGCGAACTTGCGCATCGTGGCTTCCAATCCTTTGGGCGTTCGGGATGCCGCCGATGGGCGGCGTCAGACGGCGCGGGAGCGGCGTCTCAGGGCGGCGAGGCCGAACGCGGCCGGGAAAGCGGGAAGGAGACGGCGTGCGCGGCCACACCGCGCGCGGTGCGCCCATGCGGGCGCAAAGGACTTGTGCTGGGGCATGACGTGCTCCGCGGTGAGGCCGGAAGAGCTGCAGGCGGGCACGACAACGTCGGCGCCGTGCCGTAAATCCTCAGTCTCTGGCTCTTCGCATGGCGGAGGTCATGGCTGCAGATACGCGCGGGCCAAGGCTTGGTTTCGCGTCCCTGGGCGTTTTCCATGAGCCGCGCGGGCCGTGTTCCTGCAAGCGGGTCCGTCATGGCCGCACCCTCCGGGGGCGGCGACCGGCGCCTGGCGGTCGGCAATCCTTCGCGGCCGCCTCGGACACCGAGACCAGGGCCTCGATCTCGGCGCCCGGCACCGTCTCCTTGGCGACCAGCAGGTCCGCCAAGCGGCAGATGGCCAGGCCGTGGCGCCGGACCACCGACCGCGTCTCGGCATAGGCGGCGTCCAGCATCTCGCCGACCCGGCGCGCGACGTCCGGCCGCGCCGCGAGCAGGGCGGGGACACCGGCCGCGTCCGGCAAGCCTCGCCAGACCAGGGCGCCGCCGCCCTTGTCGAGGCCGAGCGCGGTCACCGCCGCCGTCGCGAGGCGCGTCGCCGTGGCGAGGTCGCTCTCGGCGCCGCCGCCGCTCCCGGCCGATGCCTCGCCGAGCAGCTCCTCCTCGGCCGCCCGGCCCGCCAGCGCCTCGCGCAGCAATGTTGACAGGGCCGCGCGGGTGACCGTGGTCTGGCCATCGGCGGGCTCCGTCCAGAGCACCCGGCCCGCGCGGTCGCCCTGCGCCAGCACGCTGGCCGAGATCAGGGCGCCCGGCCTCCCCAGCGCCGCCACCACAGCGTGCCCGGCCTCGTGGATGGCCACGCGGCGCAGCACCTCTGGGGCCGGGCGCGACCCGTTGCCGCGCAGCTCCGCCTCCAGGTCTGCCAAGGTCGCCTCCCGCCGGTCGTGCCGCGCCCGCCGCCGCATGCCGCGGACCCAGCGCTCGGCCTCGGCGCCGGTGGACCCGAGGCCCAGCAGCGCGAGGCGCGACAGGTCGGCGCCGGGCAGGTCGCCGCCAAGGTGGTGGCGCAGGATGGCGGCCAGCGCCGCCTGGTCCGGCAGCGGCACCCCGATCAGGCGCTCCAGGCGGCCCGGACGCAGGATGGCCGGGTCGATGCGGCTGGCGTCGTTGCAGCAGCCCAGGACGACCACGCCGTCACGTGCGGCGGCGCCGTCCAGCTCCTCGAGGAAGGCGTTGACCACCTGGACCGAGTAGTCGCGGTCGTGGTGGCGGAAGGTGGTGCGGTTGCCGAAGCTGTCGATCTCGTCCACGAGCAGAATGCAGGGCGCCGCCTTGCGCGCGGCCTCGAAGGTCCCGCGCATGGCGCCCAGGGTCGTGCCGAGGTGGCCGTCCTTGGCACCCTGCCACTGCCCCAGGGAGCCGGTCACCAGCGGCACTCCGCACTGCGCGGCCAGCGCCCTGGCGAAGGTCGTCTTACCGGTGCCGGTGGGGCCGACCAGCACGGCGCCGCGGTCCACGTCGCGCCACGGCAGCGCGCCACCGGCGTAGTCGGCGAGGTCGCGCGCGACGTCCTTGCCCCAGCGCGTTGCCTCCTCCATCCCGTGCAGACCGTCGAGCGTCAGCGGGCGGACTGAGAGCCGCTGCGACGCCAGCTCTGCCAGCCGCCGGAGGTAGTCGTCGGCATCCTGGTGGGGCAGCCGGGCCAGCCACAGGTCGCCGACGGTGACCAGCCGCGCCACCTCCGGCGGTACGGACGCGGTGACCGGCGCGGCACCGGTCAACATGGTCGCCGCCTCGGCCAGCGCGGCCGGATCCGGCGGGCCGACGGTCACCCTCGCCGTGGCGGCCCGCAGCAGATCGGATGGCAGGCAGCGGGCTGGCGCCGGGCTGAAGCCGTAGACCGGGCGCCCGCTGGCGACCATGGTGCGGACGGCGCCGTTGCCGTCCTCGGGGCGGTGCCAGCGGTCGGAGCCGTCGCGGCGGAACTCGGCCCAGCTCGGCTCAATCTTGCTGATCCGCCGGTATGGCCGGTCCTGGGCGTCGTCGCCGTCGAACGGTACCTCGTCCGTGCCCTGGATCAGCATGCGCCAGGTCTCGGCGACGGGGACGACCCACTCCGCGTCCGGCACCTCGACCACGAGGACCGCGCCCTGCTCCCGCGCCCTGCCGTGCAGGGTCGGGTCGGCCTCGAGCAGGCGCCGCACTATGGCGTATGCGGCGGCCTCAGCAGGGTCTTCCAGGCGCACCCGTGACGGCCGGTGCGCGGGCGGGGGCGTCGGCTGCCGCGCCTGCGGCGGGTTCGGACCGAGGTGGAACGGCTCGTCACCGATCTCCTCCTCGACGGCCTCGGCCAGTCCTTTGATGGCAAGGTCCAGCGCGTCGCCGGTGAGAGCGGCGGCGCCACCCATTCCGCCGGGCGGCAGGGCGGGTGAGGGGGCGGATGCGGAGGTGTTGGCGATGGGGCTCGGCATCGTGTCACCGCAGGCCCAGGGAGCAGGTCCGGTCGGCGGGCGGCGGCACGACCGGCATGGGCGCGCGCGGGGCGCCGAGGCGGTAGAGGCGGTTCAACGTACGCGCCCAGCCCACGGTCGGCGCGAAGGCCCACAGGTCTGAGGTGCGGCAGAACGGGCCGTCCAGCAACGGATGGCCAGTGACGGCGCCGACGAGGCACAAGACCGGGCGCGAGGTCACGGCCCACCCCTCCAGCAGCGGCGCCTCCGACAGCTCCGCCGCCGACGGCATCCCGGTCGCCGCGAGCCGCCGCAGGTCCGCGGCCAGCGTTTCCAGCCTGCTGGCTTCCGCCTCGACGTCGCCGCGCACGGTTCCTCGTTCACCGATGATGAGCATGGTGCCTCCTGTCTCTGATGGGTGGTTGTCGGGGTGTTGGTGGCGGCCCGCGCGTGCGGTCGCCGGGCGCCCTATGCGGGCGCGGGGATGACGACCCAGTGCCCGTTTCCGCACCCGCCGACGTACCTCGCCTGGCCAGGGGGACCCGGTTCAGTCGCCTCGGGGAGGGGAAGGGCGGTCGTCATGCGCAGAACAGAAGCGGAACATCTGGCCCGGCGCAATAGGCATGCGTTGGTGTGATTTGCCAGCAAAGGAGGCACCGGAGGTTGGCTTGCGAAGGCCCGCCAGTCCCTCAGGTGGCTGGATCTACCGTGCTGAATCCTTTCGGATTTCCTTGCAACATTGGGCTGGCGCAGGATGGCCATGGCATGTTTGCCGTGGCTGGCTGCCGATAGTCACGCCCGAAATATCGTAGGATCAGATACCTAACGCTAGGCGCCGAGCATGCCATTCCAGAGACCACGTACCGGAAGCCGATTAAACCACGGGGTTGAAAAAAGCACTGAATAAACCGTGCCGAGGTGCCCGCCGTCATCTGGATGCGGCCTATAGCTCCGCAAATCGTGAACGGTTCGTCAGGGTGTTACAGCCACTGCCCGGCGGAGGTCTGGGGTTTGGCGATACTCTGCCTTCGCGGGTAGCGGAGTCAGCATTGGGAGTTGGCACCTAACGCCGCCAGGATCCCTCTGAAGGCCGCTCCGGCATGGTGTTCGGGTGGTGCAGGCTCCCGCGTGTCCCGTCGGCGAACCAGCCGAGCCATCGGTCGATGAAGTCCTCGAGGCTTTCCGAGGAGAACAGGGTGAACGGCCAGGCCATCTGATACTCCGCCAGCCCGGTCCACAGCGCCTTCGCGGCTGCCTCGCCGGGCGGCAGGGAGAACGGCGCGAGCCGGGAACGCTGGCGTGAGAAAGGGCTCAGCATGAAGGCGGCCTCGTGCCAGCCGTACCGGCCTGCCTCCTTGATGTCGCCGAACCAGAGGGCGTGCGAGCGGCCGTCGTAGTCGTAGCGATTCGATGGCACCCGCACCTCAATGGAAGCCGCAGCAGCAACGTTGAAGCCGGGCGCCTCCCAGCCTTCCCACGGCTTCTCGGCCACGGCGACAACGCCGCTCAAGGACAGGGTCGCCCCGTTGAGCGACGCGGACCAGCCGCCGTCCTGTGCAGGGCGGATGGTAGCTGTCGGAGCATCCGTCTTGATGGCGTCGCGCACCTGCTCGCTCAGCCGCCTGAAGGAAGCTTGCGCGTCGCGGACGAGGTCCCGGCGCCTGTCCGCATCTGAACGCGCGGATGACGCTTGGCGGGCTTCCTGGCCCATGCGTGCGACGTTTATCCCGTTTGCCTCACGCAGGCGGCTCCTGCCCTGGGAGGCCGGGACACGTTGGGCTGCCTCGAGGCGTGCGAGGAGGTTCGCGGGGCTGGGCCGGGTACCGGCCGACTTGTAGAGGCATTCTGCGATGACGGACGCCAGGGCAGTGGGGACTCCTGCCAGCGGCACCGGATCGGCGTGCAGGTGCTGCTCCCGGAAATCGTGCATGTCAGGCCCCGGGAAAGGGCGGGAGCCGGACAGGAGTTCCTGGGCGATGACGCCCAGGGCATACACGTCGGCCGCTCCGGTGGCACGCTCTCCCCTCCACCGCTCCGGGGCGGCGTACGCGAAGCTCATCGCGTACTTTAGGGTGTCCGGCGCCGTGGTCGCTTCGGCGTACCGGGAGATGCCAAAATCTGCGAGGCACCACCTGCCTTCGAGAAGCAAGACGTTCTCTGGCTTCAGGTCACGGTGCACGACCTTGCCGTTCATGTCGGATAGCGCCAGGGCGATGTCGGCCATCACGGCCAGCGCATCCTCAAGGGGCATCGTACCCCCGGCGTCCGTGATGTGCTGCCGCAATGACGCCTGCGCGCGCGGCATAATCAGAACCCAGTGGCCGTCGGTCTCACCGCTGTCGATGATGGGGACGACGTTCCGGATCCCGTCCAGGTCCGTGAACAGCATCTCGCGCTGGGCGCCCGACGCCTTTGAAACGAGCTTCGCCACGGCGGGGCCAACGTCCCCGGAGATGCACCGAGCCTCGAACACCTGCCCGAAGCCACCGGCCCCGATCCGATCTCCCAGCATCCACTCGTGATTCAGGCGCAGCCGCATCCTCGATCTCCAGCCGATGGCGGGGTGCATCATAGCGCGGCGCCTGCCGAAGGGGACCAGCCCGACCAAACCGGACCGGCTACGCCTCGCGGCACGTGTGGCGCGGCCCACCGGATCCAAGGATCCGGTGCCATGTTGGTGGTCGGAAGATCGCCAGCCGCTACGGCCTCCCGTCACCAGCCACGTTCGTAGCGCGGGCCATACCCCTGCTGATGCCGCCACGCCCGGCGTTGCTCGCGTTCCTGCTCGATGCGCCAGGCTTCGCGCCGCGCGGCCTCGGCGATGCGGGCCTCGTCCCGCTCCCGGCGCCACTCCCGCCACTGCTGGCGCCGCTCCCAGTTGCCATCGTACGGCCGCTGGTCCCAGTACTGCACAGTCTGCGCCACCGCTGGCGGCGCGGCGACGGAAGTGGCGGCTGGGGCAGCGGACGCGTTGTGCGCCGCCAGCGTGAGCAGGCTCCCTGTCATTGCGGCTGCTGCCGCCACTACGATCCGACGCATCTGAACCTCCGGGGTGGGAACCTCGAGGCTGGCAAAGTCGCAGGACAGCTTGTCGGCTGTTGGGCTGAACGATGGCCGCCGCGAGGCAACCAAAGCCATCGCGGGGGCCGACCTGCTCGTCCGGCGGGGCTCCAAGCCAGCAAGTTGATGCTAAGCTGCAGCCTTCCTGAACCTCACCGGCGCCATGGACGGACCAGCCAGCTGCCACCCTTCCACGCCGCCGCCCCCCGATGGGGACGGCACCAAGCTCCCCTACGGCCTCGCCGAGGACGGCCGCTTGGCGCATGTGTCGGAGGTGGCCTCGGGGTTGGGGTGCCGGTGCCGCTGCCCCGGCTGCGGCGAGCGGCTGGTGGCCCGCAAGGGTGCCATCAAGGTCCACCACTTCGCCCACCACGTGGACCGCGCCTGCGTCGGCGCCTGGGAGACCACCCTGCACCGGCTGGCCAAGGAGATCGTGCTGGAGGCCCGCGACATCCTTCTGCCGGACGCGGTGGCCGAGGTCGACGGCCTGCGCCACGACGTCGCCTTCGCCACCGTATTCCCCTACGAGGCGGCGGAGGCCGAGGTTAACATGGGTGGCCTGCGTCCCGATGCCATCATCCGCGGCCGGGGCAGGGAGCTGCTCCTCGAGTTCCACGTCCGCCATCCCTGCGGCCCCGAGAAGCTAGTCCTCCTGCGGGAGCGGAACCTGCCCTCGGTCGAGATCGACCTCTCGCGTGTTCCCCGGCACGCGTCCCGTGCCGAGCACACCGAGCTGGTCTTGCGCGGGGCGCCACGCCACTGGCTGCACAACGCCAAGGTTGTCGCTGAGGAGGCGCGCCTGCGGCGCATCGCGGCGGAGCGGGCGGCAGTCGAAAAGCGGCGCTTGCAGCGGCTCCATGGCCGGATCGCCGACGAGGTGGCGGGCGCCTGGATTGAGCCCGCGAGTCCCGGCCATTCCAGCTGGCGCATCAGGGCCATCGACGCCGGTTTCGGCGGGTTCGTCGGCCGCAGCGTTCCCGGGGCCGGGTGCTTCTCGGTGGCGGCCGAGACGTGGCAGGCGGCCTTCCTGGACCATGTCGCGATCAGCGCCGCGGGCCACCTGGTGACGGGCGACGCCGCACTCCGAACCCTCCAGAAGCGGCAGATGCTCAAGGCGCCGTTCCAGATCCGGCGGAATTGGGAGCCGGAGCTGGTCGCGCACATCCAGGAGCGCGTGCCGGGCTTCCGCCCGCCCCACGAGGTCATCGGCGACTATGCCGACTGGCTGGCGGAGCGCGGCCTGCTGATGCGCGTCCGCCAGGGCTGGGTGGCCGCCCAGACCGTCGGGTGGGAAGCCAGGCAGCGGATGGAGGCGGCGAGTGAGGCGAGGCGCCGCCAAGGTGAACTCCAGGACAAGCTGGGCACCCTGCTGCGGGCGGCCGGGTTGCCCTGGACGGACACGGCAAGCTGGCTTGACAGGGCTGTCCCCGAGTTCGGTGTGGCGCCTCGTGTGCTGGCCGAGGAGGGCGGTGAGGGCTTCGAACGGCTCATGCGAAGGCTCGATGAGCTCGAGAGGATGGCCCAGCCGCACGCCAGCCCGTATGAGGGCGGCTTGCTGGGCCTGCCTCTGGAGGCGGTGCTGCTGAGGCGCCGGGACGAGGCGCGTGCCCGGCAGGAGGCCGCGCGCCTCGAGCGCGAGGAGTTCGCGCGGCAGGCTGCGGAACGCCGCCGCAAGGAGTCGGGGGACTTCGTTGCCACCCTGGTGCTGGACGCTGTTGCCCTGATGGGCGAGGACGCGGGCACGGCCTGGGTCAGGGAAGCGGTCGGCGCCGCAACCGGGCTGCCTTTCGACGAGGGCCGGTTCGCGCTGGACTGGCAGGCGAGGAACCGCATCAGCGAGGCGATGGCGGGTGAGCGAGGCCGCATCATGGCGGCCCGGGAAGCCGAGCGGCGCCGCCTGGACCGGGAGGCGGAGGCCGCCGCCGTTGTGGCAGGCTGCCGGAGCAGGCTGGAGGCGGATGTGATGGCCCGCTTCCCCGGTCAGCCGGACTGGGCGCACATGTGGCTGCGCGGCAAGCACCCCGCATTGGGCCGGTCGCCCTGGGAACAGTGCGTCGACGAACGGTCGCTCGAACGCTGCAGGAGCCTGCTCGATGCGGCGCGGCCCAAGGGCAGGCGGCGGTAAGGTGATCGGCACGGGCCGATAGCTTGGAGGGCTCCATTACCAGCCCTTATGACCGAAAATGGGGGCACGCTGGACCGTCGTGGCAGGTCAGGAGGACAACAGATGATCGATCCCACATCCGAGATGGCTCGCCTCGTGGAGAGGGCGAGGCCGTACGTTCCGCAGAGGATTACGCTGGGAACTATCGTGCTTGAGGGTGCCGCACCTCGCCTCGCTTGCGTCTCAGTCGAGCAGCATCCCGATCAGGACGGGGACCACGTGCGGCGGCAAGATGATGTCGAAGGTGCCGCCTTCGTGAAGCCGTCCAGAGACGAGGACGAGATTGTTTGAAGTCGGCGAGGCGCTCACCTCGGCGACCATCGACCGGGTCGCGTAGTCATTGATGTTCCCGGCATTGGCGGCCGATCCCATGCCGCTGGACGCCTGCTGGAATGCAGCCATCCCCGCATCGAAAGCGGCCATGTCCGAGCCCGCCACCAGGGTCACCAGGTGCCCGACAGGTGCAGAGCCGAGCGCATCGATGAGCTGATCGCGTCCCCTGGATGCGAACGCGAGCGTCCTGTCCGAGAGGGGAGGATGCCGGAAGGTGATGGCGTAGCAGGGCTCTCGAGCAGTCTCCGTGATGTGTGCGAGGGCGACCGTTGCGCCGATTACAACGCCGGGCCGGTAGGTTTCAAGCTTTGCCGGGGTTTCAATGCTGTCGTCGGCCATGGATGCCATCCGCGATTTCCCGGCAGCCTATAGTCGCTTGGCCCGGGCGGCGACAGGCGTATGTCACAGAGGGTTATGCCGATTTGGCCGTATCCCGCCGCGTCTCGCCGCGACCGCCTATCGGCTCTCAGGAACCGATGATGCCAAGGATTCCTGCCCCCAGCTTCCCGGCGTCCTCTTCGCGCAGAACGACGGTGACCGGCTGGAGCACGTGATCGGCTGGGTGGCGCAGCACGGCCTGGCCGTAACGCGGACGATGCCGCCGACCCGCTCGTAGGCGAAAGCGAACGCGCCCTCGGGGCCCCGCGCCAGTTGCAGCATCCACGATTCGTCGGGGCTCTGCACCACAGGTGGCTTCCCCTCCGGCCGCGCCAGCGGGGCGGGCACGTGGTCCTTGAACGTCGAGGCATTGGCAGGCATGCGCAATCCTTCTGCTTCCGCGCACCCCATCCTTGGTGACCAACCACCAAGCCCTGCTGGCGTGCGGCGGCGAAGGTGGCGCCGACGCGATCGCCGGTCCAATCACAGGCACGGCGCCGCGCGGCGCCACGGCAGCGACGGCCGCGCGTCAGTCCTTCGCCGCCGCCTTGCCGCCGGACGCCTCCATGACAACACGGACCATCATCTCAACGGCCTCCGACCGGCTGCCCAGCCCGTTGTGACGGGCCAGCGCGTCCAACCACCCGGCGGTCTCGGCATCGATGCGGATCGTGCGGAAATCCGCCGCCCGGCGCACCTCGTCGCGCAGCTTCGCCAGCAGCCGGGCGCGCGTTGCCGCGGCGAACTTCTCGCTCACCAGCAGGTCGGGCGAGTGCGGATTTAGCACGTGCCGGGTCAGCCAATCCGCCTGCGCAGCGCTTCGGCACCCGCGCCACTCCGCGCGGCGGGCCGGGAATCCGGGCGGGAACACCAGGACGGGTTCCGGGCCCCCAGCCTCCCGGTACTGCCCGACGCGCCTCAGCACGCCCGCGTGCCGCGTCGCCACGCCAGCTTTGGCCAGCCACGCGAAGCAATCGTCGCCGACCTCCTGCTGCAGCAGCATGGCGGCCATCCTCTCGCGCCTCGGCGTCGTGCGGCGACCTATGGTGGTTGTCCTTTTCCAGACGGTGACGGTGGGCAGCCCTGGCTACCCGGTACCCGACCCATCCCGTTTCCCTTCTGATGGCCGCAGGTGCGTGGTCGCGACCCTAGCCATCGCCTTCACAGTCACGGAGCGGCTCGTGGACCCGAACAGCCTGCGGCCGATCTCGTCCAGCCCGAGCGCCGTCTCGCCCGAAACGCGGACCGTCAGGGCAGGTCCGCGGGCAATCCGGGCACGGTCGCGGAGCTTGGCCAGCAGTCAGGCACGCATCGCCTTCGCCCGATCCGATGGAAGCAGGCAGTCGGGGGATGCCGGATCCAGCACGTGGCGCAGTAGCCAATGGTCCTTATGGCACTGGCGCGACCGGACAAGTCTTCGCCGGGCGGTATCGCTTGTCGACCCCGACCCGCCGCCAGCGCCTGAGCCAGCGCGTGGCTGGCTCTGCCGAAGACTGGGAAGAATTCCGGGGTGCGGCGCGCCCGGAGGCCCTGGCGTGGTTTGGCCGCCAATGCATTCGCGCGGACACACTGCAGGACTGTTTCGGCTGGTTGATGGGAAGCAATGCATCGGCAACGATCGTACAGCATCAGGTTCCGCAACTGCTGCGGGTCGCATCCCGTGGTGGTGTAGGAACTGACTGCCAGATCTGAGGCGGTCACCGCGGTGGTTCATAGCAGGGTTGGGTTGCTAAGACCTACAACCCTGACCTTGGACCGACCCGGATGACCGATGAGACCATGGTTCTTGGGAAGAAGTTCGCCAATGCGACCTTCCTGCGCGAGATGATCGGCTTTGCCGCCGGGCGGCTGATGGAGCTGGAGGTAGGCGAGCTGGCACGGGCGCGGCTCATGCTCCGGCACCTCATCCTCATGGACGCCAAGAGCGCCACCTACAAGCTGGGTCTGCTTCGCTCGCTTTGCCGGGCGGTTGACGGTTCCGCTGGGCTGGGGGAGGGGGATGGTGGCGAGCATGTCCGACTGCCGCTTCTTTCGGCGGCACTGAACAGGCTCCGGCTTTGCGCCGTCGGCCGTTCAGGCGGCTGCGGTCATCCCAGCCCTGAGCCTGGCCGCCGTCTCCTCGACCACGCTGGCACCCCCTAGGGGAGGCACGACGACCTCGATATTGGGGATCCCGTCGCCCGCGAGTATGTCGAGGAGGGCCTCATCGAACTGCGCCCCCAGCTTCTCAATGATCCCGCGCTCGTTGCGCCATCCGCCGTCCCGTCGCTTGTCCGCGAACGCGCGGTCGATGACGACGTACTGCACGGCGATGTCGGGAGGAGCAAGGAGGGCGTTCGCCACCCGGTCGTCCCGCTTGAGGTTGGTCGCGTCGACTACGGCGGAGCGACCAGCTGCCAAGCGGTCAGTGACCATGCGCCGGAGTCGCATGAAAACCGGCACCGGATCGCCCTGGAACGTCTCGTCGCCGTACAACTCCTTCCGGATGGCGTCCGAGGACACGATGTCCTCGGCCGGGTGGTTCGCCCGCGCCCAACTGCTCTTGCCCGCGCCGGGCGGGCCGACCAAGACGACCAGTTTCTGTCCGCAGCGTGGCCAGTCCCAGCCGTCGCACTCGCCGGGGAAGGTATGGGCGAGATCCTCCCAGAGTTCGGAGGCGAGCGTGATGGTCTGGTGGTCAGTCCTGTCGACGTGCGCCAGCGCATGCCGCAGGCTGTTCATGGCCTCCAGGAGGATGGCATCGTCGCTGTCACGGCCGAGGTGCCCATGCAGGATCTTGCGGATGTGGGAGATCTCCAGATCCACCGTCCGGTGCAGCAGCTTCACGCTGTTGCCCGCAGGCTTCTCGTAGGGGAGAGCCCTCGACAGCGTCCTGTCGTATTTGCGGATGTAGGCGTGCCGCAGCTGCTCGAGGAACGGGAAGATGACCCGCGTCCGCGCCGACCAGAGGCGGGTCTCGACGATGCGGCGATGATCCTCCCGCCCAGACGCCATCAGCGACAGCGTGTGCGGGAACGGCATCCCCTCCCACATGTCCACCAGCGCGTTGTCCCAGGACGGGTGATCACGCGTCCAGCCGGGTAGGAGCGCCCTCAGCGCGTCGAGGGGGTAAACCTGCGTCCCGACGTCCTCCACGGCAAGCCCGGACGCGAGGACGCGGTCCCAACCCGCCAGCTCGACGATGGTTTCCGTCGCGAGACGCGACAGCAGGTCGTCGGCGACCGTGGGACGTATACGTTCGACGAAGAGGCGGGTGTCCAAGCGGGACACGCTGCCGTGCCAGCGGATGGGCTGCCTCCCCAGCATGGCCTCGGTCTCCGCCGGGGAGCGGCCGCGCGGGGCCGTGAGGATGACCGACGGCGTCGAGAACTGCCCGCCGCGGGAGAGTTCGCCCTCGACCGCGCGGGCGAAGAGGGCCCATTTCGGCCAGTCTTCCGGCCGGACGACCTCGATCAGGAACACCGCCTCGGACAATTCGGGGTGCCACACGAAGTCCGCCGCGCGGTTTAGGCCGACCGTATCGACGCCCGCCGCCGCGGCCAGCGCCTTCATCGGCGTCCGGCCGGACAGGCCGCCGGGGAAGCCGGGTTGGATGACCCAACGCGAGGACCGGTCCCGCAAGATCCGCCCGACCGCGTCGAACATGCCGGGGACGGGGGCACCGGGCAGAGACAGGCCGACGACGCAGCGGCCGGGGTCGAGGGCCGCTTCCGCGATGCGCCGGGCGAAGCGCGAAGGTCCGGGGAGATCCCACCAGATCTCGTCGGCGGAGGCCATCACGCGGCTTCCATAGCGCGCGCCGAGGCGATCACCGGCCGTGCGAGGGGCGCGATCCGGTAGGTGCGGTCCTCCGGTTTGGTGCCCCGCGGAAGCGGCTCCATGCGGAGGAAGCCCATCAGGGTGCCGTACTCCATCAGCTGCGCCAGCGGCAGGGCGCAGACGCTTCCGTCCAGGGACAGGGCCGCCCCGGCCTCCTTCAGCGTGAAGGCACCCGTGTCGTCGATTGCCTCCAGGCGCTCGATGGCCCCGAAGCAGTCCGCGACCTGCGGGAGCAGCCCGAGATCCTGGGGCAGCGCGGCACCCGTCCGCAGGTCCGCCGACCATTTGGCAACCTGGCGCATGAACCGCTCCTGGTTGCCGTTCCACCGGGCGTGAAAGGCGCGAGTCATCGGGCTGTTGAACCCGCCGAGCGCCTCCGTCAGCTCCCGGGCGAGCGCCTGGGGCGACAGCCCGTCCTCAAGCAGGTGGCTTGCGGTCATCGCGTCCGACCAGGGCGCGAGGCCCAGGACCGAGACCTGCGGCGGCAGCCGCTGGGTGTGCGGATCGGACAGCCAGGCGAAGGCGTGCTCCGGCCCTCCCACGAAGACCACCCGGACCTGCCCAGCCCGGACGATCCGGTTCGCGGTGACCTTGTTCACCCACCCGGAGTCCCAGCGGGACTTTATATCGACGACGAGGAGCGAGTTGTCCGAGGAGCGCCCGGCCAGCCGCACGGCGTCCAGGAGGTCGTCGCACTCCGTGAAGATCCGCGGCGTGACGCCGATGGCGGAGCCGTCGCTGGAGCGGACGTGGTCGGCCGAGGCGAGCGCCGCGCCGACGAGCCCTACGTCCGAGAGAGCGTTGCCGAATACGACGCCCACGGTTTCCTTTCCGTGGAAGAGCCCGTGCTCCTGGCCAAGCGTCAGGGGGCTATGGTGACCCGCGCGCACCTCGCGGAAGCGTGTGGATTCCTTCAGGGGGCGGCGCATCGAGCGCGGATCGAAGGCGGACGGCGGCTCGCGGTCGTCGAACTCGAGGAGGCGCCTCTCGAGCTCCTCCCGGTTCTCCAGAAGCCGGAGCAGGGTGTGGGAGCGGAGGGTCCAGGTACCAGCCGCGGTCTGCCGGAGGACGCCCATGCCCTCCATCTCGTCCAGTAGGTCCTTGAAGCTCTCGAGGCTTTCAAACGCGGGCTCCCACCAGGCGCGGGCGTGGTCATAGAGCTGCGTGGCCGTCATCCCCTCATCCGCCCGGCCGACCTCCTGGTCCTCCAGGGAGCGGTGCGCCACGACGAAGGCGATGAGGCCGTAGCGCTCGTCGATCTCATGCAGCGTGTGGTCGAACTTGGCCTTGATCTCCTTGACGATAGCCGGGTTCTCGAGCGCCTCGAGCACCAAGCGCGACGTGATCCGCCGCTCGGGCTTTCGGCTGGCGCTCGCGCCCTTGGAGATGATCGTGTGCAGCCCTGCGCAGAACGACTGGACCAGGATCGGGTAGTAGTTGCAGTGGCTGAGAATGCGCCAGACGTCGCCGCGGCTCTCGAACTCGTACCCCATGGCCGCGAGGGGGCGCACGACCATGTCCTCGGCCCTGGCGAGCTCCTCATCCATGAGTGGGCCGACGCGGATGGGTTTGGCCGCGATGTGCTTGAGCGGCGGGTTCTCCGTCCTAGACAGGCGGCTGACGTTCTTCAGCCCGGACAGCACGAACTTGAAGCGGCGCTTCATGTCGTCCATCAGGCCGCGGATCTGGAGGAACACCTCGTACTCCGCCCTGGCGTCGCTCTGGATGAAGAGGTCGGCTTCGTCGAGCAGCAGCAGGACACGGCGCCGGTCGTCCTCGTCGAGCCACTGGCGGACGCGGTCGGTGAACTGGCTGGCCTTCTGGACCGGCTTCGGGAACACTTCCGGCATCGCGCGCGAGGCGTGCTCCCAAAGATGCTTCGCGGCGTCCGTGCCGCCAACGCTGCGGATGTCCGCGTAGGCGACCACGGCGCCCGACCCGTCCTCCCGGTGGTAGATCTGGCGGACCCGGTGCAGCAGGGCCGTCTTGCCGAGGCGTCGACCGCCGTAGACGATGCAGCTGCCGTTCTGCTCCCAGATCTCGTTGATCTCGTCGCGGCGCCCGAAGAACATCTCCGGCGGCACCGCACCGCTCCCAGGGCTGGTGTAGGGCGTGGCGAAGCTGGAGGGCTGCGCGAGTTCGAGCAGGGTCAGGGGCCGGAAGGACGGTTCCGAGAGCGCGTAGAGCAGGATGCTCTCGTCGATGACCAGTGCGCGGCGCTTGTTCTGGATGGCGGCCCCCGCGAGCTGCATGCGTCGCTCGGCGTCCACCGACTGCATGACCAGGACGATCAGCCCGTAGTTGTCCGGGGCCGCGTCGCGGAACGCCTTCATCTCGCTCTCGGTCGGCACTTGGAGGACGGCGCAAAACCGATAAAGGCCGCCCGTTGCGCTGCCGAAATCTGGCAGCAGGAGGCTCTCATTGTCGGTGGGCACCTCGATGCGGAAGTCGGCGCAGTAAGCCTTGCGGCTGGCCCCGGATTTGGCGGGCGGCAGCACCCCGCGGAGGTCCGGCGAGAAACCCGCCTTGCCCAGGAAGGTAGCGATGGCCGCCGCCACGGACTCGAGCTTCTCCCTGCCGTGCTCGACGAGCGCACGGAGGTCCCGCCAGGAACGGGCGATCTCGACGGCGTCGTCCTTGCGGTCGGGGAGAACGCGGCCGAATGGGAGGACGTCCAGATCCCGGCCTTCCTGGATGGCGCGGCACGCATCTTCGAGGGCGCGCTTGCCGATCCGGCCGAGGGCTGCGGGGATCTCCGGGAAGTACGCCTTGTACCGCGGGTTAGGGGAGGTCGATTCCGGCAGGGCGCTGCCGGACTTCAGGAAGGAGATCAACTCCCCGGCGGTCAGCAGGTCGTCGGCGTCCAGGATGCGCTGGATGCGCTCCAAGTCGGCGCTGCTCGCACCGCCCTCCTTGAGGCTCTGAAGGTCCGCGGCCATCTCCCGCTTCGGCTCCGCCAGCATCTGGGCGATGCGCTGCTCGACGTCGGCGAGCAAGGCGCGCGCGGCGCGGATGTCGAGGATCTGGTCGGCCTCCTCGTCCTCCGTCCGCTCCTCCAGGCTCACCGTCTCCGGCATGCGTTGCGTGTTGATCCGGTCGAGCCGGGCGAGCTCCGCCTGCGCCTGGTCGATGCGCGAGAAGCGACCCATGCGCTGAACCTTCTCGATAAGGCGGCGCACGCGTTCGATCTCGCCGACGTCCTCGCCGCTGCCGATGAGCGACTGGCGGGCGTTCGCCCGGGTGTGCCTGTAGTCGTCGTCTGCCGCTTTCGCGGCATCGGAGGGGATGGCGTAGAAGGCGGCCGCGTCGATCAGTAGTTTCGCCGCGATGAGCGACCCTTCGGACAGCGCCCGGGCCACGGCCCGCCGCCACGCCTCCACGCCCTGCCGGGGCGCCCCGTCATGCGCCAGCAGGAGGCCGATGATCTCCTCCGGGTCGTAGGGCGCGGGGAGCCAGCTCTGCCCGAAGGTCAGCCCGCGCAGCCAGTACAGTGCGCCGTGCAGCGCGGTCTGGTTGTCCTGCGGGCCGGGGGCGCGGTGCCGCCCCTGGACGCTCTGGACCAGGGCATCGACGGACGCCTCGGCATGGCGGATCGCGGCGAGCGTGAGGGGTCCCGCGGCTTCGGCGTGCTCGGCGAGGGCCCTGCGGGCGGCCTCGGCGCCGGAGGCGACCCTGCGCGCGGTCGCTTTGAGGTTCGCGTTCCGCGCGCTGTCGCGGGCAAGGGGGAGCGCCTCGGCAGCGGCGACGTATTCTTTGCAGGCCGCGGCGATGTCCGCGACCGTCGAGACGAGGCGATTCCGGGCGTGGCCGTTCACACCGCTGGCGGTGTTGGCCAGATTGTCGGCCGCGTCGATGATCTCGCCGACGGCGTCCTCGTCGGCGCACGCCTCCGCGAACTCCCGCGCGGCGGGCAGCGCCTCCGCCAGTTCCCCCGACAACGCCGCCTGCAGGCGCCCCACGATCTGCTCGCGCTTGAGGAGCTCGTTGCGGATGATATTGGCGGGGACGTAACTGAAGCGGACGCCCTCGAAGGCGGCGATGCTCTTCCGGATCCTCTCCGCGCAATCGTCCACGAAGCGGGTGCTCACCGCCTCGGCCTGAACGGCGTGGAAGTGCTGCGGCAACACGAAGCCGGTGCGGCCCGCGAGGGCCAGGGCCTCTATCAGCTCGTGGAAGCCGTCGCGCATCTCGGGCGAGACGTCTTGGATGAGCCGCAGCCCGTCCCCGGTGTTTAGACCCTGATGGAACATGGCGAGTTCAAGCAGGCTGGCGGAGAGCGCGACGCGGCGCGCCATCCCGAGATCGGTCCCGGAACCCGCCTCAGCCACCTCCTTGGTCGCCTCGTCCACGAGGCTCGCGAGTTGCGGGCTGCCCTGCGTGGAGGCATGGCTAACATGGCCGCGGACCGCAGCGAGGCGGAGTTCTTGCAAGCTGAACGGGAACGGGGCGGCCTGGAAGACGCGGCGCGCCGCCCGGGTGAGGTGGTAGGCGAGCGAGAAGTCACCCGCGGCGAAGTAGCGCTCGACGCGCTCCGCCACGGAAGCCGCCAGCGGATCCATGGGTTCGGGAGCGGGGGGCGGGGACGGCGCGGCGGCGGCTGCCAGGGGCAGCGGCATCCCGGCCGGGAGGGGCGGCAACTCCTCCAGCTCGTCGTCCGCTTCCATGTCGTCCGGCATCCCGGCGGCCTCGGGACCCGCGGCTCCGGCCTCAACCTCGGCTTCGGCCTGCGGAGCCTCCGAACCTTCGGGGCGCTTGTGGAGTGGTCGTCCGAGCGCCTCCGGGGACGGAGCGGGCGAAACGGGGAGGGGTGCGTCGATGGGCGGAACTGCTGGCGGCGCGGACGCTGGGGGCGGGGCGGCGTCGCGCAGCATCTCCGACGCGGCGCCGCAGAGCTCGACGATCCGGTGCATCGCCGCGCTCCGGGCGACGCGCGCCGCGGTATGGTCGCGGGTCGCCTCCTCCATCGTCTCGTCAGAGGTCGTGTCGGGGTCGAGCGCCCGGAGGCGCTGGTGCGTGGAGGCGACCCGCGCGCTGGCTTCGGCGAGAATGGCGCGCCCCTGCTCCGCCGCCTCGTCCGCCGCCGCCTTCACGCCCTCCTCCACCTGCCACGGGATGTCGCCGACGGTCTCGGGGACGGCGCCCTTGGGCGCGTTCGGCAGCGCGGCGACCGACGCGAGGAGATCACGCAAGGCGGCGACGGTGGCGGCGGCGTCCACCAGTTTCGGCCGCGCGGCCTCCCAGTCCCGCGCGGCGGCCGCGGCGTCGGAGGTCGCCTTCTCGATCAGGCCGAGAAGGTCCGCATCGGGATTGCCGCCGAGGGCGGCGTTGGCCGCCGCCGCCGCGCGTCCCAGGGCGTCGCGCCACATCGCGAGCGCGGCGTCTGCGGGAGAGGCTGCGGCAGGCGAGTGGGCGTCTGGCGCCGCCGCCGGAAGAGGAGGCTCCGACGCTTGGTCCCCGGGGAGCGAGGCGTCGGCCGCGGCGTCCGCAGCCTCGGCGGGCGGCTCGCTTCGGGTTGGTTCCGACCCCGCCGTGGGGATATCCGCCGCAGGGCCGCCGGGCACGGTTGGGGGTGCCTCCGCCGGTGCTGCCGCGGTAGCGTAGGCCGACCACGGCGCGACCTCGTCGTCCCGCGGGGCGGGAGGCTGCCGCGGCGCATCCTGCTGTTCGACGATGTCGCGCACGAACTCAAACCCGTCGTCGAGGAGTTCGGTGGCGGAGGCGACGAACCTCCGCAGGCTCGACATCCGGCGCTCCTCCTCCGCGCTCACGGCCTTCTCATCCAGCGGCCTGACGTCGGCGGGGGTGGCGAAGGTGAGCGCGCTGTAGATCACGAACGCCTCCAGCTCGTCGGCGGTCCCCCGCTGCTGGATCTGCTCCGCGACGCGCGCGTAGTGGGGCATGCGGTAGCGGTCCCTGAACTGCGGTGGCGCCTTGGGATCGGGACCGTCCGGCACCGACGCGGGGTAGACACCCTTCACGTGGGTGAAGAGCGTCGCCTTCCAGCGTTTGGCCTTGCTGTCTTTGCTGCGCGCCAGGATGCGCGTCGCGACCCGCAGAAAACTCGGGTAACGCAGGGCTGCCAGGAGCACGTCCGGCAGGGTCTTCGAGCTCACCTTCTCCGCGGGCCAGGCAAAGCCGCTCAGGTCGCGGATCTCCTGGCGCCACTCGTTCAGGTGGCGGAGGTCGCTGGCCACGATAGCCATCTGAGTCCGCACCCACTCGCGGTCAACGCCGTCGGGCAACTCGAGCAGCGTCCCCTGGTGGCCGCCGTTCCAAACCCTGTCCTTCGCCTTCGACATTGCCTTAGATCCCCTGTCGCCATTGCCCTTGTCGCCTGTCCGCACGCCCCGAGGCAGCGGCCCGCCGGGATCCGGGTCGGGGTCAGGCTCGGGCGGGGTCGTGGCCGCGGGCACCGCGGCGGCGAAGAGGGGAAGCGTACTCTGGGCCTCGAGTTCCTCTTCGGTCGGCTCGACGTCCTTGTCGGCGTCGTCGACGTGAAAGCGGGCCATGTAGTCCCGCACCTTGCTCTCGAAGGAGAGCGGCGCAGGCAGGGTGGTTGCGCTGGCGGTGTGCCCGTAGCCGTGCCGCAGGCTGGCCACCAGGTGCGCGACCCGGTCCGCCTCGTCGCCCTCCGCCAGCTTGGCGACCGTCACCTCCAACGCGTTCGGCACCTGGTAGGTGTCCTCGTGCATGCCGCGCGGCGTCCGCTTGAACAGGCCCCTGGCGTTGTCGCGGGCGCTGCCGCCGCTGGACAGCGGGCCGAAAGTCTCTACTTCGCGGTAGACGCTCAGGCCGCGTTTCGGCTGCGTCCGGTAGCCGTCGGTCACCCAGTAATGCGCGGATCCGCCCGGCCCCGACGACAAGCGGACGGTGTTCGCGGTCACCGTCGGCTGGTAGCGGTTCTCCACCCCGAGAGTCCGGCCACTCTCGGGGTCCAGGCGCTCGTAGCGCTTCACCTTCCGCTCCACCACGCGGCTGCCGAAGGTCTCGCGAACCCGGACGAGGCGGACCTGTGACCAGGCGCGGCCTTTGAGTTCGCCATCTGCGCCAATCGTGGGCTCGCGGCCGATGTCGGTGTCGCGCAGCCAGGGCCAGAGCCCGGCGGCCGTGGTGCTGTCCACCATCACGACGGGGCGCTCCCCGTCCTCCACGGCCTCGTCGATGACGGCACGCACGAACGCCTGGAAGGAGCGCTTCGCCATTTCCTCGGTCGGCCCGAGCGAGGCGGTCTCGAGCCGGGCAACCGTCTTGAGCGCCTCCGAGAAGGCTTGCCACCCGCTCCACTGCAAGGCCGTGCCGTTGAACCAGCCCACGCGCGCCTCTGTGCGGCCGTCGCGGAGGCCGATGCGGGTGGCAAGACACAGGCGCGATCCCTTGCCGCCCCGCTGCGACCGCGCCTTTGTGATGACCGAGATGCCGATGATCCGCTGCGGCCGGGTCACCGGGTCGGGGAAGTCCTGCTGCAGCAGCGGCGCGACCTCGGACACCAGCCCGGAGTGGCCGAAGAGCAGATCGTAGACGGCGGACTGCACGCGGTGGAGGTAGGTGTCGAAGTCGGCCCAGCCGCCGCAGGGGAGCAGGTACTGGACGTTGGCCTCGGCCTTGGTGGCCAGGGCGTGGCGACCGGCCATCAGGTTGACCGTGTCGTCGCGCCTGCCGCCGTACTCCGCCGCAGCGCAGACCAGCACGTGCGTGCCGCCGAGGTCGCGCCCGAGCGCGTCTGCTAGCGGCGTCCAGGCCGCGATGCGCGCGTTGAACCGTTCGCGCGGGGGGCGCGCCGAGGCGGGAAGGGCGTCGCGCGGGCCGTGGGTGTCGGCTGGGAGCTGGCGCAGCTGTACGTCCAGGGCGTCGCCGAACAGCGCGGCGATGGCGTGGCGGATGAGCAGGCGCTCCTGTTCCTGATCGGCGACAGCGACAATGGTCAGGCGCAGGTTGCCGAAGGCCCGCCGTAGGCGGTCCCGGTTCCACTCGCGCACCTTCTCGAGCGTCTCGCGGGCCTTCCACGCGGCGTCCGGGGAGATCTCCGGCGGTTCGCCGCCCTCCAGAAGGCGCTTGCCCACCGCGAGCAGGTCCTCGGGGTCCGCGTCCTCGTGCCCGAGGGAGCGGGCGAAGCTGTCGATCAGACCGGCGGTGGCGAGGTAGCCGTGCTGGTCCACCGCGCGCTTCACCGTCCGCGGCCCCCGGTCTGCGGCCGAGAAGGGTAGCGGCCGCGCGCCGATGGGCGCGAGGAGTGGGAGCGCCGCGTCCATCAGGTCGAGCTGGTCGCGCGTGGTGGCACCCCCGCCCAGGCAGTGCCGCCCGTCGCGGTTGGGCGCGTAGGCGAAGGCCGTGAACACGTCCTCGGCGCGCTGGTCCACCAGGGCTGCCAAGCCGCCGCCGAGCGGCGCGCGCATCCTCATCGCCTGGGTCAGGAAGGCGGGCGAGAAAACTTCCTCGATCCCGTCCTTGCCGACGTGCGCCGCGAACTCGACCACGATGGGCGGGCCGTCCCGGCGCGCCATGTGGCCGTGCACGCGGTCCCGGCCCCAGAGCGCGCCCTGGCGCGGCAGCGCCTCGAGCCAGCGCTTGCGCGAGGCCCTGATGCGCAGCACGGGTTTGTCCAGGTAGGGCACAGTCCCGAGGGAGAACTGGGCCGACATGGAGAAGCGGCCGCCCTTGGGCGAGACTTGCGGCCAGGAAAGAAACTCGACGTCGTTGCTGTTCGACTGGGAACGGACGACGCGCATCACCGGGCCGAGGCCGGGGAAGATCTCCCGGCCCTCGATGCGGCGGGATAGCTCCTGCAGGATGCCCTGCCGGTAGCGGTCGAAGGGCGCGCCGCGCCTGAGGTCGGCCGCGAGGTCGCCGGAGAAGGCTTCCACTTCGAAGGCGTCGGCCCCGCCCGCGGCATCGATCGCCGACTCGACCAGGGAGGGGAGGAGGTCCAGGCGCTCCGCCCAGGGGGTGAGGATCATCTCCGCCCATTGCCGGAACGCGGCCGCCGCCCGCCGTGCCGTGGCCGCGCCGTCCCCCGCGACCTGCAGGAACGGGCGCCTCTCCTTGCGGGACCAGGGCGCGCTGAGGTCGCCGGTGAGCAGGACAGCCTCGGGGATCGCCACCTGCAGCAGCGCCCGCAGCGAGGCGTAGGGGAGCTGCCGCCCAGTGGGCTGCTTGGTGTCCGCAGCCTGGCGCCCGATCTCGCTCAGCAGCCCGGCGAGGCGCTCCGACCATTCCAGGTTCGCGCCCTGCACAGGGACGGGGCGGTCAGGCGCGATGAGGAAGGCGATGGCGACGTCGTCGGATTCGTAGCCGGGAAGCGCCCGGTAGACGTGCTCTTCAGGCTCACTCATCAGACGCATCGGCTCCATCGGGGAAAGAGACCCCTTCGCAACGTTCGAGGGGATACAGGAACGGCTCGTACAAGGCACGGTAGATTTCGCGGTCCACAGCATTCGGGTCCGACAATCTCGCGCGCAGGATGTCACGCATGGCGACGAGCATGCTGCTGGCGGCCTTGTCCCGCCCCCGGCCGCCCGCCGAGACGGGCGCCCAGGCGGCGTCCGCGAAGATCACCCGGCTTGGGCAGCCATTGCGCATCGAGCGCCCGATCGTCTGGAGCACGTCGACCATGATGTCGGCGGTGAAGGGCGTGGCGAGCGGGCCCAGGCGGCTCGCCATCAGTGGGAAGCGCAAAAGCCGCCGCGCGGTCCGCATCGCGTCCCGGCGTGCCAGCGCCCATTCCGCCGAGACGGACCCGTTGCCTGCGCCGTGCGGGAAGGCGCGGACGTCGAAGGCGAGGGAGGTCGCGCCACTCATTCCGGCGACGAGGTCGAGGCTCTCGGTCGCTGGGTGCGGCCTGATCAGGAAGATCATGGTCCCGATCAGCGCGTCCCGGCGCCGCGGGCCGCGTTCGAAGACGATGTTCACCCCGCGCGACAGGGACTTCATTGGGAAGACCAGGGCGTCCCAGTCGTCTCGGAGGCCGAGGCGCTCCACTTGGGCGGCCGTGACCCAGTCGCCCTCAGAGCGCTCCGGGATCTCGGGCGCAACTCCGACCACGCGCGGCGCCAGCGACGGGTAGCGGCGGCGCAGCCAGTCCTTGACGATGCGCACCTGCTCGTAGCTCGACACCACCAGCGCGACTTTCCGGCCCCCGCCGTCGAAGTCCCGCGCCATGCGCTCTAGCAACGAGGGGTGGCCTGCGGCGTAGTGGTCCACCATGGCCCGCAGCATCCGTTCGCGCTGCGCCATAGGCGCGCCGCTGAACCGAAGGAAGCGGGACGGATCCTGGGGGTCCGGGATGGGCGCGAAGCGGTAGGAGGAGCGCCGCCACGCTTCGCCGGAATCCTCCCGCCGCAGCACCAGGTCGGGGCCGACCGGGATGTGGAAGGTGGGGCTCTCCAGCAGGAAGGAGGTCGCGCTCGCCAGCAGCACTGCGGGGCCGCGGCCGCCGCGTTCGTGCCGGAGAAGCTCGTGGAGGCGGTAGAGCAGGATGCGCGGCGCGCCCCGGAATGAGACGTAGCGCAGCCGCAGGCTCGGGCGGGGGCCGCTCTCGTCGAAGTTGAAGCTGAGCCCCGCGAGGCGGCCGATCAGCGCCTCCGGCACGGAGCTGGCGAGGTCGTCAGAGATGCCCTGGCGGAACAGCGGCTCGCGGTGGATGCCCTCGGCGACCATCGCCTGCTGCGCCGGGACCAGGGTCAGGAACTGCAGGATGACCCCGGTCACCCCGAGCAGGAACCGGAACAGCTCCGCGGCCTGCCCGGCTGCGAGCCCGTCCGCGGGGGGCACCAGCACGAAGAAGCGCTCCCGCATGTCCTTGAGCAGCGCCTCCCGCCGCGTCGGCAGCGGCTCCGAGATCCATGAACGGATGCGGTCGGTGACCGCGCGTGCCGCGGAGCTGACCTCCTCGGGCGTCCGCGCGAGCCCCGCGGCCACGCGGTCCAGTTCGAACTCGTACTCGGAGACGTCCTCGTCCCTGTCGGTGCGGCGGTACAGGGCGGAGCGGACGCAAGCGTCCCAGAGATCCTGAATGGCAGTGTGCCGGAGATCCTCGGCGAGGCGGTCCGCGTCCGGCAGCACCGTGTAGTCGGCGGGCGCGAACAGCGCGGTCAGCACGTTGTGGCTGGTAACGAAGGTGTCCCTGAAGCGCGAGATCGGCCCCTCGCCGCCGTTGATTCGCCGGTCCTCCTGCAGGTGGGTCACGAGGCTGCGGTTCAGCCTGCCGAAGTCGTTGGCTGCTGCCGTGTAGTTCTGCACGTTGGTGGCGGTGATGTCGTTGCGCCCCGCCGCCACGGGCGAGAACAGGTCGCGCACCAGGTGGTGCTCGTAACTCTCGCGGCTGCCCGTCAGGTCGAGCGAGGAGAGGGCCTTGCGGTCCAGCGCCTGCTGCGCGCCGTCGGCCTCGTCCACGATCACCACGTCCGCGGCCATGGCCGCGGCCTCGAAGTAGCGCAGCCGCTCCTCGGAGAAGTGCGGCGAGACGCGCGTGTCGAGGGACAGCACGTGGCCGAGCCACACGCGGCGCGAGGTGAGCTCCCGGGGCGCCTTCATGCGCCCGCAGCAGCCGGAGAGGGGGCAGAGGTGGGCGGTTTCCCGGCCCTGCGGCGCCCCGTCCCGCTTCAGCCTCCGCTGGAGCACCGCGGTGCAGGGCGGCGCGAGGTGGGGGAAGCCGTCGTGGCCCTCAGGGTCCGTGTCGAAGCCGCCCAGCGCGCAGTTCAGCCCGAGGAGGTCCGCCCCAGGGGCGCTGCGGCCGAAGCCGCGGTTGTCGTCGGATCCCAGGCGCTCGGCCAGCTTGCGCGCATGCCCGATGCGGGTTTCCGGGGACTGCCCCACCAGCAGCCCGACGTCGGCCCCGTAGAAGCGAAGGTCGGCCAGCAGGTTCAGTGAGCTCTCGATCGAGGGGAGCAGCACCACCGTGCGGAGGCCGCGCCGGTCCAGCCACATGATGAGCAGGATGATGAGCGTCGACTTGCCCGTGCCGGGCAGGCCGATCAGGTGCTTCAGGCCCTCCAGGCGGATCTCCCGCGTGGCAGGCAGCGCGCCCGCAGCGCGGTCCGGGGCCAGGATCTGGAAGTTCGGCCCGGCATTGCCCCGCAGGCGCCCCAGCCAGTTGCCGCGGGGGCGCTCCGGGGCCGCGGCGTCCGCCGCGTCCATCGCGCGCGCGACGTCCTCGAGCTCGTCAAGCGGCACCGAGATCGGCCCCCGCGGCGCGGCGCCGAAGTCGTGCCTCGGCGCCGGGGGCGGCGCGGGCAGGTCGGCCAGATCAATCTGGATGCGCTCCGCGCCCTCGCTCGCAGCCTCCATGACGGCCATGGGCCGCGCGGGGTCCGCGGTTGGCACGCCCCAGCCTTCCAGGCCAAGCCCGGCGTGCAGGATCTCCGCCATGCGGTCCGCCTCGGCCTCCGCGCCCTCGCGCAGCCGGAAGCGGTGGCGGCGGTGCTCGGCGTCGATCTCGAAGGGGAGTTCGCGGAAGTCGTCGCGCTCCGCCCGGGCGTCTGCCTCCCAGGTCACCGCGTCCAGCACCGCCTGCCGCAGCTGGATGTCGGAGGCGACCGATACGCCGAGCTGGCGCAGGCTCCAGGCTGCGCGCGCGAAGTCCGCCATCCCGGTCCGGTCCATGACCGAGCCGTAGCCCGACATTAGGGCTGGCACGTTGCCGAGGTCCTCCTCGCCGAGGAAGGCGCGGACAGCTGCGCAGAGCCACTGCGCTCTGACTGACGAGCGGAAGCCCTCGGGTCGCGCCCTCACCGGGACAGCGCCCGGATGGCGGAGGAGACGGTCATGAACTCGAGCGGCGTCTCACCCTGGTACTGCGCCACTAGCTGGTGGAGGTAGTTGCGGTTGAGTGCGAGCTTGCCATCCGGCACGGCCAGGATGCGGCGCCGGAACATGGAGAGCCGACCGACCCCGCGGGTCAGCTTGGAGGCCAGCAGGAGCGGGCTGGCGTATGACTTCACGTCGATGCCGACCGCCGTGCCGTCCACGCCGACGTCTGCCGCGTCCATCATAGGGTAGAGGACGGACGCGCGGCCCGCCGCCTTCAACGCGTCGTGGATGCGGATCTCGTCCAGGCCGGGGCCCACCCAGAAGATGGCCGCGGACGGGACCACCGCCAGCCACTCCTCCGGATCCCCGACGGCCGGGCCGGGTTCCGCCGCGGGGTTGGCCTGCTGGCACTGCCGAATGCGGCAGCGGCCGTGGGGGTGGAGGCTCGTGTCCCGGTGGGGCCAGAGCAGGCTGCCGCAGCCGCCGCAGAGCCGCACCGCCCCGTCCGCGCGTGCCGAATTCGGGATGCGGTGGTAGACGGAGTCCATCAACGGCAGGGCGGCGAGCAGATCGTGCTCCGTGATAAATTCGTCGCGGGCGTTGCGCCTGACCACGGGGTTCCGGACCACGAACTCGCGGACCGCGGTGTAGGCGGCTTCGCGGCGGCGGCCGGACACCGTGTCCAGCGCCGCGCGCAGGCGGCGGAACTGGACCTCCTCGTCCGCCGCGACCTCGGACCCGCCCCGCGCCGCCATCTCCCGGCAATCCTCCGTCGGCACGCCTGCCTCGCGGTCGATGAGGTTGACGTCGCGGAACGGGTAATCCGCGCCGAAAGCCCCGATACCCCATCCGGCAAAGGGTTCGCACGCTAGGTCCATGGCGACGTGAAGGGAGGCCCCGGCGTCGGGCGCCGCCTCCAGCAGGCAGTGGGCCGAGAGGCGGGCTAGGGCGCGGCGGAGGACGGCTGGCATAGAGGCGTCCTGCTGGATCGCGCGCCCCTCGGCGATGGCGCAATCGTGCGCTTCGAGGAGGCCGCAGGCGAGCATGAGCCCCGTGACTTCCGAATCAAGACTCGCCATGGTCCCCCGCCGACGCTTGAAGCGACGGTTTTAGAGCGGTGAAGAGATGGCGTCTATCCAGTCACTAGATCATCTCCTTGAGAGGAGGAACGGCGCCGCGATCCTGCGGCGACTCCGCTGGATTGAGGACCGCCTGTGCTGGCTCGGCCAGTTCCGCCGGGGCGACCTCGTCGAACGGTTCCAGGTGTCGCCGCAGCAGGCGTCGGGCGACCTCGCCGCCTTCCTGGAGGCGTCCGGGGGCGGCGCCGTCATGGACCCTTCGACCAAGGCTTACCATCCCGCACCGGGGCACGAGTGGCTCTTTCCGAAGGACGCCCGCCGTTGGATCCGCGAAGAAACCGAGGCAGGCGCGCGGACGCTGCCTGTCGAAGAGGTCCGACTGCCCGAGCGAAGGGGGCGGGACGACGTCGTCGCCGCCCTGCTACGAGCCCATGACAGCCGCACGCCGGTGCGGATGACCTACCGTTCCATGAGCAGTTCCGACACCGTCTCCCGGGTCGTGTCGGGGCACACGCTGGTGGACACAGGCGACCGCCTCCACCTCCGCGGCTGGGACGGCGAGCGCAGGCGCTTCGCCGATTTCGTGCTGGCGCGGATCGCCGAGGCATGGCCCGAGCCGGGCGCCGTCTGGGTCGACGGGGAGGCCGACACGATGTGGCACGAGACGGCCGACGTGGTGCTGGAGGCGGCGCCGGGCCTCCCGCCGCCGCAGAGGGCGATGGTCGAGGCCGAGTACGGCATGTCCGGGGGCCGCCTGCGCATGCCTGTGCGCAAGGCACTGGTCACCTACGTCCTCGACCGCCTCGGCCTGCTGCCCCACCCGGAGGACGACGGACCCCAGAGGCGGAACCTGCGGATCCGCTGCTCCAACATGGGGGAACTCCGGGACTTCCTGCCCGCCAACGTGCCGCGCTGACGGGCCGCCGCGTGCGCAGGGGTGCCGCTTGGCCCGGTCGCGTGCGCTCCGGACCCAAGGGCACACTGGCGGTGGTCGAGGTGAGCGGGCGCCACGCCCCGCCCGCGTCGCTCGCCAAGGAAGGACCCTTCGCGGCCCCGTTAGTCACTTAGGTGAGAACTCACGGCGCGAGGCCGACCGCTGAAAGGCGCCCCTCAGGGCGGCTTCGCTATATCCCGCCCCCACAGGCCGCCTCAATGGAACCCTCTCGAACCCCGCTGGTCCTGGATGAGGGCCACGATACGCTCCACGTGGCTTCCCGAATCCGTCCGGCGACGGGCTGACCAGCCCCCTAGAGTGGCCCGGGCAGAATTTTAGTGGCTTGATGGCCCGAAAGCTGGCTCCGCATCGCCTGATCCTCTGCGGACCGCCCGCCTACCTCGCGAAGGCCCCGCCGCTTCGCTCGCCCGCAGATCTCGGACAGCATGAATTCCTCTGCTACGCCCATAACAAGCTTCGCGCCGCATGGACCTTCGACGGCCCGGAGGGGGCGCGTCGTGGTCCCTGTCTCCAGCCGCTTACTGGCCGATCATGGCGCGCCGCTGCTGTGCGCGGTCCTGAATGGATTGGACATCCTGCTGAGACCGATGGAAATAATTCGCAGCTCTCTGGAAGACGGGCTAGTGGTCCAGATTCTCCCGGACTATCGCGTTCTGGACGCATTTGCTCCACGCCCTTAATCGGCGCCTCACACCCAAGCTCCGCAGCTTCATTGATTTCTCGGTCGCGGCCTTCGGGACGGAGGCAGGGACTGATTTTACGCTACGGCCTACAGAAGCCTCAGGCCGTCCGGCCATGCGGGACCGAACTGATCGCGGATCGGGTCACCCATGAGGTCGAGGCGGCGGGCGGGCTTGAAACAGCTGCGCTGGTGTTCGGGCATCGACGGGCTCCTGCGGGTCGACGGTAGCCTGGGCGCCACGGGCTCTGGCAAGTGCCCTTGAACCGCCTATGCTGCCCGGACGTTTCGGTGCCGAGGACAAGAGCGGACGATGAGCCTGGCAACCTACACCTTGAGGATGGCGGCCATGACGGCGCCCGCTGCCGCGCTCGTGGTCTTTGGTGGCGAGCCAATGCCTGCTGGCTGGCTGGACGGCGTCCTGATGCCGGGTGCCACCATTGGCCACGCTGCGGTCGTGGTGGGGTTTTGGGGGATCGGGGCGGCCACGACGGCAGGTGGCATCGTCGGGCTGCTGTGGCTTGCTCGGGCGTACTGGCGCGAATGGCGGGGCCGGTCGGGCTTACGGGCTGCGGACTAATCTTCGCTGGCGTACTTCGACGGGAAACATACGGATGAGGGTCGCCAAGCTCTTGCTCTGAAATCCCCCGAATGTCCTGCGATCTGGAAGCAGGGGCGGTCTCTCCAAAGGGCGAGATCCGGTTGCTACTGCCTCCACTGGCTCTGGATCGGATGGGCAGTATTCTGGATGACGGTGTAGGCTGACGGACATGCCGGAACAGCCTGCGTCGTCTCCTGCGTGCAACCAAGGCCCGGCAGAGGCATTCTGCAGGTGTTCCGTGGCTTGGCAGCAGGGACGGTCGCTCCGGATGTGTGGATCCGAGGTGGCCGTCCCCGTTGTTTGCTGTTTCCGGTAAGCTGCGTTTGTTCAGCTCGGCGGCCCGACGCTCACCCTGAGACTCTTCTACAACGAACACGCGGACGCATCGCGTTCACCTCCTGGTAGAGGTGAGCGGGGTTGGAACCTGCGTGCGCCCGCTGTCCCCATCGAACCCAAAGTACGAAGCATCTCCGACCCGAGGAGCTAAGCTGGGGAACTCGCCCATCCGCTTCGTCGTCTGCCCCATCACGGACCTCAGGGCGAGCGGACTGCCGCCCGAATACGCAGCCACGGTACGCAACTTGGAGTTCGAAAGTACGTTCCACAGACGGCGCGACCGTGCACCAGACAAGAGGCACCCCTGACTGGATGGCTAGATCCAGGCAGGGGTGCTTTCTTGGTTCAGGCTTCGATTAGTATCCGGGTTTCGAGCGGAGATGATCCGCCCCCGGTCTTCTATACGGCGCACGCGCCCGCATGGCCTTCACCTCCTTTCTCAGGTTGCGACGTGGGAAGCGCCGGGCGGCGTCCCGTGGGCAGACCGGCGCGACCGCGCGACCGGGTCTGTTCCTTGGGCTCAGTGCTCAACAGGAAGTAGGTCCCCCTGGAGTCCGAGCCGAATAGGTGACCATTGCTGGCCAGGATGGAGGCAAGTCGGTTCATGGGACGTTGCTCCGCCCCGAGTAAACCGTCCGCCAGCACGACCTTGAGGAGCTCCGTCCGGTGTGTCGGGCCGCCTTCTGCCAGGACGGCGGCGACTCGGTCGCGCACGCGGGTGTTCTTGCTGTCAGGCTTGCTCCTGGATGACACTGACGATGGCGGCGCGATGTAATCGCGCCTGCGCTCCAGGTAAGCCTGCAGCCGCCATAGATTGCGGAGCCCTTCAGCGACTCGTGCCTGCCGGGCGTCCAAAGCCGCAATCGTCGCAATGCATGCGGCAGAGCTGCCGTCACCACGTTCGCGGGCCCGTTCCAGCCACGCCGTCGCCCTCGCCCGAGCCGCGGCCAGTTCCACCATCTCGAGCTCGACCACCTCATAGACAAACGTCGAGATGCCCTCAGCGAACAGCGGGGGGACGCTGGCAAGCAGTGCGTCGAGGTCTTTGGCGATCGCGGCGCCGGGTTCGAGGCTGTTTCCCATGACGTAGGTTAAACGGGGCACCCTGGCGCCGGTTGCAACTCGCGCAGGGTGAATCCTGTCGTTTTCCTTGAGCGGCAGGGCGTCGCCGGATGACTCTGCTTGCGCAGGGTCTCGCCGCGTTTCGGCAAGCAAAAAGGGCGCGAGGATCTCGCGCCCTTCGGTAAAGAAATCATGGAGTTAGGAGGGCGCCAGTCTACTGAATGGCGCCGGAGTCTCTCGTTTGGTGCGCGCTTATATCAGGCGTCCACCGCCTCCAGTTCCAGGCGCGCGGCATTCTCCTGGATGAAGCGGAAACGCAGCTCCGGCTTGCGCCCCATCAGCGCCTCGATCAGCTCCGAGGTCGAGGCGCGCTCCTCGGCCGGCAGCACCACCTTCAACAGGGTCCGCTTGCGCGGGTCCATGGTGGTTTCCTTCAGCGAGGCGGGAGGCATCTCGCCCAGCCCCTTGAAGCGGCTGACCTCCACCCGCTGGTTCGGCTTGAAGGCCTTCTTCAGCAGCTTCTCGCGCTCGGCGTCATCCATCGCGTAGATGGTCTTGCCGGCGGTCGCGAGCCGGTAGAGCGGCGGTTGCGCCAGAAAGACGCGCTCCTGCCGCACCAGCTCCGGCAGCTCCTTGTAGAAGAAGGTCATCAGCAACGCGGCGATATGCGCCCCGTCCACATCGGCGTCGGTCATGATGACGACGCGGCCGTAGCGCAGGCGCTTGGAGTCGAAGCGGTCGCCGGCACCGCAGCCCAGTGCCTCGATGAGGTCCTTCAGCTCCTGGTTCTGCCGCAGCTTGTCGGCGCTGGCCGAGGCGACGTTCAGGATCTTGCCGCGCAGCGGCAGCACCGCCTGGGTCTCGCGATTGCGTGCCTGCTTGGCTGAGCCGCCGGCCGAATCGCCCTCGACCAGGAAGAGTTCGGTCCCTTCGGCCGCTTCCCGGGAGCAGTCGGCCAGCTTGCCGGGCAGGCGCAGGCGGCGGGTGGCGGTCTTGCGCGGCGTGTCCTTCTGCTCACGGCGGCGGATCCGGTCCTCCGCACGCTCGATGGCATAGGCCAGCAGGTTGTCGGCCCGGCCCGGATCGCCTGCCAGCCAGTGGTCGAAATGGTCGCGCAACCCGGCCTCGACGAGGCGAGCGGCCTCGGGGCTGGTCAGCTTGTCCTTGGTCTGGCCCTGGAACTGCGGCTCGCGGACGAAGACCGAGAGCATGCCCGCCAGCCCGCCGAACAGATCCTCGGCGGTGACGTTGCCGGCGCGCTTCTCCTTCTTCAGTTCGCCATAGGCGCGCAGACCCTTCACCAGCGCGGCGCGCAGCCCGGCCTCGTGCGTTCCGCCCTGCGGGGTCGGGATGGTGTTGGCATAGGTGTGGAGGAAGCCCTCGCCCTGCTCCAGCCAGGTGACGGCCCACTCCGCGCGGCCGGCGCCCTGGGGGAAGGTGACCTCGCCGGCCCAGGGGGCGGGGATGACGGGGCTGCGGCCCTCCACGGCAGCCGCCAGAAAGTCCGACAGGCCGCCCGGGAAGTGCAGCGTGGCCTGCGCTGGCGTCTCGGTCTCCTGACCCTTGGGGATCAGGGCCGGGTCGCAGGACCAGCGGATCTCGACGCCACGGAACAGGTAGGCCTTGGAACGGCAGAGCCGGAACAGCCGGGCGGCGGAGAACTGCTGCGCGCCGAAGATCTCCGGGTCCGGCTTGAAGCGGATGGTGGTGCCGCGGCGGTTGTGGACGGCACCGGCGTTCTTCAGCTTGGTCAGCGGCTTGCCGCGCGAATAGGCCTGGGTGAACAGGACGCGGTCGCGCGCGACCTCGACCTCCAGCCGCTCCGAAAGGGCATTCACCACCGAACTGCCGACGCCGTGCAGGCCGCCGGAGGTATCATAGGCCTTGCCCGAGAACTTGCCGCCGGAGTGCAGGGTGGTGAGGATCACCTCCAGCGCCGAGAGCTTGGGGAATTTCGGGTGGGGGTCGGTCGGGATGCCGCGGCCGTTGTCGCGGACGGTCAGGACGTTCCCGGCCTCCAGCGTCACCTCGATGCGGTCGGCATGGCCGGCCACCGCCTCGTCCATGGCGTTGTCCAGCACCTCGGCGGCCAGATGGTGCAGCGCGTTCTCGTCGGTGCCGCCGATATACATGCCAGGGCGGCGCCGGACGGGCTCCAGCCCCTCCAGGACCTCGATATCCTTGGCCGAGTAGGTAGCCCCGCCCTGCGCCTTGGCGGCGCGGCCGCCGAACAGATCGTTCATGTCTTGTTCACACCCCCGGCCGGCAAACTAGCCAAAGGGGGGCAGGGCCTGCAACCCCAAGGCGGCGCGGGAGGGGCATGCCCCTCCCGCGCCAGGCGCTTACTTCTCCTGCAGATGCGCTTCCAGCATCCACAGTTTCTTGTCGAGGTCGCGCGAGAGGCCGGTCAGCAGGTCGGCGGTATCGGCATCGCCGGCATCCTCGGTGCTGTCGATGCCCTCGCGGACGGACTTGCCGAGCGCCGCAAAGCGGTCCGCCAGTTCCTTGACGTGGTCCAGCGTGTAGGTGGTCTTCTGCGAGTAGGGGGCGAGGCGGCTCTTCTCCGCGACGATCTGGCTGGTGCCGTCCGGCGTGCCACCGAGCTGGATCAGGCGCTCGGCCACGTCGTCCGCCGTCGCGAACAGCTCGTTGTAGAACTGCTCCAGCATCTCGTGCAGGCCGATGAAGTTCGGGCCCTTCATTGTCCAGTGGGCCATGCGGACGGCGTTGGTGAGGTCGATCATGTCGGTCAGGGTGCCGTTCAGCACGGTCACGGAAACCTTCTTGATGTTCTCACCCAGGTCGTTGCGGGTGGGGTGAAGGGAAGCCATCGCTAATCCTCCTGTCTGGTTCCAAAACGCCAGGCTCAAGGTAAGGTTGCCGGGCGGCCGGTAAAGCTGACCCATGTCAGGGAAGCTGGTGAATGTAGCGCACCGCCTTCGGTCCGGTTTCGCCGCGATGCAGTGCCGCCGCGCGGGCGATCGCGGCATGGTCGTCCGGGGCCAGGCGGTGCTGCTCGCGCAGATGCTCATTCCAGTTCTCGACGGACCAGAGTTCCACCCAGCGCTCAGGATGCGCAATGTCCTCGTAGAGCCGCCAGGAGAGGGCGCCGCTGCGCAGCCTTGCCCAGCGCACATGCGCCATGGCGGCCAGGAAGGCGGCACGGTCCTGCGGGTGGATATGGTAGCGCACCACCTCCAGCACGCGCCCGCGGTCCTGCGCCAGGAGAGGGGCGATTTCCGGCGCCGGCTCCTCGGGGCGGGGCCCCGGGGTCGGAGGAGTGTCGGCGGGCGTGGTGGCGTCCAGCGCCCAGCGCCGCATCACCAGCGCGGCCACGCCTCCCATGGCGCCGAAGCCGAGCAGCGCCTCCTGCACGCCGACGATGGTGCCGAGCCATCCCGCCAGGGCCGAGCCGAAGGCCAGCGCGCCGAAAAAGGAGAGCTGATAGATGCCGATCGCCCGCGCCCGCACCCAGGCCGGCGCCACCATCTGCGCGGCGGCCTGGAGCGTGCTGGAGGCGCTGATCCAGGCGCTGCCGTAGAGCAGCATGCCAAGCCCCACGGGCGCCCAGTGGCGGCCCAGGCCGAGCAGCAGCAGCGCGGCGGCGGCGAGCAGCGAGGCGAGCATGACCAGGTCTCCCCGGTTCAGGCGCGCGCGCAGGCGCGGCAGCAGCAGGCCGCCACCCACCGCGCCGATGCCCATCGCCGCGAGCAGCAGGCCGAAGGCCTCGGGGCCGAGGCCGAGCCGCTCGCGCACCACCAGCGGCAGCAGTCCCCACATGGCCGAGCCGAAGAAGAAGAACACCACCGCCCGGAGGATGATGCGCCGCAACTCCGGCGAGGCAGCCACGAAGCGCAGCCCCGCCCGCATGGCGGAGAGGAAGTGCTCCTTCGGCAGGGTATGCGGCGGCGCCTCCCGCCGCCACGCCACCAGCGCCAGGATCAGCACCAGGAAACAGGCGGCGTTGAAGGCGAAGGCGGCCTGCGTGCCCGCCAGGCCGATGATGAAGCCGCCCAGCGCCGGCCCGACCGCCCGCGCCAGGTTGAAGCCGATGCCGTTGAGCACGATGGCCTGGGTGAGGTCGGCGCGCGGCACCAGTTCCGGCGTGGTGGCGGCCCAGGCCGGGAAATTCATCGCGCTGCCCGCGCCGATGCCGAAGGTGAGCGCCAGCAACCCCCAGGGGCCGAGCAGGTCCGTGGCGGTGAGCACGCAGAGCACGAGCCCCATCAGGCACATCCAGCTCTGGGCGAAGATCAGGTAGCGGCGCCGGTCCACGATGTCGGCCATGGCGCCGGTCGGCAGGGCCAGCAGGAACACCGGCAGCATGGAGGCCGCCTGCACCAGGCTGACCATCAGGGGCGATGGATCGAGGCTGGTCATCAGCCAGCCGGCGCCGGTGTTCTGCACCCACATGCCGGTGTTGCTGGCCAGGCTGGCGGTCCAGAGATTCCGGAAGGTGGCGTGCCGGAGCGGCGCGAAGGCCGAAGGAGGGGCGGTGTCTTGCATGGGTGGGCGCAAGGTGCCGCAATAGGCCGGGCTTGCGAAGCAAGCTTCGTGCCCTGGTTGTATTCGGCGCGGCGCTCAGGCGGCGCCGCGCATCTCCTGCATCAGCGTGGCCACGCAGTCCTCGAAGGCGTTGAGATCCTTCCAGCGCAGGTGGTCCGGCACCTCGCGGGTGATCAGGCGGCCGCCGGCAGCGATGATGCCGCCATCGATCATCAGGTTGTCGTGCCGCCCGAAATCCTCAAGGCTCAATCCCTCGGCATCCACCCAGACGCCGTCCGGGCGTTGCCGGGCGGCGGTGCCCAGGAAATCCCGCGTGCGGTCGGCGAAGTGCCGGGTGGTGTTGGCGTAGCCGGTGATTGGCCGCCCCAGTGCCCGCATGAAACCAAGCTCATAGACCGTGCCGGCATCGGCGGAGGGGCCGCGGAAGGGCGTGAGATTGGCAATCAGCGCGTCGCTCTGGCGGATATGCGCCTCGTTGCGCAGATAAATCTCCAGGAAACGTTCCTGCGCGGCATCCGCCGCGCTGTCGGCGATCGGGTCGGTCGGGAAGACCCCGACGGCCCCGTAGCGGGCACAGATTTCCTTCTTGGCGGCGGCGATCTCGCCGGCATTGGGCAGGAACACGTCGGGTCCGGCGAGATAGATGCGCATGGCTTCAATTTGCACCCACGGAAAGGTGAATTCCAGAGCGTGTATGTGTCTCCGCAAAGGGACGGTGGGCAATATTCCCACAAATTTGAGCCGCGACCTGAAAGTGCCCGCAAGCTTCCCCGCGGGCTGCGCCGTGCGCCGGCGCGGGGCGGTCAGGCGGCCGCCCCGGCACGGGCTCCCAGGTCGCGCAGATCGGCCACGAAGCGGTCGCGCCAGCGCTCCAGGCTGTTGTGCCGCATGACCTGCAGCATGGCGGCATGGCGCTCCCGCCGTTCCTCCAGGGGCATGGCGAGCGCGCGGTCCAGCGCGGCGGCGACGGCCGCCTCGTCATGCGGGTTGACCAGCAGGGCGGCATCCAGCTCGCGCGCCGCGCCGGCGAAGCGGGAGAGCACCAGCACGCCGGGGTCCTGCGGGTCCTGCGCCGCCACATACTCCTTGGCGACGAGGTTCATGCCGTCGCGCAGCGGCGTCACCAGCCCGACCCGCGCTGCGGCATAGAGCGGCATGAGCTGGCGGCGCGGGAAGCCGCGGTTGAGGTAGCGCAGCGGCATCCAGTCCAGCTCGGCGAAGCGGCCGTTGATGCGCCCGGCCTCGCCCTCCAGCTCGCGACGGATGGCCTGATAGGCCTCGACATCGGAGCGCGAGGGCGGCGCGATCTGGACGTATTCCACGCGCCGGTGCCAGGCGGGATGGGCGGCCAGGAAGCGTTCATAGGCGGCGAAGCGCTGGCGCAGGCCCTTGGAGTAGTCGAGCCGCTCCACGCTGATGATGAGGGAGCGGTCGCCGAGGCCGGCGCGGAGCGCCGCCATCGGCTCGGGCTCACTGACCTGCGCCTCGGCCCGCAGCGCCTCCACCTGCACGCCGATCGGGTAGACACCGGTCCGGATCCGCCGTCCATGCGCCAGCAGGATGCCGCCGGGCATTTCCTCGCCCTCGGCCTCATAGCGGATGTAGTCGACGAAGGCGCGGCGGTCGCCTTCCGTCTGGAAGCCGATGAGGTCGTATTGGCAGAGGGCGCGCACCAGCTCGGCATGCACCGGCACGGTGGTCAGCACGGCGGGCGCTGGGAAGGGCGTGTGCAGGAACAGCCCCATGCGGTTGCGCAGCCCCGCCGCGCGCAACGATTCAGCCAGGCATAGCAGATGGTAGTCATGCGCCCAGATGACGTCGTCCGGCGCCACCAGCGCGGCGAGATGGCGGGCGAAATGCGCGTTGACGCGGCGATAGCCCTCGAACTCATTGCGCTCGAAGCGGGCAAGGCCGGTCTGGTAGTGCAGGACCGGCCAGAGCGTGCCGTTGGAGAAACCACGATAGTAGTCGTTGTAGTCGCGCTGCGTCAGGTCGGTCGTGTAGAGCGTCACCGGTCCGCTGCGGGCGACGGCGGGCGGCAGGCCGGGCGGCAGCGTGTCGGGCGGCACCAGCGCGTCCGGCACCGTCTGGCCGGACCAGCCGAACCAAAGCCCGCCGCTGTGGCGCAGCGCGTCCATCACGCCGGCCGCGAGGCCGCCGGCGGTCGGCTCGCCCTCGGTGATGGGAGCGACGCGGTTGGAGACCACGACCAGTCGCGACATGCGCGCCGTTCCTCTTCAGGCCGCCTCCGGCAGCTCCGGCAGGGCGCCGGCCTGCTGCTGGCGCAGCAATTCCCGATAGGGGCCGAGGCGGCTGGCCAGTTCGGCAGGCGCGCCATCCTCGACAATCCGGCCCTGATTCATGACGATGATTCTGTCGAAATTTTGCAGCGTCGAAAGGCGGTGCGCGATCGCAATGACGGTGCGGCCGCGCATCAGCCGGTCCAGCGCCGCCTGGATGGCGCGCTCGCTCTCGCTGTCGAGCGCCGAGGTCGCCTCGTCGAGCAGGAGAATCGGCGCGTCCTTCAGCAGCGCGCGGGCAATGGCGAGGCGCTGCCGCTGCCCGCCCGAGAGCTTCACGCCGCGGTTGCCCACGAGGGTATCGAAGCCCTCCGGCAGCGCCTCGATGAAGCCGCGGCACTGCGCCATCTCGGCGGCGCGCAGCACCTCCTCGTCGGTGGCCTCGGGGCGGCCGTAGCGGATGTTCTCCAGCACGGAGCGGTGGAACAGGGCGGTGTCCTGCGGCACCACCGCCAGGGCCTCGTGCAGGCTGTCGGGCGTGACGTCGCGGAGATCCTGCCCATCCACCAGCACGCGGCCCGAATCGGGGTCGTGGAACCGCTGCAGCAGCGCCAGCACGGTGGACTTGCCGGCCCCCGAAAAGCCGACCAGCCCGACGCGCTGCCCCGGCTCCACGGTGAGGTCGAAGCCGTCCAGAAGTGAAGGCCGGCCGGGGTAGGCGAATCGCACCGCCTCGAACCGCACCGTGCCAGCGCCTGGGCGAAGGGGAAAGGCGCCGGGGCGGGCCTCCAGCGCATGCGGCACCAGCAGCGCGCCAAGCGCCTCCTCCAGCCGCGCCATCTGCTGGGTCAGCTCCACCAGCGCCACCGCGATGTCCCGCGTGCCGTGCAGGACGGTGAGGGAGAGGGTGGCGAGCAGCGCCACGTCTCCCACGGAGGCCTGGCCGTGCCGCCAGAGGCCGAGGCCGGCGGCGAGGGTGCCGCCGGTCAGCAGCACCGTCAGCACGGCGTGGATGAGGCGCAGCTTCTCCATGTAGTAGAGGCTGCGGCGATGGGCGGCGATCTCGGCCTGCACCGCGCCGCCGATGCGCTGCTGCTCGCGCAGCGTGGCGCCGAAGGCCCGAACCACCGGGATGTTGCTGACCACATCCACCAGCTCGCCATCCACCGTGGCGGCAAGGCTGGCATGGGTGCGGTGCAGCGCGGTGCCGCGGCGGGCCAGGCGGTGCATCACCAGCCCGATGCCGAGCGCCAGCACCGCCAGCGCGGCAGCGAGACCCGGATGGATGGCGCCGGTGAACAGGATCGCGCTGAGCACCGCGGCGGCCGGCGGCACGACGCCCCAGGCCAGCGTGTTCTCCGCCGAGAAGGCCGCCTGGGCGGTCGAGGAGACGCGCGCCGCCAGCGCGCCGGGCAGGCGGTCGGCGAAGTAGCCGGGGCTGTGCCCGGCCAGGTGGGCGAAGAGGTCACGGCGGATGTCGCCGCCGACGGCGGTGAAAGAATGCGTCGCCGCCCAGCCGCCGACGCGCCAGAGCAGGTTGTCCGCCGCGATGAGGGCGCAGAGCAGGAAGAAGGCGCTCCAGACGCCCGTCGCCGCCTCGGGGCCCCGGGCGATGATGTCGATCAGGTGCTTGAGGCCGTACTGCGCGGAGACGGCGCAGGCCACGGCCGCCAGCACGGCGCCAAAGACCAGCGCGTGCCCGGCCTTGTGATGCGAGGCATAGTTCAGCAGGTAGCGGAGCGGGGAGCTCGTTGGCGCGCGGGGTGCAGTCACGGCAGCCTACATTTCGCCATATTCAATTTGTATGTTCATCATAGATACAGGCGGGCCTGAATACGATCAAGTTCCTGCCGGCCTGCCTCAAGTAAAACTTCCGGCCTGCCGGGAAAAAGGGGTCGCATTTCATGCGCATTGCGCAAATCTCGCCGCTCTTCGAGGCGGTTCCGCCGAAGCTGTACGGCGGTACCGAACGGGTCGTCTCGTCGCTGACCGAGGAGCTGGTCGCGATGGGCCATGAGGTGACGCTCTTCGCCAGCGGCGATTCCGTCACCGCGGCGAAGCTGGCCGCCATGCGCGAGCAGGCGCTGCGCCTCGACCCCAGCGTGAAGGACTGGGTGGCGCACTACATGAAGATGGTCGAGCAGATCGCGCAGCGCGCGGACGAGTTCGACGTGATCCACTCCCATATCGACTATTTCCCGCTCGGCCTGCTGGACCGGCAGCACACGCCGTTCCTCACCACCCTGCATGGTCGGCTCGACCTGCCGGAATTCAAGATGATCTACGAGACCTACGGGCACACGCCCTTCGTCTCGATCTCCGATCACCAGCGCCTGCCCATCCCGCGCCTGAACTGGGTGCGCACCGTGCTGCACGGCATGCCGAAGGACCGGCTGACGCCGCAGGACGTGGAGCAGAAATACTTCGCCTTCCTCGGCCGCGTCTCGCCGGAGAAGGGGTTGGACAAGGCCATCCGCATCGCCGCCCGCGCCGGGGTGAAGCTGAAGGTCGCCGCCAAGATCGACGTCGCCGACCGTGCCTATTATGAGCGCGAGATCGCACCGCTGATGGCGCAGGGTCATGTCGAGTACATCGGCGAGATCAACGACGACCAGAAGCCGGAGTTCCTCTCGGGCGCCCATGCGCTGCTCTTCCCGATCGACTGGCCGGAGCCCTTCGGCCTGGTGATGATCGAGGCGATGGCCTGCGGCACGCCGGTGATCGCCTTCCGGCGCGGCTCCGTGCCCGAGGTGATGGAGGACGGGCTGACCGGCTTCATCGTCGAGAACGAGGACGAGGCGGTGGCCGCGATCGGGCGCATCCCTAGCCTGGACCGCGGCAAGGTGCGCGCCCGCTTCGAGCAGCGCTTCACCGCCCGCCGCATGGCGGAGGACTATGTCTCCGTCTATGAGGAGCTGATCGCCGCCCGCCGGGCGCCGCGCCTGCGCGCCATCGGCGACTGATCTTCGGAGGGGGGCAGGGGAGGCCTGCTCCCCTCCGCCCCCCCCCCGCGCGGACTCAGTGCGGGGAATGCGCCTGCTGCTCGAAACGCGCGCGGTCCTGCGGCCGCAACCGGACCGTGACATGGATGGCTTTGTCTCCATCCTGCCGGCCGACGATCTCGCCGTGTTCATAGAGCCAGGCCAGTTGCGCGCCATCCGAGGTGGGGATGTCGTAGCCCACCGTCACCATGCCTTCGGCGAGGCGGGTGTCGATGGCGGCCTTGAGCTCGGGCAGCCCTTCGCCGGTCAGGGCGGAGACGGCGACCATGCCGGGGCGGAGGGAAACCTCGCCGGTGCCGCCAAGCAGATCGGCCTTGTTCATCACCTCGATCGTCCGGCTGGACCAGTCCGGATCGAGCGTCCCTTCCTTTGCCATGCTGTCGAGCACCGCCACGACATCCTCGCGTTGCGCGGCCGTGTCAGGGTGCGCGGCATCGCGCACATGCAGGATGACATCCGCCGCCGCCACCTCTTCCAGCGTGGCGCGGAACGAGGCGACCAGCTCCGTGGGCAGTTCGCTGATGAAGCCCACCGTATCGGAGAGGATCACGTTGCGGCCGGAGGGCAGGGTCAGGCCGCGCAGGGTCGGATCGAGCGTGGCGAAGAGCTGGTTCTCCGCGAAGACCCCGGCTCCCGTCAGCTTGTTGAACAGCGTGGACTTGCCGGCATTCGTGTAGCCCACCAGCGCCACGACCGGGAAGGGGACCCGGCGCCGCGCCTCGCGGTGAAGGCCGCGGGTCCGGCGGACCTCCTCCAGATCCTGCTTCAGGCGGGCGATCCGCTCCCCGATCAGGCGCCGGTCGGATTCGATCTGCGTCTCGCCGGGGCCGCCCAGGAAGCCGAAGCCGCCGCGCTGGCGGCCAAGATGGGTCCAGGAGCGCACCAGGCGGCTGCGCTGATACTGGAGATGCGCCATCTCCACCTGCAGCGCCCCTTCCCGGGTGCGCGCCCGCTCGCCGAAGATGTCCAGGATCAGCCCGGTGCGGTCGATGACCTTGCAGCCCCATTCGCGCTCAAGGTTGCGCTGCTGCACGGGGGTGAGCTTCGCATCCACCACCGCCAGCGCGGCGGCCTGCCCGCTGATGACCTCCTTGAGGCTGGCGATCTGGCCCTGGCCCAGCAGGGTCGCGGGCCGGTGGGTGCGCAATGGAAGCGTGGCCGTGTGCACGACCTCGAGGCCGATGGATCTGGCGAGTTCGACCACCTCCGCCAGGCGCGCTTCGGCGCTTCTGGCCAGATGATCGGCGCCAGCCTCCCAGGGCAGGATGATCGCCGTGCGGGTCCTCTCGGGAGCGGTGTCGGAAGGAGCGCGAGTGTCGGTCATGGCGGCCTCAATCCTGCGGGAAGGGGTAACGCAGGAGTGGTCCAGGCGTTTGACCAACTTCCTGCGGCACGAGGCACGAATCTTGGCTCCTCAACCGGTGGAACATGTTGCGAGGCTTTGGCCGGCCCTGGGATTGGCGGCGGCCTTCATCGTGCTCGGGGCGGTTTTCATTGGCCTTCCCGACCTCGGCGCGGCGGTTTTCGGGCTTGCGGCGCCGGCCGGGGAGGCCAGGGGCTTCCTGTCGGCCATCGGCATCAGGGACCTGGCGCTTGGCGTCTATATTGCCTCGCTCGCGATCTTCGCCGGGCGGCGCGCCGTGGCGGTCCTGCTGACGGCGACGCTGATGATCCCGGCGGGAGACGTGATCCTGCTTTCGCTGGTCAGCGGGTCAGCCTCGGCCTGGCACTTCGCGCTGCATGGCCTGAGCGCCGCCGTGATCGGTCTCGTCGCCCTCAGCCTGCTTCGCCGGGGCGCGGCCTGAGTTCGCCCGGCGGGTTCAGTCCGGCTTCCCGGCCTTGCGCGCCTGCCACTGGCTCCAGGTGATGCGGGGGATGTCCACCCGGTCCGTGGTGCGGGCGTACCAGCCGCGGCCATGCATGCGGCCGACCAGTCCCAGTCGGGGCGCGTCGATGTAGAGCCTGGCGGGATCGGCGACGCAGTCGTCCCGCACCTCCATCGCCAGCACCCGGCCGAGCACCAGCGTGTTGCCGCCGAGCGGCACAAGCTGGAAGGTCTCGCATTCCATCGCCACCGGGCTCTCGGCGATTCGCGGCGGCCGCACCATGCGGCTCGGCACCGGGGTCAGCCCGGCCTCCGCCAGCTCGTCCACCTCCGGCGGCATGTCGATGGCGGTGATGTTCATCGCCTCGGCCGTCGCCTCCGAGACCAGGCAGACGACGAACTGTCCGGTGGCCTTGATGTTGGCCAGCGTGTCCTTCTCGCCCGGGCCGCGCGGCGAGCCGCCGATGCTGACGCCGACCACCGCCGGATCGCTGGAGAAGGCGTTGAAAAAGGAGAAGGGCGCGGCGTTGACAACCCCCGCCGCATCCTGCGTCACCACCCAGGCGATCGGCCGCGGCACGACGGTCGAGGTCAGCAGCTTGTAGCGCTCGGCGACGCTCAGCTTGTCGAAGTCGAATTGCATGGGCCTGTGCTTCTCTCCCTGAGGGCGGCGCATGGTGGGTGGGACGCGCCGCCCTGTCCAGCAGTGGGGCGGCTCAGGCGAGAGCGGGCGCGGGGACCGCCGCGCCGCGTCGGATGGCCAGCGAGAGCCCCGCCGCCACCAGTCCGGTCGCCCCGGCCAGGATGAACATGCCGAGGTAGTCGCCCTGGGTGTCGCGCAGCACGCCGCCGAGAAAGGCCGCGCTGGCGGCACCGACCTGATGGCCGGCAGCCACCCAGCCGAAGATCACCGGCGCGTCGCGCTCGCCGAAGGCCTCGGTGGCCAGCCGCAGGGTGGGCGGCACGGTGGCGATCCAGTCCAGCCCGTAGAACACCGCGAAGAGGCTGAGACTGTAGAGCGAGAAGTCGGAATAGGGCAGGTAGATCAGCGAGAGGCCGCGCAGGCCGTAATAGACGAACAGCAGCTTGCGGGGATCGAAGCGGTCGGTGAGCCAGCCGGAGAGGGTGGTGCCGACGAGGTCGAAGACGCCCATCAGCGCCAGCAGCCCGGCGGCGCGCACCTCCGGGATGCCCATGTCGCCGCAGAGCGCGATGAGATGGGTGCCGACCAGCCCGTTGGTGGTGAAGCCGCAGATCCAGAAGGTGGCGAAGAGATACCAGAAGGTGCGGGTGCGCGAGGCGCGCTTCAGGCTGCCGAAGGCGGCGGCAAGCAGGCCGGCGGCCGGCTGCTGCGGCGGCTCGGTGCCGGGCGCGGCGCCATAGGGCACGAGTCCCACCGAGGCTGGCCGCTCCGGCACCAGCCACCAGACCAGCGGGATCACCGCCGCCGTGGCGGCGGAGACCGTCAGCACCACCGGGCGCCAGCCGCCGGCTTCCGCCAGCGCCGCCAGCAGCGGCAGGAAGACCAGGGTGCCGGTTGCCGTGCTGGCGGTCAGCAGGCCCATCATCAGGCCCCGGTTCTTGACGAACCAGCGGTTCACCACCGTGGCGCCCAGCACCAGCGCCACGGCCCCGGAGCCGATGCCGGAGAGCACGCCCCAGCTCAGCACCAGCTGCCAGGTCTCGCTCATGAAGGCGCTGGCGCCGGTGGAGGCGGACATCAGCGCCAGGGCGCCGAGCACCGTGCGGCGCAGGCCGAAGCTCGCCATCAGCGCCGCCGCGAAGGGGCCCACCAGGCCATAGAGGAAGATGCCCAGCCCCGCCGAGAAGGCGGTGGTGCTGCGGCTCCAGCCGAAGGCCTCCTCCAGCGGCAGGATCAGCACGCCGGGCGTCGAGCGCAGCCCGGCCGAGGCCAGCAGCGTCACGAAGATCACCGCGACGACGACGAAGGCGTAATTCTGGCCAAGGGGCCGGCGGATGCCTATGTTCATGTGACTGACCGGTACGTTTCGGCAGGATGGTACGTACCGGTCAGTAACATCGTCAAGGACCCTTTTGCCGGATATGCCTGCAACGCCCGCCAAGCCGCTTCCCGCCGCCACCCGCATCCGCGCCGCCGCTGCCGAGCTGTTCTACCGGCTGGGCATCCGTGCGGTAGGGGTGGACGAGATCGTTTCGCATGCCGGGGTCACCAAGCCCAGCCTGTACCGCAGCTTCTCCTCCAAGGACGAACTGGCGGCCTGCTACCTGCGCGACTATGAGGCGCTGTTCTGGCAGCGCTTCGAGGCTGCGGTGGCGGCGCATCCGGGCGACCCGCGCGCCCAGCTCGCGGCCTTCCTGCGCCCGCTGGGCGCGCGGGCGGTGGCCGATGGCTATCGTGGCTGCGGGCTGACCAATGCCGCGGTGGAGTATCCGGCGCCCGAACACCCCGCCCGGCTGGTGAGCGAGGCGCACAAGCGGGAGCTTCGCCGGCGGCTGCGTGCCATGGCGGCGGAGATGGGCGCCAGCGACCCCGCGGCGCTGGGCGACGGGCTGCTGCTGCTGATCGAGGGGGCCTATGTCTCCGGCCAGCTTTTCGGCGCCGGGGGACCCGCGGTGCGGGTGGCGGAGAATGCCGACCGGCTGGTCGGCGCCTATCTGCGCGGAGGCTGAAGCCGGGGCACCGGGCGCCGGCATCGCGGCGCCCGGGGAAGCGTGCTCAGCCGGCGGGGTGCAGCGGCGCCTCGTTCCGCAGCAGCACGGCGTCGAGGTTGTCCAGGCAGCGGAAGCCCATGGCGTCCCGCGTCTCCACCGTGGCGCTGCCCAGATGCGGCAGCAGCACGAGGTTGGGCGTGGTGTGGTAGCCCTCGTGGATGTTCGGCTCGCCCGCGAAGACGTCGAGCCCCGCCGCGCGAAGGTGGCCGGAGACGAGGGCGGCGCAGAGGGCGGCATCGTCCACCGTGGTGCCGCGGCCGGTATTCACCACGATGGCGCCCTTGCGCAGCGTGGCGATGCGCTCGGCGTTGAGCCAGTTCCGCGTCGCCGCGCCGCCGGGAATGTGCATCGAGAGGACGTCGATGCCGGCGAGGAAGCCGGCGTCGTCGGCGTGGTGGATGGCGCCCTGTTCCTCGGCCGGAGAGAGGCGGTTGCGGTTGCGGTAGTGGATCTCCATGCCGAAGCCGCGCGCCATCCGCGCCAGCGCCTGGCCGATCCGCCCCATGCCGAGGATGCCGAGCTTCTTGCCCTCCAGCGTCACGCCCATGAGTTGCGTCGGTGCCCAGCCCGTCCATTCGCGGGCGCGCACCATCCGCTCCGCCTCGCCACCGCGCCGGGCCGCCGTCAGGATCAGCAGCATGGCGATCTCGGCGGTGGCGACGCTCAGCACGTCGGGCGTGTTGGTCACCAGGATGCCGCGCGCGGCGGCGGCGGGCAGGTCGATATGGTCGGTGCCGACGCTGAAGGTGGCGATGATCCGCACGCTCTCCGGCAGGCGGGCGATGGTCCCGGCGTCCAGCGCGTCGCCGGCGGCGCAGAGGATGCCCGCCGCGCCGCCATCCGCCGCGGCGGCGACGATCTCGCGGCCGGTCATCGGCGTGTCGGCCGGGTTGGGGATCGTGACGTAGTCGCGCTGGGCGCGGGCCTCCACCGCATCGGGGAAGCGGCGGGTGAGCAGGATGACCGGCTTGCTCATGCGGCGGGTGTCCGTGCCGGGGTGCGGGTGTCTCGCAAGGCCATCGCGTCCATGGTGGTCGTCCTCCCTTTTCGTGCCTCCGGCCCAGCTTAAACGCCGGGCGCCGTCTTGCCAGGGGGAGGGGAAGGGTTCACGGTCCGCCCCCTCAGCCAGCAATGAGGAGGAGCGGAACCATGGATCTGGGTCTGCAGGGGCGCCGTGCCCTGGTGATGGGGGCTTCCAAGGGGCTTGGCCGGTCGGTCGCCGATGCGTTGGCGGCGGAGGGCGTGGCGATCGCCATCTCCGGCCGCAACCAGGCCAGCCTGGACCGCGTGGCGGAGGAACTGAAGGCCGCCGGCGCGCCGAAGGCGGTGGGCATCACCGCCGACGTGGCGGAGGGCGCGCAGATGGACCGGCTGGCCGACGCGGCGGTGGCCGCACTGGGCGGGGTGGACATCCTGGTGCTGAACCATGGCGGGCCGCCGACCTGCACCGCGCTGGAGATGAAGGAGGAGGACCTCGTCACCTGGTTCCAGCGCATCGTGCTCTCGCCGATCCGCATCGCCAACCGGCTGCTGCCGGCGATGCGCCAGCAGAAATGGGGCCGGCTGATCACCATCGCCTCCACCGGCGTGGTGCAGCCGCTGCCGGGGCTGGCGCTGTCCAACACGCTGCGCTCGGCGATCGTCGGCTGGAACAAGACGCTTGCCAGCGAGATCGCGGGGGATGGCGTGACCTGCAACATCATCGGCCCCGGCGCCTTCGCCACCGACCGGACGCAGGAAACCCTGGCCTCCGCCTCGCAGAAGACCGGCAAGAGCATCGACGCGCTGGTGACCGAGCGCTCGGCATTGATCCCGGTGGGCCGCTTCGGCGAGCCGAAGGAGTTCGGCCCGATGGGCGCCTTCCTGGCCTCGGCGCAGGCCTCCTACATCACCGGCCGGGTGCATCTGGTGGATGGCGGAGTGGTCCGTGGCGTCTGAGGCGCCGCGGCGCAACCTGTCGCCGGATGTCGGGCTGGCCGCGCGCCTGTTGGACGAGCTCCGGCAGAACAGTTTCGACGGTGTCGGCATCACCCGGGAGGCCTATGGCCCCGGCGAGCGCATGGCGCATGCGCTCGCCCGCCGCGAGGCCGAGGCGCTGGGCCTGGAGGTGAGCGCCGACCCGGTCGGCAACCTGCACATGACCCTGCCGGGGCAGGACCGGGCGGCGAAGCGGGTGCTGCTCGGCAGCCATCTCGATTCGGTGCCGCAGGGCGGCAATTTCGACGGTGCCGTCGGGGTGCTGGCGGGGCTGGCCGCCGTCGCCGGGCTGAAGCGCGCGGGCTTCAGCCCGGCGCGCGACGTCACGGTGATCGCCACGCGGGCGGAGGAGGCGGGGGCCTGGTTCCCCACCTCCTATCCCGGCAGCCGTGGCGCGCTGGGCCGCCTGAAGCCGGAGGAGCTTCAGGTGAAGCGCCAGGATTCCGGCCGCAGCCTCGCCGAGCACATGCGGGAGGAGGGCTTCGACCCGGACTTCGCCGCCCGTGGCGAGACGGTGCTGACCCCCGGCAACACCGCCGCCTTTCTGGAGGTGCATATCGAGCAGGGGCCGGTGCTGGATTCCGAGGGCATCCCGGTCGGCATCGTCACCGGCATTCCCGGCAGCCGACGGCTGCGGCAGGGCCGGGTGCTCGGCGAGTACAACCATTCCGGCGGCACGCCGCGGCGCTACCGGCGGGATGCCGCCATCGCCCTGGCCGAGCTGGCGGTGGCGCTCGACGAGGAATGGGCGCGGCTGGAGGCGCATGGCCACCGTCTCGTCTGCACCTTCTGCACCCTGGCCACCACGGCGGAGGCCGGCTTCACCAAGATCGCCGGCGAGGCGACCTTCATGCTGGACGTGCGCAGCGTGAACCCGGCCAGCGTGGACGCCATCTTCGCCGAGCTGGCGCGGCAGGTGGCGGCCATCGAGGCGCGGCGCGGCGTGCGCTTCGAGCTGGGTCCGGAGACCGGCTCGGTGGCGGCGCCGATGGACCCGGAGCTGCGCGCCGGCCTGGCGCGGGCCGCCGAGGCGACGGGCGTGCGCTTCCTGGAGATGGCCTCCGGCGGCGGGCATGACGCGGCGGCCTTCGCGGCGGCCGGCATCCCGTCCGCCATGCTGTTCGTCCGCAACCAGAACGGCAGCCACAATCCGCACGAGGCGATGCGGATGGAGGATTTCGCCGAAGCCTGCACCGTGGTGACGCGCTGGCTGGCCGAGACCGCCGGATGAAGAAGGCGCCGGGGAGGGAGGCAACTCCTTCCCCGGCTGGCGCCCGGCCGTCAGCGGATCGGCGGCGCGTACATCAGCCCGCCATGGTTCCACAGCGCGTTCAGCCCGCGCGGCAGGCCCAGCGGGGAATCCTCGCCGAGATGGCGCTGGAAGATCTCGCCGTAGTTCCCCACCGCCTTGATGGCGTTGTAGGCCCAGCGCCTGTCCAGCCCCATGGCCGGCCCGTGGTCGCCGCTGACGCCGAGCAGGCGGCGCACATCCGGGTTGGGACTCTCCAGCATGCTGTCCAGATTGGCCTGGGTCACGCCCAGCTCTTCGGCCAGCACCAGCGCGAAGAAGGTCCAGCGGACGATATCGTACCACTGCGGGTCGCCCTTGCGGACCGCCGGGGTCAGCGGCTCCTTGCTGATGATGTCCGGCAGGATCAGGTGCTCCCCCTTGGGCAGGCTGCTGACGAAGCCGGCAAGCTGGCTGGCATCCAGCGTGTAGGAATCGCAACGGCCGGAGAGATAGGCCTTCCGCGTGTCCTCATTGGACTCGAACACCACGGGGTGGACCTCGAACTTGTTGGTCCTTGCCCAGTCCGCGAGGTTCAGCTCGTTCGTCGAGCCGGCGGTGACGCAGATGCTGGCCCCGTCGAGCTGCGAGGCCCGGGTGACGCCGGTGGATTTCTTCACCAGGAAGCCCTGGCCGTCATAGAAGGCGACGGGCCCGAACTGCAGGCCGGCATTGATCTCGCGGGAGTGGGTCCAGGTGAAGGTGCGCGCCACCAGGTCCACCTGGCCGGACTGCAGGGCGGGGATGCGCGCCTGGCTGGTCAGCACCGTCCAGCGGATCCGGGCATTGGGGCCCAGCACGGCGGCGGCCACGGCGCGGCAGATGTCGGGGTCGAGCCCCTGCTGCTCGCCCCGGCTGTCCGGCACGCCGAAGCCGGGGCTGCCCTGGTTGGCGCTGCAATCCAGCAGGCCCTTGGCGCGTATGCCGGCCAGCGTGGGGCCGGGCTCGGTCGTCTGCGCGGCGGCGCTGCCTGCCGGCGGCAGCAGGGCCGCCATGGCAAGCCCCGTGGCGAGGAGAAGTCGGATGGGCAAGGCGGGCATCTCGGTCTCCGGCTGGTTGCGCCGGGCCATGGCAGGCATGGACCAGGCTGGTACCGTTCCCGGGAAGCAATATTGATTCCAGAGAAGCCATGACGGGAAACCATGACGGCGCCGCCCTGGGCGGCGCGTGGCGGATGGCGTATGGCGGGGCAATGAGTGACGCCATGACGCCGCAGCAGCCCGAGATCTGGATCGACGCCGATGCCTGCCCGGTGCGGGAGGAGGTGTTCCGCGTGGCGGGGCGCCATTCCCTCGTGGTGCATGTCGTCTCCAACGGCGCGCGCGGCATCCGCCTGCCGGAAGCCCCCTGGATCCGCCGCGTCCTCGTGCCCGAGGGGCCGGACGCGGCGGATGACTGGATCGCGGCGCATATCCGCGGCCAGGATGTCTGCATCACCGCCGACATCCCGCTCGCCGCGCGCTGCCTGGAGCGGGGCGCGCGGGCGCTGGCGCCCAACGGCCGGCTCTGGACCACGGACAACATCGGCAGCGCCCTGGCCGGGCGCGAGGTGGCGCGGCACCTGCGGGAGATCGGCGCCAACACGCGCGGCCCCTCGGCCATGGGGAATGCCGACCGCTCGCGCTTCCTCTCCGCGCTGGAGAACGAGGTGCAGGCGGCGATGCGGGGCGCCAGCACCGCGCCGCTGCGGCTCTGGCGCCCGCTGCCCGACGCGGACTGATCAGCCCACCGGCGTCGGCGCCTCCTCGGGCAGCAGGGACTGCGCCTTCAGCGTCGCCCAGAAGGCGGCGGGGATCTTCTGCCGCATCAGCTCGGCGTTCTGCCGCACCCGGTCCGGATGCTTGGCGCCGGGGATGACCGAGGCCACCACCGGATGCGCGGCGCAGAACTGCAGCGCCGCCGCGCGCAGGTCCACCCCATGCTCCTTGGCCACTGCCGCCAGGCGGTCGCGCGCCGCCACCTGCTCGGGGGGCGCCTCCTGGTAGTCGAAGGTGCGGCCGCCGGCGAGCAGGCCGGAGTTGAAGGGGCCGCCCACCACCACATGCGCGCCGCGCTCGGCACAGAGCGGGAACAGCTCCTTCAGCCCGGTGAGATCGAGCAGGCTGTAGCGGCCGGCGAGCAGGAAGACGTCCGGATCGGACTCCTTCAGCGCGCGGATACAGGGCTCGGGCAGGTTGACGCCGAGGCCCCAGGCACGGATCAGCCCCTCCTCGCGCATTTTTATCAGTTCGCGGAAGGCGCCCTCGCGGGCCTTCTCGAATTCCTCGGTCCAGGCGTCGCCGAGATGGTCGGCGGCGAGGTCGTGGACATAGACGATGTCGATCCGGCCGACGGCCATCCGTTGCAGGCTGTCCTCCACCGAGCGGCGCGCGCCGGCGGCGGAATAGTCCAGCACGCGGCGGAAGGGCAGGGCGCTGAGGAAAGGCGGCTCGGGCTCGGCCGCCAGGTCCGGCACCAGCAGGCGCCCGACCTTGGTGGAGAGCACGTAGTCCTCCCGCCCATGCTGGCGCAGCACGGCACCGAAGCGGTGCTCGGAGAGGCCGGCGCCGTAGTGCGGGGCGGTGTCGAAGTAGCGGATGCCGCTCTCCCAGGCGGCTTCAACCGTCGCCTCGGCGGTCGCGTCATCCACCTTGGCGAACATGTCGCCGAGCGGGGCGCCGCCGAAGCCGAGTGGGCCGGGGGGCGCGAAGCGTTGACTGGCCATGGGCCTGCCTCCTGTGCGGGTTCCCCCGGAAGGACGCGCGGGGCGCCCTCCGGTTGCCCCGGCACCTCAGCCGGCGATGCGGCCCAGATGCGCCTCCTGCACGGCGCTCAGCCGCTGGTAGAGGCCGGGCCGGACGATCAGCTCCTCATGCCGCCCCTCGGCGGCGATGCCGCTCTCGTCCACCACCACGATACGGTCGGCGTTGCGGATGGTCGCCAGCCGGTGCGCGATGACCAGCGTGGTGCGTCCCTGGGCCAGTTCGGTGAGGGATTGCTGGATGGCGCGCTCGGTCTCGGTGTCGAGCGCCGAGGTCGCCTCGTCCAGGATCAGGATCGGCGGGTTGCGCAGGAAGATGCGGGCGATGGCCAGGCGCTGCTTCTGCCCGCCCGAGAGCTTCACGCCGCGCTCGCCCACCACGGTGTCCAGCCCCTCCGGCAGGCGTTCGATCAGCCCGTCCAGCTTCGCGCGGCGGGCCGCCTCGCGGATCTCCGCCTCCGAGGCGCCGAGCCGGCCATAGGCGATGTTCTCCCGCAGCGTGCCGGCGAAGAGGAAGACGTCCTGCTGCACGATGCCGATCTGCGCGCGCAGCGAGGCCAGCGTCATGTGCCGGATGTCCAGCCCGTCGATGGTGATGCGCCCGGCCTCGACCTCGTAGAAGCGCGGCAGCAGGGAGCAGAGCGTGGTCTTGCCGGCGCCGGAAGGGCCCACGAAGGCCACGGTGCTGCCGGCCGGGATGTGCAGGCTGATGTCGCGCAGCACCGGCCTGTCGGGCTGGTAGCCGAAGCGGACATGCTCGTAGCGGATCTCGCCGCGCAGGGGCGGGGCGGGGGTCGCATCCGGCGCGTCGGTGATGTCCGGTTCGGTGTCCAGCAGCTCGCAGTAGCGGCGGAAGCCGGCGATGCCCTTCGGATAGGTCTCGATGACCGCGCTGATCTTCTCCACCGGGCGGAAGAACACGCCGACCAGCAGCAGGAAGCCGACGAACTCGCCGTTGGAGAGCTGACCGTTCAACACGTAGTAGCTGCCCGCCAGCATCACCACCATCTGCGTCAGCCGCATGCCCAGGTAGTTGAGCGAGGTGCTGGCGGCCATGATGCGGTAGGCCTCCAGCTTGGTGGTGCGGTACTGCGCGTTGTCCTCGGCGAAGAGGGTGCGCTCGTGGTCCTCGTTGCCGAAGGCCTGCACCACGCGGATGCCGCCGACCGTCTCCTCGATGCGCGCGTTGAAGGCGCCGACGCGGCCGAACAGCCGGCGCCAGGTGTGCGTCATGTGGGTGCCGTAATGCGTCGAGGCCCAGGCGATGAGGGGCACGATCACCGCCGTCAGCAGGGCGAGCGGCACATGCACGCTGAACATCAGCGCGAAGGCGCCCAGGAAGGTCATCACGGCGATGAACAGGTCCTCCGGCCCGTGATGCGCCACCTCGCCCACCTCCTCCAGGTCGCGCGTCACGCGGGCGACGAGGTGGCCGGTCTTCTGGTTGTCGTAGAAGCGGAAGGAGAGCTTCTGCAGATGGTCGAAGGCCTTGCGGCGCATCTCGGTCTCGATGTTGATGCCGAGCATGTGGCCCCAGTAGGTGACGACGGCCATCAGCCCGGTGTTCAGCACATAGACCACCAGAAGCCCGGCGGCGGCGAGCAGGATCAGCGTCCAGTCCTGCTTCGGCAGCAGGTTGTCCACGAAGGTCTTCACGGCGACGGGGAAGCCAAGCTCCAGCAGCCCCGCCAGCACGGCGCAGGAAAAGTCCAGCAGGAACAGCCGGAGGTGAGGGCGGTAGTAGCCGAAGAAGCGCCGGAGCATGTCGGAGGAACCCTGCCCATGGAGGAGCGGCCGGCCTTCGCCGGGCCTGGAGCCGTCCTCCTATCCGGCGCCCCGCGGCCGGGGTCAACCGTGTTTGCCGCGGTGCAGCAGGTGGGTCATCGCGGCGGTTCCGAGCACCGGCACCAGCAGGTTGGCCACCGGCACCACCGCCGCCGCCGCCAGCACCGCGCCGACGGCCAGGATCTCGGTCCGGCGGCGCTGGCGCAGCAGGCGCGACTCCGGCACCGACATGCGGCGCTGCGCCACCCCCTCGAACAGGCCATAGCCCAGCGAAACCGCCGAGACGGCCCAGAACAGCACCACCCCCACCGGCGGCAGCAGCAGCGTCAGCGGCAGGATCACCAGGGTGAGCACCAACAGGCGCAGGGAAAGCGCGAGATTGGCGCGGACCTGGGCGGAGAGCGAGGCGCCCTCGGCCGGTGGCAGGCCGGGATAGAAGCGCCGCTCCACCGCCTCGGCCACCTCGTCCAGGAAGAGGCTGGTGATGGCCAGCAGCAGCGGCACGAAGAGCCAGACCGCCGTCAGCAGCACCAGCGCGCCGCCGAGCAGGCCCGCCATGGTGGCCAGCCAGCCATCCCCGCCGACCAGGACGCCGACGCCCCAGTCGGCCAGCACCGCCAGGCCGCCGAAGGCGAGAATCGAGGCGAGCAGTCCTTTCAGCAAGGGGCGGCGAAAGCCGGGATCGGCGATCTGGCGCAGGGGAAGCAGCAGGCTGGCGGTGACGGTTCTCATCGGGTCTCCGGAAGCAAGGCGGGGCAGATATGGGGGGCCGGACGCCCGCTGCGAATGGCGCGGGCGGGGTGGAACGTTCGTCAGGGTTGATCGGTGCTGCGCCGCTGCCGAGAATGCGCCTTCAACCGCCCCGGTGCGCCGCCGATGCCCGCATTCGCCCTTTCCCGCCGCGCCCTGCTGCTCTCGGGCGCCGCTCTCTCGCTGGGCCTGCCGCCGGGGGCGCGGGCCGAGGCGCCCGCAAGGCTCCGCCTGCGCCTGCTGGAGACCACCGACCTTCACGTCAACATCTTTCCCTACGACTACTACCGGGACCGGACGGACGACACGGTGGGGCTCGCCAAGACCGCGGCGCTGATCGCCGCCGCCCGTGCCGAGGCGCCGAACAGTCTGCTCTTCGACAATGGCGACGTCATCCAGGGCAGCCCGCTCGGCGACTACATGGCCTATTCGCACGGCCTCAAGCCGGGCGAGGTGCACCCGATCATCGCCGCGATGAACCGGCTGGGCTATCTCTGCGGCACGCTGGGCAACCACGAGTTCAACTACGGGCTGGACTATCTCGGCATCTCGCTGGCCGGGCAGAACTTCCCGAGCGTCTGCGCCAACCTCCTGAAGGCCGACGGCACGCCGCTGGTGCCGCCCACCCGCGTCTTCGAGCGGGAGATGGTGGACGAGGCCGGGCAGCGGCACCGGCTGCGGATCGGCGTCATCGGCTTCGTGCCGCCGCAGATCCTGCAATGGGACCAGGCCAACCTGGCCGGCAGGGTGACGACGCTCGACATCGTCGAGGCCGCCCGGCAGCACCTGCCCGGGCTGCGCGCCGAAGCGGACGTGGTGGTGGCGCTGTGCCATTCCGGCATCGCCGGCGGCGCGCCGAAGCCGGGGGCGGAGAACGCGGCGCTCCATCTCGCCGAGGTGCCGGGGCTGGACGCCATCCTGACCGGGCACCAGCACCTCGTCTTCCCCGGCAAGGACTTCGCCAACATTCCCGGCGTGGACGCGCGGCGCGGCACGCTGCACGGCGTGCCGGCGGTGATGGCGGGCTTCTGGGGCAGCCATCTCGGCGTCATCGACCTTGTGCTGGAGCGCCAGGGCGGCGCCTGGAAGGTGACGGACTTCGCCACCGAGGCCCGCCCGATCTATATCCGCACGCCCGACCGCCGCATCGAGCCGACCGTCGCCGCCACCGGGGCCGTGCTGGCCGCCGCCCGCACCGAGCATGAGGCGACGCTCGCCTATGTCCGCCAGCCCGTGGGCGAGACCCAGGCCTCGATCAACAGCTACTGGGCGCTGGTGGCGGACGATCCCTCGGTGCAGATCGTCAGCAACGCGCAGCGCTGGTACGTGGAGGGGCTGGCCAGGGCGGCCGGACTGGGCGACCTGCCGCTGCTCTCGGCGGCGGCACCCTTCAAGGCCGGCGGGCGGGGCGGGCCGGACTACTACACCGACGTGAAGCCAGGCCCCATCGCCATCAAGGACGTGGCGGACATCTACCTCTACCCCAACACGCTGCGCGTGGTGAAGGTGACGGGGGCGCAACTGCGCGGCTGGCTGGAGCGTTCCGCCGGCCTGTTCAACCGGATCAACCCTGCCGCGGCGGAGGAGCAGGCGCTGATCAACCCGCGCTTCCCCTCCTACAATTTCGACGTGATCGACGGCGTCACCTACCGGATCGACGTAACGCAGCCCTCGCGCTTCGATGCCGACGGCAAGCTGGTGGCGCCGGAGGCGCGGCGCATCCGCGACCTCGCCTATGAGGGCAGTCCGGTGGAGGACGGGCAGGTCTTCCTCGTCGCCACCAACAACTATCGCGCCGGCGGCGGCGGCAACTTCCCCGGCGCCGATGGCAGCACCATCGTGCTGGAGGCGCCCGACCTGAACCGCGACGTGGTGGTGCGCTACATCGTCGAGCAGACGCGCATCGACCCGGAGGCGGACGGCAACTGGTCGCTCGCGCCCTGGCCGGAATCGGCGCGGGTCAGCTTCGTCACCGGACCGGGCGCGGCGGCCTTCCGTCCGGCCGGGTTGCGCGCCGAGCCGCTCGGCAACACGCCGGACGGCTTTACCCAGTACCGCCTCGGCCATGCAGGCTGAGGCGCCGCACCATCCAGGGGGCTTCATCATGAAAAAACTGCTCGCCACGGCGCTCGCCGCATGGCTGGGCCTGGGCACCGCCCGCGCCGCCGAGATCACCCCCGCCATCGTCTTCGACATGGGCGGCAAGTTCGACAAGTCCTTCAACGAGGGGGTGCATCGCGGCGCCGAGGCCTTCAGCAAGGAGAGCGGCATCCAGGTCCGCGAGTTCGAACCGCAGAACGACACCCAGCGCGAGCAGGCGCTGCGCAACTTCTCCCGGCGCGGCCAGAGCCCCATCATCGCCGTCGGCTTCAACCAGGCGAGCGCGGTGAAGGCGGTCGCGGGCGAGTTCCCCAAGGTGAACTTCGTCATCATCGACGCCGTGGTGGAGGCGCCGAACGTCGAATCCGTGCTGTTCCGCGAGGAGCAGGGCAGCTACCTCGCCGGCATGCTCGCGGCGATGAAGAGCGCCACGGGCAAGGTGGGCTTCGTCGGCGGCATGGACGTGCCGCTGATCCGCAAGTTCGCCTGCGGCTATGTGCAGGGCGCCCGCGCGGTGAACCCGAAAATCGAGGTGCTGCAGAACATGACGGGCTCCACGCCCTCCGCCTGGAACGACCCGGTGCGCGGCGCGGAACTCACCCGCTCGCAGATCGAGCGCGGCGCGGACGTCGTTTTCCATGCCGCCGGCGCCACCGGCATCGGCGTGCTGCAGGCGGCGGCGGATGCCGGCAAGTTCGGCATCGGCGTGGATTCCAACCAGAACCACCTGCATCCCGGCCACGTGCTGACCAGCATGGTGAAGCAGCTCGACGTCGCGACGCGCACCACGCTGCAGGCGGCGCGCGCCGGCACCTGGAAGCCCGGCACGCAGGTGCTCGGGCTGGCGGAGGACGGCGTCGGCCTCGCCTTCGACGAGAACAACGCGCCTCTCATCACCGCCGAGATGCGCAGCCGCATCGATCAGGCGAAGGCCGATATCGTCGCCGGCGGCATCACCGTGCACGACTACATGAGCGACAATTCCTGCCCGAGGTGATGGGCAAAGCGGAGGGAATGGCGCCTCCCGCCATCGCGCTGCGCGGCATCGAGAAGCGCTTCGGCGCCGTGCACGCCAACCGCGCGGTGGACCTGACGGTCCGCCGCGGCACCATCCATGGCATCATCGGCGAGAACGGCGCCGGCAAGTCCACGCTGATGGCCATCCTGCACGGCTTCTATCAGGCCGATGCGGGCAGCATCCTTGTGAACGGGCGGGAGGTGGCGATCCGCGACAGCCGCGACGCCATCCGGCTCGGCATCGAGATGGTGCACCAGCACTTCATGCTGGTGGAGCGCTTCACGGTACTGGAGAACGTGATGCTCGGCGCCGAGGGCGGCCCGCTGCTGGCGCGCGGCGCCGCGAAGGCGCGCGCCGAGCTGGCGCGGCTCGGCGAGGCCTTCGGGCTGCGCGTGGACCCGGATGCACGGATCGAGAACCTGCCCGTCGGCGCGCAGCAGCGCGTGGAAATCCTGAAGGCGCTCTATCGCGGCGCCGAGTTGCTGATCCTCGACGAGCCGACCGGCGTGCTGACGCCGCAGGAGGCGGATGACCTGTTCCGCGTGCTGCGCGCGCTGCGCGCGCAGGGCCGCACCGTGCTGCTGATCACCCACAAGCTGCGCGAGATCATGGCCATCACCGACCGCGTCTCGGTGATGCGCGCGGGGCGGATGGTGGCGCATCGCGAGACGGCCGCCACCTCGGTGGCCGAGCTGGGCGAGCTGATGATCGGCCGCCGCCTCGCCGCGCCCGCGCCGCGCCCGGCGCCGAAGCCGGGCCCGGTGCTGCTGGAGGCGCGGAACCTCTCGGTGCGCGACGCCGCGGGGGTGGAGCGGGTGAAGGGCGTGGACCTCGCGCTGCGCGGCGGCGAGATCCTCGGCATTGCCGGGGTGGCGGGCAACGGACAGGGGGAGTTGCTGGAAGCCCTGGCCGGGATGCGGCGGCCGAGCGCCGGCGAAATCCGACTCGGCGGCCAGACCGTCTTTCCCGGCCGGGACTTCAACCCGGCCGCGCTGCGCCGCCAGCGCCTCGGCCACGTGCCGGAGGACCGGCTGCGCAGTGGCCTGCTGCGCAATGCCAGCGCGGCGGAGACCGCCATCCTCGGCTACCAGGACGACCCCTCCTGGCGGCGCTTCGGCCTGCTCGCGCCCGCGGCCGTCGCCGCCCATGCCGCGCGGCTGATGCGCGACTACGACGTGCGGCCCGCCGATCCCGCCCTGCGCTCGGCGCTGTTCTCCGGCGGCAACCAGCAGAAGCTGATCCTGGCGCGCGAGATCGACCGCGACCCGCAGGTGCTGCTGGTCGGCCAGCCGACGCGCGGGGTGGACATCGGCGGCATCGACGCCATCCACCAGCGCCTGCTGGCCTGCCGCGCGGCGGGCAAGGCGGTGCTCCTCGTTTCCGTGGAACTCGACGAGATCATGGCGCTGGCCGACCGCATCCTGGTGATGTTCGATGGAAGGATCATGGGCGAACTGGCCGCCGCCGAGGCCGACGAGCAACGGCTCGGCCTGCTGATGGCGGGCGTGGCGCCGGAGCGGGCGGCGTGAGCGCCCCCATGGGCGATGTGCCGCGCTGGGCAGAGCTGGCGCTGCTCCCCGTGCTGAACCTGCTGCTGGCGCTCGCCCTGACGGCGCTGCTGGTGCTGGCGACCGGCGGCGACCCCGTCGCCGCACTCACCGCGCTGGCGGTGGGCAGCCTCGGCTCGGCCGATGCCCTCGGCTACACGCTCTACTACGCCACCAACATGGCCTTCACCGGGCTGGCGGTCGCGGTGGCCTTCCAGGGCGGGCTGTTCAACATCGGCGCCGAGGGGCAGGCCTATCTCGCCGGGCTGGGCGTGACGCTGGCGGCGCTGCACCTCGGTTTCCTGCCCGCCGCGCTGCTGGTGCCGCTGGCGATCGCCGGCGGCGCGGCGTTCGGCGCCGCCTGGGCCGCCATCCCGGGCTGGCTGCAGGCGCGGCGGGGCAGCCACATCGTCATCACCACCATCATGTTCAACTTCCTGGCCGCCGCGCTGATGGTCCACCTGATCGTCAACCTGCTGACCGCGCCCGGTTCGATGGCGCCGGAGAGCCCTCCCTTCCCCGAGGCGGCGAGCCTGCCCGGCCTGGCGCAGCTTGGCTTCCCCAGCTCGGCGCCGGTGAACCTCGCGCTGGGGCTGGCGGTGCTGGCGGCGCTGGGGGTCTGGCTGCTCGTGTGGCGCACCCCCTGGGGCTATGCCCTGCGCGTGATGGGGCAGAGCCCGGCTGTCGCCAGCTATGCCGGGATCGACCAGGGGCGGATGATCATCCTCGTCATGGCGCTCTCGGGCGCGCTCGCGGGCGGCGTGGCGGTGAACGAGCTGCTGGGCGCGCAGCACAAGCTGCTGCTCGGCTTCACCAGCGGCTATGGCTTCACCGGCATCGCCGTCGCGCTGATGGGGCGCAACCATCCGGCCGGCGTGCTGCTGGCGGCGCTGCTCTTCGGCGCGCTCACCCAGGGCGGCGCCGAACTGGCCTTCGAGGTGCCGGACGTGCCCTCCGAGATCGTGGTGCTGATCCAGGGGCTGGTGATCCTGTTCACCGGCGCGCTGGGCAACATGCTGCGCCCGGCCCTGGCGCGGGTGCTGGGCCGGGCAGGGGGCTGAGGCGATGGAGGCGCTCGACCTGATCCTGCCCATCCTCGCCGCCACGCTGCGCACCGCCACGCCGCTGCTGCTGGGGGCGCTGGCCGGGCTGTTCTCCGAGCGCGCCGGCATCATCGATGTCGGGCTGGAGGGCAAGATGCTGGCGGGCGCCTTCGCCGCCGCCGCGGCGGCGGCCGTCACCGGCAACGTGCTGCTCGGGCTGCTGGCGGGGATCGGCGGCGCCTGCCTGCTCGGGCTGGTGCATGCCTATGCCTGCATCACGCTGCGCGGCAGCCAGGTGGTCTCGGGCATGGCGATCAACATCGTCGCTTCCGGCCTGACCGCGACGCTGGCCCTCGCCTGGTTCGGCCTGGGCGGGCAGACGCCCTCCTTGCCGCCCGCCGCCCGCTTCCTGCCGGTCACGCTGCCCGGGGCGGCGGCGCTGGCCGATGTGCCGGTGCTGGGGCCGGTCTATGCCGCGCTGGTCAGCGGGCAGACGGTGCTGGTCTATCTGGCGCTCGCCCTGGTGCCGCTCGGCGCCTGGGTGCTCTACCGCACACGCTTCGGGCTGCGCCTGCGGGCCTGCGGCGAGCACCCCGCCGCGGTGGACACCGCCGGCCTCTCCGTCGCGCGGCTGCGCTATGGCGGCGTGCTGATCGCCGCCGTCCTCTGCGGCATCGCCGGGACCTACATCGCCACCGCGCAGGGGGCGGGTTTCGTGCGCGACATGGTCACCGGGCGCGGCTATATCGCGCTCGCCGCGATGATCCTGGGCGGCTGGCGCCCCTGGCCGATCCTGTTCACCTGCCTGCTCTTCGGGCTGCTGGACGCGGTGGCCATCCGGCTGCAGGGCGTGGTGCTACCGGGAATCGGCGCCTTCCCCGTGCAGGCGCTCCAGGCGCTACCCTATCTGCTCACCGTGGTGCTGCTCGCCGGCTTCATGGGCCGCGCCATCCCGCCACGGGCGAGCGGCCAACCCTATGTGAAGGAGCGCTGAGCCGTGTCCGACCCGCTCGTCGAAGCCGCCCTGGCCGCGCGCGCCCGCGCCTATGCGCCCTATTCCCGCTTTGCCGTGGGCGCCGCGCTGCGCACCGCCGAGGGCGCCATCCATGCCGGCTGCAACGTGGAGAACGCCGCCTATCCCGAGGGCACCTGCGCCGAGGCGGGGGCCATCGCCGCCATGGCGCTGGCCGGCGGGCGCCACATCACGGAGCTGGTGGTGGCCGGCGGCGGCACCGCGCCCTGCACGCCCTGCGGCGGCTGCCGCCAGAAGATCCGCGAATTCGCCGCGCCGGAGACGCTGGTTCGCATGGTGGATGCCGAGGGCCGCCTGCTGCTGCGCGCCACGCTGGCGGAACTGCTGCCGCATTCCTTCGGCCCTGACAACCTCGCGGGGGCAGGCGCATGAGCGTGAAGGCCTATCTGGCCGGGCCCGATGTCTTCCTGCCCGACGCCCCGGCCCATGCCCGGCGCAAGGTCGCGATCTGCGCCCGCCACGGCATCGAGGGCCGTCCGCCGCTCAACGAGGACGTGGCCAGCCTGGGCGTGATGCGGGAGGAGGAGGCCTGGCGCACCATCTACCGCAAGGACATCGCGATGATGGAGGAGTGCGACATCGCCATCGCCAACCTGACACCCTTCCGCGGCGTCTCGGCCGATAGCGGCACGCTGGTCGAGCTGGGCTGGTTCCTCGGGCGCGGACGGCCGGTCTTCGGCTATTCCAACAGCGCGGCACCCTTCGCCGAGCGTTGCCGGCAGCATGCGCAGGCCCTGCCCGAGGCCATCCCCGGCCTGGGCGCCGAGGGCTTCGGCCTGCCGGACAACCTGATGATCCAGGGCGCGCTCATCCAGGCCGGCGGCCACCCGATGCTGGTGCCGGCCGAGGGGCGCGATCTTCCCTTCGACTCGCTCGACCTTTTCGAGGCCTGCGTGGCGCTCGCCGCGCGCCGGCTTGACCTCTGACCGCACGAACCAGCCGCCTGGGGTGACGCATGGCCCGCAAGATCATCATCGACACCGACCCCGGGAAGGATGACGCGGCCGCCATCCTGCTGGCGCTGGGCGCACCCGAGGAGCTGGAGGTGCTCTCCCTGGTGGCGGTGGCGGGGAACGTCCCGCTGGCGCGCACCGAGGGCAATGCGCGCCGCCTGCTGGAGCTGGCCGGGCGGGCGGATATCCCAGTCTATCCCGGCTGCGCCCGGCCGCTGGTGCGCTCCGTCATCACCGCCGAGCACGTGCATGGCGAGACCGGCCTGGTCGGGCTCGTCCTGCCGGAGCCGCGCGTGCCGGCCCAGGCCGCCCATGGCGTGGACCACCTGATCGGGACGCTGCGCGCCGCCGCGCCAGGTGAGATCACGCTCTGCCTGCTCGGCCCGGCCACCAACCTCGCCATGGCTTTGGTCAAGGCACCGGAGATCGCCCGCGGCATCGCCGAGGTGGTCTGGATGGCGGGCGCCCGCAGCGAGGGCGGCAATGTGACGCCGGCTTCCGAGTACAACGTCCATGCCGATCCGGAGGCCGCGGCGGTATTGCTGGAGAGCGGCCTGAAGCTGACCCTGCTGCCGCTCGACCTGACGCACCAGCTGCGGATGACGGCGCCGCGCCTGGAGCGCCTGCGCCGGATCGACACCGCCGCCGCCCGCGCGGTGGCCACCCTGTTCTCCGAGCCGGACGGCACGCCGCATCACGAGCGCGAGGAGGAGGGCGCGCCGCTGCACGACCCCTGCGTGATCGCCTTCCTCCTGCGGCCCGAGCTGTTCGCCGGGCGGTTCATCAATGTCGCGGTGGAGACGGCGAGCCCGCTGGCGCTGGGGATGACGGTGGCGGACTGGTTCGGCGTCACCGGCCGCCCGGCCAACGCGACCTGGCTGAACGCGGTGGTGGACCAGGAAGGCTTCTTCGGCCTGCTGCTGGAGCGCCTGGCGCGGCTACCCTGAAGGCGGCCGGCAGGCCGCTCAGGCGGCGTGGCGGCGGCGTCGACGGAAGGGCGCGAGCAGCACCTCCGCGAGCAGCAGGCCGAGCATCAGCCCCGCCAGCCCGTAGGTCGCCGGCGCGGCGCTGAGCATCACGGCGGGCACATGGCTCTCCAGCGTCGTCCTGAGCACGGCGCGCTTGTCGGCGCGGTCATCGCGCAGCCCGTCCCACAGGGCGAGTACCGGCTGCAGCAGGGGTGAGGCGGCGGAGAGGCGGTCATGGGTGGCGCGCAGGATCGCCGCGCGCTCGCGCGAGGCGGCGAGGCCGGCCGCATTGGCCGGCTCCGCCTCGCGCAGCCGCGCCGTGACCTCCGGCTCCGGTGCGCTGGGCGGCAGGCGGTAGAATTGCCGGGCGATCTCCTGCCGCTCCGCGATGTCGCGCTCCGTGGCGAGCGCGATCTGCAGCAGCGCCGTGGTGTAGCCATGGGCGACCGCCGGGAGCTGCATGGCGGCCAGCGCCAGGAAGAGGGCCAGCCCCAGGCGAATGGAATCCCCGAGCCAACGGCCGATGAAACGCGTCATGCTCCGCCCCTTCCGATCCGCAGGAGGGAAGAGTGGCGCGGCGCCAGGGTTGCGCTAGAGGTTGTTATGGACCTGCGGCCAATTGAGCGGCCTGCCTGAGCATGATGCAGGTGAAGGCGACGAGGTGCAGGTCGGCAAGGGTGCTGGCGTAGCGTTCGTAGTCCTTCACCAGGCGCCGGAAGCGGGTAGCCCAGACGAAGGAGCGCTCGACCATCCAGCGCCGCGGTAGCAGCACGAAGCCGCGCTTGGCTTCCGGCAGCTTGATCACCTCCAACTCGATGCCGTGGGCTTTCGTGGCATCGGCTGCTTTGCTTCCCGTATAGCCCTGGTCAACGTGGGCCATACCCACGCTTTGGCCGGTGGAAGCCTGTACCGCCTGGGCAAGACGTCCTGCCTCGGCGCGATCATCGGCGCTGGCGGGTGTGACATGCAACGCCAGCAGATGCCCCAGCGTGTCGACCGCCAGGTGCAGCTTGGAGCCCTTCTTGCGCTTGGCACCGTCGTACCCGGCCCGCTCGCCACTTTCCGGCGTCGAGCGCAGCGTCCGGCTGTCCAGGATGGCAGCACTGGGCTGGGCTTTGCGCCCCGCGGCCAGCCGCAGCACCGTGCGCAGATCCTCGGCCAGCGCCTCGAAGCACCCTGCCGCCAGCCAGCGCTGCGTCTGCTGGTACACCGCTGCCCAGGGTGGCAGGTCATTGGGCATCCAACGCCACGGCGCGCCGGTCTTCACCACATAGCGCAGGCCGTTGAACACCTCGCGCGAGCTGTGCTCCCGCTGCCCGGTGGAGCGGCCCCCAATTCGACCGGACAGGCGGCGCAACCGTGAGGGCCTAGGTGGAAGCCTAGGCGTACGCCTATGTCGAAGCCCATCGAGCGCGTCGAAATCATCACCGGCCGCGAGCACCGTCGGCGCTACACTGCCGAGGAGAAGGTCCGGCTGGTCGAGGAGACGATGCAGCCCGGCATGACGGTCTCGGCCGTCGCCCGGCTCCACGGCGTCTCCCCCAGCCTTCTCTTCGGGTGGAGGCGACGCATGGCCGAGGGTGGCTTAGAGGCGGTCAGGGCCGACGAGGACGTGGTGGCCGCGAGCCGCGTCCGCGAGCTCGAGGCGAAGGTGCGCGAGTTGGAGCGCCTCCTCGGCCGCAAGACCATGGAAACCGAGATCCTCCGCGAGGCCCTGGAAGCCGCACGCCCAAAAAAACATGCGTTGCGCTTGCCGTCGCCGCCACGGGGCGGTTCCCGGTGAAGGCCGTGGCTGACACGCTCGGCGTCGCCAGATCCAACCTGGCCGACCAGCTCCGGCGCCCCGACCGGCCGCGGCGTGGCCCCTACCGCCGCGCCGAGGACGAGGCCGTGCTGGCCGAGATCCGCGCCATCACCGACGCACGCCCCACCTACGGCTATCGCCGCGTCACCGCCCTGCTGAACCGCGCCAGGCGCAGCTCCGGCGAGCCCCCGCTCAATCACAAGCGCATCTTCCGGCTGATGCGCCTCTTCTCAATGCTGCTTCAGCCCCATACTGGCAGGCGGCCGATCCGCGCCCACGAGGGCACCGTCATCGCCCCTGCCTCCAATCAGCGCTGG
>NZ_JASIRT010000007.1 GCF_030063475.1 Roseomonas sp. E05
TGCGCACCCCGATGTCGGGGCCGCCGCCCTCGCCGAGCCTGCCCGCCGTTCGTCGTGCCATCCTCGACCGGCTGTTCGCGCATCTCGCCACGCCAGTACGATGTCCGCACTGCCGACGCCGGTTCCTGACACCTCCGCCTAAAGTGCCCAGGTAGTGCTAGAACGGAATGCCCGCAGCAGCGTTGCTCAACCGTGTGACCATCCCTCTGCAACGGAGCGCCGATGTCCCGCCGTCTTGAGCTCAGCATGCCAACGGAACTGCGTGGCCGGATCCTGGAAGGGCTTCACGGCCTGCCGGGGGTCGCGGGCATCGCCCTGCAGGCCGGCGCCTCGGTGGACCCGCCGGGCGACGTCATCTGCGTCGAGGCGACGAACGAGGCGAGCCTGAAGATCCTGAAGATGCTGGACGAAATGGAGGCCTTCACGCGCGGCTCCATCACCCTCAGCGAGCCGACGGCCATCATCGCGCCCCCGCACCTGGCGGAGCTCGACCGGCAGGGCAGCGAGGCCGCCTGGGAGGAGGTCGGGGAGCAGTTGCGGCGCGGCACCAACGTCAGCGGCAACTTCCTGCTGCTCATGGGACTGTCGGGTATGATCGCGGCCTTCGGCCTGACCTCGGACACGCTGCATGTCGTGGTCGGCGCCATGCTGATCGCACCGGGCTTCGAGCCGCTGCTGCGGATTCCCTTCGAGGCCATGGGCCGCCAGCGCATCCCCCGAGGCGGGCTGCTCTCCAGCCTCGCCGGCTATCTCGCACTGGTGGCCGGAGCTGCCGCCGCGCTGCCGGCCGCACTCCTGCTGACGGGCCGCGAGACGGCCGAGCTGCCGGCGCTGCAATGGGTCCAGTACTGGTCCAGCATCCAGGTGAGCGGCGTTGCCGTCTCGCTCCTTGCCGGCGCCGCGGGCGCCACGATCATCGCGGCACGGCTGACGGTATTCGCCACCGGCGTGATGACCGCGCTCGCCCTGGTTCCGAGCGCAGCTCTCGTCGGGATGGGGCTCGCCTCGGGCCACCTGGGACTCGCCTGGGCCGCCGCGCAGCGATGGGGCATCGAGGTGCTCTGCGTGCTGTTCGCCGGCGGCCTTGTCATCGCCCTCAAGCGCTTCATCTGGCACCGGCGCGGCGTGTTCGACTGACCCCTGCCCCCGGCCCGCCTCAGGGCGTGAGACGTGCGCGGCCCTCCCGCCCCAGCATCAGCCCGCCCGTCACCGGCCCGAACCCCATGGCCCGCCGGGCGAAGAAGCCTTTCAGCCCGGGCATCCGCTCCACGGCGGCGAGACCGAGGCGGCGCGCCATCCGCAGCGGTGGCAGGCTGTTGCCGAAGAGCCGCTCCAGCGCGTGGGTGGCGCCGAGCATGAGCAGCGCATCCGGCCGCCGCGCCGCCTGATAGCTGGCCAGCAGCCCTCCCCCGCCCGCATCCGCGCCGCGCTCATGGGCCGCGATCACCAGTTCCGCCAGCGTGGCGACGTCGCGGAAGCCGAGGTTCAGCCCCTGGCCGGCGATTGGATGGATGCCATGCGCCGCGTCGCCCACCAAGGCGAGGCGCGTGTCGGTGTAGCGCATCGCGTGCATGGCGGTGAGCGGGTAGGACCAGCGGCGGCCGATCGGCGTGACCTTGCCGAGATGGTCGCCCATGCGGCGCTGGATCTCGCGGCCGTAGTCCTCGTCCGGCAGCTTCAGCATGCGCTCGGCGATGGGCCGCTTCTCCGACCAGACGATGGCCGAGGCGTTCGGGTGCTCCGGCGTCGGCGCGAGGGGAAGCTGGGCGAAGGGGCCGTTGGGCAGGAACTGCTCCAGCGCCACCTGCTCGTGCGGCAGTTCATGCGCCACCGCGCCGACCAGCCCCATCTGGCGGTAGTCCAGGGTCGCCGCGCCGATGCCGGCCTGCTGGCGCAGCGGTGAGCGGCGCCCCTCGGCGCCGACCACCAGCCGCGCGGCGATCACCTCGCCGGTGGAGAGGCGGACCTCCACCCCTTCCGGCCGGCGCGTCACCTCGGCGCGGGCGGGCGCATGAACGGAAAGGTGCGCCAGCTCGCGCATCCGCGCGTTCAGCGCCATGCGGAGCGCGCGTGCCTCGACCATCCAGCCGAAGGGGCCCATGCCGGTCTCGGCGGCGTCGAAATGCAGCGCCAGCGGGCTGGCGCGCTCGCCGGGCAGGCCGTCGGCGCAGCGGATGCGGGTGATCGGCCCCGGCTCCCAGGGCAGATGCCCCCAGATGCCACCGGCCTCCAGCAGGTTTCGGCTGGTCAGCGCGATGGCATAGGCGCGGCCGTCGAACTCGGGCAGTTCCATGGGCGGCAGGGGCGCGGCATCCACCACCGCGGTCGGCACGCCGGACGCTGCGAGGGTGGCGGCGAGCGTGGCGCCGACCGGACCGGCGCCGATGATGCAGACAGCCACCTCGCGGCGGGAAGACAGGGGGGATGGGCTCATGGGGCCATTCTGCCCTGGCGGCCGCCGCGCCGAAAGGGCAGCCCCCGCCAGAGGCGCAGGCAATCGCCTATTTTTTGTGCATCCAGCAATCGCGGAAGCTTGCGTGGACCTCGTTACGGCTGAGAACACGGTTTGGCACGCCGCTCGCATCAGGCTTCCCGGCTACGCGGAAGAGAAGGGGGCGCAGCGCATGAAGCTCGTGATGGCAATCATCAAGCCTTTCAAGCTGGACGAGGTGCGCGAGGCGCTCACCCCGCTCGGCGTCCAGGGGCTCACCGTCACCGAGGTGAAGGGGTTCGGGCGGCAGAAGGGTCAGACGGAGATCTATCGCGGCGCGGAGTACCACGTCTCCTTTCTGCCGAAGCTGAAGATCGAGGTGGTGGTCCCGGACGACATGGTCGATGCGGTGGTCGAGGCCATCGCCAACACCGCCCGCACCGGAAAGATCGGCGACGGCAAGGTCTTCGTGCTCGACGTGGAGCGCGCACTGCGCATCCGCACCGGCGAGACCGACAGTTCGGCACTGTGATGCCGCGCACCGTTCATCAGAAGACAATGGAAACGAGGATGATGCGAGCGATCGCCCAAGGGATTGCCAATCGGGGGATCATGCCCTGGAGCCGCCGCGCGGCCGCACTGTTGCCGGCCCTGCTGTTCGCCGCGCCGGCGATGGCGCAGGAAGAGGCGACGGTGAGCGCCGGCGACACCGCCTGGATGCTGACCAGCACCGCACTGGTGCTGATGATGACGATTCCGGGCCTGGCGCTGTTCTACGCCGGCATGGTGCGCAAGAAGAACGTGCTCGCCACCATGATGCAGTCCTTCTTCCTGGCGGCGCTGGTCAGCGTGGTCTGGATGGTGGCGGGTTACAGCCTGGCCTTCGGTGAGGGCGGCGCCTATGTGGGCGACCTGTCGCGGATGTTCCTCGCCGGGCTCGGCAATGGCTGGGACGCGCCCTTCACCCTCGGCAGCGGCGACGGCGCGGTGGCCTTCACCATCCCCGAATCCGTCTTTGTCATGTTCCAGATGACCTTCGCCATCATCACCCCGGCGCTGGCCACGGGCGCGATGGCGGACCGCCTGAAGTTCTCCTCGCTCTGCGTCTTCACCGTGCTGTGGTCGCTGCTGATCTACAGCCCGATCTGCCATTGGGTCTGGCACCCGAACGGCTGGATCTTCGGCATGGGCGCGCTGGACTTCGCCGGCGGCACCGTGGTGCACATCAATGCCGGCGTGGCCGGCCTGGTGGGCGCGCTGGTGCTGGGCAAGCGCACCGGCCTCGGCCATGAGAACATGGCGCCATTCAACCTGGCGCTGGCGGTGATCGGCGCCGGGCTGCTCTGGGTGGGCTGGTTCGGCTTCAACGCGGGCTCCGCCGGCGCGGCGGGCGGCCGCGCGGGCATGGCCATGCTGGTGACGCAGCTCGCCGCCGGCGCCGCCACCCTCGCCTGGGCCGCCGCCGAATGGATGACCAAGGGCAAGCCCTCGGTCCTGGGCGCGATCTCCGGCGCGGTGGCCGGCCTCGTCGCCATCACGCCGGCGGCCGGCTTCGTGATGCCGGGCTCGGCGCTGGTCATCGGCATCGTGGCGGGCCTGGCCGGCTTCTGGGGCGCCACCGCGCTGAAGCACTGGTGCGGCTATGACGACAGCCTGGACGCCTTCGGCGTGCACGGCATCTGCGGCATCGTCGGCGCGCTGCTGACCGGCATCCTCGCCTATGGTCCGCTCTCCGCCACCCCGGCCTCGCCGGAGGGCATCGCCGGCTCCTTCGGGCAGTTCATGCTGCAGCTCTATGCGGTGCTGGCCACCTTCATCTTCACCGCCATCGGCACCTTCATCATCCTGAAGGTCATCGATGTGGTGATGGGCCTGCGCGTGAGCGAGGAGTCCGAGCGCGAAGGCCTCGACGTCTCGCTGCATGGCGAGCGGCTGGGCTGAAGCTTTCCCCGCCTGAACGGAAACCTGGGGCGCCGGAGTTCACTCCGGCGCCCTCTCTTCATGGCGGCGCCGCCTGCCGGCGCGCGCGGACAAAGTCCACGAAGGCGCGCAGGACCGCCGGCATGTGCCGCCGCGAGGCATAGTAGAGCTGCGGCCCCTCGAAGGGCGGCAGCCAGTCCTCCAGCAGCGGGACCAGGGTGCCGCGGGCGATGTCCTCCCGCACCCACTCCTCGAAGGTCAGCAGGAATCCGACTCCCTCCAGCGCGGCGCTGCGCTCCAGATGCGGGTCGGTGGTGGTGAAGGGCCCCTCCACCCGCAGCGTCACCGTCTCCGTTCCTCGCTCGAAGACCCAGGGCGGGGTGCTCCCGCTGGGGAAGCGGTGGCGGATGCAGGGCCGGTGCAGCAGGTCTCGCGGGGCGGCGGGGGCACCGAGGCGCGCGATCAGCGCCGGGGCGGCCACCAGGACGTAGCGCTGCGGCCCGCCGAGCGGCACGGCGATGGTGTCGCGCGCCAGGCTCTCGCCATAGCGGATGCCGGCATCGAAGCCCCCGTCGGCGATGTCCACGAAGCTGTCCTCCACCACCACCTCGAGGGTGATGCGCGGATGGGCAGCCAGGAAGGGCGGGATCAGCCCGGCGAGGACGAGCTGCGCGGCCGATTGCGGCGCGTTGATGCGCAGCGTGCCGCTCGGCGTGGCGCCCTGGCGTCCCGCCTCCTCCAGCGCGGCGCCGATCTCGCCCAGCGCCGGGCCGAGCCGGGCCAGCAGCGCCGCCCCGGCCTCGGTCGGGCTGACGCTGCGCGTCGTCCGGTGCAGCAGGCGCAGTCCCAGCCTATCCTCCAGCGCCCGCAGGCGTTCGCTGAGGCTGGAAGGCGAAATGCCAGCCTCTCGCGCCGCGCGGCGGAAGCTGCGGTGCCGCGCCACGGCGGCGAAAAGGTCGAGATCCGCCAGAGGAGGCCGCATTGTTCGCCATTCCGGATGGTCCATGCGGATCGTAACGGATTATCGGATACCCGCCCAGCCCCCATTCTCCGCCGCGCCACCGAGACGAGAGAGAGAGAGACCATGGAACGCCGCCAACTGGGCCGCACCGGCCCGCAGGTTTCCGCCCTTGGCCTGGGCTGCATGGGCATGTCGGATTTCTATGGCCCGGCCGACCGCGCCGAGAGCCTGGCCACCATCGCCGCCGCCGTGGAGCGGGGCATCACGCTCCTCGACACCGGGGACTTCTATGGCATGGGCCATAATGAGATGCTGATCGGCGAGGCGCTGCGGCAGCAGCGGCGCGAGGACCTGGTCATCAGCGTCAAGTTCGGCGCGCTGCGCGGGCCGGACAATATCTGGGCCGGCTATGACGCGCGTCCGGCCGCCGTGCGCAACTTCCTCGCCTATACGCTGAAGCGCCTGGGCACCGACTACATCGACATCTACCGCCCCGCCCGCCTCGACCCCGCCGTGCCGATCGAGGAGACCGTGGGCGCCATCGGTGAGTTGGTGAAGGCGGGCTATGTCCGCCATGTCGGCCTCTCGGAGGTGGGCGCGCAGACCATCCGCCGCGCCGCCGCCGCCCATCCGATCGCCGACCTGCAGATCGAGTACTCGCTGATTTCGCGCGGCATCGAGGCCGAGATCCTGCCGGCCTGCCGTGAGCTGGGCATCGGCGTCACCGCCTATGGGGTGCTCTCCCGCGGGCTGATCAGTGGCCACTGGTCCAGGGATCGCGGCGGCCGGGGCGATTTCCGCGACCACAGCCCACGCTTCCAGGGGGAGAACCTGGAGCACAACCTGGCGCTGGTCGAGGCACTGCGGGGCGTGGCCGCGGCGCGCGGCGCCAGCGTGGCGCAGGTGGCCATCGCCTGGGTCGCCGCGCGCGGGACGGACATTGTTCCGCTGGTCGGCGCGCGGCGGCGGGACCGGCTCACCGAGGCGCTGGGCGCGCTGGACGTGACGCTGAACGAGGCCGACCTCGCGGCCATCGAGCGGGCGGTGCCGCCGGGTGCCGCCGCGGGCGCGCGCTACCCGGAAGCGCAGCTCGTGCACATGGACAGCGAGCGTCCGGCCTCCTGAGCGGCGGAAGGCGGGGTCTGCAGGGCGGGCATCACCGGGCGAGTACCGGCGCCCACCTGCCCGCGGGCCGGCGGTTCAGCGCAGGCGCCGCAGATTGCCAGCCACGGTGCGGCTGACCGGACGCAGCGACTGCTCCGCCACGCCGAGCGCGGCACCGCTGAAGCCCATGCCGAAGCTGGCGGCGCGGTTCGCGGCACCCATCGCCCATTCCGTCTGCGCCATCATCCAGCCCATCGCCGTGCGGCTGGTTGCGGCGCGCAACATGGCGCGCTGGGCGGCCTCCACTTCGGCGAGGCCATAGTCCATCGCGCGCTGGGAGAGCTCCGCCGCGCCCTGCGCCACGGCCGCGCCGCAGGCGGAAAAGGCCAGCATCTTCTCGGGCACCATGCGCCCGACCTCCAGCGCGGTGGAAAGAGGGCCGCGCGTCCGGGCCTCCTCGGCGGAGAGCCTGACATCCACCACCTGCCGGGCGGAGGTCAGCAGGGTCACGACATTGCCCGCATGGCGCACGAAGCGCGGGCCTGTATCCGACGCACGGGTCATCCTGTGGACTCCGGAAGGGGACTTCCACGAGAACGCCGGTGCGGCGCGGCGGTTTTGCGGGAAAACGAGCCCTCAGGCCGGACCGCGCAACTGTGGGTTGTCAAAGACCGGCTGCCGATAGGCGGCCAGCGCCTCACCCAGGGCGGCCGCAAGGTCCTGCTTCTCCTCCTCGGAGAGGAAGCGGCCGATCTCCACCCGGCGGCCGCGCTGGACCAGCGCCAGCCCGGTGCGCTCCGACCACTCGATGCGCGCCCAGTAGGGATCGAGCGATGCCTCCTCGCGCCGGCCACGCCAGTCCGCGCGGCGGATGACAAGGCGCGCCGAGGTCAGCGACACCACCTCCCAGGCCCGGCCGGACCAGCGGTGATGCAGCCAGACCAGCAGCAGAACGAGGCCGGATTCCAGCCCCAGGAAAGGCAGCACGGGCCAGGCGCCCATCAGCACGAACAGCAGGCCGCCGCCGATGGCCCAGAGCGCGCAAAGCGCGCCCAGCACCAGGAAGGCGGTGGGCCGCAGGCTGCGGGGCGGCGTGCTGACCGCCTCGAACAGCACCGGATCGGCAGGGCGCGGTTCAGGGGTTGCTGACATTGCGGGAAGACATAGGCTGTTGGAGCCCACAGCACAGATGGGGCACCGCCATTATGTCGATTCGCCAGTCATGAAATCCCCTGCCCCGCCCCTTCCCGCCAGCGAGGCGGCGCCCGCCCCCCGTCCGCGCGCGTCCCGCAAGCCGCTGCACGGCACGGCCGAGGTGCCGCGCCGGGCGCGCAAGATGTCCGCGGCGCAGGCCGAGCGCTTCATCCGCGCCCTCGCCGCCGCCAACCCGAAGCCCGAGACCGAGCTGCACTACACCACCCCCTACACGCTGCTGGTGGCGGTGATGCTCTCGGCCCAGACCACCGACGTCTCGGTGAACAAGGCCACGGCCACGCTGTTCAAGGCGGCTGACACCCCTGCCGCCATGGTGGCGCTGGGCGAGGAGGGCGTGGCGGAGCATATCCGCCGCATCGGCCTGTGGAAGGCCAAGGCGCGCAACCTCATCACGCTCTCCCAGCAGTTGCTGGACCGGCATGGCGGCGAGGTGCCGGCCGACCGGGCGGCGCTGGAGGCGCTGGCCGGCGTCGGCCGCAAGACCGCCAATGTCGTGCTGAACGTCGCCTTCGGCGAGGAGGCGATGGCGGTGGACACGCACATCTTCCGCCTGGGCAACCGCACCGGCCTGGCGCCCGGCAAGACGCCGCGGGAGGTGGAGGAAGGCCTGATGAAGCGTGTGCCGGCCGACCTGCTGCGGGACGCGCACCATTGGCTGATCCTGCACGGGCGCTATATCTGCAAGGCGCGGCTGCCGGAATGCTGGCACTGCGTGGTGCGCGCGGAATGCAACTATGCCGACAAGGTGCTCTGGCCGCCGCCGCGCTGAGGCTTGCCCCTCTCCTTCACCCCTTCCACCGCCGCCTCCGGGGTGCCATCACATCTGCATCCCCCGCGCATCCGGCCATGGCTTCGCGCGGTTGCGGCACCGCACTCCTAACCTTTATGTGATGCGCATGAATCGGCTCCTCCCCATCGTGATGATGCTTGGCCTGCCCATCGGCATGATGAGCGCGGCCCCTGCCCTGGCGCAGCGCCCACAGGCGCTCGGCACTTTTCAGGACTGGACCGCCGCCACATATACGGAGGGCAGGAGCAAGATCTGCTACGCCTTCACGCGGGCCAGCAAGACAGAGGGCGCCGGCAACCGGCAGAACGTGATGCTCACCGTCACGCACCGGCCGCAGGGGCGTGATCAGGTGGCGCTGCGCTCCGGCTACACCTATGCCCCCAAGGCCGAGGTCACGGTGGCCGTCGGTGACACCGAACTCGACTTCTACACCGCGCAGGACAACGCCTTCGCGCGCAACGGCGGCAGGGCCGTGGCCGCTTTCAAGGCGGGCGCCAACGCCGTGGCCAAGGGCAGTGGCCCGCAGGGGCGCGGCACCGCCACCGATACCTTCTCCCTCTCCGGCTTCACCGCGGCCTACGAGGCCATCAGCAAGGAGTGCCCGGCCGGCCGCCGGTGATCCAGGAACCAGCATGACCCAGACCCCCGCCCCCGCTTCCCCGGCCGAGCTTTCCGAGGCCGAGCGCGCCCGCGTCCTGGCCAAGGCCGCGCTTTTCGCGCCGCCCGCCGCCACGCTGCCGGACGGCCGCCGCGACCTGGTCGGCCTCTCGCGCGAGGAGCTGGCGGCGGAGATGGTCGCCATCGGCGAGAAGCCCTTCCGCGCCAAGCAGCTCTGGCACTGGATCTACCACCAGGGCGTGACCGACTTCGCGAAGATGTCCACCATCGCCAAGCCGATGCAGGCCAGGCTGGCGGAGCGCTTCGTGGTCGGCCGCCCCGGCGTGGTGACGGAGCAGACCAGCACCGACGCCACGCGGAAGTTCCTCTTCGGCTTCCGCGACGGCCAGCAGGTCGAGACCGTCTATATCCCGGACGAGCAGGAGGACCGCGGCGCCGTCTGCATCTCCACCCAGGTCGGCTGCACCCTGTCGTGCAAGTTCTGCCACACCGGCACGCAGAAGCTGGTGCGCAACCTGGGCGCGGCCGAGATCGTCGGCCAGTTCATGGCGGCGCGGGACGCCTATGGCGAGTGGCCGAGCCCGACCGACGGCACGCCGCGGCTGCTCAGCACCATCGTCATCATGGGGATGGGCGAGCCGCTCTATAACTACGAGAACGTCGCCAAGGCGATGCGCATCATCATGGACAACGAGGGCATCGCGCTCTCGCGCCGGCGCATCACCCTCTCGACCTCGGGCGTGGTGCCGATGATGGACCGGTGCGGCGAGGAGCTGGGCGTCGGCCTCGCGGTCTCGCTGCATGCGGTGCGCAACGACATCCGCGACGAGATCGTGCCGCTGAACCGCAAATACCCGATCGAGGAGCTGATGGCGGCCTGCCGCCGCTATCCCGGCGCCTCCAATGCCCGGCGCATCACCTTCGAATACGTCATGCTGAAGGGCGTGAACGATTCCGAGGCCGATGCGCGCGAGCTGGTGCGGCTGCTGAAGGGCCTGCCGGCCAAGGTGAACCTGATCCCGTTCAACCCCTGGCCCGGCAGCCCCTACGAGACCTCTTCGAACAACGCCATCCACCGCTTCGCGAACATCGTGATGGAGGCTGGCTATGCCTCGCCCATCCGCAAGCCGCGCGGGCGGGACATCCTGGCCGCCTGCGGGCAGCTCAAGACGGAGAGCGAGCGCCGCCGCGCCGCGCGCCCCGGGGCCGCCCCTCCCGAGACCAACCGGGCCGACGCGGCGTGAGTGCGGAGGGGGCGGCACCCGCCGCCGCCACGCAGCCCTCACTCGCCGTCCTGCCGCTGCTCGCCGCCGCCGGCTTCGTCACCGGCTGCGGCATCCGCCTGCTTGACCCCCTCCTGCCGCTGATCGCCCACGACCTGGGCGTGACGGTGGCGGAGGTCGCCATATTGGTAACCAGCTTCGCCATCCCCTACGGCCTGTGCCAGGTGCTGCTCGGCCCGCTGGGCGACCGCTTCGGCAAGCTACGCGTGCTGGTGCTGGGCGTGCTGCTCTACGGGGTGGCCATGGGCGTCTGCGCCGTGGCGGGCTCGCTCGGGCAGCTCGTCGCTCTGCGCGCGGTCACCGGGGCGCTGGGCGGCGCCATCATTCCGCTCGCCATGGCCTGGATCGGCGACAACGTGCCCTATGAGGAGCGGCAGGCCACGATCAGCCGCTTCCTCACCGGCATCGTGCTGTCGCAGCTGCTCACCGGGCCGGTTTCCGGCAGCGTGGGGCAGGTGGTGGGCTGGCGCGGCGCCTTCCTGCTGGTCGGCGTGCTGGCGGCGCTGACCGGCGCCGGCATCATGCTGCGGCTCGGCGGCGGGTTGTGGCGGGGCGGGGTCGCGGGCCAGGGGCAGCTCGGCTTCGCCACCCACCGGATGCTGCTGCGGCGCCCGGCGGCGCGGCGACTGCTGGCTGTGGCCTTCCTGGATGGTGCGCTGCTGTTCGGCGGCGCCTTCCCCTTCATCGGCTCCTACCTCATCCAGGACTTCCATCTGGAGCCCTGGCAGGCCGGCCTGGTGGTGGCGGGCTTCGGCCTGGGCTCGCTCATCTATACCCGGCTGGCCTCGCGGCTGGTGCGCCGTCTCGGCGAGATCCGGCTGCTGATGCTGGGGGGCGGGCTGCTGGCTTTGGCGCTGCTGGCTCTTGCCCTGGCGCCGAACTGGGCGATGGTGGCGGTGCCGCAGGTGCTGCTCGGCCTGTTCTTCTTCATGTTCCACGGCGTCTTGCAGGCCCGCGCCACGGAAGTGCTGCCCGAGGCGCGCGCCACCGCGGTCTCCTCCTTCTCCATGGCCCTGTTCCTGGGCCAGGGTGTGGGCTCCATCGCCTTCGGCGCGCTGCTGGCGCATGGCGGGTATCAGCTGGCCTTCCTGGGCTCGGCTGCGGGCATCCTGCTGCTCAGCCTGTGGTGCTGGCGGGGGCTTTCGCCGGAGCGCGGCACGGCCTGAGAGAGCGGCAAGGCCGGGGGGAATTCTTTCCCCCGGTCTTTTTCCTCTCCCCCTTGGCCTCGGCGCCGGGCCGGGCCAAACCCGCAGCGGGACGGAAACGGACACGGACTCCATGAACACCCGCGAGGGATCGGCGGCCTTCGTGGCGCCGCTGGTGGTGCTGGCCCTCGGCCACATGCTCTCCAACATGCTGCGCACCCTGCCGGCGATCGCCGCCGACGTGCTGACGCGCGATCTCCACGTCTCGCCGGAGGGACTGGCCAGCCTCACCGGCGCCTATCACTTCGCCTTCGCCGCCGGGCAGATCCCGTTGGGAGTCGCGCTGGACCGCTTTGGCGTCCGGCCCGTCTCCCTGGTGCTGCTGGCAACGGTGGCGGTGGGCTCTGTGCTGGCGGCGCTGGTAGGCGGGCCGGCCGGTTTCCTGCTGGCCCAGGTGGTGCTCGGCCTCGGCTGCTGCGGCATGCTGCTCTGCCCCATGACGCTCGCCGCCAAGTTGCTGAGCCCCGCGCAGTTCGGCCTCTGGTCCGGGCTGATCCAGGCGCTTGGCAATGTCGGCATGCTGCTCTCCGCCAGCCCGCTGGCCTGGCTGGTGGAGCATCATGGCTGGCGGGCCGGCTTCTGGGTGGCGGCGGGCATGGCGGTGCTGGTGGCGCTGCTGGTCCGGCTGGCGGTGCCCGATCCGGTTCCCGCCGACGGGCCGCATCCCAGCCTGCTGACCGATGCCCGCGCGGTGCTCCGGCTCGGCACCAGCCCGGCGCTGCGGGGCATCATGCTGCTTTCCTTCACCTCCTTCGCCGTGATCATCGGCGTGCGCGGCCTCTGGGGCGGCCCCTGGCTGATGGAGGTGAAAGGGCTGGGCCGCATCGCGGCGGGCAATGTCCTGCTGGTGTTCACCCTCTCGCTGATCATCGGCCCGGCCCTGGCGGGCGTGCTGGACCGCCGCCTCGGCCACCGCCGCACCCTCCTCGCCGCAGGGCACGCGCTGGCCGGAATGCTGGTGCTGCTGGTGGCTGGCGGTGGGCCGGGTGGCTGGCTGTCGGACCTGGCGGGCCTGCCCATGCTGCCCGTGGCGGCGGACACGGCGCTGCTCTTCACCTTCGGCCTGGCCATCTCCATCCAGCCGCTGCTCTTCGCCCTGACCCGTGCGGCGGTGCCGCCGGATCGGGTGGGCAAGGCGCTCTCCGGCACCAACCTCGCCATGTTCCTCGGCGGCGCGGTGCTGCAGGCGGCCTCCGGCCCGGTCGGGGCGGCGGGCGGGCCCGGAGCGGCGATCGCCTTCCTGGGGGGCGTGGTGCTGATCGGCACCGCGCTGTTCTTGGCGACGACGCGGCGCGGTTGACACGGCGCCCCCGCCAGCGCTCAAGGGCGCGCAAACCACCGCCAGTTCGCCATGAAAGCCGGAACGCATGGGCTATTTCCCCACACGCTGGACCCTGAAGACCTCGGGCGAGGTCGCCCCCGATGAGCGGCTGCCCTGGCCACAGACCCTCATCATGGGCATCCAGCACGTCGTCGCCATGTTCGGCTCCACCGCGCTGGCGCCGATCCTGATGGGCTTCGACCCGAACACCGCGATCTTTTTCTCCGGCATCGGCACGCTGATCTTCTTCGCCCTCACGGGCGGGCGGCTGCCGAGCTATCTCGGCTCCAGCTTCGCCTTCATTGCCGTGGTGATCGGAGCCACCGCCTATGCCGGCGGGGGGCCGAACCCGAACATCCCGGTGGCGCTCGGCGGCATCATGGCGGCCGGGCTGGCCTACACGCTCATCGGGATCATCGTGCAGGTGGCCGGCACCGGCTGGGTGGAGCGACTGATGCCACCCGCCGTGACCGGGGCCATCGTCGCGGCCATCGGGCTCAATCTCGCTCCGGTCGCGGTGAAGGGCATTTCCGGCAGCGCCTTCGACACCGCCATCGGCCTGTTCACCGTCGCCGCGGTGGCGCTGATCTCGGTCTGGGGGCGCGGCATGGCGCGCCGCCTGCCGATCCTGCTCGGCGCGGTGAGCGGCTACTTCCTCTATTTCGTCTGCACCAACCTGCTCGGCCTCGGCGCGCCGATCGACTTCTCCGGCGTGGGTGCCGCCGCCTGGCTCGGCCTGCCGCACTTCGAGGCGCCGGTCTTCAGCGGGCCGGCCATGGTGCTGATCGCCCCTATCGCCATCATCCTGGTGGCGGAGAACCTCGGCCATGTGAAGGCGCTGAGCGCCATGACCGGCCGCGACTTCGACCCGCTGATCGGCCGCGCCTTCATCGCCGACGGCATCGCCACCATGGTCTCGGCGGGCGGCGGCGGCACCGGCGTCACCACCTATGCCGAGAACATGGGCGTGATGGCCGTCACCCGGATCTACTCCACGCTGGTGTTTGTCGCGGCGGCGCTGTTCGCCGTCCTGCTCGGCTTCTCGCCCAAGTTCGGCGCGCTGATCATGACCCTGCCGGGCGCGGTGATCGGCGGCGTCGCCATCGTGGTCTTCGGGCTGATCGCGGCGACGGGCGGGCGCATCTGGGTGCTGAACCGCACCGATTTCTCGCAGCCGCGCAACCTCGTGACGGCAGCGGTGGCGCTGATCGCGGGCGCGGGCGACCTGACGCTGAAGTTCGGCGGCTTCGCGCTGGGCGGCATTGGCACGGCCACCTTCGGCGCCATCATCGTCTATCACATGCTGCGCGGCCGCCCGGAGGCGCCGGAGGCGGTCACGCCGGCCGATGCGCCGGTCGATCCGCATCGCGGTTCCTGAGCGCGAGCGTCATGGGCATGTCACGCCGCTGCCATCGGGCCGTCACGGCCCGCGTGGCAACGGCGGCCCATGCAGCAAGACCCTGACACCGCCCGCAAGCAGCTCGGCGAGACGCCCTTCATCGACCCTACCGCCCGCGTGCGCGACTGCACCTTCGGCCGGTTCAACGAGGTCGGCGCCCGCACCCGCCTCGCCGAATGCAGCCTGGGCGACTACGCCTATGTCGTGAACGACAGCGACATCATCTACACGACGGTCGGCCCCTTCTGCTCGATCGCCGCGCAGGTGCGGATCAACCCGGGCAACCATCCGCTGGACCGCGTGGCGCTGAACCACTTCACCTACCGCGCCAGCGCCTATGGCCTGGGCGAGGACGAGGCCGGCTTCTTCGACTGGCGCCGCTCCAAGCCCGTGACGCTCGGCCCGGATGTCTGGGTCGGGCATGGCGCCATCATTCTCCCCGGCGTGACGATCGGCACCGGCGCGGCCATCGGCGCCGGCGCGGTGGTGACGAAGCACGTGCCGGACTTCGCCATCGTCGTCGGCAACCCGGCGCGGGTGCTGCGCTATCGCTTCCCGCCGGAGATCCAGGCCGCCCTGAAGCGCATCGCCTGGTGGGCCTGGCCCGACGCGAGGCTGCGCGAGGCGCTGCCGGAGATCCGCACTCTCTCCGCCGAGGAGTTCTGCCGCAGGCACGACCCGGTGTAGGATCGCGCCGAGTCACGCCTGAGGAAGGGGGAACGCGCCGATGATCCGCAGCATCCTGGTTGCGCTGGACGACACGCCGGGCGCCGCAGCGGCGCGCGACCTCGCTATCTCCCTGGCGCGCCGCGGCGGCGTGCACCTGACCGCCGCCGTGGTGCTGGATCTGCCCCACACGCGGGATGCGCAGGGGCCGGTGCCGATCGGCGGCGCCGCCTTCATGGAGCACCGCAACGAGGCGCTGGCCCGCCGTGCCGAGCAGGCGGCGCAGAAGGCCCTCGCCGAATTCTCCGCCGCCGCCGGCGACCTGCCCTTCGACACGCTGCGCCTGGAGGACGCGCCGGAGCCGGCCCTGCTGAAGGCCAGCGCCCGGCATGACCTGATCGTGATCGGCCGTGATTGCACGCTCGGCCAGGAAGCGGCCGAGGACGGTGTCGCCCCGGTGATCGATGCGTTGCTGCGCCACGGTGCCCGTCCGCTGCTGGTGGTGCCGCCGCGCCGGGAGATGACGGACTACGATCCCGCGGGCACGGTGCTGGTGGGCTACGACGCCTCGGTGCCGGCGATGCGGGCGCTGCAGCTCTACGCCCTGCTGAAGCCCGAGGGCGAGGCGCATGCCAAGGTCTTCTGCTGCGACGAGGATCGCGCGCGCGCGAAGCGCATCGCCGAGGAAGGCGCCGACTACCTGCGCCGGCACGGGGTGGAGGCCACTGCCGTCGGCGTGACCGGCGAGCACCCGGCGGACCTGCTGGTGGCGGAAGCCACCGACGGCCATCCCCGCCTGATGGTGATGGGCGCCTATGAGAACACCGGCCTGCGCGGTTTCTTCCTCGGCTCCTCCACCGGCCGGCTGCTGCGCCACATGCCCTGCCCCATTTTCGTGCATCGCTGAGAAGGCGGAAGGGCGGCCCTCCCCCTTCCCCTTGCCGCCGGCATGGCCAATGATGGCGGCCAGGAAACATCCGGGGAGCTAAGACCCATGGCGAAATTCGGCCTCAGCCAGCCGGTGCGGCGCATCGAGGACCCCCGCCTGCTGCAGGGGCGCGGGCGCTACACGGATGACATCTCGGTGCCCGGGCAGCTGCACGCCTATGTGCTGCGCAGTCCGCATGCCCATGCCCGCATCCTCTCGGTTGATACCTCGAGCGCGGCCTCCCTGCCCGGCGTCCATGCCGTGCTCACCGGCCAGGACTGGCTGGATGACGGGCTCGGGCAGATCCCCTGCGCCGTTCCGCTGAAGAACCGCGACGGCACGCCGCGCGCCGAGACGCCGCGCTACGGCCTGGCCGTCGGCACCGTGAAGCATGTGGGCGACCCGGTGGCCTTCATCGTCGCCGACACCTACCAGCAGGCGCGCGACGCCGCCGAGGCGGTGTTCGTGGACTACGAGATCCTGCCCGCCTGCACCGATCTCGCCCATGCCATGGACGCGGACCAGCCGCAGATCTGGGACGGCGCGCCGAAGAACGTCTGCTTCGACTGGGCGACCGGCGACAAGGCGCAGACCGACGCCCTCTTCGCCCAGGCGGCGCATGTCACGAAGCTGACGGTGGTGAACAACCGCATCGTCGTGAACAGCATGGAGACCCGCGCGGCGCTGGCCGAGTACGACCCCGCCAGCGAGCGCTTCACCCTGCATGCCGGCACGCAGGGCTCCTGGCTGGTGAAGGACCTGCTGGGCAAGGCCGTCTTCCACCTGCCGCCGGAGAAGTTCCGCGTCATCACCCCCGATGTCGGCGGCGGCTTCGGCATGAAGCTCTACATGTACGGCGAGTATGCGCTGTGCTGCTGGGCCGCGCGCAAGTTGCAGCGGCCGGTGAAGTGGGTTTCCGAGCGGATGGAGGCCTTCCAGTCCGACACCCAGGGCCGCGCCAACCTGACGGAAGGCGAGCTGGCGCTGGACAAGGACGGCCGGTTCCTGGCGCTGCGCACCCGCAACTTGGCCGACATGGGCGGCTATCTCTCCACCTTCGCGCCCTTCATCCCCTGCGGCGCGGGCACCAAGGTGCTGGCCAGCGTCTACGGCTTCCAGGCCATCTACGCCAATGTGCTGGGCATCCTGACCAACACCGTGCCGGTGGACGCCTATCGCGGCGCCGGGCGGCCGGAGAGCAACTACCTCGTCGAGCGCCTGATCGACGCGGCGGCGCGCGAGATCGGCGTGGACCGCATCGAGCTGCGCAAGCGCAACATGGTCCCCGCCTCGGCCATGCCGCACAAGACACCGGTCGGCCAGACCTACGACTCCGGCGAGTTCGCCACCGTGCTCGACGCGGCCCTGACGAAGTCCGACTGGTCCGGCTTCGAGGCACGGCGTGCGGAGGCCGAGAAGCGCGGCAAGCGGCGTGGCATCGGCATGGCCTATTACCTGGAGGCCACCGGCGGCGATGCCTCGGAGCGCGCCGCCATGCGCTTCGCCGAGGATGGCATGGTGGACGTGCTGGTCGGCACCCAGTCCACCGGCCAGGGCCACGAGACGGCCTATGCCATGATCACCGGACATGAGCTGGGCATCCCGATCGAGAAGATCCGCGTGCTGCAGGGTGATTCCGACGGCCTGCCGAGCGGCGGCGGCACCGGCGGCGCGCGCAGCCTCTATTCCGAGGGCGCGGCGCTGCTCGCCACCGCCACCAGCGTCATCGAGAAGGGCAAGCAGGCCGCCGGCGAGGTGCTGGAGGCCGCGCCGGCCGATATCGAGTTCGCCGGCGGCCGCTTCACCATCGCCGGCACCGACCGCGCCATCGGCATCCTCGAACTGGCCGCCGCCCAGCGCGAGCGTGCCGCCAGGGGCGAGACGGTGACGCTGCTCGACGCCGCCGAGATCGCCGCCATCCCGGCCCACACCTTCCCCAACGGCTGCCACATCGCCGAGGTGGAGGTGGACCCGGACACCGGCCATGTGGAAGTCGCCCGCTACATCGTGGTGGACGATGTCGGCCACGCGCTGAACCCGCTGATCGTGCGCGGGCAGGTGCATGGCGGCGTGGCCCAGGGCATCGGCCAGGCCGTGTTCGAGCGCACCGCCTACGACCCGCAGAGCGGCCAGCTCCTCTCCGCCAGCCTCAACGACTACGCCCTGCCCCGCGCCGGCGACCTGCCGGATATCGAGGTGGAGCTGATGGAAATCCCCTGCACCACCAACGCGCTCGGCGTTAAGGGCGCAGGCGAGGCCGGCGCCGTCGGCTCGCCGCCGGCGGTGATGAACGCGCTGATCGACGCGCTCAGCCCCGTCGGCGTCACGCAGCTCGACATGCCGGCCACGCCGGAAGTGGTGTGGAAGGCGGTCGCCATGGGGAAGGCGGCCTGAAGCAAGGCCAGGGAGGGCGCCGCCCTCCCTGGACCCACCCGCCGGGGTGACAGTGTCACCCCGGACCCCGCCATTCGTTACGCGGGCCGGCGGAAAGCCAGCCGCGTCCAGCTCACCTCGGCGCGGTTGAACAATCCGTCCTTCCGCTCCAGGTGCAGCACCGGCTCCAGGCTCTCGGCCTCGGCGGCGCGCGTCATCTCCTCCAGCGTCACCTCGAACATGCGCCGGCCGGGTGGCACCGGGCCATGCCGCAGCGAGAGGATCATCACCCCGCCCGGACACAGCAGCCGCGCGACCCGCGGCATCGCCCGCGCGCGCTCCGCCTCGTCGAGATGCATCCAGACGGCGGTGAGCATCACCACGTCATAGCGCCCCGCCCGGCCGGCGAGGGTGGCGAGGTCCGGCAGGCTGTCGTCCAGCCACTCGATGCCCGGTTCGGGATGCAGCGCCATGGCCCGCTCGCGGAGCTCGCGTGTCGGCTCCACGGCGGTGACCGCATAGCCCTTGGCCGCCAGCGCCGCCGCGTCCCGCCCGGTGCCGGCGCCGACATCCAGCACGCGCGCCGGCGGCGCCGGCAGCAGATGCATCACCTGCCGGTGAACGTCGTGGAAGGAAATGCCCTCGTACTGCTTCACCAGCGCGTCGGCATTCTCGCCATAGCCTGCCGTGCCGCTCACGCGCTGCATCGCCACATCCCTGTACGCTCCCCGTTCATGCGCGGCGCAGGCGTTCCAGCCGATGCGCCGCCTCCGCATTCGCCGCGCCCTCCGGCAGGCGGCCCTCGGCCAGCGCGGCAACCTGCCGCACCGTGTCCATCGCCTGGTGCTCCGTCGCCTCGCGTGTCAGGCCACCGACATGCGGCGTGGCGATCACGTCCGGACGGCGGGCGAGACGCGGCGGTGGCATCTGGTCGGGCGCCGAGCCGACATCCAGCGCGGCGCCCGCGAGATGGCCGGAATCGAGCGCCGCCTCCAGCGCAGCCTCGTCCACCAGCCCGCCGCGCGCGAGGTTCACGAAGAAGGCCCCCTTGCGCATCAGCCCGAAAGTGCGGGCGTTCATCATGCCCGCCGTCTCCGGCGAGGCGACGGCGAGGCAGACGACGAAGTCCGCCTCCGCCAGCACGCCCTCCAGCGGCATTCCGGTCACGCCCTCCCCGAAATCCGGCACATGCGGGTCATAGGCCAGCACGCGCATGCCGCAGGCCTGCCCGAGTTGCCCCAGCCGCTGCGCGATGCGGCCATAGCCGATCAGGCCCAGCGTGGCGCCCGAGAGTTGCCGGCCCTGGCGCGGCTGGGGCGCCTGCCCCGCCCGCCCGGCCACCACCGCGTCCGAGATGCCGCGGGCGAGGTCCAGCATCATGCCCAGGCCCAGCTCGGCCACCGCCTCGGTGAAGCCCGGCGTGGCATGCGTCACCAGCACGCCATGTTGCGAGGCGGCCGGCACGTCGATGGTGCTGATGTCCACCGCGCAGCGCAGGAAGGCGACGAGATCCGGCGCGGCGGCGAAGGTGGCGGCCTGGCCGGGCGTGGCGCGGTCGGCGACGATCGCCTGGCAGCCGGCCGCCGCCTCGGCCAGCGCCGCACCCTCCAGCACGCGGCCGGTGGTGTTGCGCGCCACCTCGGCGTGCTGGCGCAGCGCCGCCAGGGCGCGCTCGCCGTAGTAGCGCGGAAACGCCGCCTCGGTGTGGGTCAGGAACACTTTCATGGCGGCGTCTCCTCCGGGGTTCTTGTTCTGGTCAGCAGGGCCGGCCGGCCGGCCTCACGGGAAGCGCACGGCCGGGCGGTCGCAGAGGTCGAGGCCACGCCGCTCCTCGGTGGCGCGATCGGCGTAGAGCACCTTCAGGTCGTAGCGGCAGGTGCCGGGTGGCAATTCCAGGCGGAGGCTGCGGCCGGGCCGCAGAGGATGCACGTCGAGCTGGTCCACGCCCCAGTCCGGCGCCCCGGAGGGCGAGACATAGGCGGCGATGATCGGCCGGCGTCCGGTGTTGCGCAGTTCGAGTCGCGGCTGTGGGGGCGGCACGGGCGGGCCGAGCCGGAACATGCGCGCCGCGCAGGTGTCGGCGTTGCGCATGTCCTGCACCGTGCCGTCGCGGAACACGGCCCGAAGGTCGTATCGGCAGCCGTCGCGCGGGTCGAGCCGCACCAGGCGGCTTGAGCCCGAGGGCACGGGCTGGCTCCCCAGCCGGTCATAGCCCCAGTCCTGGCTGCCCACCGGACTGGCGAACAGCATTTCCAGCGTCTGCCCGGTGTTGTTCACCACCGTGTAGCTGGGGTCCGGCTGGGCCGGTGCGGCGGTGGAGAGGATCGGCAGGGCCAGTAGGGCCAGCACGGCGGCACGAGGCGACATGCGGCAAAGCTCCGTTGAAGAGGCCGCGGAACCGGAGGGCACCGCGGCCGGACACCCTTCAGCAATGGTCCTGTCCCCGCCCGGTTGCAACAGCCGGCCTGGCCGCCGGCATATCAGGCGGCCGTCCAGTCCTCGGACACCCTGCGGGCGGCGCCCTCGGCCTCCAGCTTCAGCAGATGCGCCAGCAGGCTGCGCCCCGCCGCCGGCAGCAGGCGCGGATCGATCGGGCTGTAGAGGCGCAGCACCAGGGCTTCCACGCTCGCCGGCCCGTGCTGCCGCAACGCCTCGCGCAGCGTCGTCTCGCGCGCCTCGCGATGCGCCAGCAGCGCGCGGGTGAAGGGCGCCGGATCGGGCAGCGGTGCGCCGTGGCCGGGCAGGAACAGCCGGTCCCCGCGCGCGGCCAGCCGGGCGAGGCCGGCCATATAGGCCGCCATGTCGCCGTCCGGCGGGCTGACCACGCTGGTGGACCAGCTCATCACATGGTCGCCCGAGAACAGCACGCCGCTGCCCTCCAGCGCGAAACAGAGATGGTTGGCGCAGTGGCCGGGCGTGTGCAGCGCAACCAGCCGCCAGCCCGCACCCTCCAGCGCCGCGCCATCGGCCAGGATGCGGTCGGGGATGAAGTCGTGGTCGCCGCCGCGCAGCTCCTCGCCGGGAGGTGTCTGGTGCGGGCCGAAGCCGTAGGTCGGCGCACCGCTCTGCGCCCGCAGGGCGGCGGCACCCGGCGAGTGGTCGCGATGGGTATGCGTGACCACGATCTGGCCGATCCGCTCGCCTGCCAGGGCAGCCAGGATGGCCTCGCGATGGGCGGCGTCCTCCGGGCCGGGGTCGAGAACCGCCACCTCCCCTTCGCCGACCAGGTAGGTGTTGGTGCCGAGGAAGGTGAAGGGGCCGGGATTGCCGCAGCGGATCCGGCGCAGCCGCGCGCCGCCTGGCCGGCCGAGTTCCTCGACGGTGCCGGTTGGCAGAGGGTCGTCCTTCAGGAAGGGAATGCTCATGCCGACCTCCGCCGCATCTCGCGGTGCAGGATGTAGAGCCCGGCGCCGACGATCAATGCCCCGCCGGCCAGCATCGTCACGCTCGGCACGGTGCCCCAGACCAGCCATCCCAGCAGGATCGCCCAGAGCAACGCGCTGTAGGAGTAGGGACCGAGCGCCGAGACCTGGGCGCTGGCATAGGCCTCGGTGGAGAGCACCTGGGCGAGGCCGCCCAGCAGTCCGAGGCCGATCAGCAGCGGCAGTTCCCCGGCGGTCGGCGTCACCCAGACGAAGGGCAGCGCCAGGAAGGTGATGCCGGTCATCAGCAGCGACTGCCACATGACGATGGTGCTGCTGGCCTCGGTGCCGGAGAGCTGCCGCACCAGCATGGTGGTCAGGCCGGAGAAGAAGCCGTTCGAGGCGGCGGCGATGAAGGCGGCCCAGCGCAGCCAGGAGGGCACGCCCGACTCGCCGGAGGCCCCGCCGAGGAAGGCGCCCTGGCCGAGCGCGATGACCAGGATGCCCAGGAAGCCGACGACCACCGCGCCCCAGCGATGCACCCCCGGCCGCTCGCCGAGGAAGGGGATGGAGAGGATGGTGACGAAGAGCGGCGTCGAATAGGTCAGCGCCGTCTGCTCGGCGAGCGGCAGGATGGTCAGCGCGAAGAAGGAGCAGGCCATCGAGGACAGGCCCGTGATGGCCCGCGTGAGATGGCCGCCGAAGCGGCGCGTGCGCAGCGTGACGTGCCGGCGCCAGGCGATCAGCGCCACCACCGGCAGGGCCAGCAGGTTGCGGAAGAACATGATCTCCGGGAAGGGAATGTGGTCGCCCAACCCTTTGATCAAGGCGTTCATCAGGGTGAACAGCGCGGTGGCGCCCAGCATCAGCAGGGCGCCGCGGCGGACGTCGTGGCGGAGAGGCATCAGCGCGGCCCGGCGCCTCCCGCCGCATCGGCAGCGGCACGGCGCGCCGTCCGGGCGCGCACCCGCTCGCGGTGCAGGTTGTAGAGTCCGGCAGCGATAACGATGGCCGCCCCGAGCAGCGTGCCGGATGCCGGGAACTCGCCCCAGATGGTCAGCCCCAGCAGCAGGCCCCAGACCAGGGTGGTATATTCGAAGGGCGCCAGCACCGAGACCGGCGCCAGCGCGAAGGCGCGGGCGAAGAGGAAATGCGCCAGCCCGTTGATGCAGCCCAGGAACACCAGCGCGGCCACCACCGGCGCGGCGGGCAGCAGGACCGGCGGCGGAAAGGCCGGCAGCAGCAGCAGGCCGACCGGCACATGCGCCAGCAGCAGCCAGAAGGCGATGGTGGCGGGGCTGTCGGTGCGGGCGAGCAGGCGGGTCCAGATGCGGGTCACCGCCATCAGGCCGACGGCGGCCAGCAGCATCGCCGCCGGCCAGCCCCAGAGCGCACCGCCCGGCCGCAGCATGATCAGCACGCCGCCGAAGCCGGCCGCCGTGCTGGTCCAGCGCCGCCAGCCCACCGTCTCGCCCAGCAGCGGAATGGCCAGCAGCGTCATCAGCAGTGGTCCGGCGGAAGCGACCGCATAGCTGTCCGCCAGCGGCATGCCGCCGGCCCAGGCGATGTAGTAGACGACGGTGACACCACAGTGCAGCAGCGAGCGGGCGCCGATCAGCCGGAGATTCACCGGCCGCAGCGAGGCGCCGCGTGCCAGCAGCGCGATGGCGAGCGCGCCGAAGACGCCGCGCCAGATCATCGCCGCCGCCGGCCCGACCTGCGGCAATGCCCATTTCACGGAGGCGTCGGCGCAGGCCACGACGGCATAGCCGAGGGCGATCAGCGCGATGCCGCGCACCGCGTCGTCGAGCGCTGGCAGCGTTCCGGGCAGCGCCACCGCGAGCGCCGGCGCGGCGGCCGGCGCGGCGGGTTGTCGGTCAGACAAGCTCGGCCTCGGCGGTCAGGCAGGTGGCGCCGCTGGGGTCGCGGGTCTCCAGCAGGATGCGGCCGTCCTCACGGCGCGCCATCAGAGTGAGCGGATTGCCGCCGATCGCCGGGCGCTGGCCACGGAAGCGGAAGCGCGCCAGCCGCGCGCCCTCGCCCGCCACGTCCAGCGCATGCTGCGCCAGCCAGGTGGCCTGCAGCGGGCCGTGCACCACCAGCCCCGGATAGCCCTCGACCTGGGTGACGTAGGGGTGGTCATAGTGGATACGGTGGCCGTTGCCGGTGAGCGCGGAGTAGCGGAACAGCAGTACGGAATCCGGCATCACCAGGGCGCGCTGCGCGTCGGGCCAGTCCGGCGCCGGCGGCGCGGCGCGCACCGCCGCGCCGCCGGCGCCGCGATAGACGATGTCGTGCTCCTCTTCCAGCACCGGGCCGCGCGGGCCTTCCAGCACATGCTTCACGGTGACGAAGACCAGCTCGCCGCTGCCGCCCGCCTTGCTCTCGATGCGCAGGATGGTGCTGGTGCGGCGCACGTGGTCATCGGTGCGGATGTCACCCTGGAAGCTGAGCCGGCCGCCCGCCCACATGCGGCGCTCCAGATGGTGCACCGGCGGCAGGAAGCCGCCGCGCCGGGGATGGCCGTCCGGCCCCAGCCCATCGGCCGGCTTCCAGTCCTGGAACAGCATCCAGTGCCAGAGCGGCGGCAGCGCGCCCTGCGGCACGGGACGGGAGAGCGTGGCGGCGAGCCCCTCCACCAGCCGGGCATCGACCCGGTCATCGCGTGTCTCGGTCCGGCCGAGATAGTCCTGGTAGGGCATCAATCTTCCTCCCGCCTGAAGAGCATATAGCCGTCAATCTCGCCTGCGGGGCGATAATGCCGCCACGCCTCGGCGAAAAGCGGGTTGCGGCTGAAATACGCGATCATGTCGAACTCCCCGTTGCAGGCGGGGATGCCGCTCCAGCGCGAGACCATCACCACCGCCGGGCGATCCCAGGCCAGATTCTCCGCCACCGTGCGGTAGACCAGGAACTCGGCCCGACCCATCGCCCAGGGCGCACGGTAGCGCGGCGCGCCGGGCTGGCAGTGCTGATAGGTGGCCTGCAGCAGCCAGGTGCTCATGAAGGGCAGCACCAGCCTCGCATCGGCATAATTCACCGCCGGGTAGACGTCAGGAATGTCCGGCGAGAGCACCAGCAGGCGTCTGCCCTGCGCCTCATGCTCCAGCCAGGCGGCGAGCCGGCCGCCGCGGCTTTCCCCGTAGCCGAACTCGATCCAGGGCGCCTGGCCGCCGCGCAGGGTGAAGAGGGCGAAGGCGAAGCTGGCACCGGCGGCCAGCAGCGGCGCGGCGCGGCGCGCGGAGGCGGCGGGCAGCACATGGTCCGCGCCGCGCGCCAGCAGCACGCCGCAGGCCAGCCCGCCCCAGGTCCAGACCGGAACGAGGTGGTAGCTCCAGCCCTTGTGCTGCACCAGCGCTGCCGCCAGCCCACCCAGCGCCGCCGCCGCCGCCAGCCGGGGCAGCCCGCCGAGGCGCGGCGCCAATGCGGTCAGCGCCGCCATCCCCAGCGCGAACAGGAGAGCGCTGCCGGTGGTCGCGGTCAGCAGCACCTTCCACCAGACGCCGCCACCCAGGCCGATGTACCAGTCCCAGACCAGCGGCAGGACGCGGCCGAAATAGCCGGGGAAGAAGAGTGGGATGGCGGCGACGTAGAGCGCCCAGATGGCGACCATCAGCCAGGGCACCGGATCGCGCAGGGCCGCCGCGCCACGCCTTGGCCAGCCGGCCAGCAGCACCACAGCCTCCACCAGCGCCGGAGTCGCGAGGAAATGCGGCTTCAGCGCGAAGCCGAGTGCCGCGAGAGCGGTGACCGGCAGCATAAGCCCCACCGGAGTGGGTACTCCCTCGCTGCGCCGCTCGGCCAGGAAGAGGTAGGGCAGCGCAGCGGCTGCCATGATCTGCTCGCGCTGGCCGAAATCATAGCCGGCAGCCAGCAGCAGCAGGGGCAGCAGGGCGAACAGCACGGCGCGCTCCACCGGCCCTTCCGGCCGGGCCGTCGCCCGCGGCCGGGCGCGCAGCATCGTGCAGAGCCCCCAGGCCAATGCGCAGAGAGCCAGCAGCAGGGCGTGCAGCGCCTGTGGCGGGGTGAGCGGCGTCCAGCGCGCCAGCCAGACCGCCGGCAGGTTCAGCAGGAAGATCAGCGGCGGGTTGACGTCGATAAGGTCGTCGTAGAGCCGTTCGGGGCCCAGCATGCGGGCGGCGAAGTCCAGCACGGCAGCGACATCGTGGTTCAGCGGCGGTGCCAGCACGACGGCCAGGAAGCCAAGGGCCGGCAGCAGCGCCAGCACCTTCGCCAGCGGGGCCCGCCGGGCCTCCGCCTGAGGGGCCTCCGCCTGAGCAAGTGGTGCCGGCAACGCCAGGGCGGGGTTCGGCAGGGCCTGCTCGCCCGCGGCGGTCTGCATCGGGTGCTTCATCAGAGGCCGGCTTGTCCTTCTCCCAACGGGTAGGCTTCTGCAATCCCATTGCGGCGAGGATCGGGCGCTGCCACAAGCTTCGCTGTGGATCCTTATGAATACGACCTGATGGATTCGGCCGAGGAGGCAATGTGGTGGTACCGCGCCCTCCGCAACCGAATCGAGGCGACGCTGCGCGCCCGGCCGATGCCTGCCGGGCCGTGGCTCGATGTCGGCTGCGGCACCGGCGGGCTGCTGCGCCACCTGGCGACGGCCTTCCCGGGCCAGGCGCTTCATGGCCTGGAATACAACCCGCGCGCGGCGCAGCGCGCCGCGGCCAAGTCCGGAGCCGCCGTCGCCGCGGGGGATGCCGCCGCCCTGCCCTTCCCCGACTCCTGCTTCGCGGCGGTCACCGCCCTCGACGTGCTTTGCCATGCCGCCGTGGACCAGCCCCGCGCGCTGGCCGAGATGCGGCGCGTGCTGCAGCCGGGCGGGCTGCTGGTGCTGAACCTGCCGGCCTTGCGCTGGCTGCACTCGGCGCATGACCGCCGCGTGCACAATGCCCGCCGCTATACCACGCGGGAGGCGCAGGAGATGCTGGCGCAGGCCGGCTTCACCCCTATCCAGGTGGGTTACTGGAACAGCTTGCTGTTGCCGCTCATGGTGGCACAGCGCAAACTGCTGGCGCGCGGCGAAGATGCCGCCAGCGATGTCGCCCCGTTTCCGCCCTGGCTCGATGCCCTGCTGTTCCGGGCCACCGAAGCCGAGGCTGCCTTGGCCCACCGGGGCATGGCCTTTCCGGCCGGCGGATCGGTGCTCGCCGTCGCTGCCCGAACCTGGCCGGAAGCCGCCTCCCCCGCCCCGCAGAGAGCTCCACGCATGACGTTCCTCTCTCCCACCGAACCCGCCCCCTCCGTCGGTCTTTCCATCGTGGTGCCGGTCTATCGCGGCGCCGACACGGTGGGTCATCTGGTCGAGGCGCTGTCCGCGCTGAAGCCGGCCGGCGGCATCGAGATCGTGCTCGTCAACGACGGCAGCCCCGACAACAGCGGCGATGTCTGCCGCGCGCTCGCCGCCAGCGCCACCGTGCCGCTCACCTATGTCGAGCACGCGCGCAACTTCGGCGAGCACAACGCCGTCATGACCGGGCTGCGGCATGTGCGCGGGCGCTACGTCATCACCATGGACGACGACCTGCAGAACCCGCCCGAGGAGGTGGTGCGGCTCTACGACCATGCCCGGCTCGGTGGCTGGGACGTGGTCTACACCCGCTACGCCGAGAAGAAGCATGCGGTCTGGCGCAATCTCGGCTCCCGCTTCGCCAACTGGGTGGCGGACCAGCTGATGGACAAGCCGAAGGGACTCTATCTCTGCTCCTTCCGCTGCATGTCGGCGCTCGTGGCGCAGGAGGTGGCGCGCTACTCCGGTCCCTATCCCTATGTGGACGGGCTGATCATGCAGGTGACGCAGCGCATCGACAGCATCGAGGTGAAGCATTTCGCGCGCGTGCAGGGCCGCTCCAACTACACGCTGCGCCGGCTGATCCGGCTGTGGCTGAACCTGGCGACCAATTTCTCGCTGCTGCCGCTGCGGATGGCGATGTTCGCCGGCGTCGGCATGGGCCTGCTCGGCATGGTCGGTGCGGTCTTCACCATCATCGAGGCACTGACGAAGGACACGCCCTCCGGCTGGGCCTCGATGATGACCGTGATGCTGCTGTTGGCCGGCGTGCAGTTCCTGATCCTGGGCGTGCTGGGCGAATATGTCGGCCGCGCCTTCCTCTCGGCCAATGGCAAGCCGCAGGGCGTGGTGCGCGAGGTGGTCGCCACCCGCGCGGCGCGAGGCGAGGCCATCATGCACGAGGCGCAGCCGCAGCAGGCGCCGGGCGCATGATCGCTTCGTGGCTGGTGCTCGCCGCCGCCATCTGCACTTCGCTCTGCGGGCAGGTCCTGCTGAAGGCCGGCACGCTCGGAAGCGGCGGCTTCCTGCACCAGCTCTTCCGCTGGCAGACCATCCTTGGCCTCGGCTTCTATGGCGGTGCGGCGATGCTCTACATCGTCGCGCTTCGCAAGCTGCCGATGAGCGTGGCGCTGCCCTGCACCGCGGCCTCCTATATCGTCGTCGCGCTGATCGGGCACTACGCCTTCGGCGAGGCGCTGGGCGCGCAGAAGCTGGCCGCCATCGGCCTGATCTCGGCGGGGGTGGTGCTGCTCGCCACGGCCTGAGGGGCCGCGGCACGCCTCTTGCGGGCCTTGCTCCGGGCGCCTAGGCAGCCGGCGCCGCAGGAGAGAATGATGTCAGCCCCCGACCGCGCCCAGCCTGCCCGCCTTGGCCTCGCCGGCCGCCTGTGGCAGGCTCCCACCCTGTTGCTCGCCGCGGCGGCGCTGTTCTGGGCCGGCAACTTCGTCGTGGGGCGGGCGGTGCACGGGGGAGCCTCGCCCTTCTTCCTGGCCTTCTGGCGCTGGCTCGGCGCCTTCCTGCTGGTGCTGCCCCTCGCCTGGCCGCATCTGCGGCGCGACTGGCCCGAATTGCGCCGGCACTCCTGGCGGATGCTACAACTCGCCTTCCTCGGCATCGCCAGCTTCAGCGTGCTGGTCTATGCCGGACTGCGCTCGACGGCGGCGATCAACGGCCTGCTGCTGCAGTCAGTGATTCCGCTGGCCATCCTCCTCGCTTCCTTCCTGCTGTTCGGCGAAAGGCCGCGCCGGTTGCAGATGCTGGGTGTGGCGCTCTCGGTGGGCGGCGTGCTGGCCATCGCCTCGCGCGGCTCCCTGGCGGACCTGCTGCGCCTCCGGCTGCACCCGGGCGATCTCTGGATCCTCGCCGCCGTGCTGGCCTATGCGATGTATTCGGCCTGCCTGCGGCTGCGCCCGCGCGTGCATCCGCTGAGTTTCCTGGCCAGCAGCGCGCTGCTCAGCGTGCTGCTGCTGCTGCCCGGCTATCTCTGGGAGGTGCGGGCCGCCACGGCGCCGCCCGTCAGCGGCGCCACTTTGCTGGCGATCGGCTACCTGGCGCTGTTCCCCTCGCTGCTCTCCTATCTCTGCTTCAACCGCGGCGTGGAACTGATCGGCGCCAACCGCGCCGGGCAGTTCATCCACCTGATGCCGCTGTTCGGCAGCATCCTGGCGGTGGTGTTCCTCGGAGAGAGCCTGCAGGGCTTCCACCTTGCCGGGCTGGCGCTGATCGGCGGCGGGATCGCGCTGGCGATGGCGGCGCGCTGAGGCGGCCCCGAAGCGGCTTCCTTCGGGGCCTGCCGGGTCTCAGGCCGCCAACAGTTCGTCGGCGGGGCCGAAGAACTCGTAATGGAGCCGTTCCGCTGGCACCCCAGCCTCCAGCAGGCCGCCCACGAAGGCGCGCAGGAAGGGGCGCGGACCGCACAGATAGTAGTCGGCCTCGCCGAGCGGGGTATTGGCGCACAACCAGTCCATCGTCATCCGCCCCTCCGCGTCATAGGCCGCGCCCTGCACATCCTGCGGCCGCGGGCACTCGTAGAAGGTGACCGCCCGGATGGCGCCGCCGGAAGCCTTGGCCAGGGCCTTCGCCCGTGCGCCGAGCGCGTGGGTCGCGCCGGACAGCGTGCCATGGACGAACTGCACGGGCCGCGCCGCGCCTTCCGCCGCAAGGGTCTCCAGCATGCTCATCAGCGGGGTCTGGCCGACGCCGCCGCTCAGCAGCACCAGCGGGCGCTCCGGGCGCTCCGGCAGGACGAACTCGCCGGCCGGCGCGGCCACCTTCAGCCGGGTGCCGGGCTGCACCGCATCGTGCAGCCAGTTGGAGGCGAGGCCCATCGGCTCGCGCTTCACGGTGATGCGGTACTGCGCGTCACCGGGCGCGGAGGAAATGCTGTAGTTGCGCTTCAGCGGCGCATGGCCGGGGATCTCCAGCCAGAAGGTCAGGTACTGGCCGGGACGGTGCCGCAGCACCGGGGCCCCATCGGCAGGCGCAAGGGTGAAGGAGGTGATGATCTCACTCTCGCGCACCTTCTCCTTCACCACGAAATCGCGCCAGCCGCTCCAGCCGCCGGGGGCATTGGCATGCTCGTCATAGATCTGCTTCTCGCGCCCGATCAGCAGGTCCGCGAGGAACCAGTAGGCCTCGCCCCAGGCCTCGAGGATTTCCGGCGTCGCGGCATCGCCCAGCACGTCCTTGATGGCGCCGAGCAGCGCCTCCGCGACATAGGGATAGTGCTCGGGCAGGATGTTCAGCCCGACATGCTTCTGCGCGATCCGCTCCACTGCGGTGGACAGCACGCCCAGATTGTCGATGTTCCGCGCATAGGCCAGCACCGCCGTCGCCAGTGCCTTGGGCTGCGAGCCGGTCTCGCCGTGGTGGGACTGGTTGAACAGGTCGCGGATTTCCGCGTTCTGGAACATCCGCTCATACATGCGGCGGGTGATCGCGAGGCCATGAGCCTCCAGCGCCGGCACCGTCGCCTTGACCAGAGAGACCGTTTTGTCGCTGAGCTGGCGAGGCATTATCCGCTCCATAAGATGTATTAACGATGCACCTTATGGCCTACTGGCCAAAAGGTGTAAAGGCGCTACATCTTCCCTATGCGCCTCACCCTCCACACCGACTACGCCCTGCGCAGCCTGATCTATCTTGGCCTGCGCCAGGGGCAGCGCGTCTCGATCCATGAGATCGCGGCGGCTCACCGCATCTCGGAGAACCACCTGGTGAAGGTGGTGCACAATCTCGGCCGCGGCGGCTTCGTGGAGACGACGCGGGGACGCGGAGGTGGCCTCCGGCTGGCGCGGCCGCCGGAGCAGATCCGCATCGGCGAGGTGGTGCGCTTCACCGAGGAAGACATGGCCCTGGTTGCCTGCTTCCAAACACCGGGCGCTCCTGGCGGTTGCGCCCTGGCCGATGCCTGCCGGCTGCAATCCCTGCTCGGGGAGGCGCTCAACGCCTTCCTGGCCGTGCTGGACGGCAAGACGCTGGCCGATCTGCTGGCACCGCCGAACTGGGCGGCGATGGCGGCGCGGCTTGGGCTGGCGGAGGATGCGCCGGCCGCCTGATGCGCCATGGCCGCGGGACCCTCGCGCACCGGCGCTGCGCGGCGCCCGCCCAGGCGCTCAGTTCTGATTGAGCAAGGACCGCGTCATTTGACACGATGCCGGTGGAAACCTCCCATGGCCGCCTTCTGAGCAAAGGGATGGCGATGGAACAGGAAGCGCGGAACCGATCTTTCCCGATCGCGGCTGGCATCTTCTTCGGGCTGGGCATCGGCGGCTTCTTCGACGGCATCGTGCTGCACCAGGTGCTGCAGTGGCACCACATGCTGAGCAGCCGCCATCCGGCCGACTCGGTCGAGGGGCTGGAATTCAACACGCTATGGGACGGCCTGTTCCACAGTGCCACCTACGTCTTCGTGCTCATTGGGCTGGTCCTGCTCTGGCGGGCTGCGCATCGCCGGCACCTCGCCTGGTCCAACAAGCTCCTGGCCGGCACGTTGCTGATCGGCTTCGGCCTCTTCAACTGCGTCGAGGGCCTCGTGGACCACCAGATCCTCGGCGTGCATCACGTCAACGAGCAGGCGCCGCGCGAGCAGTGGATCTATTGGGATCTCGGCTTTCTGGCCTGGGGCGCCGCCATGCTCGTCGGCGGCCTGCTGATCACACGGGCCGGGCGACGGGAGACGGCCGCGGCAGAAAGCCCCGCAGGGAAGGCGTGACGCCGTGCAGCGGGAAGGGCAGCACCCTTCCCGCCCTCCCCTGGCTCAATGCGCCGCGATGGCGGCCGACCAGGGCGTCATCACGTCGCTGATGCCCGCGAAGCCCTCCGCCTCCTTCCGGATCAGGTTCGGGCAGGCGAAGTTCACCGGCAGCACGGCATGCTCGACCACGCTCAGCCGGCCCTGCGCCTCCAGCGCCGCCAGCACGTCGGCGGGCAGGCGGCGGTCGGCGGTGGCGCCGTCCGGGCCGGAGACGTCGATGCGCGGATGGTGCGCCGCCGCCGCCGGGTCCATGCCGAAATCCAGGCTGAAGGCCAGCATCTGGTAGACCGAGGCCAGGATGCGGCGGCCGCCGGAGGCGCCCAGCGCCATCACCGGCCCCGTCCCGTCCGAGACGGTCACCGGGCACATGTTGCAGAGCGGCCGGGCACCGGGGCGGATGGCATTGGCCGAGCCGGGGGCAGGGTCGAACCACATCATGCCGTTGTTCATCAGCACGCCGGTGCCCGGCAGCACCACGCGGCTGCCCATGGAGGAGAGCAGCGTGGTGGTCATCGCCACCATGTTGCCGGCGGCATCCACCACCGTCAGGTGGGTGGTGCAGGTCTCGGAGGGCTCGGGCGGGGTGCTGGCGGCGCCGAGCCCCTCCAGGCGCTCCGCATAGGCGTTGCGCATGGTGCGGGCGAGCGCGCTGAACCAGGCGGCATCCGGCGCGGCCGGCGCGTCGAACTTCGCCATCTCCCCGACCACGCGCGCCAGGGTCGGCGCCGCGGTGAGGCCGCCGGCGCCCTGCAGGGTGAGGCCGCCCCGCCAGGGAATGGCCAGCGCCGGGCGGATGCGGGCCTGGCAGTCGCGCAGGTCCTGGGCAGAGAGCCGGCCGCCCATCGCCTTCACGTCGGCGGCGATGGAGGCGGCGATCTCGCCCTCGTAGAAGTCGCGCCAGCCGGCGTCGCGCAGCCGCTCCAGCGTCTCCGGCAGGCGCCCCTGGGTGAAGAAGCCGGGCGCGCCCTGATAAGGGGCGACCGGCGGCAGCCCCTCCGGCAAATAGATGCGCGCGCTCTCCGGGTAGAGCTTCAGCACCTTGGCGGAATTCGCCACCTTGAGCGTCGTGTACCAGTCCTGCGGCAGGCCCCGCCGCGCCAGGGCAATGGCCGGACCGAGCAGCTCGGCGAGAGGCAGGCCGCTGCCGAAGCGCTCGGCCAAGGTGGCATAGCCGGCCACCGAGGACGGAATCGCGAAGGAGAGCGGGCCGTGGATGTTGCGGTCGCCCTCCACCTCCGGCCAGGCGAAGAGATCCTGCTTCGTCTTCCCGGTCAGCGGGTAGTCCGCCGGGTTGCTGGCGGCGGGCGCGACAGGGCCGAAATCCACCAGCTCGGCACCCGGGCTCCCGGCCTTGTGCACCACCGCGAAGCCGATGCCGCCGAGGCCGGAGTTCCACGGCTCCATGCTGGCCAGGGCGAAGGCGGTGGCGACAGCGGCATCCGCCGCGTTGCCGCCCGCCTCCAGCACCGCCACGCCGGCCTCCGCCGCCGCCCGGCTCTGGCTGGCGACGATGCCGCGCGCGCCACGCGCGGTCGGCTTGGTCACCTGCCAGTGCTGGGTGGTGAAGGGCGGCGGGGCGTAGGAGACGGGCATGGCGGAGGCATCCTCGGCAAGGTGAGGAGGCGGAGGGTCCACCCATTGCACGCCCTCGGCAATCCCCTTCCCCCCTTTGCCCGGTGCGGGGATGCGGGTTAACTGCCGGCCAGGATTGGACGGAGAGGCAGGCCATGGCCAAGAACGCGCAGACCAGCAGGCTGGAGGTGGCGCCGGCGCTGCGGGCGTTCATCGAGTCCGAGGCGCTGCCCGGGACGGGCATCACGCCGGAAACCTTCTGGAACGCCTACCAGGCCATTCTGACCGAGCTGGGGCCTCGCAACGCCGAACTGCTCGCCGAGCGGGACACGCTGCAGGCCAAGCTCGACGACTGGCACCGCAAGCATCCGGCAAAGCCGGTGGACCGCGCCGCCTACCGCGCCTTCCTGGAGGAGATCGGCTATCTGCTGCCCGATCCCGGCGCCGTCAGTGTCACCACCACCAATGTGGACCCGGAGATCGCCAGCATCGCCGGCCCGCAGCTCGTGGTGCCCGTGAACAATGCCCGCTATGCGCTGAACGCCGGCAATGCCCGCTGGGGCAGCCTCTATGACGCGCTCTATGGCACCGACGCCATCCCCGAGGAGGGCAGCCTGGCGCGCGGCAAGGGAGGCTTCAACCGCGCCCGCGGCGAGAAGGTGATCGCCCGCGCCCGCGCCCTGCTCGACGAGGCGGCACCGCTGCTCGGCGGCGCCTGGGCGGATGTCGCCGGGCTCAGCATCGTCGCCGGCGTGCTGGTGGTGGCGCTGATGGAGGGCGGCGCGACGACGCTGAAGGACTCCGCGCAGTTCGCGGGCTATACCGGTACGCCGGAGGCACCCACCGCCATCCTGCTGCGCAACCACGGCCTGCACCTCGAGATCCGCCTCGACAAGGCGCACCCGATCGGCCGCGAGGACCCCGCCGGCATCGCCGACCTGGTCCTGGAATCCGCCGTCTCCACCATCATGGACTGCGAGGATTCCGTCGCCGCGGTGGATGCCGAGGACAAGGTGGCGGTCTATCGCGCCTGGCTCGGGCTGATGAAGGGCGATCTCGAAGCCAGCTTCGAGAAGGACGGCCGGACCCTCACCCGCCGCCTGAACCCGGACCGGACCTACACCACCCCCGAGGGCGGCACGCTCACCCTGCCCGGACGCAGCCTGATGCTGGTCCGCAATGTCGGTCACCACATGATGACCGACGCGGTGAAGCTGGGCGGCAAGGAAACGCCGGAGACCATCCTCGACGCGCTCACCACCGCCGCCATCGCGTTGCACGACATCAAGGGCCGGCGGATGAACAGCCGCGCCGGCAGCGTCTACATCGTGAAGCCGAAGATGCACGGGCCGAAGGAAGTGGCCTGGGCGGAGGAGCTGTTCAGCCGCATCGAGGATGCCTTCAGCCTGGAGCGGAACACGCTGAAGATGGGCATCATGGACGAGGAGCGGCGCACCACCGTCAACCTCCGCGCCTGCATCGCCGCCGCCAAGGGGCGCGTCGCCTTCATCAACACCGGCTTCCTCGACCGTACCGGCGACGAGATCCACACCGACATGGAAGCCGGCCCCGTCCTGCGCAAGAACGACATGAAGGGCGCCGCCTGGATCAAGGCCTACGAGGACTGGAACGTGGATACCGGCTTGGCCTGCGGGCTGCGCGGCAGGTCGCAGATCGGCAAGGGCATGTGGGCGGCGCCGGACCGGATGGCCGACATGCTCTCGCAGAAGATCGGCCATCCCAGGGCCGGCGCCAACACCGCCTGGGTGCCCTCCCCCACCGCCGCCACGCTGCACGCGCTGCACTACCACGCGGTGGACGTGGCCGCGCGGCAGGCGGAGATCGCCCAGGGCGGCCCGCGCGCCAGGCTCGATGACCTGCTGACCATTCCGCTGAGCGACAGCAACTGGTCGCCGGCCGACGTGCAGGCGGAGCTGGACAACAACTGCCAGGGCATCCTCGGCTATGTCGTGCGCTGGGTGGACCAGGGCGTCGGCTGCTCGAAGGTGCCGGACATCAACGATATCGGCCTGATGGAGGACCGCGCGACGCTGCGCATCTCCGCCCAGCACATCGCCAACTGGCTGCGCCACGGCGTGGTGAGCGAGGCGCAGGTGCGCGACACGCTGCGCCGCATGGCCGCCGTGGTGGACCAGCAGAACGCCGCCGACCCGGCCTATACGCCGATGGCGCCGGGCTTCGACGGGCCCGCCTTCCAGGCGGCCTCCGACCTCGTCTTCGAGGGCGCGAAGCAGCCCAACGGATATACCGAGTTCATCCTGCACAAGCGCCGGCGCGAGGCGAAGCAGGCCGCCTGAAAAAAGCCGGGGGAAGGAATTCCCCCAGCCCCCTCCCCGTTTCCGCGTTCCGGGGCGGTCATGCCCCCCCCCCTCTTGGGTCTTCTAGCGCGGCGGTGCGTCGCCCAGCCGCTTCTGCAGCAGCACCAGGTCGAGCCACTGGCCGAACTTGCAACCCACCTGCGGCATGAAGGCGACGCGCTGGAAGCCCAGCTTCTCATGCATGCGCAGCGAGGCCGCGTTGGAGGCATCCACCGAGGCCACCATGACATGCTTGCCGAGCGAGCGCGCCTCGTGCTCCAGGGCGGTGACCAGGGCGCCGCCGATGCCGCGGCCCCGGATATCCGCCCGGATATGCACGGAGTGCTCGACGGTGTGGCGGAAGCCAGGCCAGTTGCCCCGGAACTCGGCGAAGCTGGCAAAGCCGAGGACATCGCCCTCGTGCCGCCCCAGCGCCACCAGCACCGGGAAGCCCTGCGCCTGCCGCTGCCGCCACCACTGGGTGCGCTGCTCCAGCGTCTCGGTCTGCTCGGTGTAGACGGCGATGCTGGTGGCCACCACCTCGTTGAAGATGGTGCGGATTCCCGGCAGGTGCCCTTCCCCTGCCGGGCAGATCGTCACGGCGGGGCAGGAGGCCGGCAGAAGGTGCTGCTGCAGTCCGCCGGCCAGCATGTCAGGCGCTCCGGGCCGAGCGCAGTGGCGGCGCCTTCACTTCGGGCGGGATTGGGCAGGCATAGGGCTTTCCGCCGGTGCGACGCTGCAGCTCGGCCTTGGCGCGGGTCAGCAGCTCGGGGTCGCGCATGGCATCCAGCGCGGTGGCGGCCATCGCCTTGGCGGCATGCAACATGCCCTTGTGCGCCGCGGGGCTCTTGCCTTGCGCCACCATCTGCCAGGTGTGGAAAGGCGTGCCGATGGCGTAGTTGGCGCCCCAGCACTGCACCGTCGGCACGATGCGGGAGACGTCCCCCACATCGGTGGAACCGGCGTTGAAGCGGGAGGTGCCGTCGAAGGGCAGGATCTCCTCCGGCAGGGCCTGCGCGCCCGTTTCGGGCGGGGCGCCGAAGCTCTCCACGCCGCTCTCGATGTCCTCCGGCGTCAGGCTGGCGCGGATCGCCTCGGCGAAGGCGATGTCGGCCGCGTCGAAGCGCGGTGCACCGATGCGGCGGAGGTTCTCGTGCATCGTCATCTCCAGGGCGGTGTTCGGCACCACCTCGGAACAGGCCTTGTCGATGCTGACGGTGAGCTGCGTCTCGGTCATGTGCGCAGCGCCCTCGGCGCAGCGGCGGACGCGGGCGAAGAGCGACTCGGCCTGCGTGACCCTGGGCGCACGGATCAGGTAGAGCACCTCCGCCTGGGCCTGCACCACGTTGGGCGAGACGCCGCCGGCATCGGTGATGGCGTAGTGCACCCGCCAGTCCGAGGGGATGTGCTCGCGCAGGTAGTTGACCCCCATGTTCATGATCTCGACCGCGTCGAGCGCCGAGCGGCCGAGATGCGGGCTGCCGGCGGCATGGGCGGGGCGGCCCCTGAAGCGGAAATAGACCTGGAAATTGGCCAGCGTCAGGTTGGACATGACGCCGGCATAAGTGCCGGGATGCCAGCAGATGGCGGCGTCCAGGTCGTCGAAGACGCCCTCCCGCGCCATGAAGGTCTTGCCCGAGCCGCCTTCCTCACCAGGGCAGCCGTAGTAGCGGACGGTGCCGGAGCGGCCCTCGGCGGCCAGGCTGTCGCGCGCCGCGACGGCGGCCAGCATGGCGCCGGCGCCGAGCAGGTTGTGGCCGCAGCCATGCCCGTTGCCGCCCGGCTCCAGCGGTGCCGGCTCGGCCGAACCGGCCTGCTGCGAGAGGCCCGCCAGCGCGTCGAACTCGCCGAGGAAGCCGATCACCGGCCCACCCTCGCCCGCCTCGGCCATGAAGGCGGTGGGCAGGCCCGCGACGTTGCGGGTGATGCGGAAACCTTCCGCCTCCAGCGCCGCAATCTGCGCCTCGACCGAGCGATGCTCGGCGAAGCGCAACTCGGCAAAGCCCCAGATGGTGTCGGCCAGCGCGGTGTAGGTCGGGCCCTTCGCGTCGATCCGGTCGGAAAGGGCGTCGAGGTTCAGCGTGTCGTTGCGCATCGCGGCCTGTCGTGTTGCGGCCGGGCGAATCTACACGCCCGGCATTTTTGCGGAAGCTCAACCATACCGCGAGGAGCCGCGCGGCGGGACCGCCCTCTGCCGCCCGCGCGCAACTCTGCGGGCGCGTAATCTGTTCTGCAGCGTGGGTTTTGCGGCAGAGGGCGGAGGCGGCAGGGTGCTGGAGGACCCGACCATTCTCGGCCAGGCGCGCGATCTGTTGATCGCCTACGCGCTGGCCTTTCCGATCGGCTGGGACCGCGAGCGGAGCGACCGCAGCGCGGGCATCCGGACCTTCCCGCTTGTGGCGCTGGCCTCCTGCGGCTTCCTCCAGGCGGCCGAGCCGCTGGTGACGGGCGAGGCCGGCGCCACCGCGCGCATCATGGAAGGGCTGATCACCGGGATCGGCTTCATCGGCGGCGGCGCCATCATTCGCAGCGGCCAGCGGGTGCACGGCACGGCCACCGCCGCCGGGCTCTGGGTTACGGGCGCCATCGGGGTCGCCACGGCGCTGCAGTCCTATGCCGTGGCCGTCGTGCTCTCGCTCGCCACCATCTGCACCCTGCGCGGCTTGCGGACGCTCAAATATGATCGCGACGAGTCGAAGTGACCCCCCTTGGCGTCCGCACCTTCGCCCCACATAAGCCAGGAATGAAACGTTTTTGGGAACAGGCTGCCGCCGCGCCGGTGGAAGGCGGCTATACCATATTGCTGGATGGACGCCCGCTACGCCTGCCGGGCCGGAGCGGGCTGGTGCTTCCGCGGGCACCGCTGGCCGAGGCGGTCGCCCGGGAATGGCAGGAGGCCGGCGGCGAGAAGGGCGGCGAGATGCGGATGGAGGAGGTGCCGCTCACCCGCGTCGTGGCCACGGCGCTGGAGCGGATGGCGCCGGACCCCATGCCCAGCGTCGCCGCGCTCGCCAGGTATGGCGAGACCGACCTGCTCTGCTACCGCGCGCAGGAGCCACGCCTCGCCGCCCGGCAGGCGGAAGCCTGGCAGCCGCTGCTGGACTGGGCCGCGCTGCAGTTCGATGCTCCCCTGCGGGTAACCTCTGGCGTGATGCCGGTGGCCCAGAGCTTGGAGGCCTTGGCCGCGCTGCGCGCCGCCCTGGCGCTGCTGCCGGTGCTGGAACTGGCGGCCCTGGGCGTCGCCGTGCCCGCCCTGGGCAGCGCCGTGCTGGGCCTGGCCCTGGCGCGGGAGCGCGTGGATGCGGAGGAAGCCTGCCGCCTGGCCTTCCTGGACGAGGCATTTCAGCAGGAGTTGTGGGGCACGGACGAGGAAGCAGTGGCACGGCAACGGGCAGTCATGGAGGATGTGAAGCTCGCAGGGCGTCTCCTGGCGCTCGCCCGCGCCTGATGATGCGCCCGCAGGGAGAGTGAGCATGGACGCCAAGCGGGTCCGCATCCGCGGTCGGGTGCATGGTGTCGGATTCCGGGACTGGATGGTGCGGGAGGCCACTCGCCTCGGCGTGCAGGGCTGGGTCCGCAACCGGACCGATGGCAGCATCGAGGCCCTGGTGGCGGGAGATGCCGCCGCCGTGGGCGCGCTGCTGACCGCCTGCCGCGCCGGCCCTCTCCTCGCCCGCGTCGAATCCATCGACGAGGATTTTTCTGACCCTCCGGCCGAGCCCGGCTTCCGCCGCGTTCCGACCCTGTGAGCCGCATGCACGATATCGATACGCCCATCATCCTCTATTCCTTCGACCGGCCGCGCTACATGGAACGGGTCTGCGCTTCGCTCGCGGCCCAGAGGGGTGTGCGCTTCGATCCGCGACGGGTCTGGCTGCTGCAGGACGGCGCCGTCTCGGCGCGCACCGGGCGGCGCTACGGCGATGTCCGCGCGATCGCCGAAAGCGTCGCCGTGTTCCGCCAGCATTTCCCGCAGGGGCAGGTCCTGGAGAGCGGCGACAACCTCGGCGTCGCCCGCAACATCCTGCGCGGCGAGCGACTGGTCTTCGAGGAGCTGGGAGCGGAGCTCGGCTATTTCTTCGAGGACGACCTGGAACTCGGGCCCTGGTACCTGTTCGCCCTGGAGGAGCTCCGCGCACGCACCGCCCCCTTCGAGCGGGTCGCCTATTTCGCCGCCTATGGCGACCACCGGCGCGATTATCCCGGCCCGGAGGTGAAGTACATCCCGCTGGAGCACCATTGGGGCTTCGGGCTGCGCCGGCATGCCTGGCTGCGCATGATGGAGTGGCTGGCACCCTATTACGCGCTGCTCGGCGATCTGGACTACAACGACCGGCCGCACCGCCAGATCTTCGAGCTGTACCGGCCGCTCAGCATCGCCACCGAGGCCTCCTCGCAGGACGCCGCCAAGAGCATCGCCTGCCTGGAGCTGGGAATGACCCGGCTGATGACCACCGTCTCCTTCGGCCGCTACATCGGCGAACGCGGCAACTCCTTCTCCCCCCAGCATTTCCGCGACATGGGCTTCGACCGGATGCGGATCGCCCCCAGCGAGACCTACACCTTCATGCCCCTGACAGAGGCGAAGCTCGACGAGATCGACGGCTTTCACCGCCGGCATTACGAGCGGCTGCGGCGGGAGCGGTTCGAGGACATCCTGGCCGCGCACCCGCCGCGCGGCTGAGGGAGCCGGAGGGGCTCCCACAGCCCCTCCCGGACATACCCCCTGCCGGGGAAGCGGCGCGCGCCCCCTCTGCGGTGTTCAGCGCATCGGCGGGGCGTATTGCAGGCCGCCCTTGGTCCAGAGATTGTTGATGCCGCGCTGCACACCCATCGGCGTGATGTTGCGCTCCCAGATCTCGGCGAAGTTGCCGACCTGCTTGACGACCTCCACTGCCCAGTCCGGCTGCAGCCCGAGCATCTTGCCGAGGTCACCCGACTTGCCCATGAAGCGCTGCACGTCCGGGTTGTTGCTGTCGGTGAAGCTGTCGATGTTCTTGCTGGTGATGCCCAGTTCCTCGGCCGTCAGGGTGGCGAAGTGCGCCCAGCGGACGATGTCGAAGAACTTCCAGTCACCCTTGCGCACCACGGCGCCCAACGGCTCTTTCGAGATGATTTCCGGCAGCAGCAGGTACTGATCGGCGTTCGGTCCCTGGCTCATGCGGAAGGAGGCGAGCGAGGAGGCGTCCGTCGTGTAGGCGTCGCAACGGCCGGAGATGAAGGCCTTCTGCACCTCCTCCACCGTCTCGATGACCACCGGGGTGACCTGCATGCTCTGGGCGCGGAAGTAGTCCGCCATGTTCAGCTCGGTGGTGGTGCCGGGCTGCACGCAGATGCTGGCCCCGCCGAGCTGCTTGGCCGAGGTGACGCCGGCGCTCTTCTTCACCATGAAGCCCTGGCCGTCGTAGAAGTTGACGGAGGCGAACTCCAGGCCGAGCGCCGCCTCCCGGCCGAGCGTCCAGGTGGTGTTGCGCACCAGCATGTCCACCTCCCCCGACTGCAGGGCGGTGAAGCGGTTCTGGGCGGTGGTGTTGACGAACTGCACCTTCTTCGCATCGCCGAAGATGGCGGCGGCGACAGTGCGGCAGGTATCCGCGTCCAGGCCGCGCATCTCACCTTTGCTGTCCGGCAGGCTGAAGCCCGCGACCTGGCCGGCGACGCCACAGAGCAGCGTGCCGCGGGCGCGGATGCTGCCCAGGGTGTCGGAGGCGGGCTGGGCGGCGGCGGAGTTCGCGAGGCCCAGCATGGAGGCGAAAGCAAGGCCGGCAGCCCTACTCGCAATGGCAAGCACGGAACGGAACACGGTGCTCTCCTTGTCTTGTCGGACCGGCATGGCAGACCGGCGTGATACGCAGTCTTGAGGGAACAATCCGTGCATGCAAGAAGTTATAGATGAAAATATGAGCAAATAGCACATGATTTGCACTTCATTTGCACATAATGCAATGAATATGCCTAGAATTTTAGCTATGAAATGAAATTGCCCGACGCGCCACTACCGCCACTTTCCTTCCTTGCGCCTTCCACCCCTGGCGCCGCGCCTCCTCTCCCCTCATCCTTGGGCTTCACCGCCCCAACACGCTCTTCCCCCTGGATCAGTTCATGCCTGTCTGGCTACCCCTGCTGCTCGGCTTCCTGACAGCGATCGGGCCGCTCTCCACCGACATGTACCTGCCCGCCTTTCCAGCAATCGAAGCAGGCTTCGGCACTGCGCCGGGCTCGGCCGAGCTGACCCTCGCCACCTGGTTCCTGGGCCTGGCGGTGGGGCAGCTGGTGCAGGGCACGCTGGGGGACAGGCTGGGCCGGCGCCGCCCGCTGCTGGCGGGGCTTGCGGTCTACATGCTGGGCTCGGTGGGCTGCGCGCTGTCCACCAGCATCGAGATGCTGGCCTTCTTCCGCTGCGTTGCGGCCTTCGGCGGCTCGGCCAGCATGGTGCTGCCGCGCGCCGTGGTGCGCGACCTGGCCGACGGGCATGCCGCCGCCCGGCTGATGTCGAAGCTGATGCTGGTGATGGGCGTGGCGCCGATCCTGGCGCCGAGCCTGGGCGGGCTGATGCTCTCCTTCGGCGGCTGGCGGCCGATCTTCTGGTTCGGCGCCATCTACTCCATCTGCTCCTTCCTGCTGGTCTGGCGCCTGCTGCCGGAAACCCTGCCGACCGAGCGCAGGCTGCGCCTTGGTGCCGCCGCGCAGCTGCTGCGCTACCTGCAGATCCTGCGGGAGCGGAACTTCCTGGCGCATGTTGCAATGGGCTGCGCCGCCATGTTCCTGATGTTCACCTATGTCGGCGGCTCGGCAGCGGTCTTCGTCGGCATGTTCGGCATGGCACCAACGCATTTCGGCATCCTGTTCGGACTGAATGCCGCGGGCTTCATCCTCTTTTCGCAGTTCAATCCGCCGCTGCTGCTGCGCCTCGGGCCGCAGCGGCTGGTGCGTCTCGCCAGCGCCGTCATCCTGATCGCGACCCTGGTGCTCACCGCCATCGCCTTCAGCGAGCCGACGCACTGGCTGGCTGTCATCGCGCCCGTCTTCGTGGCGATGTCCTGCTGCGCCCTGGTGATGCCGAATGCGGCGGTGGGCGCGCTCAGCCGCCACGCCACCCAGGCCGGCTCGGCCTCGGCGCTGATGGGCACGCTGCAGTTCAGCGTCGCCGGAACCAGCGGCGTGCTGCTCAGCCATTTCGCGGATGGCACGGCGCGGCCCATGGCGGTCCTGATGCTGATCGGCGCCATCGGGGCGATCGTTGCCGAACGCCTGCGGCCGGAGAACTGAGGCATTGCTCAGGGCGGGGCCGCCGGCCTCGCCTCCTCCCCGGCCGCCACATAGCGCGCCAGGTCTCCAGCCAGATGGTCGAACACCGCGCGGATGCGGGCGACGCGCCGCGGGTCCTCGTGCATGACGATCCAGGTCTCGAAGCCGTGGATGAGGAATCCCGGCAATACGCGGACGAGGCCCGGCGCCCGCTGGCCAAGCGCGAGATGCACCGGGCCGATGCCCAGCCCCGCCCGCACCGCCGCGAACTGCGCCGGATGGCTGTCGGTGCGCAACGCGAAGGCTTGGTGGGAGAGCGCGGGGGCCAGTGCCGCAACCAGGCGCAGATCGGAGGGTGCGCGGTCGGGGCCGATCAGGGCGAAACCGGCGAGTTCCTCCCGCGTCCGGGGCAGGCCCCTCCGCGCGGCATAGTCGCGATGCGCGAAGAGGCCGATCCGCACCATCCCCAGGTGCTTCGCGACCAGCGCCGCCTGCGCCGGACTGCTGGACCGCGAGGCGGCGCTGCGCCCCTTCGAGCGCCTCCAGTTCGCCGGGCACTGGGACCCGGACGGGCGCGCGATGCTCGCCGCCATCGCCCGCGCGGCGGGGCGCCCGTGCCTGCCGGTGCTGCCCTTCCCATGGTGGCTCACCCGCCTGGCCGGGCCGTTCTCCGAAAGCCTGCGCGAGATGAAGGAGATCCGGCCCTTCTGGCACCACCCCGTCCGGCTGGACAATCGCCGGCTGGTCACCTTGCTGGGCGCCGAGCCGCACACGCCACTGGACACGGCCGTGGCGGCGGCGCTGGCGGGGCTCGGCTGCCTGGAAGCCCCCGCCTGAGACCAGGCGGAGGGCCGGATGTTCAGCGGCGCCGCCTCTTCCTCCCGGTGCAGCCATCGTCAGATCCGACGGCATGCCAGCATATCTTCTTCCGATGGATCGCGGCCTGCCCGGCGAAGTGTGCGGTCTCGTGACAGAGGCGGCCGCAGCCGTGGCCATGGCGCCCGCTGGGTGATCTGATCGCTGCTTCCCCTTCAGCGGACGTGGCCACAATGCCGGCAGCGCAGGTCAGAGGCCCGCGCGGAACGCTGCCTCTCAGCCGGAGAGCAGCCCACTATCACGCGCCACCCTTTCCCGAAGAGGTGCGCATCCGCACGCGTCCGGCCTAGCCCTGCGAAGCCTGGCGTCAGCGGAGGCCTCAAGCTGCCCCAGGATGACCATATGGACGAGAAGATCACGGCGGTCCTCGACGCCTACCACGCGATGATCCGCGAGGAGCGGAGCAAACCGAGGGAGATCGTGCCCGAGGGCGGGCAGGACCGCCGGCTGCGCGCCGTCGGGCCGGAGACGGGCCGCCTCCTCAACATCCTCGCCCGCAGCCTCAGGAGGCCGAACATCCTGGAGATCGGCACCTCCTACGGCTATTCCGGCATCTGGCTGGCGGAGGCCGCGCGGGCAACCGGCGGGCACCTGATCACGATGGAGCTGCACGACTACAAATCCGCCTTCGCGCGCGACATGGCGGTGAAGGCAGGCCTCGCCGAGCATGTCGATTTCAGGGTTGGCGACGCCGTGGCGATGATCAGCGCGCTGCCCTTCGGCGTGGACTTCGTTCTCGTGGACCTCTGGAAAGATCTCTACGTGCCCTGTCTGGAGGCCTTCTATCCCAAGCTCAATCCGGGTGCGATCATCGTGGCCGACAACATGCTGCGCGCCGGAAACGAGGACGTACGGCACTACGGCCGGGCTGTCCGCGCCAAGCCCGGAATCACCAGCGTGCTGCTGCCGGTGGGCGACGGCATCGAGATCAGCCGCTTCGAGCCAGGCTGAACCGCGGGACGCCGGTCCAACCGGGCGATCGCCTCAAGGGCGCGCCCGCTCGCGCGCCGGACGGCTCACCCCAAGGTCAGCGGGGATCAGAGTCTTGTTCGGCACCCCTTATTCCCACTCAATGGTGCCGGGCGGCTTCGAGGTGATGTCATAGGTCACCCGGTTGATGCCGCGCACCTCGTTGACGATGCGCCCCGCCACCCGGGTGAGAAACTCCATGGTGAAGGGGTAAACGTCGGCCGTCATGCCGTCGGTGGAGGTGACGGCGCGCAGGGCGCAGGCTTGGTCGTAGGTGCGGCCGTCGCCCATCACGCCCACGGTTCGCACCGGCAGCAGCACGGTGAAGGCCTGCCAGATGGCATCGTAGAGGCCAGCAGCGCGGATCTCCTCCAGGAAGATGCTGTCGGCCTTCTGCAGGATCTGCACCTTCTCCCGCGTCACCTCGCCGGGAATGCGGATGGCCAGGCCCGGTCCCGGGAAGGGATGCCGGCCGACGATCTCCTCGGGAATGCCCAGCTCACGGCCAAGGGCGCGAACCTCGTCCTTGAACAGGTCGCGCAGCGGCTCGACCAGCCGCATCCGCATCTCCTCCGGCAGGCCGCCGACATTGTGGTGCGACTTGATCGTGACACTGGGACCGCCCGTGGCCGAGACGCTCTCGATGACGTCCGGGTAGAGCGTGCCCTGGGCCAGGAAGTCGGCGCCGCCGATCTTCTCCTGCTCCTCCTCGAAGACCTCGATGAACAGGCGGCCGATGGTCTTGCGCTTCTTCTCCGGGTCCGTGACGCCCTCAAGCTGGCCGAGGAACAGGTCGGAGGCGTCGCGATGCACGAGCTTGATGTTGAAGCGGTCGCGGAAGGTCCGGATGACCTGCTCCGCCTCGCCCGCGCGCATCACGCCATGGTCCACGAAGATGCAGGTGAGCTGGTCGCCGATGGCCTCGTGGATCAGCACCGCCGCCACCGAGGAGTCGACGCCGCCGGAGAGGCCACAGACCACATGCCCGTCGCCGACCTGCGCGCGGATACGGGCGATGGCCTCGGCGCGGAAGGCGGCCATGGTCCAGTCGCCGCCGCAGCCGCAGACGCCATGGGTGAAGTTCTTCAGCAGCTGCGCGCCGTGCGGGGTGTGCACCACCTCCGGGTGGAACTGGATGCCGTAGAAATGCCGCTCGTCGTTCGCGATCATCGCGAGCGGGGAGCCCTCGCTGGTGGCGACGATGCGGAAGCCCTCGGGCAGCTCCGAGACGTAGTCGCCATGGCTCATCCAGACCTGTTCGCGCGCGCCGGGGGACCAGACGTCCCGCGTCAGGGCGCAGGCCTCCTGCACCTCGACATAGGCGCGGCCGTATTCCTGGTGGTCGCCGCGCGCCACCTTGCCGCCGAGCTGGGCGCACATCGTCTGCTGGCCGTAGCAGATGCCGAGCACGGGGATGTCCATCTCGAACACCACCTGCGGGGCGCGGGGGCTGCCCTCCTCCGTCACGCTGGCCGGCCCGCCCGAGAGGATGATGCCCTGGGGCGCGAAGGACTGGATCCGCGCGGCATCGGCCGTGAAGGGCCAGACTTCGCAGTAGACGCCGGATTCGCGCACGCGACGCGCGATCAGCTGCGTCACCTGGCTGCCGAAGTCGAGGATCAGGATGCGGTCGTGGGAGGAGAGGTCGGCCATGGGCCAGCTTGCACCACAACCGCGCCCGCAAGACAAGACTTTCGCGCCGCGCAACAGAGTTGCGGATGTCTGCCCCTTGATCCCGCCCGGCTGCTGCCGCCACCCTGCGCCGGTACAACCGGAAGGAAACCGTCGGCGATGACCTGGTCGATCGTGGCGCATGACCCAGTGAGCGGCGCCTTCGCCGTGGCGGTGACCACCTGCGCCTTCGCCGTCGGGGCCTCCTGCCCCTATGTGCGGGCGGGGGTGGGCGCCGTCTCCACCCAGTCCTTCACCAACCGCTATCTCGGTCCGGCCGTGCTGGACGGGCTGGCGCGTGGCCTCTCGCCCTCGGCGGCGATCCAGGGGGCGCTGGCCGGCGACGAGGGGCGCGACCTGCGGCAGATCCACGCCGTGGACCGCCACGGCAACAGCGCCGCCTGGACCGGCGAAAGCTGCGTCGAATGGGCCGGCAGCCAGTCCGGTCCTGGCTTCAGCGTGGCCGGCAACATGCTGTCGGGCGCGGCGGTGGTGGGCGAGACGGCGGCCACCTTCGCCTCCGCCGCCTCCATGCCGCTGCCGGAGCGCCTGATGCTGGCGCTGGATGCCGGCGAGGCGGCGGGTGGCGACCGCCGCGGCCGGCAGTCGGCGGCGATGAAGCTGATCACCACCGAGGACTTCCCCGACCTCGACCTTCGCGTGGACGACCACGCCGCGCCGCTGACGGAGTTGCGCCGGCTGCTCGGCATCTGGCGGCGGGAGCGCGCCCCCGGCCTGGCCTTCGCGCCACGGAAGGCGGATCCCGCCGGCCTGACCGACCGCGCGCTGATCGAGGCGGGCTGGCGGGCCCGTGGGCTGGACCTCCGGTTCCCCGACCGCAAGCGCAGGCCGGAGCAGGCAGGGAGCTGAGGCTGGCCTCAGCCGCCATGCGCCGCCCGGCTGTCAGCCGGTGCGGCGCCGCGCTCCGCCAGCCATAGTCCCGCAGCACGGGGCCGGCGCACAGCCGGGCCTGCGAAGAGCTCGGAGCGCCTGGCTGGCGCGATGAGCCGGCCGGCGCCAGGCGGCGATCGCCGCTTCATCGCGCCAGAGGGAGAGGGAGAGAGAGAGGGACAGCAGCTTGCCGGGCTCGCTCAGGCTGGCGAAGCGCTCGATGCCGGGAAAGCCACCGGTGCCCTCCAGCTCCTCCCGCAGGGCGGCGGTGCGGTCGGGAGTATCCTGTCGCCGCCCTTCAGCGGGCCAGAGTTCGGAAATGCCCGCCAGCACGGCCACGTTGCCCGGCCGGGAGCGGAGGAAAGCCGGCATGCGCCGGCATCACCACGGAATGGGCAGGAAAATCGATCGTGGGGGAGGCCCGCCTCCTGCGCGGGGCGGAAGCGTCATAACCGGCTTCGGCGGGGCCATGCTTCGGCCTGCGCCGAGGCATGGGGCGGGGAGCCCCACCCTGCCGCGCACTGGCCGGAGGCCAACCTCCGGCCCGGTCCGCTCACTTCGGCGCCAGCACCATGATCATCTGACGGTTCTCCAGGCGCGGCATCTGCTCGACCTTGGCCATTTCGCCAAGCTCGGTGCGAATGCGCTCCAGAACCTTCACGCCCAGATCCTGATGGGCCATCTCACGACCGCGGAAGCGCAGGGTGACCTTCACCTTGTCGCCTTCCTCGATGAAGGACTTGGCCGCGCGCATCTTCACGTCGTAGTCGTGGTCATCAATGTTCGGGCGAACCTTGATTTCCTTGATCTCGACGATCTTCTGCTTCTTGCGGGCCTCGTTGGCCTTCTTCTGCTGCTCGTACTTGTACTTGCCGTAGTCGGTGATCTTGCACACCGGCGGCACGGCGTTCGGGCTGATCTCCAGGAGATCCATGCCCAGGTCATAGGCACGCAGCAGCGCTTCGCGCGCGCTCATCACGCCGAGCATCTCGCCGTCCTGATCGATCAGGCGGACCTGCGGGACGCGGATATCCTCGTTGACCCGCGGTCCATCGCGGGCAGGCAGCTGGTTCGGGATAGGGCCTCGGGCCAGAGTCGGCTCCTGTTGCTGTGGGAACGAAACGGTTTGCGTCTATCTTATGGTACAGCGGTCAGGCCGCTGCAACCTCTGCGACCGGCTTCAGATCGGGAGGCGTGGCTTCCGCCGCAAGGGTGGCGACCGCCTCGGCCAGCGTCACCGCCACCTGCTCGCGCCCGGGCAGGCGGCGGAGCACCACCTTGCCCTCCTCCGCCTCGCGCCGGCCGATCACCGCCAGAACCGGCACGCGGGCCTCGATCTGGTCCACCACCTTGCGGTTGATCTTCTCGTTGCGCAGGTCCAGCTCCACCGAGAGACCGGCCTTCTGGAGGGCGGCGGCCACCTCGCGGGCGAAGGGCGCGGCCTCGTCCACGATGGTGGCCACGGCCACCTGCACCGGCGCCAGCCAGAGCGGGAAGCGCCCGGCATGCTCCTCAATGAGGATGCCGAGGAAGCGCTCGAAGCTGCCGAGGATGGCGCGGTGCAGCATGACCGGGCGGTGACGGGCGCCGTCCTCGCCGACATAGACCGCGTCCAGCCGCTCGGGCAGCACGAAGTCCACCTGCAGCGTGCCGCACTGCCAGTCGCGGCCGATGGCGTCGCGCAGCACGAACTCCAGCTTCGGGCCGTAGAAGGCGCCCTCGCCCGGGTTCAGCTCGTACTCGACACCGGCGATGCGGCAGGCTTCCTTCAGCGCACCCTCGGAGCGGTCCCAGGTGGCATCGTCGCCCGCCCGCTTCTCCGGCCGGTCGGAGAACTTCACGCGGAAGCTCTCGAAGCCGAAGTCGCGGTAGACGCGCGAGAGCAGCGCCACGAACTCGACCGTCTCGGCGGCGATCTGCTCCTCCGTGCAGAAGATGTGCGCGTCGTCCTGGGTGAAGGCGCGTACCCGCATGATGCCGTGCAGCGCGCCCGAGGGCTCGTAGCGGTGGCAGGAGCCGAACTCGGCCATGCGCATCGGCAGCTCGCGGTAAGAGCGCAGGCCGTGGTTGAAGATCTGCACGTGGCAGGGGCAGTTCATCGGCTTCAGCGCCAGCACGCGGTCCTTCTCCGACTCGTCATCGACGGTCGCGAGGAACATGTTCTCCCGGTACTTTTCCCAGTGGCCGGAGGCCTCCCAGAGGCGGCGGTCCACCAATTGCGGGGTCTTCACCTCCTGGTAGCCGGTCTCGTCCAGCCGCCGGCGCATGTAGTTCTGCACCGTGGTGTAGAGGCGCCAGCCCTTGGGGTGCCAGAAGATGCTGCCCGCCGCCTCCTCCTGGAGATGGAACAGGTCCATCTCCTTGCCGATGCGCCGGTGGTCGCGCTTCTCCGCCTCCTCAAGCTGGTGGAGATAGGCGTCCAACTCCTTCTGGTCGCGCCAGGCGGTCGCGTAGATGCGGGAGAGCATGGCGTTGCGATGGTCGCCGCGCCAATAGGCGCCGGCCACCTTCATCAGCTTGAAGGCGGTGCCGACATCGCCGGCCGAACGCATATGCGGCCCGCGGCAGAGGTCGAGCCAGGCGCCCTGGCGGTAGATCGAGATGACCTCGCTCTCCGGCAGGTCCCGGATCAGCTCCGCCTTGTAGCGCTCGCCCCGCTCCTCGAAGAAGCGGATCGCCTCCTCGCGCGGCCATTCCTCCCGCACGAAAGTCTCGTTGCGGGCGATGATCTCGCGCATCTTCGCCTCGATCGCCGGAAAGTCCTCCGGCTTGAAGGGCTCGTTGCGCGCGAAGTCGTAGTAGAAGCCGTTCTCGATGGCTGGGCCGATCGTCACCTGGGTGCCGGGGAACAGCTCCTGCACCGCCTCGGCGAGCACATGCGCCGCATCGTGCCGGATCAGCTCCAGGGCCTCGGGGTCCTTGCGGGTGACGAAGCGGACCTCGGCGTCATGGTCGATGCGGGCCGAGAGGTCGCGCAGCTTGCCGTCCACCTTCATGGCCAGCGCCGCCTTGGCCAGCCCGGGCCCGATGGCGGCGGCCACGGTGGTGCCCGTCACGGCTCCGTCGAAGGCGCGGACGGACTGGTCGGGCAACGTGATCGCAGGCATCAGTCGGGCTTTCCCAGGTTGCGAAAAGGGCACGGGAACTTGGGGGTCCCCTCGGGCCGCGTCAACGAGAAAAGGGTTGCCGAATCGCCAAGGGAGGGATGCGGCCGCGCCCCGGAGCGATCAGGGCGCAGCCGCCAGCCCTCTTTTGGGGCCTTCTCCGCCTCCCCGTGCGCTCCGCTGGCGTCCCGGAGCGCGCCGCCCGGCCCATGCCTGGGCCGGGAAGCCGGCTCAGCCGTGATGCGCCGGATCGATCTCGTCGAAGGTGCGCTTCACCAGGAACAGGGCGAAGAACACGCCGAAGAGGAAGAGCGAGAGGCAGAACAAGGTGAAGGGCCCCTCCACCGAGGTGCCGGCACCCAGCAGGCCGACCAGGGCGATCAGCCCGGAGAAGATCATGAAGAAGACGCGGTTGGGGCTCATCGGCGGCCTCGCTTGGGGTTGGTATCGTCGAACAGGATGCGGGCGGCGGCGCCGTCCAGGTCGTCGTACTGGCGGGCGCGCAGCGTCCAGAGAAACAGCAGGAGCGCCAGCAGCCCAAGGAAGAGCGCCATCGGCACCAGCAGCAGCAGCGCGTTCATGTCGGCACCTTTCCCGCCCGCAGGGCATTGAGGATGACGATGATGGAGGAGGAGGCCATCACCAGCGCCGCGATCAGCGGCGTGGCATAGCCCAGCACGGCGCAGGGCACGGCCACCATGTTGTAGATCAAGCTCAGGCCGATATTCTGCCGCGCCAGGCGCTGCGCCCGCCGCGCGACCCGCACGGCGAAGGGCAGCACAGCCAGCTCCTCGCCCCGCAGCACCAGGTCGGCGGCGGTCTGCGCGAGGTCGGTGGCGCCCTGCGGCGCGGCGGAGACATGGGCCATCGCCAGGGCGGCGGCGTCGTTGATGCCATCCCCCACCATCAGCGGTCGCCGGCCGGCGACGGCCAGCGCGGCGATCCGCTCGGCCTTGCCCTCCGGCGTGGCGCGAGCCTGCCAGGGACCGACGCCGGCAGCCTCGGCCACCGCTTCGACCGCGACGGGCCCGTCACCGGAGAGCAGTTCGGAATCGAGGCCCAGTTCCCGCAACGCCTGCACGGCCGGCGCCGCGTCCGCCCGCAGGCGGTCGGCGAAGCGGAAGGGCACGGCCGAGAGGCCGGGCCGGGCGAGCCAGAGCGTCAGCCCCTCGTCGCTGCCCGCCACTCCGGCAAAGGCTGCATTGCCCAGCCGCGTCTCGCCGCAGCGGAGCCCCTGCCCCGGCACCTCCGCCACGCCCGCGGGCGCCGGCGGCGCGGACGGGCAGGCCGCGACGAGGGCGCGGGCCAGCGGATGGCGGGAGGCACGGGCCAGCGAGGCGGCCTCGGCCAGGGCGGAGGCCGGGCGGCCCGGCTCCTCCAGCAGCACCGGGCGGCCTTCGGTGAGTGTGCCGGTCTTGTCGAAAACCACATGGCCGGCGCTGGCCAGCCGCTCCAGGGCGGTCGGCGAGGTGACCAGCACGCCGCGGCGGAACAGCGCGCCCACCGCCACCACCTGCACCGCCGGCACGGCGATGGCGAGGCCGCAGGGGCAGGTGATGATCAGCGCCGCGACGGCGGGCACCAGCGCCGCCTGCCAGGAGACGCCCATGCCGAGCCACCAGCCCAGGAAGGTGGCGAGCGCCACCGCATGGGCGGCCGGCACGTAGAAGCGCGCAGCCTTGTCCGCGATGGAGACGAAGCGGCCGCGCGCCTGCTCCGCCCGCTCCAGCAGCCGCGCCATGGCGGCGAGCGAGCCGTCGGCGGCGGCGGCGGAGACGCGCAGCGTGAACGGGTTGCCGAGATTGACCGTGCCCGCCGCCAGCGCCGCGCCGGCGGCGAAGCGGCGCGGCAGGCTCTCGCCGGTCGTGGCGGCGGTGTCGAGCAGCGCCTCCTCCGCTTCCAGCACGCCATCCAGCCGCAGCCGCTCGCCGGCGGCGACAAGGATGCGCTCGCCCGCGCGCACCGCCGCGACAGGCACATGCCCGGCGCGGCCGTCGGGCGCGAGGCGCTGCACCGTGCCCTCCTGCAGGGCCAGCAATTCGGCCACGGCCTGGCGGGCGCGGCGGCGCGCGGCGCGGTCCAGCACACGGCCGGCCAGCAGCAGCGCCAGCAGCGCGGTGGCACCGTCGAACCAGGTATAGGCGCCGTTGCGCAGCGTCTCGGAGAGCGACATGGCCGCCGTGGCCAGCACGCCGAGCGAGACGGCGAGATCCATGTTCGGCCGCCTCGCCCGCAGCGAGCGCCAGGCGGAGCGGTAGAAGGGCATCCCCGCCACCAGCACCACCGGCAGGCCGATCAGCGCCGCCAGCCAGTGCATCAGGGCGCGCGTCGCCTCGCCCATGTCCACGCCGGCCCAGACGGCGACCGAGACCAGCATGACGTTCATCATGCCGAAGGCGGCGATGCCGAGCGCACGCAGCAGCTCGCGGCCCTCGGCGTCCTCGGTGGCGCGCAGGCAGGCGGGGGACCAGGGAGCGGCGCGGAAGCCGAGCCGGGCGATCAGCGCCACGAAGTCGTTGGCGCGCGTGGCGGGACCGCGCCAGAGCAGCGTCAGCCGCCGCGCGGAGAGGCTGGCGCGCGCGCGCAGCATCTCCGGCTCATTGGCCAGCGCCTGCTCCACCAGCCAGACGCAGGCGCCGCAGGTCAGGCCTGCCACCATCAGTTCCAGACTGTGCTCGCCGTTCCTGCCGGGACGGGCCAGGGCGGCGAAATCGGTCTCCGGCGGCGCCTCGGCGGGACGCAACGTGCCGGCGGCGGTCTCCTGCCGGCGGTAGAAGGCGTCCAGGCCCAGCCCGGCCACCAGGGCATGCGCGCCCTCGCAGCCGGTGCAGCAGAAGCGCGTGGCCGCGCCGGCCGGCAGCGGCGCGCCGCAATGCGCGCAGGCCGCCACGGAAACCGGGGCTTCGCCGCCGGCGGCGCCCCCTTCCCTCCCGGACAGGATGCGGCCCAGCGCGGTCACGGGACGAAGACCCGCTCGCGGATGTCGAGATGGGTGCCGCCGGCGCCATGCACGCGGAGCTGCGCCTCCCACTGGCCGCGCTTCGGCAGCTCGGCGGCGGCGCGGAACTCGCCCGGCGCGACGGCGGCAAAGCCGAGCGCCACGCGCGTGCCCTCGACCGGCCGCACCAGCACGCCCGACAGCGTGCCCGCCACTGGCTGCCCGGCCTCGTCCCGCACCGAGACGACGAGCGTCTGCACATCCATCAGCACGCTGGCATGCCAGCCAAGGGCCTCCTGCCGCGCGGTCTCGGCGAGCACGTCGTTGTAGGCGAGCCCGCGATCATAGGCCTGGCCAACGGAGACGCCGGTGAAGGTGGACAGCGCCGCCCAGACCAGCACCGCGTTGACCGCCAGCACCAGCCCCATGCCACCGATGAAGGCCCAGGGAATCCAGCCGCTGCGGCGGGACTGTTCGGGCAGGGTCACGGACATCGCCATATTCCTCACTTGGGCGCCAGGAAGACGCTGCGCTCGGCCAGCACCGTGTTGCCCGCAGCGTCCAGCAGCCGGAAACGGACGGGCGTGCTCTCCGGCAGGCGTGCGCCGGCAGGCGCGGTGACCAGCGCCCGCCATTGCGTGATGCCATCCTGCCGCAGCGTCAGCAATGGCCGCGCTTCCGCATCCGCCGTGCTGTCCTGCACCAGGAGGCGGAAGCCCTCCGGCGCGTCCAGCACGAGGGCGAGGGCCGCGTCGGGCCGGGTGCGGTTCTCCAGCTTCAGCGTATAGGCATTGCGGATGCTGCCGTCCGACAGACGGACGAAAATCGGCGCGCGGTCGCGCAGCACGGCGAGGGTCGCGGTCGGGCGCAGCAGGAAGGCGCCGAGCATCACCGCCGCCACCGCGCCCAGCACGCCGGCATAGAGCCAGGTGCGCGGGCGCGAGAGGCGCACGGGCTGGCGCGCCTTCATGCCGCAGACCTGCCGCACCGGGCCGGGGGCGACCTGCGCCGTGGCGGCCTCGCTGGCGGCCAGGTTGGCCAGCGTCTCGAAGGCGATCAGGCCGGTCGGGCGGTTCAGCTTGCGCATCACGTCGTCGCAGGCGTCGATGCACAGGCCGCAGCCGATGCATTCGAGCTGCTGGCCGTCGCGGATGTCGATGCCGGTCGGGCAGACATGCACGCAGCCCCGGCAATCCACGCAGTCCCCAATCCCCTCGGCCTTGGCCTTGCCGCGCGGCTCGCCGCGCCAGCCACGATAGCTGACGACAAGCGAGTTCTCATCGAGCATCGCCGCCTGGAAGCGGGGCCAGGGGCACATGTAGGTGCAGACCTGCTCGCGCGCCCAGCCGGCCAGCGTGTAGGTGGTGGCGGTGAACAGGCCGAAGAAGACGTAGGTCTCTAGGCTGGCGCCGCCGGTCAGGATCGCTCGCGTCACGGTCGGCGCGTCCTGGAAGTACATGATCCAGGCGCCGCCGGTAGCCGCGGCGATGGCCAGCCAGGCGGCGTGCTTGGCCGCCTTGCGCAGCGCCTTGCCGCGCGTCATCGGCGCCGCGTCCAGCTTCATGCGGGCGTTGCGGTCGCCCTCGATGCGGCGCTCCACCCACATGAACAGGTCGGTCCAGACCGTCTGCGGGCAGGCGAAGCCGCACCAGACACGGCCGAACAGGCTGGTGACGGCGAAGAGGCCGATCGCCGCCATCACCAGCAGGCCGGTCAGGAAGTAGATCTCCTGCGGCCAGATCTCGATCCAGAGCAGGAAGATGCGCGCATTGGCGATGTCCACCAGGACGGCCTGGTCGGGCATTCCCGGGCCACGGTCCCACCGCAGCCAGGGAACGAGGTAATAAAGCGCCAGGCAGGTGGCCAGGATCGCCCATTTGGCGCGGCGCACCGGGCCATTTACCGCCTTCGGGTAGACCTTCTGGCGCGCGGCGTAGAGCGAGCCGTCTTCGCCGGAAGCAGGCGCCACGCCTTTGGGATCGATCCTGCTCATCGCGCCTTACTCCGGCTCGCCGCCGCCCAGCGAGTGGACGTAGACGGTGAGCATGTTGACCACCGCCGGGTCCAGCCGCGCACCCCAGGCCGGCATCACCCCGGCGCGGGCATAGGAGACGGACTGCACCACGGCGGCCTTGTCGCCGCCATAGAGCCAGACCTGATCGGCCAGGTTGGGCGCGCCCAGTTCGCGGTTGCCGCGGCCGCCATCACCGTGGCAGCTCGCGCAGTTCTCGGCGAAGACGGCGGCGCCACGCTGCGCCGCGGCGGCATCGGCCGCGCGGCCGGAGAGGGCCAGCACGTGCTCGGCCACGTCGTTCACCTGCGCCGGCTTCAGCAGCCCGTCGGCCAGGAAACGGGGCATCATGGTGGTGCGCGCCACCTCGTCCTCGGCGTTGCGGATGCCGTGCGCGATGGTCTGATGGATGTCGGCGAGCTTGCCGCCCCAGATCCAGTCGTCATCCGCCAGGCTGGGGAAGCCGCCCTGCGCGCCCTGCCCGCCCGCGCCATGGCAGGCGGCACAGTTGTTGGCGAAGGCCACGCGACCGCCGGCGAGGGCGAAGTTGCGCATCTCCGGGTCAGCCAGGATCTGCTCCGGCGTCGCCGCGCGGATGGCGGCCAGGCGCGGCTCCAGCTTCCTGGCGTGCTCGGCCATTTCCTGCTCGATGGCGCCGCGGGCGGTCCAGCCGGTGACGCCGGTGGCGCCCTGGATCGGCAGCGCCGGGTAGAGCACCACCCAGACGGCCGCGAAGGCGATGGTGGCGAAGAACACGTAGAGCCACCACTTCGGCAGCGGCGTGTTCAGCTCCTTGATGCCGTCCCACTCATGTCCGGTGGTCAGCGTCCCGCTGACGGCATCCTTCTCGATCTTGGTCGGCATCGTCAGATGCTCCGTTGCGGCTGCCGCGGGCGCGGCGCCTCGTCACGCAGGGGGATGTCGGCCAGCGCCTGGTAGGCGTGACGCTTGCCGGGGCGCAGCACCCAGAACAGGATGAAGCTGAACAGCACGAAGAACCACACGACCCAGGCGGTCTTCAGCAGCGGATAGAGGGCGATCAGGTCCATCTCTCTCTCCTCACTGCTGCCGCACGCTCTCGGGCGTGACGTCGCTGAACTTCACCAGCGTGCCGAGCATCTGCAGATAGGCGACCAGCGCATCCATCTCGGTGATGTCGCGGCCATTGCCGTCGAAGGCGGCCTGGCGCGCGCGGGCATAGCGGCCGCTGAAGCCCGTGGGGTCCTCGTCCGGCTTCGCCTGCGCCTCCAGGTCGGCCTTGGCGCTGGCGATCATCGCATCCGTATAGGGCACGCCGACGGCGCGCTGGCCGCGCAGGTGGTCCTGGATGTCGCCATAGTCCAGCGGACGGTCGAGGAAGGCATAAGGCGGCATGACACTTTCCGGCACCACGGCGCGCGGGCTCTTCAGATGCGCCACGTGCCAATCATCGGAGTAGCGGCCACCGACGCGCGCCAGGTCCGGCCCGGTGCGCTTGCTGCCCCACTGGAAGGGATGGTCGAACATGCTCTCCGCGGCGAGGCTGTAGTGGCCATAGCGCTCCGCCTCGTCGCGGAAGGGGCGGATCATCTGGCTGTGGCAGGTGTAGCAGCCCTCGCGCACGAAGATGTTGCGGCCCATCAGCTCCAGCGGCGTGTAGGGGCGGATGCCCTGCACGCGCTCGATGGTGGTCTCCACGGCGAAGAGCGGCACGATCTGCACCAGCCCGCCGATGGAGACGGTGATCAGCGTGAGCACGCCGAGCAGGATCAGGTTCTTTTCGATCAGCGCGTGGCTGAAGCGGCGGAACATCGGTCGTGCTCCTTCACTCGGCCGGCACGGTGGCGGCGGCGGGGAGCGGCTGCGTGAGCGGCGCCTCCTCCGTCCCGGCGGTCACCGTGCGCCAGAGGTTGTAGACCATCAGCAGAGCGCCGCTCAGGTAGAGCACGCCGCCGAGGGCGCGGATGACGTAGTAGGGGTGCATGGCGGCCACCGTCTCCACGAAGGAGTACTGCAGGAAGCCGAGCTCGTCGTAGGAGCGCCACATCAGGCCCTGCATGATGCCGGACACCCACATCGCGGTGATGTAGAGGACGATGCCCAGCGTCGCGACCCAGAAATGCCAGGCGGCGAGCTTCTTGGAGTAGAGCTCGGTCCTGCCCCAGAGCCGCGGCACCAGCCAGTACATCGCGCCGAAGGTGATGAAGCCGACCCAGCCCATGGCGCCGGAATGCACGTGGCCGATGGTCCAGTCGGTGTAGTGGGAGAGGCTGTTCACCGCCTTCACCGACATCACCGGGCCCTCGAAGGTGCTCATGCCGTAGAAGCCGACGGCGGTGACGGAGAAGCGCAGGCCGGGATCGGTGCGCAGCTTGTCCCAGGCGCCGGAGAGCGTCATCAGGCCGTTGATCATGCCGCCCCAGGAGGGCATCCACAGCATGACCGAGAACACCATGCCGAGCGTCTGCGCCCAGTCCGGCAGCGCGGTGTAGTGCAGGTGGTGCGGACCGGCCCAGATGTAGAGGAAGATCAGCGACCAGAAGTGGATGATGGAGAGGCGGTAGGAATAGACCGGCCGCTCCGCCTGCTTCGGAATGAAGTAGTACATCATGCCAAGGAAGCCGGCGGTCAGGAAGAAGCCTACGGCGTTGTGGCCGTACCACCACTGGATCATCGCGTCCTGCACGCCCGAGGCAAGGCCATAGGACTTGGCATGGCCAGGCAGCGGCAGGGCGACATTGTTGCCGATGTGCAGCATGGCGATGGTGATGATGAAGGCGAGGTAGAACCAGTTCGCCACATAGATATGCGGCTCCTCACGCCGCAGGATGGTGCCGCCGAAGGCCACGAGATAGGCGACCCAGACCACCGTCAGCCAGAGGTCCACGTACCACTCCGGCTCGGCGTATTCCTTGCCCTGCGTGACGCCGAGCACATAGCCCAGCGCCGCCATGACGATGAAGAAATTATAGCCGGCGAACAGGAACCAGCCCATCTCCTCGCCACCGAACAGCCGCGCCCGGCAGGTGCGCTGCACCACGTAAAGGCTGGTGCAGATCAGCGCATTGCCGCCGAAGGCGAAGATCACCGCGCTGGTGTGCACCGGCCGAAGCCGGCCGAAGGTGGTCCATTCGAGGTCGAGGTTCAGCAGCGGGAAGGCGAGCTGCGAGGCGATCAGCACGCCCATCAGGAAGCCCACCACACCCCAGAACAGGGTGGCGACCGCCATGGCGCGGATCGGGCCATCCACATACGAATCCTGCCGCCACGTGCCGATCTGTGCGGCGAGGCTGGCAGCGTGGCCTCCTTCGGGCATCGGGGATGTCTCCGGTCTGGTCAGGGGGGGAGCCGCCCCCCCGGCGGCCGCACGCGGTGGGGCCGACGCGCGGGATTCCGCGCAAGGAAGCGCAGCCGGGGCGGCGCTGTCCTTGACCCGCATCAAGTTTTCGGCGGAACGGTTGCATTACGTTACGGCGGTTCCAGGGAGGCCAATGCCATGCAAAGCCATGCCACGTCCGTCTTTCGCGCAGTCCCAGTGCCGCGCCAGGTGGCACATGACCGGCCCTGGGCCTGGCTCGCCGCCGGCTGGAACGACCTCTGGGCCTCGCCGGGGATCAGCCTGTCCTACGGCGCGGCGCTGACCCTGGCAGGCTGGATGGTGGCCCTGCTGGTGCAGCGGCTGCACACCCTCTGGTTGGTGCTGCCGCTCACCGCCGGCTTCTTCCTGGTAGCACCGCTGCTCGCCGCCGGGCTCTATGAGATCTCCCGCCGGCGGGAGGCGGAACTGGAGACCGGCTGGCGCGAGGCGATGGCGGGCTTCCGCCGGCATGGCGGACAGCTCGCCCTCATGGGCGTCGCGCTGCTGCTGCTGCACCTGTTCTGGGTACGGCTGGCGGGGCTGATCTTCGCCCTCTGCTTCGGCCCGGGCTTCGCGCCGCCACTCGAATCGCTGCCACTTGCCATGCTGCGGGCCGAGAAGCTGCTGCCCTTCCTGCTGGTCGGCACCGGCAGCGGCTTCCTGCTGGCCGCGCTGACCTTCGGCATCACGGCGCTGTCCATCCCGATGCTGGTGGAGCGCGACATCTCGGCCCCGGAGGCGATCATCGCCTCCTGGCAGGGAGTGATGCTGAACTGGCGGGCGATGGCGCTCTGGGCCGGGCTGATCGTGCTGTTCATCGGGCTGGCGCTGGTGCCGCTGTTCCTCGGCCTTGCCGTCGCCCTGCCGCTGATCGGGCATGCCACCTGGCACGCCTACCGGGACGTCTATCCACCGGGATAGGGCGCCCCTCCTTCCCGCGGTGGACGGGGGCGCCACGGCTGATAGAGTGGCCTTCCGGGGCAGCGAGCGGCCATGGCCGCCGCCCCTGCAGGCTCCACCTCGCGCTGGGACGCTTCCGCCATGCACGCTTCCGAGGACGGCCCGCACCCGCACGGCCATGACCATGGGCACGACCACGAGCACAGCGCGCTCTCCGGGAATGCGCTGCGCGTCCGTGCGCTGGAGTCGATCCTGGTCGAGAAGGGCTATGTCGCGCCGGACGCGCTCGACGCCATCATCGAGACCTACGAGACGCGCATCGGCCCACGCAACGGCGCGCGGGTGGTGGCCAGGGCCTGGGCCGATCCCGCCTTCCGCGAGTGGCTGCGGCGGGACGCCACGGCGGCCATCGCCTCGCTCGGCTATGGCGGGCGGCAGGGCGAGCACATGGTGGCGGTGGAGAACACGCCGGAGGAGCACAACCTCGTCGTCTGCACCCTCTGCTCCTGCTATCCCTGGCCGGTGCTCGGCCTGCCGCCGGCCTGGTACAAGAGCGCGGCCTACCGCTCCCGCGCGGTGATCGACCCGCGCGGCGTGCTGGCCGATTTCGGCGTGACCCTGCCCGAGGCGAGGCGCATCCGCGTCTGGGATTCCACGGCCGAGATCCGTTACCTCGTGCTGCCCATGCGCCCGGCCGGCACCGAGGGCTGGAGCGAGGAGGCCCTGGCGGAGTTGGTGACGCGCGACTCCATGATCGGCACCGGACTGGCGCGCGACCCTGCGGGGGCGCCGGCATGAACGGTGCGCAGGACCTTGGCGGCATGATGGGCTTCGGCCCGGTGGTGCCGGAGCCGGAGACGCTGCGCTTCCACGCGGACTGGGAGAAGCGGGCGCTCGCCGTTACCCTGGCGGCCGGGGCGATGGGCGTCTGGAACATCGACACCATGCGGCACACACGCGAGTCGCTGCCGCCCGCCGAATATCTCTCCGCCTCCTATTACGAGATCTGGGCCAAGGCGCTGGCCAACCAGCTCCTGGCGGACGGGCTGGTGAGCCGCGAGGAACTGCGCGAGGGCCACGCGCAGGAACCGCCCCGCCCGGTGCCGCGGGTGCTGCAGGCCGCCGATGTGGCGAAGACGCTGGCCGCCGGCACACAGTACGAGCGGGCCGCCGAGGCGCCCGCCGCCTTCGCCCGGGGTGCGACGGTGCGGACCAAGGTCTTTCATCCGACGCACCACACCCGCCTGCCCCGCTATGCCCGCGGCAAGCGGGGCGTGGTGGAGGCGGTGCGCGGCGTCTTTGTCTTTCCCGACACCAATGCGCATCGGCAGGGCGAGCATCCGCAATGGCTCTACACGGTGCGCTTCACCGGGCCGGAGCTGTGGGGCGAGGGTGCCGACCCCGGCCTGACCGTCTCGATCGACGCCTGGGAGAGCTATCTTGAAGCCGCTTGACGCGCTGGCGGCGGCGCTGGAGCCGGTCGCCCCCCTGCCCCGCAGCGAGGCCGAGCCGGCGTTCCGCGAGCCCTGGGAGGCTTCGGTCTTCGCCATGACGGTCGCGCTGCACCAGCGCGGCCTGTTCACCTGGAGCGAGTGGGCCGAGTGCCTGGGAGGCGCGATCCGCGCCGCACAGGCTGCGGGCGACCCGGACCTGGGCGACACCTACTACCAGCACTGGCTCGCGGCGCTGGAGACGATGGTGGCGCGGAAGGGCGTGACCGGCGCGGAGTTGCTGGCGCAGCGCAAGGCGGCCTGGGACCGTGCGGCGCATGCCACGCCGCATGGCCAGCCCATCCTGCTGGAGAACGACCCGCTCTTCGCCGGCGGCACCTGAACGCGAAGAAAGAAGATGGGGGCCCGGGGGAATTCCTTCCCCCGGCCTTTTCACCTTTCCCCTGCGCGCAGGATCTTCTGCATGAACAACAGGTCCAGCCAGCGGTCGAACTTGCGCCCGACCTGCCGCAGCACGCCCGCCTCGGTGAAGCCGGCCGCCTGGTGCAGCCGGACGGAGGCGGCGTTGCCTGCCTCGATGCCCGCCACCATGACGTGCAGCCCGGCGGCCTCGGCCCGCGCCACCAGGGCGGCCAGCAGGGCGCGGCCCAGCCCGCGCCCTTGCGCGGCGGGATCGACATAGACCGAATGCTCCACCGTCAGGGCGTAGCCGGCAAAGGGGCGGAAGTCGCCATAGGAGGCGAAGCCCCGCACCGCGCCGTCCGCCACCGCCACCAGCACCGGCAGCCCCCGCCCCTGCCGCTCCTGCATCCAGGCGCGGCGGGTCTCCAGCGTCATCTCCTGCGTGTGCCAGACCGCGGTGGTGTTGCGGATGGCCTCGTTGAAGATGGCCAGGATGGCCGGCAGGTCGGCCTCGGTGGCGTCGCGGATCTCGGGCATGGCATCGCTCCGTGCAAGCGGCGCGGTATATCCACCATGATGGACGTCTGTCCAACATCGCGTCGCGCCGGGTTGACCATGGACCGCCGCCGGCTCAGTTTGCCGGCCTTCTCCACCCCGAGGACCGCCCACCGTGCGACAGGATATCCTGGACGACATCAAGACCTTCGAGCCCGAACTCGTCGAGATCCGGCGGGACATCCACCGCCACCCCGAGACCCGCTTCGAGGAGGTCCGGACTGCCGCGCTGGTGGCTGGGAAGCTGCGCGCCTGGGGTCTGGAGGTGGAGACCGGCATCGGCAAGACCGGCGTCGTCGGCACGCTGAAGGGCAAGCGGCCGGGCCAGCGCGCCATCGGCCTGCGGGCCGACATGGATGCGCTGTTCATTCAGGAGCAGACCGGCCTGCCCTACGCCTCCGAGGTGCCGGGCAAGATGCATGCCTGCGGCCATGACGGCCACACCACGATGCTGCTTGGCGCCGCGAAGTACCTGGCGAAGAACCCGGATTTCGGCGGTACGGTGCACTTCATCTTCCAGCCCGCCGAGGAGGCCGGCACCGGCGCGGCGGCGATGATCACCGATGGCCTGTTCGACCGCTTCCCCGTGGACTCGGTCTACGGCATGCACAACACGCCGGGCCTGGCGGTGGGCGAGTTCGCCACCCGCCCCGGCCCGATCCTGGCCGGCGCCGACTTCTGGACCGTCACCTTCAACGGCAATGGCGGGCATGGCGGCGGCGCGCCGCACCTGGCCGCGGACCTGACGGTGGTGCTCGGCCACTTCCTGCTCGCCGTGCAGACCATCCTGCCGCGCAACCTGAGGCCCACCGAGAGCGCGGCGCTTTCCGTCGGCCATGTCGAGGGCGGCACCTTCGGCTCGCCCAACGTGATGCCGGCCAAGGTCGTGGTGCGTGGCACCGCCCGCTACTTCCGCCCGGAGGCGCAGGCGGTGATCAAGCGCCGCCTGCAGGAGCTGGCCGAGACCCTGGCCAGCGCGCATGGCGCCACCGCCGAGTTCGCCTATGACGCGCTCTGCCCGCCCACCGTCAACGCGCCCGAGAAGGTGCCGGTGGCGGTCGCCGCCGCCGGCGCGCTGGTCGGCGAGGCGAAGGTCGGCGAGTTCCCGATGAGCACGGGCGGCGAGGATTTCGCCTTCATGCTGCAGAAGAAGCCGGGCGTGTTCATGCGCATCGGCAACGGGGTGAACCCGGACGGCTCCTTCCACAACGTCCACACGCCCCTCTACGATTTCAACGACGAGGCCCTGGCCCTCGGCGCCGCCTACTGGGCGAGCCTGGTGCAGGAGGAGCTGGGCTGGTCCCAGGAGGAGCGCGCATGAAGCGCATGACCCGCATGAAGGCCATCCTGATGGGGGCCGCCCTGCTGGCCCTCGCCCCGGGTGCGCGCCCGGCCCTGGCGCAGGCGCTCTCCATGGGCGTCAGTGCGCCGCCGGCCAGCATCGACCCGCACTACTACACGCTGACGCCGAACATCATGCTCTCGGCGCACATGTTCGAGGCGCTGGTGGCCCGCGACGAGAACTCGCGCCTGCATCCCGGCCTCGCCGAATCCTGGAAGCGGCTGGACGACACCACCTGGGAGTTCAAGCTCCGCGACGGGGTCACCTTCCACAATGGCGAGAAGCTGACGGCCGAGGACGTCGCCTACACGCTGAAGCGCGTGCCGCAGGTGCAGAGCCCGAGTTCCTTCGCGGTCTATATCCGCGCGATCAGCGACGTCGAGGTGGTGGACCCCCTCACCGTGCGCCTGAAGACGGCGAACCCCTACCCGCTGCTGCCCAACGACCTCGCGCAGATCTTCATCCTGCCGCATTCGCTGGGCGAGAACCCCGCCTCGGCCGAGTTCAACAGCGGCAAGGCCACCATCGGCACCGGCCCGTACCGCTTCGTCTCCTACAACCCGAACGACCGGGTGGAGATGGCGCGCAACGACGCCTACTGGGGCGGCAAGCCGCAGTGGGAGAAGGTGGACTACCGCATCATCACCAATGCCCCCTCGCGCGTGGCCGCGCTGCTCTCGGGCGACGTGGCGATGATCGACAGCGTGCCGACCGCCGATCTCGCCAAGCTGCGGCGCGACGACAAGCTCAACATCGTCGAGGGCACCAGCCTGCGGCTGGTCTTCCTCGGCCTCGACGTGTTCCGCGAGGACGGCTCGCCCGATATCAGCGGCCCGAACGGCGAGAAGCTGGACAAGAACCCGCTGCAGGACCGCCGGGTGCGCGAGGCGCTCTCGGTCGCCATCAACCGCCCCGCCATCGTCAGCCGGGTGATGGAGGGTGCCGCCGTCGCCGCCGGGCAGTTCATGCCGCCGGGCGCCTATGGCTACGATCCCTCCATCCCGGTGCCGCCCTATGATCCGGCGCGGGCCAGGAAGCTGCTGGCCGAGGCAGGCTACCCGAACGGCTTCACCATCACCCTGCGCGGCCCGAACGACCGCTACGTGAACGACGAGCAGATCCAGCAGGTGGTGGCGCAGATGTGGTCGCGCATCGGCGTCAAGACGAGCGTGGACGCCCAGCCGCTGGCCACCGTCATCGGCCGGCTGAACCGCTTCGACGCCTCGGCCTACCTGCTCGGCTGGAGCAACAGCACCGGCGAGCCCTCCACCTCGCTGCGCGCCGTGCTGGGCTCGCGCGGCGCTCCGGGGCGTGGCCTTGCCAATTACGGCCGCTACTCGAACCCGAAGATGGACGAGATCACCACCCGCGGCCTCGCCACCTTCGACGACGAGGCGCGCGAGAAGCTGCTGCAGGAGGCGATGCGCGTCGCCATGGAGGACGTGGCGGTGATCCCGCTGCACACCCAGAAGAGCGTCTGGGGCCTGCGCCGCGGCCTGACCTACACGCCGCGCGTGGACGAGCAGACCACCGCCATGGGTGTGCATCCCGTCCAGTGAGCGAAGGCTGGGGGAATGAATTCCCCCAGACCCCCTGCTTTCTTCTTCCGGTTCCCGCGCTGGCGGAGAGCGCGCCGCCAAAACTGACAAAAAGAAGATGGGGGCCCGGGGGAATTCCTTCCCCCGGACTTCTTCAGGCCGCCGGCCCCTCGCCTGCGGCGGAAACCGCCCGCCGGGGCGCCTTGACAGGCGCTGCCAATCAGGCTGGGCTCCTCGTCCGGCCCGGGTCAGGGCCACCCGTCCGCGGAAAGGGCTGCGCCCATGACCCTTGGCCTCCCGCCAGATTCCTCGTGACGTCCCTTTTCGGTCTGCATGCGGGCACGGACCTGAGAAAAGGGCCCTCCCTGTGACCGAAGCGCCCCTCCCGCGCGCCGCGCGCCCCTTCCGCCTCGACCTCGATCAACAGCGCAAGCGCGCCAAGGACCTGGCCCGTGCCGCGCGGCGCGGCGACAGGGCCGCTCTCCGTCGCTTCCGCGCGCATCACCCCGATGCCGCCATGCTCGATGGGCCGCCTTTGCCGCCTTCCCTCGCCCGCCTCGCGGCCGCGCAACTGGTGGTCGCGCGCGAGCTTGGCCTACCTAGCTGGCCGCGCCTGGTGGCGCATTTCCGCGCCATGGCGGCGGCACGCCTCGCCCTTGGCGCCGGCGCGCCGCCCGATGCCGGAGAGGATACGCTGCACCTGCGGTGCGGCTCCGACATCGCGCCCATGCTGCGGCGCGCAGGCTTCGCCGGCGCCTTCCTGGAATATGCCGATCCACTCTGCCAGGGTCCCGTTCTCCCGCGTGAGGACTGGCTGCAGCACCGCGTCGCCTTCCTGATGGAGGCCTGCGGCGAGATCCTGGGCCTGGAACCGGCGGCGCTCGCGGCACGGCGCCTGTCGGAGGAGGCGGCGCTGGCCGCGGCCGCGCGCCGCCGCCGCGTGGTGCTCTGGTTCGAGCACGACAGCCATGATCAGCTCATCCTGGCGCGCTGCCTGGCGCAGTTCGCAGCCAATCCGCCGGCACGGCTGGAACTGGTGGTGCTGGATCGCTTTCCCGGCGCGGCACGTTTCATCGGTCTGGGACAGATGCCGCCCGAGGCGCTGCGCCTGCTCTGGCGCCAGCGTCGCCCGCTTGGCCCCGCCGCGCTGAAGCTGGGCGCGGCAGTCTGGGATGCACTGCGTGCCCCCGAGCCTGCGGGGCTGCTGAGGCTGGCGCGCAGCGGCGCGCCGGCGCTGCCGCATCTGGCGCCCGCCCTGCGCCGCCACTGCCAGGAACTTCCCGACAGCCGCACCGGCCTGGGGCTCACCGAGCGGCTGATCCTGGAGAGCCTCGCCGAGCGGAGCCGAAGCCTCGGCGCGGTGTTCCAGGATCTCACGCTGCGGCGCGAGCCGATGCCCTGGCTGGGCGACGTGCTGTTCCGCCACCTGCTGAACCGGCTGCGGCAGGGGCACCTGCCGCTGCTGCGGGGTTCCGGCGGGGCCGCTGCCTGGGCGCAGGAGGAACTGGAGCTGACGGAGGCGGGCCGTGCCGTCCTGGCCGGGGCGCTCGACTGGCTGGCGCTGCGCCCGCCCGCGCGCTGGCTGGGCGGCATCCGCCTCACCGCCGATGCACCTTGCTGGCGCTGGGATGCGGCCGCGGAGCAGGTGATGCTGCAGCCGCCGGCGCCCGAGCGGCGGGGCCTTGCCTAACCTCGGCCGGATACGGCAGGAACAGGTCATCCGGCAAAGGCGCGGGCATTCGCGATCCGCGCCGCCCGGAAGGAGACGATCCATGACCCTGCTGCATCGTCGTGCGCTGCTCGGCGCCGCTGCCCTTCTGCCTTTTGCCCCGGCGCTGCGCCCTGGCGCGGCCCTGGCCCAGTCCGGTGCCGCCGCGGACTGGCCCAGCCGCCCCGTGCGCTTCGTCGTGCCTTTCGCCCCCGCCGGCACCACCGACATCGCCGCCCGCATCCTGGCCACCCGGCTGCAGCAGCGCCTCGGCCAGCCTTTCCCCATCGAGAACCGCGGGGGCGCCGGCGGCAATATCGGCTCCGATGTCGTCGCGAAGGCCGACCCGGACGGCTACACCATCCTGATGCAGACGGTCTCCTCCGGTGCCATCAACTACGAGCTGTACGGCAAGGAGATACCCTACAAGCCGCAGGACCTCACCGCCGTCGGCCTGCTCATCAAGGTGCCGAACGTCATCTTCGTCACGCCCTCCCTGCCGGTGAAGACGCTGGCCGAGCTGGTGGCGCTGGCGAAGCAGAAGCCGGGCGAGCTGAACCACGGCTCCTCCGGCGCCGGCACCTCGCTGCACATGACCGGCGAGCTGCTGAAGCTGGAAGCCGGCATCCAGATGACGCACATCCCCTTCCGCGGCGCCGGCCCGATGCTGGCGGAGATCATGGCCGGCCGCGTCGAGGTGGGCGTGGACAACCTGCCCTCCGCCATCGGCCATATCCGCGACGGGCGGCTGCGCCCGCTGGCCGTCACCACCGCCACCCGCAGCCCCGCCTTGCCGGACGTGCCGACCACCGCCGAGGCCGGCTTCCCCGGCGTGGAGGCAACCGGCTGGTTCGGCGTGCAGGCCCCGGCCAAGACGCCGCGGCCGATCGTCGAGAAGCTGGGCGCCGAGATCGACGCCATCGTGAAGGAGCCGGACACCTGGGCGAAGCTCGCTGATCTCGGCGGCATGAAGCCCGGCCTGACGCCCGATGGCGGCACCAGCCCGGCGGCCTTCGAGGCCTTCGTCCAGTCCGAGGTGAAGAAGTGGGCGGAGGTGGTGCGCCGCTCCGGCGCCAAGGTGGACTGAGGTTCCCGCGCTGCCGCCCGGGCGGGGCGGCAGCGCCAGAGAACGGTCTCGATCCGGGCACCGCACCGGGTTGCACCACAGCACGGCAGCGTCTACGCACCTCTATAAGACACATCTTTAGAGGATTTGGTCTTGCTTCCTTCCCGCCGTCTCGTGCTGGCCGCCGGCGCTGGCCTGCTCGCCGCCCCGGCTCTGCTGCGGGCGCAGCCTGCCTTCCCCAACCGGCCCATCCGCTTCATCGTGCCCTTCCCCGGCGGCGGCGCCACCGACGTGACCGCCCGCGTCATCGCCGAGCAGCTCTCGCCGCTGCTGGGCCAGCCGGTGGTGGTGGACAACCGCCCCGGCGCCGGCGGCATCCTGGGCTGCGACGCCGCCGCGAAGTCCGATCCCGACGGCCACACGCTGCTGATGTGCACGATCGGCACAGCCAGCATCAACCAGTATCTCTACTCCAAGCTGCCCTACGACCCGGCGAAGGACCTCACCAACCTGGCGCTGGCCAACTCGCTGGCCAATGTCATCACCGTGCCGGCGGACAGCAAGGCGAAGACGCTGAAGGACCTGCTCGACATGGCGCGGGCCGAGCCGGGCATGCTGAACTACGGCACCCCCGGCAACGGCACCTCCGGCCATATGTGCGCCGAGTTGCTCAAGACCCGCGCCAAGGTCAACATCTCCCACGTGCCCTATCGCGGCAGCGCCACGGTGATCCCGGACCTGCTCGCCGGCCGGCTGGACCTGGCCGTGGACAACATCCCGCCCTACCTGCCGCACATCCAGGAAGGCCGCCTGCGGGCGCTGGCGGTGACCAGCAAGGAGCGCTGGTTCGCCCTGCCGGACGTGCCCAGCGTGGCCGAGAGCGGCATCGAGGGCTTCGAGGCCGAGGCCTGGTTCGGCGTGCAGGCGCCGGGCCGCACCCCGCGCCCGATCGTCGAACGGGTTTCGAACCACATCCTCGACATCCTCAAGAAGCCGGACGTCATTGCCCGGCTGCGCGAGGTCGGCAGCGAGCCGCGCCCGCTGGGCCCGGCCGAGTTCGACCGCTTCGTGCAGGTCGAGAACGGCAAGTGGCAGGAGGTCGTTCGCATCTCCGGCGCCAAGCTGGACTGACCGGGCCGGGAGGGGGAGCGATTCCCCCTCCATGCGCCGCGACGGAGAGCGCCCGGGCCGTCGGTCGCGCTCCATCCTGCGCTGGGATGCGCGCCGGTAAGCCTGCAAGGCCAAGCCGGAGGGAGAGCAGGACAGGACCGCAGCCGGCCGGCTGGCCGGCGAGCGCATTCCAGGACATTCAGTCCCCCCGCAGCCGGCGCGCCAGGGCCGGCGACAACCCCGTGCTCGCCCGCCCCTGCGCCGGAGCCAGGGTACCGGCCGCCGGCCGCGCCAGCCCCAGCCCGACCAGCGCCTCGGCCAGCTTCACCGCGCAGGCGATGCCGTCGAGCAGCGGCACCGGCGCCGCCAGCCGCGCCGCCATGCCGGCCAGGGCGGCACCGCCCAGGACCACCGCATCGGCGCCGCCCGCCACCAGCCGGCCGATGCTCTCCAGCACCAGCGCCTGGACGGCCTCCGGATCGCGCACCGCGTCCTGCGGCGTCGCCGCCACCCCCTCCAGCCCGGCCAGCCGCGCGGTCAGGCCGTGACGGCCGATCAGCTCGCGATAGGTTTCCACCCCGCCCAGCGTCACCAGGCCGAAGCGGGCACCGACCATGCAGGCGGTCAGGCAGGCGGCCTCGGTCATGCCGACCACCGGGCAGGGCATGAGCTGCCGCGCTGCTTCCAGGGCCGTGTCATGGCTGACCGCCAGCACCACCGCCTCCACCTGCCCGGCATGTTCGGCCAGCAGTTCCAGCAGCGCATGGCCGGCGATGGCGTTCTCCAGCCGCGTCGCGATCACCGCCGGGCCGAAGCGCGGCGTGGCGGGGATGATGGTGGTGCCGGGCGCGGCCGCGGCGCGGGCCGCCTCGGCGCAGAGTGCGGTGATCGCTTCCGTGGTGTTGGCATTCGCGACCAGGATATGCATGGCGCTCAGCGCTCCGCCGGGCGCAGGGCGGCGAAGGGTCCCTCCGAAAGGCGGGACGGCTCGGTCAGCAGCGCCAGCGTGGCGAGACCGCGGGCGCAGGAGGCCCAGACCAGGAAGGGGTTCACGCAGAGCAGGTCGCCGGGGTGCAGGACCATGCGCAGAGCGAGCCCGGGCGCGGCGGCCACCTCGTCGAGCGCCTCCAGCGCGGCCAGCGCGCCAGGATCGAGCGCGGTGCGGTCGCAGCGGGCGGCGAAGACGCCCTGCGTCACCGCGAAGACCGGCAGGGCCTCCCCCGCCCCGGTCGGCAGGGCGCGGTAAAGGACCTCCAGCGCCGCACGGTCGGACCGCAGGAGCTGATTGTGCAGGGCGGCGGCGGAATGCAGCATCAGCTCCCCCGCCTCGCGGCAGAGCAACAGCAGTGCATCGCAGGGCTCGGTATAGACCGGGCCCACCGAGGGCGGGGTGTGCACCGGGCGGCCGATGCGGCTGCCCAGCCGGCCCAGCACCGCCGCCGGCTCTTCCGGCAGCGGCAGGCCGCGCAGCAGGCAGAAGCCCGGGCCATGCGCCAGCCGCTCCGCCATCTGCCCCAGCAGCGGGTCGAGGCGCGGGAGCGGCAGGCCGGGGGCGGCCTCGATCTCGGCCCGGATCTCGCTGCCAAGCGGCAGCATCCAGTCGGCCGGCGAAAGGGCGGCGCCGCTCCAGAGATGCGGGCCGGTCTGCGGCGCGATGCGCCGCGGGGGGGTCGCTTCGGTCATCGGTCCAAAGGTCTAGCAGAGGTTGCGGGCTTGTCGTCATCCCGCTTGCGCGCGTGGCCCCTTGCCGATCCCGCGCCGTGGCAGCAGGCTAGCCGCAACATCATGCAGCGGGCCGGCGCGCCCGGCAGCCCAGGGGAGCGTCACCATGAAGAACGAGATCCTTCCACCGGATCAGCGCGAGGCGCAGCGCGCCCTGGATCTGCCCTTCGACGCCCGGGTGCTGCTGGAGGGGCTGCGCCCCTGGGTGGAGTGCGAGAGCCCCACCTTCGACGCCGCGGCGGTCAACCGCATGATGTCGCTGGCCAGCCGGGACCTAGCGCTGCTGGGTGCGCGGATCGAGCGCATTCCTGGCCGCATGGGCTTCGGCGACTGCGTGCGCGCCCGCTTCCCGCACCTGGACGGCGAGGCCGAGGGCGGCATCCTGGTCCTGGCGCATCTGGACACTGTGCATCCGGTGGGCACGCTCGGCGCCCTGCCCTTCCGGCCTGAGGGCGAGCGCTGCTTCGGCCCCGGCATCTGCGACATGAAGGGCGGCACCTACATCGCCATGCAGGCGATGGCGGCCATCATCCAGGCGGGCATCGCGCTGCGCCGCCCCGTCACCTTCCTGCTGACCAGCGACGAGGAGATGGGCAGCCCCTCGACGCGCGATCTGATCGAGGCCGAGGCCGGCCGGCACGAGATCGTGCTGGTGCCCGAGCCGGCCCGGCCGGACGGCGGCGTGGTGACCGGCCGCTACGCCATCGCGCGCTTCAAGCTGCGCACCACCGGCCGCCCCAGCCATGCCGGCGCCGCCCTCGCCGAGGGGCGCAGCGCCATTCGCGAGATGTGCCGGCAGGTGATGGCGATCGAAGCGATGACGACCGAATCCGCCACCTTTTCGGTGGGCGTCGTGCGGGGCGGGCAGTGGGTGAACTGCGTCGCCACCCATTGCGACGCCGAGGCGCTGACCATGGCCAAGCGGCAGGCCGACCTGGACCATGCGGTGGAGCGGATGCTTGCCCTCGCCGACGGCAATGGCGAGGTGGCGCTGGAAGTGACGCGCGGCGTCACCCGTCCGGTCTGGGAGCCGGATGCCAACACCATGGCGCTCTACCGGACGGCGCAGGGGCTGGCGGCAAAGCTCGGGCTGCCGCTCCCGCATGCCAGCGCGGGCGGCGGCTCGGACGGCAACTTCACCGGCGCGATGGGCATCCCCACGCTGGACGGGCTGGGCGTGCAGGGAGCGGGGATCCACACCCTGCAGGAGCATCTGCTGGTGTCGAGTCTGGTGCCGCGCGCGCGGCTCTTCGCCGGCCTGCTCGCCAGCGTCTGAGGCGAGGCGGCAGCGCTCCTGCCCGCCCCTCCGCGCAAAACAAAACTTTGGCGGCCCTGTTGCTTGTCCTGTCGGCAGAAAATGCACATACCAGCGCCAAATCCGGAGAATTTTGCAACCAGAAGACAAAAATTTCCCGATTTTTTCGCGCATCGCTTGTATATACGTGGCTGCTGGATGCCATTTGGCGTTACTGACCGCTCCACCACAATACACTGCGGAAATGCCTGGCAAGGACATGCCCCCTCCCCTGCCCGCCCCGGAACGAACCGAAGCCGCCACGCGGCAGTCCCGGAACGGCTCCGTCGCGCGCGCCTCAGGGCTGGCAACGGAGCCTGACCCCCTCGAAGCCGCACTGATCACCCACGAGCTGGGGCGCCGGACCGCCCGCGCGCCCGATCACCAGGCGGAGAACCGCGCACTCGGCATCCTGGCGCAGGAGATAGCCTCCAGCCCGGGAACCGTGCTCAGGACGCTCAGCGAGCTGGTCATGGAGCTGTGCGGGGCGGATTCGGCCGGGGTCAGTATCCTCAGCGCCGACGGCTCCGCCTTCGGATGGCCTGCCATGGCCGGGCCCTTCGCGCGCAATGCCGGCGGCTCCATGCCGCGTGAGGCAAGCCCCTGCGGCCTCGTCATCCGCCGTGAGGCCATCCTGCTGTTCGACCAGCCGCACCGCTGCTTCCCCGCGCTGGCGCGCTGCGAGCCGCCCATCTTCGAGAACCTGCTGGCTCCCTTCCCGGTGCAGGGTGTCCTGCGCGGCACGGTCTGGGCGATAGCGCATCGCCCGGAGCGGCACTTCGACGGCGAGGATGCGCGACTGCTCAGCGCGCTCTCCCGTTTCGCCGCCGCGGGTTACCAGATGGGCTGCGCCCTGCGGGAGGCGGAAGCCGCACGCACCGAGCTGGAGCGGCGGGTGGAGGAGGAGGTGCGGGCCAAATCCGCCCTGCGGACTGCGCACGACCACACCACGGAAGTCCTGGAGAGCCTGCCGGAGGCCTTCTACGCCGTGGACCGGGACTGGCGCTTCACCTACGTCAACCGTCAGGCCGAGGAACGCTGGGGCAAGCACCGTGGCGAGCTGCTCGGCCGGACGCTCTGGGAGGTCTTCCCGCAGATGATCGGCGGGCGCGCGGAGCCTAGCCTCCGCCGCGTGATGCACGAGCGCAGGCCGGCGCGCGTCGAGACGCTCTCCATCGCCTACAACCACTGGGCCGAGATGAGCATCCACCCGACGGCGGCGGGCGGTCTCTCCGTCTATCTGTGCAACATCGAGGAGCGGAAGCGGGCGGAGGAGCAGCAGGCGCTGATGGCGCGGGAGATGGATCACCGCGCCAAGAACACGCTCACCGTCGTGCAGGCGACGCTGCGCATGACGCGTGCCGACTCGGTGGAGAGCTACGTGGCTGCGGTGGAGGGCCGCGTGGCGGCGCTGGCGCGGGTGCAAAGCCTGCTGGCGGCGGAACGCTGGTCGGGCACCGATCTCCGCGCGCTGCTGCAGGCCGAGCTGGAGCCTTTCCTCCCCGGCGACGGGGCCCGTCCCCCCTGCGGCGAGCCCCGTGTGCGCCTGGATGGCCCTCCGGTGGCGCTGACGGCGCGCCTAGCGCAGCCGCTGAGCATGGCGGTGCACGAGCTGGCAACCAATGCGATGAAGCACGGCGCGCTTTGTGCCGTCACTGGGCGGGTCTGCGTCTCCTGGGGGCTGGAAGGCCCGGAGAACCGCACGCTGCGGCTGCGCTGGGAGGAGGCGGGCGGCCCTGCCCTGGCCGGGCCGCCGGGCCGGCGCGGCTTCGGCTCGCGCGTGCTCGAAACCACGATCCGCCGCCAGATCGGCGGCTCCGTCGCGCTCGCCTGGGAGGCTGGGGGCCTCGCCTGCGACTTCGCCCTGCCGCTGGATGGTCCTGCAGGCAGCGCGGCCTGACGGGCGCTGCGCGCCCTCGGGATTACTTCTTCTGAGCCGGCAACCACTGCGCCAGATCAGTCCGCTTTGCTTCCGGCTTCCTCTAACATCGCCGGCATGGATCTGGACGCGCTTCCCGAAATCGCGGGCCTTGCCCCGATGCCCGCCGCCTTGCATGGCGAGGTCGAGGCGCTGATCGCCGCGCTGCGTGACGAAGGCGCAGACATCGCCAAAGCCTGGAGCGGCTGCATCGAGCGGCCCGAGTTTCTCGCCAGCGCCATCAATCTGAGCCACTACCTGGCACTGCGGCACCGTGACCTGCGGCCGCTGCAGCGGCCGCTGATGGCGCTTGGCCTGTCCTCCCTCGGACGGCTGGAAAGCCGCGTGCTGCCGGCGCTGGAGGCGGTGCGCGCCACACTGGCGACCCTTGCCGGCCTGCCCGCCCCCGGCCGCCCGACCATGCAGGCCTTTTTCGCCGGCGAGCGGCGGCTGGCCCGGAACACCGCAGCGGTGCTGGGGCCGGCGACGCCGAACCGGCCCATCGGCTTGCTCGTCACCTGCCCCTCCGAGGCGGCGAACGACCCGGCCTTCATGCGCCGCCTCGCCGAATGCGGGGTGGAGGCGGTGCGCATCAACTGCGCGCATGACGACGCGACGGTCTGGGCCCGCATGATCGGGCATGCCCGCGCAGCCCAGGAGGCGACGGGCCGGCGCCTGCGCATCCTGATGGACCTGGCGGGCCCGAAGATCCGCACCGGCGCCGTGCAGCTTCCGGAGGGGCAGAAGCGGATCGGCATGGGCGCCTTGCTGGCCATCGTCCCGCCCGGCGGCCTCGGCCTTGCGGAACTGCCCGAGCCAGGCTTCGTGGCCGAATGCACGCTGACCGAGTTGTTCGGCATGGTCCAGGAAGGCCAGCGCCTGTTCGTGGATGACGGCAAGATTGGCGCGCGGATCGAGCGCGTCCTGCCCTGGGGGCTGCTGGCGCGGGTCACCGCCGTGCCGGAGGAAGGCGCGAAGCTGAAGCCCGAGCGGGGCCTCAATTTCCCCGATACCGACCTGCACTGCGCCGCGCTCACCGCGAAGGACCGCGCCGACCTCGACTTCGTCGCGCAGCATGCCGATGGCATCGGCTATTCCTTCGTGCAGTCGGCGGCGGATGTGGAGCTGCTGCAGGAGGAGCTGGCGGCGCGCCGGCCGCAGGACTGGCGCGCGCTGTCGCTGATCCTGAAGATCGAGACGGTGCGGGCGGTGCACGCCCTGCCTGGCATCGTCGTGCAGGCGGCCGGGCGCCAGCCCACCGCCATCATGATCGCGCGCGGCGACCTGGCGGTGGAGATCGGCTTCGCGCGGATGGCCGAGATGCAGGAGGAAATCCTGTGGATCGGCGAGGCCGCGCATGTGCCGGTGATCTGGGCCACCCAGGTGCTGGAGCACCTGATCCGCAAAGGCACCCCGCTGCGCGGCGAGATGACCGACGCCGCCATGGCCGCCCGCGCCGAATGCGTGATGCTGAACAAGGGCCCGCATCTGTTCGAGGCCATTGGCGAGCTGGACCGCCTGCTGCGGCGCATGGGCGAGCATCAGCGCAAGAAGACCCCACAACTCCGACGCCTGGCGAGCTGGTAGCGCAGGGGCCGGAACAGGAGGATGAGCATGAGCAACACCGACCTGACCCTGGCCCCACACCCGGATGCGTCCCCGCCCGCCCTCCCGGCCCCGATGCAGCCCGCCCTCAGCGGCCGGAGCGCCGCGGGGACGCTCGTGCATGCCCTGCTGGACCTCAACCGCCGCTCCTCGCGCCGCCTGACGCCGGGCCATGTCCATGAGGCCAATGTCTTCGGCATGTACCGCAAGATCGGGGGCCTGCTGCTCTCGCACCCCGACGTCACGCGCGTCATCGATTGCGGCGCCGGGAAGTCCTGGCAGTTCCCGAGCTACTACAAGCGCTGGTACGGCATCCACCTCATCGGGCTGGACATCGACCCCGAGGAGATGACGGAGAATCCCGACCTCGACGAGAAGATCACCTGTGACGTGACGGAAAGCATTCCCGTGCCGTCCGGCTCGGTGGATCTCGTCATGGTCTCCTCCGGCATCGAGCATTTCCGGGACAACGAGGCCTTCCTGCGCCACGCTTATGACACGCTGCGTCCCGGCGGCTTCCTGGTGGCGCAGTTCCCCGGCCGCTACGCGCCCTTCGCCATCGCCAATCGCCTGCTGCCCCGCAAGGCCGCCAAGTCCCTGATCGGCCTGGCGATGCGCGACGATGCCGATGTGCTCGGCTTCACCGCGCATTACGACCGGACGCACTATTCGGCCTATTCCGCCATGGCGAAGCGGACCGGCTTCGATGTCGTCTATCACGCGCCCGGCTACTACAGCAGCTCCTACGCGGATTTCTTCCTGCCGCTGTGGCTCTGCTCCTATGCCTATGACGTCCTGCGCTTCGGCCTCGGCATCCGCGATCTGGCCTCCTACAACCTCTTCGTGCTGCAGAAGCCCGGTGCGGCACCGGACCAGGAGCCGCTGCGGCTCTACGCCTGGTAGCGCGGCGGGCACCGGCGGCCTCAGGCCGCCAGGACTGTCGTCCGGTGGCGCGGCGCCTCAGGTCGCCGCGACGGCGTGCTGCTCCCGCAGCGCCAGGAAACGGAGCTGCGGCCACTCCTCCTCAGACCGGCGCCGCCCCCAGTCGGAGGTGAAGAAGGCCACCGGCTGGTTGTCGTGGTCCTCCGCCATCTGGCTCGGCGCCGTGCGCAGGAAGCGGTCCAGCGCCGCCCGGTCCTCGGCGGCGACCCAGCGCATGGTGGACCAGGAGGTCGGCTCGAAGCTGATCTGCACGCCGTATTCCGCCTGGATGCGGCTGCTCAGCACGTCGAGCTGGAGCTGGCCGACCACGCCCACCACGGGCTGCGAGCCGTCCAGGGGACGGAACACCTGCACCACGCCCTCATCGGCCAGCTGGTCCAGCGCCTTGCGCAGCTTTTTGGCCAGCATCGGATCGTCGAGCCGGATGCGGCGCAGGATCTCGGGCGCGAAGCTCGGCACGCCCTGGAAGTTCAGCTCCTCGCCATCGGTCAGCGTGTCGCCGATGCGCAGCACGCCGTGGTTGGCGATGCCCACCACGTCGCCCGGCCAGGCCTCCTCCGCCACCTGCCGCTCCTTGGCGAAAAAGAACAGCGGCGCATTGACCGGGATGCTCTTGCCCGTGCGCACCTGCTTCAGCCGGGCACCCTTGCGCAGCCGCCCGGAGCAGACACGCAGGAAGGCCACGCGGTCGCGGTGCTGCAGGTCGGTGTTGGCCTGGATCTTGAAGACGAAGCCGGTCAGCTTCTCCTCATCCGGCTCCACCAGGCGGGCATCCGCGCTGCGCGCCGAGGGCGGGGGCGCGAATCGCGCCAGCCCGTCCAGCAGGTGCTTCACACCGAAGCCGCGCAGCGCCGAGCCGAAATAGACCGGCGTCAGGTGGCCTTCGCGGAAAGAGGCGAGGTCGAAATCGGGATAGACCGAGGCCAGCTCGATCCCCTCCCGCAGCACGTCGCCCTGGCCGTGCGGCAGCAGCGTTCCGATCCGCCCGTCCTCCGGGCCGGAAAGCGCCACGTCCTGCTCGCCGCCCTCGCGCAACAGGCGAAGGGTGGTGTGCTCCCGGTCATAGACGCCGGCGAACTGCTGCCCGGAGCCGATCGGCCAGGTGGCCGGCGTCACGTCCAGCGCCAGGGTCTTCTCGATCTCGTCGAGCAGCTCCAGCGGCTCGCGCGCCTCGCGGTCCATCTTGTTGATGAAGGTGACGATGGGGATGTCCCGCAGGCGGCAGACCTCGAAGAGCTTGCGCGTCTGCGCCTCGATGCCCTTGGCGGCGTCGATCACCATGACGGCCGCGTCCACCGCCGAGAGGGTGCGGTAGGTGTCCTCCGAGAAGTCCTCGTGGCCCGGCGTATCCAGCAGGTTGAAGATCTGCCCGGCATACTCAAAGGTCATCACCGAGGTGGCGACGGAAATGCCGCGGTCCTGCTCGATCTTCATCCAGTCCGAGCGGGTGCGCCGCCGCTCGCCCTTGGCGCGCACCGCGCCGGCGATCTGGATGGCGCCGCCAAGCAGCAGCAGCTGCTCCGTCAGCGTCGTCTTGCCGGCGTCCGGGTGGGCGATGATGGCGAAGGTGCGCCGCCGGCCGGCCTCAGCGGCCGTCTGGCTGGCCGCGGTCTCCACAAGCTGCTCCGACATCATCACTCCAAACGCCATTTTTCTCGGGGGGTGGCGGGGATATAGCGCGCCGGCGCCGCAAAACCCACCCCGCGGCACATGCGGCCCCGGAAACCTCCCGCCCCTCTCAGCTGTTCTTGCGACGCTCGCGCCATCGCGCCGAGCCCCCCAAGAGATGCCCGCGCCCCCGGCCGGGCCCTCCAAGAAAGGTCGCCAGCCATGACCACACGTCGCATCGCCCCGACCCTCGCCGCCCTGGCCCTGCTCGCCGCCGCGCCCGCCTGGGCGCAGAGCGGGCAGCCCACCACCGGGGCGAACAGCACGCCGCCGAGCACCACCACGCCGATGACCGGCGGCACCTCCTCCAGCGGCAATTCCACCACCGGCGGCGCGGGCACCATGGGCCAGCCCGGCCGCATGGGCACCGGCGCGGGCAGCATCGACAGCACCAGCACCAGCACCTCCTCGAAGCCCTGGCGCGCCAGCAAGCTGATCGGCGCCGAGGTCTATGGCAACGACAACAAGAAGATCGGCGAGATCGACGACCTGCTGGTCGGCAACAGCGGCGGCATGCAGGCGGTGATCTCGGTCGGCGGCTTCCTCGGCATCGGCGACAAGCTGGTCTCGGTGCCCTACAGCGAGTTGCAGCATGGCGAGCACTGGATGCTGCCGGGCGCCGACCAGGACAGCCTGAAGAACCGGCCCGAGTTCAAGTACGCCGACAACAGCAACGGCTGAGACGGCACCAGACCCTGGCAGGGGCCCGCGGCACCGGCCGCGGGCTTCGCCGTTCCGACCCGGCCGCTCCGCGGCCATCGTTCGCAGAGAGGCCCCGCGCCATGACCCCGCGCCGCACACTTCCCTGCCTCGCCGCCCTGGCCCTGCTGGCCGGCCCCGCTCTGGCGCAGCAGCGCGACCGCCCGGAGGCCAGCGTGACGCCCGAGGCCCTGCGCCAGCCCGGCCCGCCCCTGCCGGCCGCCCCCACCGCCTCGGCCGACCGCCTGCGCTGGCGCGCCAGCAGCCTGGTGGGCGCCGATATCTACAGTTCGGAGAACAACAGCCTCGGCACGGTGAAGGACCTGCTCTTCACCCGCGAGGGCGGACTGACCGTCATCCTCGCGACCGGGGGCCTGCTCGGTTTCGGGGAGCGGCTGGTGGCCATCCCCTTCCAGGAATTGCAGCACAGCGAGCGCTGGGTGCTGCCCGGCAGCAATGCCGAGACGCTGAAGCAGCGCCCGGACTTCCACTTCGACCAGAGCCAGGGCTGAGGCCGCCGGCTCAGCGCCGCCCCTCGCCCGGCGGGGCGCCGAAGTCGAACTCCGCCTGGTGCTCGGCGAAGGGGTCGAGCGAGCGCCGCGCCTCCACCGCATCCAGCCCCAGCACCTGCATCTGTGCCTCGGTGATCGGCGTGAACTCCACATTCGCCTCGCGCAGCATCTCGATGGCGAGCAGCCCCACGCCATCCCAGTAGGAGGCGGTTCCCTCCCGCGGGGCGGCCGCCACCACCCGCCGCACGCCGGACTGGATCAGCAGCGTGGCGCAGACGTTGCAGACCGGCTTGCCGACCACATAGGCGTCGCAGCCCCGCGCGTCATGCCCGGCATGGAGCAGCGCGTTCTGCTCGGCGTGCAGGATCATCTGCAGCTTGCGCGCCTTGTTCTCCAGCCGCTCGGCGCTGTCCTCCACATTGGAGGGGAAGCCGTTGAAGCCGGTGGCGACGATGCGCGCCTGGCCCTGGTTCACCAGCACCGCGCCCACCTTGGCGCGCGGGTCCTTCGACCACTGGCCGATGTGGTGCGCCAGGCCGATATAGCGCGCATCCCACCGGGCCAGCTTCTCGGGGCGGCCTTCGAAGGTGTTGGGATTGGTCATGCTCGGGTCACCATGCGGCAGGGCCGGCCGGGCGCCCCGCCATGCGCGGCGGGCGCGCCCGGCGCCAGCGCCTTGATGCCACGGCCAGAGCCGCGCCGCACGCCCGGATGCGCCGCCACCCGCCTCGTCACCGCAACCGCGTGCGGCCTGTTGACCTCCGGCCACGCCGTATGCAGCAATCCAGCCGTGAGCCGCCGAGGACAGGCGGCCACATGGGATGCCTTCACACCTTCTTCTCTTTCCGGAGACGTCGTCTTGACGCGTACCGTCACCCAAGCCCCGCTGAGCCGCCGCTCCTGCCTGGCGCTGCCGTTCCTGGCCGCCATGCCGCTCACCCTGGCGGGCTCCCGCCAGGCCGCCGCCCAGACCGGCCAGACCCTGAACCTGGCCGTCGCCGCGCCGCCGACCTCGCTCGACCCGCACTACCACACGCTCTCCCCCAACAACATGGTGGCGGAGCACTTCTTCGATAAGCTGGTGGGACGCGACGCGAAGGCGCAGCTGATCCCCGGCCTGGCGGAATCCTGGAAGCTGCTCGACGACACCACCTGGGAGTTCAAGCTCCGCAAGGGCGTGAAGTTCAGCAACGGCGACGAGTTCACGGCCGAGGACGTGATCTTCACCCTGAAGCGGGTGCCGAACGTCCTCAACAGCCCGGGCTCCTTCGCCATCTACACCAAGGGGATCGAATCCTCCGAGGTGGTGGACCCCTACACGATCCGCTTCAAGACGCGCGGCGTCTATCCGCTGCTGCCGCAGGACCTGAGCCAGGTCTTCATCATCTCCCATTCCGTGGGCGACAACGTCTCCACCGGCGACTTCAACAACGGCAAGGCCGTCATCGGCACGGGCCCCTACCAGCTCGTCTCCTTCACGCCGGACGACCGCGTCATCATGAAGCGGAACGACCAGTACTGGGGCGAGAAGCCGGCCTGGGCGCAGGTGAACTACCGCTTCATCGCCAATGACGGCGTGCGGGTGGCCGCGCTGCTCTCGGGCGACGTGCAGATGATCGACGTCGTGCCGCCGAACGACATGCCGCGCCTGCGAACGACCCAGGGCATCGGCTTCTCCGAGATCCCGAGCCTGCGCTGCATCTATCTCAAGATCGACACCGCGCACGACGTCTCGCCCTACATCACCGATGCCAGCGGCAAGCTGCTGGACAAGAACCCGCTGCGCGACCTGCGGGTGCGCAAGGCGCTCTCCCATGCCATCAACCGCCAGGGCATCGTGGACCGGGTGATGCAGGGCGCGGCGCTGCCGGCAGGCCAGATGATGCCGCCCGGCGCCAACGGCTATGCCGAGGACATCAAGCCCCCGGCCTATGACCCTGACCTGGCCAAGAAGCTGCTGACCGAGGCGGGCTACCCGAACGGCTTCAACATCACGCTGATCGGGCCGAACAACCGCTACGTGAACGACGCGCAGATCATCCAGGCCATCGGCCAGATGTGGCAGCGCGTGGGCATCAAGACGACGGTGGACGCCATCCCCTTCGCCGTGCTGGCGCAGCGGCAGGCGAAGAACGACATGTCGGCCATGCTGATCGGCTGGGCGACGGCGGGCGAGCCCTCCACCGCCCTGCGCGGCAACCTGACGACGCGTATTCCCGAGAAGGGCTTCGGCACCGTCAACTTCAGCGGCTACTCCAACAAGGAAGTGGACGCGCTGGTGGAGAAGGGCCTCAGCACGCCGGACGACGAGAAGCGCGAGGACATCTTCAAGCAGGCCATGCGCGTGGGCATGGAGGACGTGGCGCTGGTGCCGCTGCACATGCAGAAGAACATCTGGGCGATGCGCGGCGGCCTGACCTATGTGGCGCGGGCGGATGAATACACCGTGGCGATGGGGGTCAGGCCGGGGCAGTAAGGCCCGACGAGGGGGGGAGAAAGGGGCCTGGGGGATACCTCAGGCCCTCGAACGCACCACTGCAAACACGTGACGCAATTATTCCATTTGAATGTGTTCCCTTCAGCAACAGAAGAAGCGCTTAGCGCTTTTTATTTTCTACTGCTGTCTGAAAATCCCATGGAACCGCCCCAGAAAGCTCCGTAGCCGCTCGCTTTCCGGGTTCTCGAACACCTCGGCCGGTGTCCCCTCCTGCGCCACCCGCCCCTGGTCCATGAAGACCACGTGGTGGGAAACCTCACGGACGAAGAGCATCTCGTGGCTCACCACCAGCATGGTCTGGCCGGAGGCCGCGAGGTCCTGCATCACCCCCAGCACCTCCGCCACCAGTTCCGGGTCCAGCGCCGAGGTCACCTCGTCGAACAGCAGCAGGCGCGGCTCCATCGCCACCGCGCGAGCCATCGCCACGCGCTGCTGCTGCCCGCCCGAGAGCTGGTAGGGGTAGTGCCCGCGCCGCTCGGCCAGCCCCACGCGCGCCAGCCAGCCGGAGGCGATCTCCCGCGCCTCCGCCTTGCTTTTGCCCAGCACCTTGGTCAGGCCGAGCATCACGTTCTCCTCCGCCGTCAGGTGCGGGAAGAGGTTGAACTGCTGGAACACCATGCCGATCCGCGCCCGCTGGGCGGAGACGCGCGCCTCCGAGAGGCGGCGGCGCCGGCCGCCCTCCATGCGGTAGCCGATCGGGTCGCCGTCGAGCAGGATCTCGCCGCCGTTGTGCTCCTCCAGCAGGTTCACGCAGCGCAGGAAAGTCGTCTTGCCGGAACCGGAGGCGCCGATCAGCGAGACCACTTGCCCCTGCCGCACCTCCAGGTCGATGCCCTTCAGCACCTCGGTGTTGCCGAAGCTCTTGCGGACGCCGCGCGCCTGCAGCAGCGGGGGTTTGCTCATGGGTGCGGCTCCGTTCAGTAGCGCAGGTAGGAGAAGCGGCGCTCCAGCAGCGCGCCGAGCTGGGCGATGACGAGGTTGATCGCCAGGTACATCACCGTCGCCAGCAGGTAGAAGTCGACGATCAGGTAGTTCCGCGCCACCACCTGCTGGGTGGAGAGCAGCAGCTCCACCACGCCGATGACGGAGAGCAGCGTCGTCCCCTTCACCACTTCCAGGCCGGTGTTGACCCAGGGCGGCAGCATGCGGCGGAAGGCCTGGGGGATGATGACGTAGCGCAGCCGCTGGCCGAAGCGCAGGCCGATGGCCTTGGCGGCCTCCATCTGCCCGGCGGGGACGGACTGCACGGCGCCGCGCAGGTTCTCCGCCACATGCGCCGTGGCGAAGGCCGAGAGCGCGATGACCCCGGCCCAGAAGGCCGGCACGTTGATGCCGAACAGCGCCAGCCCGTAATAGGTGAAGAGGATCAGCACCAGCACGGGGATGCCGCGCAGCATGTCCACGTAGAGGCGGACCAGCGCGCGCAGCCACCACCAGCCATAGGCCAGCGCCACGCCGAAGAGCGTGCCCAGGATCGTCGCGATGATGATGGTGAGCACCGAGCTGCCCATGGTCACGCCGAGGCCGCTCAGCAGCGAGAAGCGCGCCTGCCAAGCCTCGAAGAGGAAGGTGCCCGGCTGCATCGAGGTGTCGAACATGCCTCCCCTCCCCTCAGCGGATGCTGGCGTAGCGGCGCTCGATCAGGCGCAGCAGGGTGGCGATGATGTAGCAGGTGACGAGATACATCGCGCTCGCCGTCAGCCAGACCTCCATGACGCGGAAGGTGTTGGCGTTGATCTGCCGCGCGGTGAAGGTCAGCTCCGGGATGGCGATGGCCGCCGCGAGGGAGGTGTCCTTGAACAGCGAGATCAGGTTGTTGCTGACCGAGGGCAGCGTGATGCGGAACATCACGGGCAGCACGACATAGCGTTGCCGCTGCCAGGGCCTGAGGCCGATCGCCTTGGCCGCCTCGACATACTGCTTGGGAATGGAGGCCAGCCCGGCGCGGAACACCTCGCTCATATAGGCGCCGGCATAGAGCGAGAGCGTCAGGATGAAGCTCTCGGTCTTGTCCAGATAGGTGATGTCGAATTCCGGCAGGCCGAAATAGACGAAGAAGATCAGCAGCAGCAGCGGCGTGCAGCGGATGAACTCGACATAGGCGCGCACCGGCGCCGAGAGCCAGAGGCGCCCGGAGACGCGCGCATAGGCGGCCACCAACCCGATGACGCAGCCAATGACGAGCGACACCACTGCCAGCCCGAGGCCGAGCAGCAGGGCGTTGACGAGGTTGTCCGCATTGCGGCTGATCACGCCCCAGTCGAAATGATAGTCGATCATGGTTCTTCCGGCGCACCCACGAATGGCGGGGTCCGGGATGGCGCGGCCACCCCGGCGGGTGGGTTCCAGGGAGGGCGGCGCCCTCCCTGTCCCCGGCCGGTCAGCGGAACTCGGTGGGGAAGCCCACCTGCGGCATCGGCAGGTCGATGCCGAACCACTTCTTGTAGGAGGCGGCGAAATAGTCGAAGTCCACGCCCACCATCGCCTCCTTGTAGACGGTGTTGACCCAGTTCAGCCAGACCGGGTCACCCGGCTTCACCGCGGAGGCGTAGGAGTTGGGCATCCAGCCGTAGCCGGCATCGACGAAGCGGTTCGGCGCCTGCTGCATCAGCCAGCGCATCGCCGACTGGTCGGCCATGTAGGCGTCGATGCGGCGGGCATTCAGCGCCTGCAGGGTGGCGTCCGGGCTTTCGAAGGCGTCCACCTTGGCATCCGGCAGCGCCTTGTGCACCCACTCCTCCAGAAAGACGTTCTGCATGCCGCCGACGGTGACGTCCTTGCCGGCCTTCTTCAGCTCGTCGAAGTTCTTGTACTTGCCGCCGCGCGCCAGCACCATCAGCCCGACGCCCTCGCGGTAGTAGGGGATGGTGAATTCCACCTGCTGCGCGCGCCCGGGGGTGATCGTCATCCACTGCACGACGATGTCCACCTTGTCCGTGATCAGGGAGGGGATGCGCGCATCCGAGCCCTGCAGCACGAACTCGACCTTGTTCTCATCGTCGAACAGCGACTTGGCGAGCAGGCGCGCCAGGTCGATGTCCATGCCCTGCAGCTTGCCGTCGGCGCCCTCGAAGTGCCAGGGCGGGTTGGTGCTGCCGGTGCCGACGATCAGATGGCCGCGTTCCTTCACCACCTGCAGCTTGCTCTTGGTGGCGGCCTGGGCCTGCGCCGGGCGTGACCCCAGCAGGCCGGCCACGCCGCCCAGCGCCGCGCCGGCGGCGCCGATGCCGAACAGGCCACGCCGCTCCATGCTGGCGGTCTTGTCGTCCTTTGTATCCATCGTGAATCCCCTTCTGCCCCTCGGCATGCCTTGGTGGCATGTCCTTGGGTGAAGGGGAGCAAGAAATCGGCCGCTTGTCACGCCGCCGCGACGGTCGTGTTGGCCCTTCCGTCGATGATCTCCGCCAGCCGGCGCCCGGAACCCGCCGCCATGGTCCAGCCGGTGTGGCCGTGGCCGGTGTTGAGATAGAGGCCCGGGACGCGCGTCGCGCCGATGCGCGGGATGCCGTTCGGCACCATGGGCCGCAGCCCGGCCCAGCGCACCGCGCCCGGCGCCGAATCGGCGCCCTCGAACTGCGGGAAGAGCGAGGCGACATTGCGCATCAGCGCGCCGATCCGCAGCGGAGAGGGCGTCGTGTCGAAATCCGCCACCTCGGCCGAGCCGACGATGCGGTAGCGGTCGCCGAGCGGCGTCAGCGCGAATTTGCGGCCGTCGTCCAGGATCGCGTTGCGCGGCCCCTCCGGCCAGACGCTGCGCGGCGCCGTGACGGAGAGGCCCTTCACCGGATAGATCGGCACGGTGATGCCATGCTTGCGCAGCATCTGCGGCGAGTGGCTGCCCAGCGCCACCACCACGGCGTCCGCTTCGATCTCGCCGGCGCTGCTGTCCACCGCCGCCACGCGGCCGTTCTTCAGGACGATGTCGCGCACGGTGGTGTTGTAATGGAAGGTGGCGCCCTGGGCGGCACACCAGGCGGCGAGACCCTGGCTGAACTTGTTGCAGTCGCCCACCTCGTCCTGCGGGAAGAACAGGCCGCCGGCGACCTTCTCCTGCACCGGGCCGAGTGCCGGCTCACGCGCCACGCAGGCGGCGCGGTCCAGCCGCTCGGTGACGAGGCCGTAGGGCGCCAGCGCCTCATGCGCCTTCGTCGCCGCCTCCCATTCCGCGGTGGTGGCGAAGGTCTTGATCACGCAGTTCCGGGCGTCGTCGTAGCGGACCCCCGTCGCCTCGCGAATCTCGGCCATCGAGCGCGCCGAGAGCAGCGCCAGCTCCAGGTTGGCCAGCGCCCCGGCGTCGTGCACCGCAGCGCGCGAGGCGGCGAGGAAGCCCAAGCCCCAGCGCCACATGCGCGGGACGGCCGAAAGGCGCAGCAGCATCGGCGCGTCCTCCTGCCCCAGCCACTTCAGCACCTTCAGCGGCACGCCCGGCGCCGCCCAGGGCTGCACGGAGGAGACATGGATGATGGCGCCATTGCCCCAGCTGGTCTCCAGCCCGGCGCCCTCGCGCCGCTCCAGCACCGTGACCTGGTGCCCGGCCCGCTGCAGCCAATAGGCGCTGGCGACGCCGATCACGCCGGCCCCCAGAACGGTGATCCGCATCTCGCTTCAATCCCTCTCCCGCATGGCGCGCTCACAGAGCCGCGCCACCGCCGTGACATCCTCCGGCGCCGGCACCGGATAGGTGCGCGCCGGCATCTCCTGATAGGCCTTGGCATCCTTGAAGCCGTGCCCGGTGACCATGCAGACCACCCGTGCCCCCGGCTCGACGCGGCCTTCCGCCACCAGCTTGCGCAGCGCCGCGATCGGGCTGGCGCCGGTCGGCTCGGCATAGACGCCCTCGCCGCGCGCCAGCAGCCGCATGGCCTCGCGCAGCTCGTCATCGCTCACCGCGACCGCCAGCCCCTCCGTCTCGCGCACCAGCCGCAGCGTGTAGCTGCCGTCCCGCTCATAGCCGATCAGCGGGTCGCTGATGCCGGAGGCGATGGTCGTCGGCATGCCCCAGGCCGTGACCTTCGTCTCCCCGGCCTCAAAGGCGCGCACGATCGGCGCGCAGCCCTCCGCCTGAACCGCCACCGCCCTGGGCCGGGCGCCCGCCTCGGCGAAGCCCTGCACCACGCCCTTCACCAGCGGGCCGCTGCCGGTCGGCACCAGGACATGGGTGGGCGCCACGTCGCCAAGCTGCTGCATCAGCTCCAGTCCGACCAGCTTCAGCGCATCCACCGCATAGGGGTTGATGAAGGTGGTGGTCAGGTTGGCGAAGCCGTGCCGCTCCGCCAGGGCGGCGGCGAGATCGTAGGAGCGGCTGTAATGCCCCTCGACCAGCAGCAGGATGGCGCCATAGGCCGCGATCTGCGTCACCTTCCCCGCCGGCGTGTGGGCCGGCACCACGATGATCGCCCCCATCCCCGCCCGCGCCGCATAGGCCGCGACCGAGGCCCCCGCATTGCCGGAGGAGGCGCAGACCACCCCTTTCGCGCCCAGCTCGATGGCCTTGCTGATGGCGGCGCTGACCAGCCGGTCCTTGAAGGAGCCGGAGGGGTTGCGCGTCTCGTCCTTCAGCCAGATCTCGCCGGTGAAGCCGGGGATGGCCCGCTCGATGCGCGGCGCCCGCAGCAGCGGCGTGCCGCCCTCGCCGAGGGAGACAATGGCCGCCGGGTCGCTGACGCTCAGCCGGTCGGCATGGCGCCACATGCTGGTGGCCAGCCCCGGCCCGGCCGGCGGCGCGAGGCCGCCGCTGCCCACCACCTCCAGGATGCCCGCGCAGGCGGCGCAGGCATAGCGCAAGGTGGCAGGATGGGCCTTGCCGCACTCGACGCATTGCAGGTGCATGGGCCTGGTTCCCCCTCGCCGACTCTCCGGGCCCGGCGATCTTAGGCGCAAAGGGGAGGCTTGTTGACCCCGCCCCCTCGGGCCGCTCCGCTCCGGGCTTTGCATGAACGGGCCGGTCGGCATAACCTCGCGGGATGCAACAGGTTATCTTCCGGCCGGCGCGGCGCTCCGATCTCCCGGCCATCGTCGCCCTGCTGGCGGAAGATGCTCTAGGCAGCCAGCGGGAAGTCGTGAGCACACCGCCGGACCCGCGCTACCTGTCGGCGTTCGAGGCCATCGCCGCCGACCCGAACCAGATGCTGGCGGTCGCGGATGAGGGGGAGGAGGTGACAGGCACCCTGCAGATCTCCTTCCTCCCGGGGCTCGCCCGCAAGGGAGCTTGGCGCGGACAGATCGAAGCGGTCCGGGTTGCCGCATCGCGGCGCGGCAGCGGCCTCGGCCAGCGCATGCTCGCCTGGGCGGTCGCGGAATGCCGGGCGCGCGGCTGCGGCCTGGTCCAGCTCACCTCCGACAAGAGCCGCACCGACGCACATCGTTTCTATGAGAGGCTGGGTTTCCTCGCCAGCCACGAGGGCTACAAACTAGCCCTGCCGCCCGCCTGAACCTGCCATCCCGGGCGGAAGGCATGGCACAGGACCGGGCTGGAAGGAATGAACCGCATGATGGCACAACCGCCTGCCGCCGGTCCCGACCGGTGCTGATATCCCCGGAACGGACCCGTACCGCGAAGTTCGCACCCCAATGACACCAGGCACGCCACTTTCCGCGGCCAACACCTACGAACTGCTCGTCCAGGCGGTGGTGGACTACGCCATCTTCATGCTCGACCCGGAAGGGTATGTCATGAGCTGGAATCCGGGCGCCCGGCGGCTCAAGGGCTACACGACCGAGGAGATCATCGGCGCGCATTTCTCGCGCTTCTACACGGCGGAGGACAAGGCCGCCGGGCTTCCCCGGCGGGCGCTGGAAACCGCCGCACGGGAAGGCCGCTTCGCCGCCGAGGGCTGGCGCTGCCGCAAGGACGGGAGCCACTTCTGGGCGATGGTGGTCATCGACCCCATCCTGCAGGATGGCCGGCTGATCGGATTCGCCAAGATCACGCGTGACATGACCGCGCAGCACCAGGCGCAACTGGCGGCCCTGGAGAGCGAGCGGAGCTTCCGCCTGCTGGTGCAGGGCGTGACTGACTACGCCATCTACATGCTCAGCCCCGAGGGCTGCGTCACCAGCTGGAATGCCGGCGCCGAACGCATCAAGGGCTATTCCGCCGCCGAGATCATCGGCCGGCACTTCTCCCGTTTCTACATGCCAGAGGACGTCAGCGCCGGCATGCCCTGGCGGGCGCTCGACATCGCCCGGCGCGAGGGGCGCTACGAGGCCGAGGCCTGGCGGCGGCGAAAGGACGGCACCCGCTTCTGGGCCAGCGTGGTGATCGACGCCATCCGCGAGAACGGCAAGCTGATCGGCTTCGCCAAGATCACCCGCGACCTCACCGAGCGGCGCGAGACGCAGCTGCAACTGGAGCAGTCCCGCGAACAGCTCTTCCAGGCGCAGAAGATGGAATCGCTCGGCCAGCTCACCGGCGGGCTGGCGCATGACTTCAACAACCTGCTGACCGGCATCATGGGCAGCCTGGAACTGCTGCAGACGCAGGTGGCGCGCGGCCAGACCCAGAATCTCGAGCGCTTCATCTCCTCCGCGCAGGGCGCCGCCTCGCGCGCGGCGGCGCTCACGCACCGGCTGCTCGCCTTCGCGCGGCGGCAGACGCTCGACCCGAAGCCGATCGATCCGAACCGCCTGGTTGCCGGCATGGAAGACCTGGTGCGGCACACAGTCGGGCCGGCGATCGAGCTGCGCTTCGAGCTGGCGCCCGACCTCTGGCCGACGCGGTGCGACCCGAACCAGCTCGAGAACGCCCTCCTCAACCTCTGCATCAACGCCCGCGATGCCATGCCCGACGGCGGAAGGCTGACTCTCAGGACCGCCACCACCATCCTCGACGCGCAGCCTGCGCGGGAGTGCGACATGCAGCCCGGCGAGTATGTCGCGATCCGCGTCGCCGATACCGGCACCGGCATGAGTCCGGAGACCCTCCAGCGTGCCTTCGACCCGTTCTTCACCACCAAGCCGCTGGGGCAGGGCACAGGGCTCGGGCTTTCCATGATCTATGGATTCGCCCGGCAGTCGGGCGGCCAGGTGCGGATTGCCTCGGAGCGGGGCGTCGGCACGGAGGTCTGCATCTATCTGCCCCGGCATCGGGGACAGGTGGAGGAGGGAGAAACGGAGCCCCGCCGGCCCAAGGCGCCGTCCTGGACGGAGGGGGGCAAGCGGGTCCTGGTGGTGGACGACGAGCCAACCGTCCGTATGCTGGCCAGTGAGGTGCTGAAGGAGCTGGGCCATGCGGCCGTGGAGGCGACCAACGCGGCTTCCGGCCTGCAGATGCTGCAATCCGACCCTGGCATCGATCTGCTGGTCACCGATGTCGGCCTGCCCGGTGGCATGAACGGACGCCAGCTGGCCGATGCGGCCCGCCAGATCCACCCGGAGCTGCGCGTACTGTTCATCACCGGCTATGCGGAGAACGCAACGCTCAGCAAGGGCACCCTGGAACCCGGCATGCACGTCCTGGTCAAGCCCTTCACGATGGAGGCGCTGGCCGAGCGCATCGTGGACATCCTCTCGGAGCACTGACGGAGCGCGGCCGCGCATCCCTCAGCGGGCGGCGCTCCGGCCGTCGCGCTGCGCCCGGCCGGCCGCGGCGGCACGCCGGCCGCCGGCCGGCCGAACGCCATAGGGCGCCAGCCCCGCGGTGAGGCGGGCCAGAAAGTGCCTGGCCAGCAGCGCCAGTGGCCGCCCAGGCGGCGCCAGCACATGAATGTGGAAGACCGTCGTCGGCGTCAGGCGCAGCATCGCCGCCCGCCCGGCCTGCCCGGCGGCGGAGACCGGGTCGCTCACCGCGAAGCCGAGCCCCGCCGCGGCCATGGCGCAGGCGGCCTGGGCGTTCTGCGTCTCCGCCACCATCCGGCGCGTCACGCCATGGCGCTCGAACAGCTCGTCCACCAGGTGGCGCAGCCGGTACTGGCGGCCGAGCGAGATGCAGGGCTCGCCCTCCAGCTCGCGCGGCGTGGCCTCGCGCCGGCCGGCGAGGCGGTGGCCGGGCGGCAGCACCAGCACCGCCGGCATGCGGAAGGGTGCCGCCACCTCCAGCGGCGCCAGGCCGGGCAGCGGCAGCGTGAAGCCCAGCTCCACCTGGCCGCCCCGCACAAGTTCCACCACCTCATGCGAGCTGGCGACCGTCAGCGACAGGCGCGGCTGCCCATGGGCCGCGGCGAATTCCGCCAGCAGGCGCGGCAGCAGCTCCGTTCCGAGCAGCGGCAGGCTGGCGATGCGCAACTCGCCGACGCCGGTGCTGCGCATGTCATTCGCCACCTGATCCACCCGGCGTGCCGCGGCAAAGAGCCCCTCCACCTCGGTCGCGAAGCGCTGCGCCTCGGGTGTCGGGCGCAGACGGCGGCGGGTGCGGTCGAACAGCACGAGATCCGTCTCGTCCTCCAGAGCGCGCAGCAGCTTGGTGACGGCGGGCTGGGAGAGCGACAGCATTTCCGCCGCCGCGCCCACCGAGCCGGCGTGCAGGACGGCCAGGAAGGCCTCAAGCTGGCGGAGACGGGCAGGCGTCATGCGACGGAACTTCGCTACCAAAAGGAATGAAACCGGGAGAATTATGCATTTGCCCCACCGCGGCAACGGATGCCAGCCTGTGAGGGACCGGGCGGGACGGGAGCCTGAATGGCACGCCACACGGACGGCCGCGCCTTGCGCGGACGGCACAGATGCCACGCCCTTCCCGCCGGCACAGGGTGAGCAAGGATCTGGGATGATGAGAAAAGCGCTCCTGGCAGCGGCCTCGCTGCTTGGCCTGATGGCCGCTCCGCAACTGGCCGGCTCCGCGCTGGCGCAGCAGCGCCTGGTGGTCGCCGCCTATGGCGGCAGCTACGAGAAGGTGATGCGGGAGCAGGTGATCCCGCCCTTCGAGAAGGCCAACAACGTCCAGGTCGACTACCTGGCCGGCAACTCGACCGACAGCCTGGCGAAGCTGCAGGCGCAGAAGGGCAACCAGCAGATCGGCGTCGTCGTGCTCGATGACGGGCCGATGTACCAGGCGATCAGCCTGGGCTTCTGTCAGCAGGTGACGGACAAGGCGGCGCAGGACGCGCTCTACCCGATCGCCGTGCTCGGCGGCGGCAAGGCGCTGGGCACCGGCTTCGGCTATACCGGCCTCGCCTGGAACGAGAAGCTGTTCAAGGAGCGCAACCTGCCGGCGCCGACGAGCTGGAAGGACCTGGAGCGCGCCGACCTGGAGCAGCGCGTCTCGATTCCCGGCATCGACAACACCTATGGCGTGCACACGCTCGTCATGATGGCGCGCATCAATGGCGGCTCGGAGAAGGCCATCGACCCCGGCTTCCGTGCGATGCGGGAGAAGGTGAACCCGAACGTGCTCGCCTATGAGAGCAGCCCGGGCAAGATGAGCGAGATGTTCCAGTCCGGCGAGATCTGGATGGCCGTCTGGGGCTCCTCCCGCGCGCGCGCCATGCAACTCGCCGGCTTCCCGATGGGCTTCATCGCCCCCAAGGAAGGCGGCGTGGCGCTGATGACGGCGACCTGCGCCGTGGAGGGCAGCCCGAACCCCGAGCTGGCGCAGAAATTCGTCTCCCACCTCGTTTCGCCGGAGGTGGAGGCGATCTTCTCCAAGGAGTACGGTTCCGGCCCGACCAACCGCAACGCCAAGCTGCCGCCGGAGGTGGCCAGCCAGGTCATCTACGGCGAGGAGCAGGTGAAGAAGCTGGTCGCCATGGACTGGGAGACCATCAACGCCAACCGGATGGACTGGACGCGCCGCTGGCAGCGCGAGGTGGAACGCTGAGCGTGACGACCGCTTCCACCAGCGACTTCCTGGTGCTGGACGGGGTGGCCAAGAGCTACGGCCCCGTCCAGGCGGTGCATGACGTCTCGGTGCGGGTGGCCCAGGGCGAGTTCCTGGGCCTGCTCGGCCCCTCCGGCTGCGGCAAGACCACCACACTGCAGATGATCGCCGGCTTCGAGACGCCGACCGCCGGGCGCATCCTGCTGGAAGGGCGAGAGCTCGCCGGCATCCCGGCCAGCAGGCGCAATATCGGACTGGTCTTCCAGTCCTATGCGCTGTTCCCGCACATGACGGTGGCGGAGAACGTCGCCTTCGGGCTGGAGATGCGCCGCGTGCCGAAGCCCGAGCGGCGGGCGCGCGTCGCCCGCGCGCTGGACCTCGTGCACCTCACGCATCTCGCCGACCGCTTTCCCCGGCAGATGTCGGGTGGCCAGCAGCAGCGCGTGGCGCTGGCCCGCGCCCTGGTGATCGAGCCGCGCCTGCTGCTGCTCGACGAGCCGCTCTCCAACCTCGACGCCAAGCTGCGCGAGGAGATGCAGGTGGAGCTGCGCGAGGTGCAGCGGCGCGTCGGCGTCACCACCATCCTCGTCACGCATGACCAGCAGGAGGCCATGGCGCTCTGCGACCGCGTCGCCGTCATGCAGGGCGGGCGCATCGTGCAGATCGACGCGCCCTGGCGCGCCTATGACGCGCCGGCCGATCCCTTCGTGGCCGACTTCCTCGGCCGCTCGAACCGGCTCCTGGCACGGATCGACGGCACGACCGCCGAGATTGCCGGCCATCGCTTCCCCCTCCCCGAGCCGCTGGCCGCGCTGCGCGGCGAGGTGGCGCTGGCGATCCGCCCGGAGCGGCTGCGCATCCTCCCCGCCGGCCAGCCCGGCCTGCCCGGCACCGTGCATTCGCGCGTGTTTCTCGGCGGCTTCTGGCTGGTGCGGGTGGAGACCCCCTGCGGCGACATGCTGGTGACGGTGCAGAACACCGGCACGCCCCCCGCCGAGGAAGGTGCCGCCGTGGCGCTGGACTGGGACGCGCACAGCCTGCGGCGGCTGGAGGCGGCGGCATGAGCGCCTCCCGCTTCGCTCCCGCCGCGCTCGCGGCGCCGGCGGTGCTGGCGCTGGGCGTGGCGCTGCTGCTGCCGCTGGCCGGCATCGTGCTGCTCAGCTTCCAGGGCTTCGATTTCGAGAAGGGCATCATCCCGCGCTGGGATCTCGCCAACTACGCCTCCCTCGCCACCGACTCCCTGTTCCTGGAGGCGCTGGCGCGGACCTTCCGCATCGCGGTGGTCGTCACCGTCATCTGCCTTGCCATCGGCGTGCCGGAGGCCTGGATCATCCACCGCATGCCGCCGCGCTGGCGCGGGCTGATGCTGCTGGTGGTGGTCGGTCCGCTGCTGGTCTCGGTGGTGGTGCGCACCTTCGGCTGGATGGTGCTGCTCGGCGGCAACGGGCTGATCAACCAGGCGCTGCGGGCGCTCGACGTGCCCGGCGCGCCCTTCCGCATGATGTTCACCGAGTTCGCCATCATCCTCGGCCTGGTGCATGTCATGGTGCCGCTGGTGGTGCTGGCGGTCTGGGCCAGCCTGGGGCGGCTCGACCCCGCCCTCGCCCGTGCCGCCGAAAGCCTCGGCGCCGGGCGCCTCACCGCCTTCCGCCGGGTGGTGCTGCCCAACATCATGCCGGGCATCCTGGCCGGCGCGCTGATGGTCTTTTGCCTGTCCGCCTCCGCCTTCGCCACGCCGGCCATGCTCGGGGGGCGCCGCCTGAAGGTGGTCTCCAGCATGACCTATACGGAGTTCCTGAACACGCTGAACTGGCCGCTCGGCGCCGCCATCGCCGTGCTGCTGCTGCTCGCCATCCTCGCCGTGACGCTGCTCTGGACGCGCTTCGTCGAGCGCCGCGCGCTGCGCCGCCTGGGAGTGGGCTGATGCCGCGCAACGACCGCAACGGCGCGCTCGCCATCGGTTTCCACCTGCTCTTCATCGCCTTCATCCTGGCGCCGCTGGTGGTGGTGGTGCTCGTCTCCTTCACCGACAAGGGCTTCCTGGCGATGCCCTTCAGCGGCGCCTCGCTGCGCTGGTGGTGGGCGATCGGCGACAACCCGCGCTTCCTGGAGAGCTTCTGGTTCAGCCTGCAACTGGCCTTCGTCACCGCCACGCTGGCCGCGTTGGTGGCGGTGCCGGCGGCGCTGGCCATCGTGCGCTTCCGTTTCCCGGGGCGGGAGGCGCTGATGGCCCTGCTCGCCTCGCCGCTGATGATCCCGCATGTGGTGCTCGGCGTCGCCTTGCTGCGCTTCTTCGCCGGGCTCGGGCTGGTCGGCTCCTTCGTCGCGCTGGCGGCAGCGCATCTCGTCGTGGTGGTGCCCTACATGGCGCGGCTGGTGACGGCCTCGCTCGCCGGGCTCGACCCGCGCATCGAGCGCGCCGCGGAAAGCCTGGGCGCCGGCAGGTTCGCCGTGTTCCGCCGCATCACCCTGCCGCTGATCCTGCCCGGCGTCGCCGGGGGCTGGACGCTGGCCTTCATCACCAGCTTCGACGAGCTGACGGTGAGCCTCTTCCTTGCCTCGCCCAGCGCCACGCCGCTGCCGGTGCGGCTGTTCACCTATATCGACCAGATGACCGACCCGCTGGTCGCCTCCGTCTCCGCCGCGCTCATCGCGGTGACGGCGGTGGTGCTGGTGGTATTGGACCGCTTCTACCCCATCGACCGGTTGCTGACCGGGGAGCGCCGCGCATGACACGCCAGAGTTTCGACGCCATCGTCATAGGAGGAGGGCTGGTCGGCGCCGCCATCGCCTATGGCCTGCAGCGGCAGGGCCTCGCCACCCTGCTGCTGGACGAGGGCGACATCGCCTTCCGCGCCAGCCGCGGCAATTTCGGGCTGGTCTGGGTGCAGTCGAAGGGCCTCGGCGCGCCGCATTACCAGCGCTGGACGCGCGGCTCGGCGCAGGAATGGCCGAAGCTGGCCGCGGAGCTGAAGGAGCGCACGGGCATCGGCACCGGGCTGCAGCAGCCCGGCGGCGTGCATCTCTGCCTCTCCGAGGAGGAGTTCGAGAAGCGCACCGAGTACATGGCACGGCTGCAGCGCGAGGCCGGCAATTTCGGGCTGGAATATCGCATGATCCGCGGCGCCGAGGCGCGCGACATGCTGCCCGGCCTCGGCCCGCAGGTGGTGGGCCTGAGCTGGACGCCCTATGACGGCCACGCCAGCCCGCTCTACCTGCTGCGGGCGCTGCACAGCGGCTTCACCGAGGCCGGCGGCACCTACCAGCCCAATGCCCGCGTCGAGAACAGCAGCGCCGCGCCGAACGACTTCAGCGTGGAGGCCGCCGGGCAGCGCTTCCGCGCGCCGCGCGTGGTGCTGGCCGCCGGGCTGGGCAACGCCGATCTCGCCCCGCGCTTCGGGCTCGAAGCCCCGGTGCGGCCCGAGCGCGGGCAGATCCTGGTCACCGAACGCACCCGGACCGTGCTGCCCATGCCCACCACCACCATCCGGCAGACCGAGGAAGGCTCCCTGATGCTGGGCGACAGCAAGGAGGATGCCGGCTTCGACCTCGGCCAGTCGCCCGAGGTGATGCGCAAGATCGCCCGCCGGGCCGTGCTCTCCTTCCCCTGGATCGCCGAGCTCAACCTGGTTCGCGCCTGGTCGGCGCTGCGTGTCATGGCCCCCGATGGCCTGCCGATCTACGACCAGTCCGAGCGCTTCCCCGGCGCCTTCACCGCCAATTGCCACAGCGGCGTGACGCTGGCCGGCACCCATGCCAACCGCCTGGCGCCGATGATCGCCGCCGGCGCCCTGGAGCCCGAAATGGCCCCCTTCAGCGCGAGACGCTTCGATGTTCGTTCAGCGGCCTGACATCCGCCCTGCCACCGTGGAGGTGCTGGTGGACGGCGCCCCGGTCCTCGTCCCCGAGGGGGCTTCCGCCGCTGCCGCCGTGCTGCTGGCCGGCCTGTCCGCCATCCGCGAGACGCCCGTCACCGGCGCGCCGCGCCTGCCCTACTGCATGATGGGTGTCTGCTTCGACTGCCTCGCCGAGATCGACGGCGTGGCCAACCGGCAGTCCTGCATGGTGACGGTGCGGCCGGGCATGCGCATCCGCCCGCAGCACGGCGCGCGCGAGGCCTACCGCCCGGAGGACGCGGCATGAGCCTCGCCTACGACCTCGCCATCATCGGCGCCGGCCCGGCCGGGATGAGCGGCGCGCTGGAGGCGGCCGGACTCGGCCTTTCCGTCGCCGTCATCGACGAGCAGGCGGCGCCCGGCGGGCAGATCTTCCGCGCCGTGGAAGCCGCCGCCGCCGACCCGGCGCTGACCGGCGAATACGCGCGCGAGGGCGCCGCCCTGGCCCGTCGCTTCCGCGCCATGCCGAATATCGACTACCGGCCGGAGACCACGCTCTGGCACATCGACATCGAGAGCGGCCTGCTCTCGCTGCGCGGGGCGCGCGGCAGCGGGACGATCACGGCAGAGCGCGTGCTGCTGGCCACCGGTGCGCAGGAGCGCCCGGTGCCGATCCCCGGCTGGACGCTGCCCGGCGTGATGACGGCGGGCGCGGCGCAGATCCTGCTCAAGCAGGCGGGCGCCGTGCCGAAGGGCCGCACCGTGCTGGCCGGTCAGGGACCGCTGCTCTGGCTGCTGGCGGTGCAGCTCGCCCGCGCCGGCGCGGCCCCGGCCCTGCTGCTGGAGACCACGCCCGGTGGCGCGCTGCGCCAGGCGATAGGGGCGGGCGGGTTGTGGCGCGGCCGCGCGATGCTGGCCAAGGGTGCCACGCTGATGCTGGAGGCCCGCCGCGCCGGCATGAAGGTGGTGCGCGGCGTGCGCAGCCTGCGCGCCGAGGGCGAAGGCGCGGTGCGCCGGCTGGCCTGGGACGGCGGCAGCACGAGTTGCGACACGCTGCTGCTGCATGAGGGCGTCATTCCCTCGACCCACATCACCCGCGCGCTCGGGCTGGCGCATGACTGGGACGCCGCGCAACTCTGCTGGCGCCCTTCTCTGGATGAATGGGGTGCCAGCAGCCATCCGCGCATCGCCGTGGCGGGCGATGGGGGCGGCATCGGCGGCTGGCAGGCCGCGGTGGAGGGCGGCGCCCTCGCCGCGCTGGACGCTGCGCACCGCGCCGGCAAGCTTTCCGCCGCGGAGCGCGACCGCCGCGCCGCGCCGCATCGCCAGGCCCGCGACAACGCCCTGGCGCTGCGCCCCTTCCTCGACCGGCTCTATGCGCCGGCGCCCACGGTGCTCGCCCCGGCGGATGACGCCACCATCGTCTGCCGCTGCGAGGAGATCACCGCCGGGCAGGTGCGGCAGGCGGCGCGGCTCGGCGCCACCGGCCCGAACCAGGCCAAGGCCTATCTGCGCACCGGCATGGGGCCGTGCCAGGGCCGGATGTGCGGCACCACCGTCGCCGCGCTGATCGCGGAGACCCGCGGCATCAGCATGGAAGAGGCAGGCGCCCTGCGCCCGCGCGCGCCCTACAAGCCGATCACCGTCGGCGAGCTGGCGGACCTGCCGGCGGCAGAGGCGGTGTGAGGGGAAGGCCGGGGCGCCTGCCGGAAGGGCGCCCCGGCGGCGACACGTCAGCAGGCTTCGGAGGAGGCGACGGCCGTCCCGGAGCGTTCCAGGGCCAGGGAGGCGGCGAAAACCGCCGATCCGGCCAGGGTCAGCACCGCGCCGATCGCGCCGGTCGAGGTCCAGCCGAAGCCGGCGGCGATCACCATGCCGCCGAGCCAGGCGCCGAGCGCGTTGGCGATGTTGAAGGCCGAGTGGTTCAGCGAGGCGGCGAGCATCTGCGCATCCGGCGCGACGTCCAGCAGGCGCGTCTGCAGCGCGGGGCCGAGGCCCATGCTGGTGGCACCGATCAGGAAGATGTTGACCGTCGCCAGGGGCAGGCTGAAGGGCGTGAAGAGAAAGCAGAACTGCGCCACGATGCTCAGGGACAGCATCACGCCGATGGCGCGCATGACGCCGCGGTCCGAGAGCCAGCCGCCGGCCATGTTGCCGGCGATCATGCCGAGGCCGAAGACGGCGAGCAGCACGGGCACGGTTGCCCGGGCGATGCCGGTCACCTCCGTCAGCGTGGGCACGATGTAGCTGTAGATCGCGAACATGCCGCCGAAGCCGATGGCCGCCGTGCCGAGGGCGAGCAGCACCTGCGGGCGCAGCACGGCCTTCATCTCGCGCCGGACGCCGATATTCGGCCCTGCCCCGATGATGGGAAGGCAGAGGCGAATCAGCGCCGCGGTGGCCAGCGCCATCAGCGCGACGATGCCGAAGACGGCGCGCCAGCTCGCGAACTGGCCGATCCAGGTGGCGAGCGGCACCCCGATCAGGTTGGCGATGCTGAGGCCGAGGATGACCCGCGCCACGGCGCTGGCCCGCCGGTCCGGCGGCGCCAGGGAGGCGGCCACCATGGCGGCGGTGCCGAGATAGGCGCCATGCGGCAGGCCGGCGACCAGGCGGGCGGCGAAGGTGCCCAGGAAGTTGGGCGCCAGGGCGCTGGCCAGGTTGCCGAAGGCGATCAACAGGGCGAGGCCGACCAGCAGCAGCCGGCGCGGGCAGCGGGCGAAGGCCAGGGCCAGGAGCGGCGCCCCCAGGACCACGCCCAGGGCATAGGCGCTGATGGTAAGTCCGGCCTTCGGCACGCTCACGCCGGTGGCCGCGGCGATCTGCGGCAGCAGCCCCATGGCGGCGAACTCGCTGACGCCGAGGGAGAGCGCACCGAGGCACAGGGCCAGCTCGGCGAATCGGGAAGCGCGGGGTGTCGCCAAGGCCATCAGCGTCTCCATTCCGGGGGAATGGACGCCTCCTCACCTGGCGCGCCGGCACCAGCGTTCTTGTTGAACCCTTCTTAGCCGCTTCCCGGGCCGCCGCGAAGGTTTGCCAGCCAAACGGTTGATGTCCAGCGATGCGCTTTCCGGGGCGCTGCGCCAAACCGGCAGAAAAAAGATGGGGGTCCGGGGGAATTCCTTCCCCGGCCTTCTTACGCCGCTTCGAGCTTTTCCTGCAGTTCCAGCCACTCCTCTTCCAGGGCGGCAACCTGCTTGGCGATGGCACCCTGCCGCTGGGTGGCCCAGGCGATGTCCTCGGCCTTGAAGCGGGCATAGGTACCTGGATCGCCCAGCTTCCGCTCCAGCAGGGCGGCCTCCTTCTGCAGCTTCGCCATCTCGGCTTCCACCTTGCCCACCCGCTGGCGCAGCGGCGCCAGAGCCTGGCGGTTCTCGGCCCGCTCGCGGCGCTCGTCGCGGCGGGTGGCGGCGGGCTCGGCGGCCGGGCGGGCGGCGCGGGCGCGCTCGGCCAGCAGGGCGCGATAGTCGTCGAGGTCACCGTCGAAGCTGGTCACGCGACCGTCCGCCACCAGCCAGAGCCGGTCGGCGGCGAGGGTGACGAGGTGCGGGTCGTGGGTGATCAGCACCACGGCGCCGCCGAACTCGGCCAGCGCCTTCACCAGCGCCTCGCGCGCGTCGAGGTCGAGATGGTTGGTCGGCTCGTCCAGGATCAGCAGGTGCGGCGCCTCGCGGGTGCAGAGGGCAAGCAGCAGCCGCGCCTTCTCGCCGCCGGAAAGCGCGCCGATTCCGGTGGTGGCGCGTTCCTCGTCCAGGCCGAAGCGGGCGAGCTGGGCGCGGCACTGCGTCTCGGTGGCCTTGGCGCCGAGCGCCGCCTGCATATGGGTCAGCGGCGTGCCGGTGAGGTCCAGCTCCTCCGCCTGGTGCTGCGCGAAGTAGCCGACCTTCAGGCGGCGGTCGCGGTGCATCTCGCCGGCCATCGGCTCCAGCCGCCCGGCGAGCAGCTTCGCCAGCGTGGACTTGCCGTTGCCATTGGCGCCGAGCAGGGCGATGCGGTCCTCCTGGTCCAGCCGCAGGTCCAGCCCACGCAGGATGGGGCGCCCGTCATAGCCGACATCCACGCGCGAGAGGCCGACGATGGGGGGCGCCAGCTCGGAGGGCTCGGGGAAGGCGAAGCGGGTGGGCGTGTCCTCCACCACCGCCTCGATGGGCGGTAGCTTCTCCAGCGCCTTCAGGCGGGACTGCGCCTGGCGCGCCTTGGTGGCCTTGGCGCGAAAGCGGTCCACGAAAGACTGCATATGGGCGCGCTGGGCGGCGATCTTCTCGTTCTGCGCCACCTGCTGCGCCGCCCGCTCCGTGCGGATGCGGACGAAGTTGTCATAGCCGCCGGGATAGAGCGTGATCCGGCGCTTATCGAGATGCGCGATGGCATCCACGCAGCGCTCCAGCAGCCCGCGGTCATGGCTGACCACCAGGGCGGCGCCGGCGAAGCGCGCCAGCCAGCCTTCCAGCCAGAGGGTGGCTTCCAGGTCAAGATGGTTGGTCGGCTCGTCCAGCAGCAGGATATCGGGCTCCAGGAAGAGCGCCTGGGCCAGCGCCACGCGCATCCGCCAGCCGCCGGAGAACTCGCCCACCGCCCGCTCCTGGGCGGCGGCGTCGAAGCCCAGTCCGGCCAGCACGATGGCGGCGCGGGCCGGGGCGCTGTCGGCGCGGATGGCGATCAGCCGCTCGTGGATCTCGGCGAGCTGGGCGCCGTCGGCCTCCGTCTCCAGCCGGGCGAGCAGGCCGGCCCGCTCGGTATCGGCGGACAGCACGGTCTCCAGCAGGCTCTGGCTGCCGCCCGGCGCCTCCTGCGCCACATGCGCCATGCGGGCGCGCGCGGCGAGGCGGATCTCGCCGCCATCCGGCTGCAGTTGCCCGGTGATGGCGCGCAGCAGGGTGGACTTGCCGGCGCCGTTGCGCCCGACCAGCCCGATCTTGCGGCCAGGGTCCACCATCAGCTCGGCCCCTTCCAGCAGGGGGCGGCCGGCGATGCGGATGGTGAGGTCACGAATGGCGAGAACGGTCATGGCCCCCCGGATGTAGTGCAGATGCGCCCCTCGCGGAAAGCGCCACGTGCAGTGAAGCCCGCGGTGGCCACCCTGGTCCTGCCCCATTGGAGCGCCTAGGTTGGGGCAGCCGCAGGCCGCGGCCCCGCCGACCGAAAGCCCCGCCTCCTTGCCCTTTTGCTGCCGCGCATGAGCCTGACCGCCTCTGTCCCGCCCCTTTTCCCGGACGGACCGCGCCGGCCGCGCCGCTCCTGGCGCCGCCCGGCGGTGTGGATTTCGGCGGCCCTTCATGCGGCGCTGCTCATGGCGCTCGTGCTGTGGGGCCGGCCGCGCACGCTGCCCTCGCCCGGTTCGCAGGAGGCCGTCGAGGTGGTGTTCGAGAGCCAGGCGGCGCCGCAGGAGGCGCCGAGCGCGGCGGCCGATGCCCCCGCTCCGACCGAGCCACCGGACGAGCAGGCGCCCGCGGCCCCGCCCGCTCCGCCGCCGCCTCCTGCACCCGCTGAGCCTGCGCCCCCGCAGCCCGCCCCGCCACCGACCGAGGCGCCGCCGCAGCCGGCGCCCGCGCAGCCGGTTCAGCCGCCGGTTGAGACAGCGCCCCAGCCGGCGCCCGACGCCGAGTTGCCGCCGCCCGCACCCGTGCCGGAGCTGGACATTCGCCCCGATCTCGCCCCGGCGACGCCGCTGCGGCTCAACCCGCCACGCCCACCGCCAGCGCGGCAGGAACCGGCTCCGCCCCGCCCCGCCTCCCCTTTCGCAGGGACCATCGATCTCGGCCGCAGCATTCCCCTGACCATGGCGCCACAACCGGCTCCCCGGTCGCGCCCGGCGCCGGGCGGTCAGATGGACATGGCCATCGGGCCAGTGCCGGAGCGTTCGCTGATGCCGCGCCGGGACAGCCCGGCCATCGGCTCGCCGCTCTCCTATGTCTCCGGTGCCCGCCCCTCGATGGACTGGGGCAGCGCCTTCCAGCAATGGGTTCAGCGGCGGATGTTCTATCCGCGGGCGGCGGTGCAGGCCGGCGAGGACGGCGCGGTGGTGCTGCGGGTCACCGTGGAGAAGGACGGGCGCGTCTCCGCTGTGCGTGTCATCACCTCCTCCGGCTCGCGCTGGCTGGACTCGGCCAGCCTTTCGCTGTTCCGCGACCAGATCGGGCCGGCCTTCCCGCCGGAGATGCTGGGCGGGCAGGACAGCACGACCGTGACCTTCACCACCGACTACATCCTGCGGTGAGGTGCGCTGCCCGCCCGCCCGCCCCCTTCCCCTGACCGCGCCCTGGAGAATCCGGCATGACCGAACCGGCCGCCGCGCCGCTGGAGACCGCCAGCCCCCGGCCCAACCCGACCGATGTGGATTGGGCCTGGCAGCACCATCTCGGACGGCGCCCCAGCCCCGAGGAAGCGGCGGCGCTGGCAGCGGCGGGAGGCGACGCGGCGGCGCTGCACGAGGCCGCCTTCAGCCACCCCGAGGCGGTGGCCCGCGCCACGCTGCCGCACATGCAGCCGGCCTGGAAGTTTCATCTCTGGCGCCCCGGCGCGCCCCGGTTGCTGGTGCTGGGCAACTGCCAGGCGCCCAACCTCGCCCGTGCCGTCGCCTGGCTCAGCCAGCGCGAGATCTCCATCGCCGGGCTGGACATCACCGCCTTCCGCCGCAACCGCGAGGAGTTCCTGCGCGCCGCCGAAGGCGCCGACGTCATCCTCGCCCCCGCGACCAGCGCCGCCGAGTTCGCGGAGATCTCGGTGGAGGCGCTGCAGGCCGCCGGGCGGGCCGAGGTGGTGCCCTATGTCCCCGTGCATTTCGCCGGGCTGTTTCCGGACATCACCTATCTCGGTGCGCGCGGCCAGCGCGTGCTCTCGCCGATCGGCGACTACAATTCCCGCATCGTGGTCCGCAGTTTCCTGCGCGGGCTCGACCCCGCCGCCTGCCGCGCCGCCTTCAACGCCGGAACCTATGCCGAGCAGGGCCATTTCGCCGCCTTCGTCGCCGCCGAGCGGGAATGGGAGCGGCGCGAGAGCCGGCTCGGCCCCGAGGGCCTGAGCCTGCGCGCGTGGTTCTTCGCCGAGGTCCGGGAACGGCCGCTGCTCTACAGCACCAACCACCCGAACGAGATCTTCTTCGCCGAGTTCGCCCGCCGCTTCGGCCGGCGGATCGGTCTGCCCTGCGCGCCGCTGTCCAGCCATGCCTGCCCGAACACCCTCTCCTACGGCGCCACCTGGCCGATCCCGGCCGAACTCGCGGCGCATCATGGGCTGCGCTACAGCACCCCGCTGGTGTGGTCGAACAATGCCTATCTGCTCGGCGCCGAGGAGTTCGTCTGGCGCAGCTACCGGCTCTACGCCCGGCACGACCGCGGCCTGCTGGAAGAGGCGGCGAGCAACCGCGGCATCGCGTTCTGAGGCATGCTCCGCCCCCCCATGCCGGGGTGGCGGCGCATGCCGCGGAACAATGCGCGGATCAGGCCACCGCGTCGGGTGGCAGCACGGGCACCGGGGCCGGCGCCCGCCGCATTTTCCCGGCCAGGAAGAGTGCCCGCATGGCAGTCTTGCGCACCACCGCATAGGTGCCGGGCGCGCTGGCCGCGACCCGCCGCACCGCGCGGTTCCGCCACTCGTCCTGGTCGTGCAGGCGCGCCACCGCCATGCCGTTATGGGGCAGCAACTTCTGCGGCCGGATGCGGGTGTGGAACTGCAGCATCCCGTCCGTCTCCGGCAGGTAGTGCGCGGTGAGCGATGTGCGGGAGACGCCCCGCCGCTCGGCTCCCAGGCTTCCATGCACCGTCAGCGAGGACCAGAAGATGGCGTCCCCCTTGCGCAGGCAGGGCGCATGCCAGGGGAGGTCGTAGCGCTTGATCGCCTCGAGGACGGCGTGCTGGTAGCGGTGGTGCCCGGTGGCGAAATCCAGTTCCCCCGCATTGCGCAGCAGGGGCATCAGCTTGTGGCTGCGCGGGCAGACATAGAACCGCCCTGCCCCCGCATCGATGTCCTCCAGCGCGAACCATCCCGCGGTGCAGCGGCCGATCCCGGCGCCGCTGTCCTGATAGTAGCTGTCCTGATGCGCCCATGTCCCGGCCGGCGCCTCGAAGAACATGCTCTGGATGACCTTGGTGCGGGGCGTTCCCAACACGGCGGCGGTCAGCGCCGCCACGCCGGGATGGGTGAGGACGTCCAGCGTGGCGTTCTTGAAGCGGCCGAAGCGGCGGGATTCGAGATCCTGCACATTGAAGATCGGATTGACCAGAAAACCGTCCTTGTCGAAGCGGTTCCGTTCGTAGCGCATGTTTTTCTGACGGAGAATCGGCGTTTTGGACGGCAGGACCTCGGCCCGATAGCCGTTGCGGACCGCGTCGCAAAGCTCGGGAGAAAGCAGCCCGCGAATCACGACATAGCCTTCGCGTCTGTAGAACTGCACCGCCTCCTGGAGATCCTCCGGGCGGAAGCTGCTGGTATCGCTTTCAGCGCACTCTGGAACATCGATGAACGTTCCCAAAGGCGTAAGGGCTTTCATTGTTCGGTCCTTCGCTTCGCAAGCACATTCAGCGACGCTTCGGCGGCCCCCATGCGCGCGATGCAAGGCCGAGGACGCCTTCCCCGCAGCCCCTCCGCCCAAGCGTTGTCTTCACGTTTCTAGAATCGTTTTTATCGGAAATCGATTTCAATTTGAGAATTTCGCGATTGAATACAAAAAATTGTACTGCAATCCGCAGTTGAAGCTTATGGCGTGCCTTATCTTCGGTCCTCCAGTAATTCCCCTATTTGGTTCAGGATTCAGGTGCCGAAACGGCCCTGCCTGGATCTGCTTAGGCATTCGGCACCAGTTCAGGGGGCCACCAGCGGGAGAAAGGAGCAGGAAAGCCGCCGTTCGAAGGGGGTCCCAGGAGCGAACAGGCCGGACGACCCACCCGGCCATTGCCCGAGGAAGGGGCAGGCGGCAGCGCGGCTGCACCGCGCGAGGTACTCCTTCGCCAGGAGGAGGAAGGCAAGCGCCAGGAACCCGGCCGGCTTCCCATGGTTCGCTCCAAGGGGACCCTGGCCATCTCAGGCATGCCGCCGCCGGCTGAGACGGGGTTCACTCAGGCAGCCGACGCAAGAAACACGGGGGCAGAAGACATGAACAGGACCAGCTCTACCGGAGCGCTCCGCTGGGCCAGCGGCATCAATGTCGTGGCCGGTCTCTGGCTGATCGCCGCGCCGTTCCTGCTGGGCTATTCCGCCATTCCTGCGGCACTCTGGAACGACATCGTCTGCGGCGTGCTCATCGCGGCCCTTGCCGCCCTGCACCTGCGTTCCCCCACGAGAGGACAGGGGCTGAGCTGGACTGTCGCCGGCATCGGCGCCTGGCTCGTTCTTGCGCCCTTCATCCTGCCTTATGACACCCTGATGGAGCAGGTCGGCGCCGCTCCGAATGTCGCAGCGCCGGAGCCCATGGGGCCGGGCCAAGCGGATAATGCCGCTTTCTGGAACGACATCATCGTCGGCGTGGTCGCGATGCTGCTTGGCGCCTGGAGCGCGACGCAGGGCCGCACCACGCCCTCGACAGCGCTCTGAGGCACTGGCCCGTCCCTCGCGCGAGCGTCACGCGGGGCGCCCGGGCCTCCCGCAGGAGGCTGGGCACGGTGCCGCCTCCGGCCCGAGCGGGCCGGGGCCTTCGCGGCCCAGCCCCGGTGCCGGGCCGCCCCTGGCGGGCAGATCGCCCTCCGGATGCGGCAGGCCTTCAGGACTTGGCGACGGGCAGGCGCCATTCCTCGGCGGTTTCGCGCTCAAGATAGTCGGTCACGTAGAGGCGGTTGACGAGCATCAGCAGCACCGCCGCCATGGGCGTCGCCAGCATCATGCCCAGGAAGCCGTAGAGCAGCCCGAAACCGACGAGCGCGACGATGGTCGCCGCCTGCGGCAGATCCACGCTGCGCCGCTGGACGTAAGGCGTGACGAGGTAGCTTTCCACCGTCTGCACCGCAAGATAGACCCCGGCCACGGTCAGCAGGCCGGACAGGCCGTCCGACAGCCCCAGCAGCAGGCCGGGCACGGCCGACATCACCGGGCCGATGGTGGGAATGAAGGCCAGCAACCCGGCGATGACGCCGAGTACCGGGGCCAGCGGGATGCCGACGATCCAGAGGCCCAGCGCCGTCAACAGGCCCACCACCGTCATCGAGACGAGCTGCGCGCCGAGCCAGCCCCGCAGCGTATGCGCCGCCTCAAGGGCGATCTCATGCGCCTTCGGCCGCAGGGAGGGCGCCACCATCAGCTCGATGCCGCGCCGGTAGAGCGCGGGATCGACTGCGAAATAGACCCCCAGGAACACCACCAGCACGGCATTGCCAAGCGCCCCGAAGGTGCTGTTGATGGCGGAAAAGGCCGTCGAGGTACCGCTGCCGCTCGGCAGGGAGAGGTTCTGCGGCTGGAGGCGCTGAAGGATCTCCTGGCCCCAGGAGTAGCGCGAGAGGCGATCCGTCACACTGTTGAAAGCCTGGGGCACCTGCTGCCAGAGCTGGTTCAGCTGCTCGGCCAGGGGGCTCGCCGCCAGCAGGCCCAGCCCGGCGCCGGCCAGCAGCAGCAGCAGGGTGAACACCAGCACGCCCACGGCATGGGGCACCGGCACCACGCGCCGCAGCAGGCTGCTGCCGGAGTAGAGGAAGACGCCGATCAGCGCCGCCGCGAAGATCAGCAGCGGCACCTCCGGCAGTTGCCAGAACAGCAGCACCAGCAGCACCGCCAGGACCACCACCGAAACCGTTCTGCGCGACATCTGGCGCTCCCTTCCTCACCCCGCCAGGCTGGCGGGAGGTGGGCGGTTAAAGCCCGGGCCGAAGAGGGGTTGCGGGGTCGCGCCCCCTTGCGCTGCGGCGCATCCCCGCCTATCCGGCGCGCGTCTGCCCGCCATCGCGAAGGAAAGCTCCCATGGCCGTCGAGCGCACCCTGTCCATCCTGAAGCCGGATGCCACCCGCCGGAACCTGACCGGCAAGATCAACGCCAAGTTCGAGGAGGCGGGCCTGCGCATCGTCGCCCAGAAGCGCCTGCAGCTCTCCGAGGCGCAGGCCGGCGCCTTCTACGCCGTGCACAAGGAGCGCCCGTTCTACAAGGACCTGGTGAGCTTCATGACCTCCGGCCCGGTGGTCGCGCAGGTGCTGGAGGGCGAGAGCGCGGTGGCCCGCAACCGCGAGATCATGGGCGCCACCAATCCGGCCAATGCCGCCGAGGGCACCATCCGCAAGGAGTTCGCGGAGAGCATCGAGGCCAACAGCGTGCATGGTTCGGACAGCGCCGAGAACGCGGCCACCGAGATCGCCTTCTTCTTCTCCGGCATCGAGATCGTCGGCTGAGGATCGCGGAGGGGGCCAGGCGCCCCCTCCGGGACACGAAAGGCGGCCCCCCATCCCGGGGAGCCGCCTTTTTTCATGCGCGCGGCCGCGGGCGCGGCGGGAGGCCGCTCAGCCCCAGAAGAGATAGATCGCGAGCAGCAGCACGATGATGGCGCCGATGCCCCACTTGGCGGTCGCGGTAAACTGGTCCCACCCCCGCGTGCGCTCGGCCAGAATGTCCTCGGCCTTCACTTCCACAAAATCGATCTCATGCGTCGCCTCGGCCATCGGGGGTCCCCTGCTGCGGCATATCGTTCCGGGAAAAGGAATACGGAGGGGCCGATCCCGGGGCAAGAGGCTTGCGTGGCCCGCGGGGGCCTGCCGCACAATCCATCCTGCCCTTTTGCCGCTCCGGCCGCCGGCATGACGGGAACCCTGCCGCGCATCCCGCGTTGCACCGCCAGGCCACGCCACGCGACCGAGGGAACCCGCGCATGCCCCTGCTCCTGGAAGGCTCCTGCCACTGCGGCGCCGTCCGCTTCGCCGTGCAGAGTCACACCCCCTACCCCTACCAGCGCTGCTATTGCAGCATCTGCCGCAAGACGGCCGGTGGGGGCGGCTACGCGATCAACATCATGGGCGATGCCGCCACCCTGGAGGTGAAGGGAAAGACCGCCATCTACCATGCCCGCATCTGCGACGAGGGCGGCCACTGCGAGACCAGCAGCGGCGAGCGGCATTTCTGCCCGAAATGCGCCAGCGCGCTCTGGATGTATGACGCGCAGTGGCCGGACCTGGTGCATCCCTTCGCCTCGGCGATCGACACGGCGCTGCCGAAGCCGCCCAGCTCGGTCCATCTGATGCTGGGCTCCAAGGCCCCCTGGGTGGAGCCGCAGCTCGGGCCGGAGGATGCCTGCTTCGACGAGTATCCCGAGGAATCAATCGAGCACTGGCACCGGAGCCGCGGCCTCTGGGTGGAATAAGGCTGCGTTCTCCGGAACCCGCGGCCTTCCGGACCCTTCCACCTGCCTAGACGGATCGCGGGGTCCGGGAAGGCCGTTGCCTCCCCGGCGGAGGGTCTGGGAGGCAGCGCCTCCCAGGGCACCACGGCATGACGAGCGAGCGGCGGCCGCTTGCAGCCCCCTTCAGTCTCCAGCGGTGCGCACCGGCGCTGGCCTCGCCTGGCCTTCCGCCTCGGCGACGCGCCGGACGGTGGCCACGAAGCTGTCGGGGTTGAGCGAGATCGAATCGATTCCCTGCTCCACCAGGAAGGCGGCGAAGTCCGGGTGGTTGCTGGGCGCCTCGCCGCAGATGCCGACGGTTGCGCCGCAGGCATGGGCGCGGGCGATGACGTCGGCGATCATGCGCTTCACCGCTTCGTCCCGTTCGTCGAACAGGCCGCGCAGTTCCGCCGAGTCGCGGTCCACGCCCAGGATGAGCTGGGTCAGGTCGTTCGAGCCGATCGAGAAGCCGTCGAAGCGCTCGGCGAACTGCTCGGCCAGGATGACGTTCGAGGGGATCTCGCACATGACATAGACGCGCAGCCCTTCCTGCCCGCGCACCAGCCCGTGGCGCGCCATTTCGGCCAGCACGCGATCGGCCTCGGCGGGGGTGCGGCAGAAGGGCACCATCACCACGACGTTGGAGAGGCCGATCTCCTCCCGCACCCGCCGCAGCGCGCGGCATTCGAGCGCGAAGCCCTCGCGGTAGCGCTCGCTGTAGTAGCGGGAGGCGCCGCGCAGGCCGAGCATCGGGTTCTCCTCCACCGGCTCGAAGGCGGCGCCGCCGAGCAGGTGGGCGTATTCGTTGCTCTTGAAGTCGCTGAGCCGGACGATGACGGGGTGCGGGTGGAAGGGCGCGGCCAGCTTGGCGATGCCGCGCGCCAGGCGCTCCACGAAGAACTCCGCCTTGTCCGGGTAGCCCTGCGTCATCGCCTCGATCTGCCGCCGCGCCTCGGCGTCCTGCAGGCGGTCGAAATGCACCAGCGCCATCGGATGGATGCGGATGTGCGAATTGACGATGAACTCCATCCGCGCCAGCCCCACCCCCGCCGCCGGCAGGCGCCACCAGCGCAGCGCGGCGGCGGGGTTGGCCAGGTTCAGCATCATGGCGGTGCGGGTGCGCGGCAGGTCCTTCAGGTCGAGATCCGCCACGGCGAAGTCCAGCCGGCCGTCATAGACATGGCCCTGGTCGCCCTCGGCGCAGGAGAGCGTGACCGCCTGCCCGTCCCGCAGCAGCGCGGTGGCGCGCTGGGTGCCGACCACCGCTGGCACGCCCAGCTCGCGGCTGACGATGGCGGCATGGCTGGTCGGGCCGCCATGATCCGTGACGATGCCGGCGGCGCGCTTCATGATCGGCACCCAGTCCGGGTCGGTCGCCTCGGTGACGAGAATGGCGCCGTCGCGGAAGCGCCCGATCTCGGCGGCGCTGCGGATGACGCAGGCCTCACCGGCGGCGATGGCGTCGCCGACCGCGGCGCCGGTCAGCAGCGGCCGTGCCTTGCGGTCCTTCAGCGCGTAGGTGCGCAGGCTGGCCGCCTGGGCACGGCCCGCCTGCACCGTCTCCGGCCGCGCCTGGACGATGTGCAGCGCGCCGGTCTCGCCGTCCTTGGCCCATTCCATGTCCATCGGGCGGCCGTAATGGCGCTCGATCGTCACCGCCCAGCGGGCCAGCTGCAGGATCTCGGCGTCGTTCAGCACCAGCGCCTCGCGCTCGCGCCGGGTGGTCTCGGCCAGCACCGTGCGGGCGCTGCCGCCGGTGGCATAGACCAGCTTCTGCGCCTTGCCGCCGCAGCTCTTCTCCAGGATCGGGGCGAAGCGGGGCTCGTCCAGCAGCGGCTTGAAGACGAGGTACTTGTCCGGATCCACCGTGCCCTGCACCACCGTCTCGCCCAGGCCCCAGGCGGCGCTGATGACCACGGTGCCGGGGAAGCCGGTCTCGGTGTCCAGCGAGAACATCACGCCGGAGCCGGCGAGGTCGGAGCGCACCATGGCCTGCACGCCGATGGAGAGCGCCACCTGCATGTGGTCGAAGCCCTGTGCCTGGCGGTAGCTGATCGCCCGGTCGGTGAAGAGGGAGGCGTAGCAGCGGCGGCAGGCGTCCAGCAGCTCGGCCTCGCCACGCACGTTGAGGAAGGTCTCCTGCTGGCCGGCGAAGCTGGCGTTCGGCAGGTCCTCCGCGGTGGCACTGCTGCGAACGGCGACCGCAGGGGCCTCGGCACCGCCGCGGCGGCGGGCCAGCTCGCGATAGGCCGCGCGGATCTCCGCCGCGACACCTTCCGGGAAACTGCCACCAAGAAACAGGCGGCGGATCGCCTCGCCCGTCTCCTGCAGCGTCGCGCGGCCGGCCTCCAGCGCGGCGAGGCGCGCCCGCATGGGGGCCTCAAGCTGGTTCGCCGCGATGTATTCGCGATAGGCGGCGGCCGTGGTGGCGAAGCCATCCGGCACGCTGACGCCCTCGCCCGCCAGGCTGCGCGCCATTTCACCGAGAGAGGCGTTCTTGCCGCCGACCTGCGGGACGTCGCCGATGCCGAGCGTCTCGAACCAAGCGATGCAGGGCTGTGCCATCGGCCTTCTCCTTTTCCTGGCGCGGAGGGCGCCCCGGTCCGCATCCGGCGGGGCGATGCACCTCTGGCCCTATCACGGGCCGGCGGCAGCCCTCCCTGCGCCAGATCAGGCCGGGGCGAGCCGCGAGGCCGAGCGGCCCGTGCCCTGCCGCGGCGGGCGATCCGGCTTCGCCACCGGAGGGGAGGCGGAGCATTGGGACGGGAGGAAGGCGGACGGCGCCGGCATGACTTCCGCCACCGGCCGGACCGGCAGCGGGATGATCCGGAAGCCTCCGCACGGGCGGCGCACGAGGATGCGGACGCGATGGCCCAGCAGCCGGACACGCCCGGCCTCATAGGCGGCCATGCCGAGGGCCGCGCGGCGCGACGGGAAGTTCCCGCAACACTGCCCCTGCCACCACAACCGCCAGCGGCCGCCCTGGCCGGTGATCACATATTCGAGGTCAGCGACACATCCCATGGGCTTCCTCCCTCCGCACCTCGCGGGAGGCACGGTCGTGGCGCTCCTCGCCCGGTGTCGCACGGGGTCCAAGCCGCAGAACAAGCCCCTCCCGCAACTCATGCTGGAGCTGTGCGGCCGTGCCCCTCGTCACCGGGAGCGAATGGCAGGGAGGGGCGCTCCGGACGTGCAGCATCGCGCGTTCTTTCCCGCGTTCGTTCATGGCGGCGGCAAGAGAGCACGACTGCAAAGGCGAAGAGATGATCTGCATCAGGGGCGGCCGCTCCCTGCCTTCACCTCTCCGGGAACGTCACACCGGCGGGGGCGAATCCCGCCCTGGCGGTTCCTGGCCCGCTCCCCGGACCAGATTGCCCAGGCCGCGCAGCAGTTCCAGCGGGATCGGGAAGACCACCGTCGAGTTCCGCTCGCCCGCGATACCCTGCAGCGTCGAGAGATAGCGCAGCTGCATCGCCTCCGGCACGGCGGAGAGGGTGCGCGCCGCCTGCACCAGCTTCTCCGCCGCCTGCAACTCGCCTTCGGCGTCGATGATGCGACCGCGCCGGTTGCGCTCGGCCTCGGCCTGCCGGGCGATGGCGCGCACCATGCTCTCGTCGATGTCCACATGCTTGATCTCGACATTCCCGACCTTGATGCCCCAGGCGTCGGTCTGGGTGTCGAGGATCTCCTGGATGTCGCGGTTCAGCTTGTCGCGCTCGGCCAGCATCTCGTCGAGGTCGTGCTTGCCGAGCACGGAGCGCAGGGTGGTCTGCGCGAGCTGGCTGGTCGCCCCCATGTAGTCGTCCACCTCGATGATGGAGCGATCGGCGTCCACCACGCGGAAATAGACCACCGCATTGACCTTCACCGAGACGTTGTCGCGCGAGATCACGTCCTGGCTGGGCACGTCCATCACCACCGTGCGCAGGTCCACCCGCTGCATCTGCTGCACCAGCGGGATCAGCAGGATCAGCCCTGGGCCGCGCACGCCGGAGAAGCGGCCGAGGGTGAAGACCACGCCGCGCTCGTACTCCCGCAGCACGCGGATACCGGCCCAGAGCAGGGCCAGGACGAGGAGGAACAGCACGAGATAAGGCACGAAATTCGCGACGTCGCCGATCATGGAGCCTTCCCTTCCTGTCCGGCGGCGTCGGGCGCCACCGTGAGCCGCAGGCCATGGCGGGCCAGCACCCGCACCGCCTGGCCCGGCGCCAGCGCCACCGGCGCCGTCGCCGACCAGCGCTCGCCATGCACCAGCACGGCGCCACCCCGGCCGGACCATTCCAGCACGCGGCCGGGCGCGCCGACCATCCCCTGCCCGCCCGTCATCACCGCTAGCCGGCGCGAGCGCCACACCGACCACATCGTCGCGCCCAGCAGCAGCGCAAGCAGCACGGTGGAGGAAACCACCAGCAGCGGAGAGAGCGCGAAGCCGGGCGCGCCGAAGTCGAAGGCGATGACGGCGCCGAGCACCAGCGCCGCAAGCCCGCCGAAGCCGAGCAGCCCGAAGGCGGGAATGAAGGCCTCGGCCACCAGCATCGCCGCGCCCAGCGCCATCAGCGCCAGCCCGGTGAGGTCCACCGGCAGCAGGTTCAGGGCGAAGAGGCCGAGCAGCAGCGCGATCCCCCCCACCACCCCGCCGAGGCCGAAGCCGGGCGCGGCGAATTCCAGGATCAGTCCGCCGAGGCCGAGCATCAGCAGGAGATAGGCGATGTTGGGATCGGAGATCGCCGTCAGCAGCCGGTCACGCCAGCCAGGGTCGAAGCGCTGCACCGCAAGGCCCGCCGTTTGCAGCACGCGCGGCCCCGCGGGCATCCGCACGCTGCGCCCGTCCATGGCCGCGAGCAGCGCCGGCAGATCGGCGGCGACGAGGTCGATGACGCCGAGCCGCAACGCCTCCGCGGCCGGCAGGCTGGCCGCCTCGCGCACCGCCTTCTCCAGCCAGTCCGGGTTGCGGCCATGGTACTCGGCGAGGCCGCGGGCATAGGCGGCGGCATCGTTGATGCGCTTGGCCCGCAGCGGGTCGTCTTCCTCCTCCCTGCCGCCGCCGAGCAGCACCGGGGTGGCCGCGCCCGTGGCGGTGCCCGGCGCCATGGCCGCGACCTGGGCCGCCGAGAGGATGAGGACGCCGGCGCTGGCCGCCCGCGCACCGCTCGGCGCCACCCAGACGGCGACCGGCACCGGCGAGGCGAGCATGGCCTGCACGATCCGGCGGGTGGCCGCGTCCAGCCCGCCGGGCGTGTCGAGCCGCAGCACGGCCAGCGCATTCCCCTGCTCTGCCGCCTGCGCCAGCCCCGCCTCGATATAGCCGGCGATGCCGGGGCCGATGCCGCCCTCCGCCGTCAGCAGCAGCGCCGTGCCCGCCGGCTGCGCGGCGGCCAGCGGTGCGGCAGGCAGGGGCGCGGCGGTCAGGCCCAGCACCAGCAGCAGCGCCGCGAGGAAGGCCCGGCCGCGCATGATCAGGCCAGCTTCTCGGTCGAGACCTCGTGCACCGCACGCCCCGTCGCCTCGAAGGCGGTGATGTTGGCCAGCGTGGTCTCGGCGATGGCCGTCAGCGCCTCGGTGGTGAAGAAGGCCTGGTGGGCGGTGACGAGCACGTTGGGAAAGGTGAGCAGGCGGGCGAAGACGTCGTCCTGGATCACCTTGCCGGAGAGGTCCTGGAAGAACAGATCCCCCTCCTCCTCATACACGTCGAGGCCGAGATGGCCGATGAGGCCGAGCTTGAGCCCGGCGATCACCGCGCGCGTGTCCACGATGGCGCCGCGGCTGGTGTTGATCAGCATGGCGCCGCGCCGCATCCGCCGCACCGCATCGGCGTCGATCAGGTGGTGCGTCTCCGGCGTCAGCGGGCAGTGCAGCGTGACGATGTCGGAACCGGCCAGCAACTCGGGGATGGTGACGTAGGCGACGCCCATCGCTTCGACCGCGGGATCGGGAAAGGGGTCGTGGGCGATCACGCGGCAGCCGAAGCCCCGCATGATGCGCGCCACCGCCACGCCGATGCGCCCGGTGCCCACGACGCCGACGGTGCGCCCCTTCAGCCCGAAGCCGAGCAGCCCGTCGAGCGCGAAATTGCCCTCGCGCACACGGTTGTAGGCGCGGTGGATGTTGCGGTTGAGCGCGAGGATCATCGCCACCGTGTGCTCGGCCACCGCCTCGGGTGAATAGGCCGGCACGCGCGCCACCGTCACCCCCAGGCGCCGGGCCGCCGCGAGGTCCACGTTGTTGAAGCCCGCCGAGCGTAGCGCCAGCAGCCGAACGCCCATCCGCGCGAAGGTTTCCAGCGCCGCGGCATCCGCCCGGTCGTTGACGAAGGCGCAGACGGCACCGGCATCGCGCGCCAGCACCGCCGTGTCGGGCGAGAGCCGGGCCTCCAGATAGGTCAGGCGGTGCCGCCCGCCGGCGGCGGCATTCGCCGCGTCGAGGAAATGGCGGTCATAGGGCTTGGTGCTGAAGACAGCGACGTCCATGCGGGTCTCTCCCTCGGCCCGGGTGGCGTTTCACATCCGGCGCGCGGCCAGCCGCCGCCGGATGTGCTTCTCGGCCTCCAGCAGCACCAGCAGCACGATGCCGCTCCCCAGGATGGGCAGGCCGTCCGCCACCGGATCGAGCGGCCGGGTGGCGAACAGCGCCTGCAGCACGGGCAGGTAGGTGAAGGCGAGCTGCAGCACGACAATGATACCCACACCGAGCAGCACCGCCGGGGTGCCGAGCATTCCTCGCCAGGTGAGCGAGGTGGTGGACTGGTAGCGTACGCTGAACAGGTAGGCGATCTCCAGCACCACGAGCGTGTTGACCACCGCCGTGCGCGCCGCCTCCAGCGGCAGGCCGCGCGCCTGCGTCCAGGCGAAGATGCCGAAGGCAGCCAGGGTGAACAGCACCGAGACCAACACCGTGCGCCAGACCAGGAAGCCGGTGAGCAGCGGCTCACGCGGGTCGCGCGGCGGGCGGCGCATGACATTCGGCTCGGCGGCCTCGAAGGCCAGGGTGAGGCCGAGGGTGGTGGCGGTCACCATGTTGATCCAGAGGATCTGCAGCGGCGTCAGCGGCAATGTCACGCCAAGCAGCAGGGCGGCGATGATCGTCACCGCCTCCCCGCCATTGGTCGGCAGGGTCCAGGCGATCACCTTGCGAAGATTGTCATAGACGGTGCGGCCCTCGCGCACCGCCGCGGCGATGGTGGCGAAGTTGTCGTCGGCCAGCACCATCTCGGCCGCCTCCTTCGCCGCCTCGGTGCCCTTGCGGCCCATGGCCACGCCCACCTCGGCGCGCTTCAGGGCGGGCGCGTCGTTGACGCCGTCGCCGGTCATGGCGACGACCTCGCCCTCAGCCTGCAAGGCCTCGACAAGGCGTAGCTTGTGCTCGGGGCTGGTGCGGGCGAAGACGCTGGTCTCACGCGCCCGCGCCCGCAGGCCTGCATCGTCCAGCGCCTCCAGCTCCTGCCCGGTGACGGCAACGCCGGCGCCCTGCAGCCCGACCTGGCGGGCGATGGCGGCGGCGGTGGCGGCGTGGTCGCCGGTGATCATCTTCACGCGGATGCCCGCCGCCTGGCACTCGGCCACGGCGGCGACCGCCTCCTCGCGCGGCGGGTCGATCAGGCCGAGCAGGCCGAGCAGCACCAGCCCCTCCCCCTTGAGGCCGCCGGAGCCGAGCGTGCCGGTTCCGGGCGGCATCGGGCAGGTGGCGAGGGCGAGCAGGCGCTGGCCTTGCGCCGCCAGCCTTTCCATATGGGCCTGCCAGGCGACGCGGTTGATCGGCACGTCGCTTGCCGGCCCGGCGCCGTGGCGCTCGCGCTCGCACAGGGCGAGCAGCCGCTCGGGCGCCCCCTTCACCACCAGGAAGGCGCCGCCCTGCGCGCCGTCCTGGTGCAGCGTGGCCATGTAGCGGTGGCGGGCGTCGAAGGGGATCTCGTCGAGGCGCGGGAACGCCCGGCGCGACGCCTCGGGGTCGGTGCCGGCGCGCGCGGCGAAGGCGACGAGCGCCCCCTCCATCGGGTCGCCATCCACCACCCAACCGGCCTCGGGGGCCTCGCGCAGCGCGGCGTCATTGCAGAGCGCGGCGGCGCGGGCGAGGTCGGCGAGCAGCGCGCGGGCCTGTGGCGAGGCTTCCCGCCCCGCGGCGGCGGTCACCGTGCCCTGCGGCGCATAGCCGGCGCCGGCCGCCTCAAAGGTCCCGGCGGCGGTGACCACGCTGGCCACCGCCATCTCGTTGCGGGTCAGCGTGCCCGTCTTGTCGGAGCAGATGACGGAAACCGAGCCGAGCGTCTCCACCGCCGGCAGGCGCCGGATGATGGCGTTGCGCGCCGCCATGCGCCGGACGCCGATCGCCAGGGTGATGGTCAGCACCGCCGGCAGCCCCTCGGGAACGGCGGCGACGGCGATGCCGACCACGGTCATGAAGGCTTCGTCCGCCGTGTAGCCGCGCGCCAGCCAAGCGAAGGCGAAGACCGCCGCCGAGAGGCCGAGGATGACCACCGTCAGCCGCTGCGCGAAGCGGTCGATCTGCTGCAGCAGCGGGGTCGCCAGGGTCTCCACCGCGCCCAGCAGGGCGCTGATGCGGCCCAGCTCGGTCGCGGCGCCGGTGGCGACGACCACGCCTGTCGCCTGGCCGGTGGCGACCAGCGTGCCGGAGAAGGCCATCCCGGCGCGGTCGCCGAGCGGGGCATCGGCCGCCACGGGGGCGTCGGACTTCTCCACGGGCACGGACTCGCCGGTCAGCGCCGCCTCCTCCACCCGCAGGCCGCGTGCGCGGATCAGCCGCAGGTCGGCCGGCACCTTGTCGCCGGGCTCCAGCAGCACGAGGTCGCCCGGCACCAGCTCGGCGGCGTCCACCGTGCGCCGGCGGCCGTCGCGTAGGACCGAGGCGTGGGGGGTGAGCATGCCGCGGATGGCGGCCAGCGCCTCGGCCGCCCGCCCCTCCTGCACGAAGCCGATGACGGCATTGATCAGCACGACCCCCAGGATGACCGCCGCATCCAGCCAGTGGCCGAGCGCCGCCGTGATCGCCGCCGAGCCGAGCAGGACATAGATCAGCAGGTTGGCGAACTGCGCCAGGAAGCGGCGCAGAGCACTCGGCGGCCGGGCCTCGGGCAGGCGGTTCGGCCCGTGCGCGGCGAGGCGGCGCGCGGCCTCCCCGGCCTCCAGGCCGGCAGGCACGGACTCCAGCCGGCGCAGCGCCTCCTCGGCCGGGATGGCGTGCCAGGATGCCTCGGGCGCTGGCGCCTCAGATGCGGCCTGTCGAACGGTGTTGCCGTGCATCATTCCTCCCTCTTCCTCCGATATGGCGCCGGGACCGCCTGGCTTGCACCCCGTCAGCCGACGCGGGCGAGCGAGCGGCGCAGCCGGAACAGGGCCACGCCCAGGAAAAGCCCTCCCAGCAGCAGCAACGCCAGCAGCTGCGGTGCCACGATCCGCAACCCGGCGCCACGGTAGAGCACCGCCTGGGCGAAGCCGACGAACTGCACCGCCGGCGACACCTGCAAGGCCTGTTGCAGCCAGGGCGGCATGCTCTCCAGCGGTGTCATGCTGCCGGAGAGCAGCATCAGCAGGATCAGCAGCGGCAGGGCCAGCAGGCCGAACTGCCCGGTGGAGGCGGTGGTGGTGGCGAGCAGGATGCCGAGCGCGGCGATGGAGACCTGGAACAGCAGCGTGCCCAGCACGAAGAGCGGCAGCGAGCCGGCCAGCGGCACGCCGAGCAACCCCTGCACCACAAGGAGCAGCGACAGCAGCGCGGCGCCGACGATGACCAGCGCATTGGCCGCCACCTTGGCGAGCAGGATTTCCAGCGGCGTCACCGGCATGGCCAGCAGGTGCTCCAGCGTGCCATGCTCGCGCTCGCGCAGCAGGGCGGCGCCGGGCAGGATGATGGAGAGGATCATGATGCTGTTCACCACCTGCATGACGGCGGCGAACCACTCGGGCGTGCTGTTCGGGTTGAACCGGGTGCGCGTCACCAGGTCCACCGGCAGCGCCGCGCCGCCGATGCGCGCCTCCACTTCCTGCTGCACGATCTGCTGGATGTAGGCGCTGCCATTGCCGGCCATGGACATGGCGGTGGCGTCGATGTCGAGCGCCAGCTCGGTGGGGCGGCGCGCCAGCAGGTCGGCCTCGAAGCGCGGCGGCACCTGCAGGACGAAAACGAAGCGGCCGCTGTCCAGCGCCGGCGCCACCGCGCCGGCCTCGATCGCGACCGGCGGGCGGAACTGCGGCGGCAGCAGCGCCGCGCGCAGGGCGCGGGACAGCTCGGAATGGTCCTCGTCCACCACGGCGATGGCGGCGTTGCGCACCTCCATCTTCACGCCGGTGCTGACGGAATAAACGGCCAGGGTGAAGGTGTAGAGCAGCAGCAGCACCATCACCGGATCGGCGCGCAGCACGCGCAGCTCCTTCAATCCGAGCGCGAGGATGTTGCCGAGGCTGGGCATTTCACGCCTCCTGCTTCGGCATCGCCAGGGCCGCGCCGCCGACGAAAAGGATGGCGAAGCCGGCCAGCATCAGGTGGTTCGGCCAGAGCTCGGCGAAGCCCAGGGCCTTGCTCATGGTGCCGATCGAGATCTTCTGGAACCAGCTCGCCGGGAAGGCGAGGCCGAAGGCGCGGGCGGCGCCGGCGATGGCCGAGGTCGGCACCAGCAGGCCGGAGAAGTTCACGCCGGGCACCACGGAGAGGATGGCGGCGGCGAAGATCGCCGCCACCTGGCTGCGGACGAAGGCCGAGATCAGCAGGCCAAAGCCGGTCGAGGCCAGCACGTAGAGCACTCCGCCCACCGCCAGCGCCAGGCCGGAGCCGCGCACCGGCACGTCGAAGACCAGCCGTGCCGCCAGCAGCAGCAGCACGAAGCTGGCCAGCGCCACCGCAGCATAGGGAATCTGCTTGCCGACCAGGAATTCCAGCGGCGTGACGGGCGTGGCGCGGAAATTGGCGATGGCGCCGCTCTCCTTCTCCCGCACCACGCCGACCGCCGCGACCATGGCGGGGATCAGCATCAGCATCAGCATGATGATGCCGGGCACGATCGCCACCGCGCTGCGGAAGGCCTGGTTGTAGCGGAAGCGCGGCTCGATGCTGAGCAGCGTCTCGCTGCGCGGCAGCGGCGAATGCGCCTGCCGGTCGCGCAGCCAGGTCTGCGCCAGGCCGGTGACATAGGCGCGCGCCGTCTCGGCGCGGAAGGGCATGGCGCCGTCCAGCGTCACCGCCACCTCGGGCCGGGTGCCGCGGCGCAGGTCGGCGCCGAAGCCGGGCGGGATTTCCACCGCCAGCGCGATGCGCCCCGCGCGCAGCTGTGCCTCCGCCTCGGCAAGGTCGCGCAACGGCGGGCGCTCGCTGAAGTAGCGGGAGCCGGCGAAGCTCTCCAGCAGGCTCCGGCTCTCCGGCGTCTGGTCCTGGTCGAGCACCGCATAGGGCAGGTTCTCGACGTCGAAGGAAATGCCGAAGCCGAAGGCCAGCATCAGCAGCAGCGGCCCGAGCAGGGCGAAGGCGATGCGGATGCGGTCGCGCAGCAGCTCCAGCGTCTCGCGCCAGGCGCAGGCCAGCAGGCGGCGCGGGTCGAAGCCGGGCCGCGCGGGCGCGGGCGGGCGCAGGGCCGGCGGCGGCGCCTCGGCCTCCCCCAGGGCGGGGCCGGCAGCGGCCTCCAGATGGGCGATGAAGGCTTCTTCCAGCGTCGCGGCGCCGCGCTCGGCCGTGATCGCCTGCGGCGTGCCGACCGCCAGCACGCGCCCGGCATGCATCAGCGAGATGCGGTCGCAGCGCTCGGCCTCGTTCATGAAGTGGGTGGAGATGAAGATGGTCACCCCTTCCTGCCGGGAGAGCCGCAGCAGGTGGTTCCAGAAGCGGTCGCGCGCCACCGGATCCACGCCGGAGGTCGGCTCGTCCAGGATCAGCAGGGATGGCCCGTGCACCAGCGCGGCGGCGAGCTGCAGCCGCTGGCGGACGCCGAGCGGCAGGGCTTCCGGTGCGCTGTCCGCCACGCCCTCCAGCTCGAAATCACCCAGCAGTTCGGCGATGCGCGCGGCGGCCTGCCGGGGCGGCAGGTGGAAGAGGCGCGCATGCAGTTCCAGGTTCTGCCGCACCGTCAGCTCGCCATAGAGCGAGAAGGCCTGCGACATGTAGCCCACCTGCTGCCGCGCATCGCCGCCGCCGCCGGGCCGCTGGCCCAGCACGCGGGCCTCCCCGGCATCGGCCGGCAGCAGGCCGGTGAGCATCTTCATCGTGGTGGTCTTGCCGCAGCCATTGGAGCCGAGAAAGCCGAAGATCTCGCCACGCGGGATCAACAGGTCCACACCGTCCACCGCGGTGAAGTCGCCGAAGCGCTTGGTCAGGCCATGCGCCTCGATGGCGGGGGCTTCACCGGGCGGACGTGGCGCGGGCGGTGGCGCCTGTACCGGCGCATGGCCGTCGCGTCGCGCCGGCGGCAGCAGCGCCACGAAGGCGGCTTCCAGCGTGGCGCAGCCGGTGCGCTGCTTCAGCGCCTCCGGGCTGCCCTCGGCGATGACGCGGCCGGCATCCAGCGCGGCGAGCCAGTCGAAGCGCTCGGCCTCCTCCATGTAGGCCGTCGCCACCAGCACGCTCATGCCGGGGCGGCGGGCGCGCAGGCGGCCGATCAACGCCCAGAACTGGCGGCGGGAAAGCGGGTCCACGCCGGTGGTCGGCTCATCGAGGATCAGCAGCTCCGGCTCGCGCACCAGGGCGCAGCAGAGCGAGAGCTTCTGTTTCATGCCGCCGGAGAGCTTGCCGGCCGGACGGTCGGCGAAGGGGGCGAGACCGGTGGCCCGCATCAGCTCGGCGCCGCGTGCGCTCCGCTCTGCCGCGCCCTGGCCGAACAGGCGGCTGAAATAGGCGATGTTCTCGGCCACCGAGAGGGTCGGGTAGAGGTTCCGCCCCAGGCCCTGCGGCATATAGGCAATGCGCTGCCGGCAGCGTTCCAGCGCCGCGGCATCGCGGAGATCCTCGCCGAGGGCGGAGAGCCCCCCCTGTTGCGGGCGCCGCACCCCGGCCAGCAGCGCCAGCAGGGTGGACTTGCCGACGCCGTCCGGCCCGACCAGCCCCGCCATGACGCCGGCGGGGATCTGCAGGCTCACCGCGTCCAGCGCCACCACCCGGCCATAGCGCTGCGTCACCCTGTCCAGCGTGGCGGCGTGCGGCGGCACGCTCACGGCAGCTTCACCTGCAGATCCTCAGGCCAGGGCTGGCTGGGGTCGATGCGCAGATAGGCGACGCCGCGCACGCCCCCCTTCACCCGGTCGGCATAGGTCTGCAGGAGCTCGGGCGGCAGGCGCAGCTTGACGCGGAACATCAGGTTCTCGCGCTCCTGCGCCGTCTCCACCTGGCGCGGCGTGAACTGCGCCTCGGGCGCGATGAAACTGACGGTGGCGGGCACGACGTATTGCGGCACCGGGTCGAGCACCAGCCGCGCCTCCGCCCCATAGGCCAGGCGGCCGACCTGGCTGGCGGGCAGGAAGACGATCATCGAGACGTCGGTCGGGTCGATCAGCGTGGCGACGCGGCCGCCCGCGGCCACCACCTCGCCGGTGCGCAGCAGGCGGTAGAGCACGCGGCCGGCGCGCGGCGCGGTCAGCACCGTGTCGTCGAGCTGGGTGCGCACCTCCGCGACGTTGGCCTCCGTCGCCTCCAGCGTCGCCTGGGCGCGGCGCTGCCCGGCCTCGGCGGTGGCCAGCGTCGCCTCCGCCACCTCCAGCGAGGAGCGGCGCTGGTCGAGCTGCTCGGTGGGAGCATAGCCGCGCCGGTGCAGCGCCTCGGTGCGCGCCAGCTCGCTCTGCGCCAGGTTGCGGGCGCTGCGGGCGCGCAGCAGCTCGGCATCGGCGGCGGCGCGGGCCTGCTCGGCCTCCCGTACCTGCGCCTCGGCGGCGCGCAGCTGCGCCCGCAGCGTCGCCGCGTCGAGCCGTGCCACCACCGCACCGGCGGGGACCATCTGGCCCTCCTCCACCAGCACCTCGGTGACGCGCCCGGCCAGTTTGCTGGCGATGTCGATCTGCTCGGCCTCGATGCGGCCATTCACCCGCGCAATGCCGGGCGGCAGGGCCGGATCGGCACCATAGTGGCGCCAGGCGAGGTAGCCGCCACCCGCGAGCACCGCCACAAGGACCCCCCAGAGCCAGATCCGCCTCGGCGCCGCCATGCCCATCCTCTTCGTCCTGCGGTAGCGGGGGAATCATGCCGGACACCGCTGCGTGAGGAAATCTTCTATGCGGCGCCTGCGAAAAAGAACCTGACACAGATCAGTGCCGCCGGCCCTTCCCGCCCGCATGGTCCGCCCGCGGCGTCGGCCGGCCTCCCCCCAGTTCCGACCGGATGCCGGGCCAAGCCGGCCCGCATGCCGCCATGCAGCGCGAGGAAATAACCATGAACCGTATGCCACGCACGCCGCACGAGGCGCCTCCCCCCACGCCGATGGAAATGCTGGGACCGTGGTGGCGCTTCAGCGCGGAAAGCCTGAAGGACGGAGGCGATGGGCCGATGCGCCCGCTCTGGCAGGCCGGCCTCTCCGCCCAGCGGATCTACAGCGAGACCCTGACCCAGGAGATCCGCCTGCTGATGGAGACCCAGGCACGCCTTGGCCAATGCCTGCAGGATCTGGCCGCCAGCCGGCGCCCGCAGGACTGGATGACGGCGCAGGCCGCCCTCATGGCAACCGCCTTCGAGGCGACCTCCAGCCAGGCCAGGATGCTGCAGCGGATGGCGGACGACATGCGCAGCTGCTGCCAGCAGGTCACCTCGGCCACCGCCGACGCCGCCGCGACGGCCGAGGCCAAGCCGGTGCCCACGACCCTTGAGGCGAAGCAGGCCTGATGTCGGCCACGCGCGCTGCCCGGGTGGCGGACCCCGCCGCGATCCCGCCATCCGTCCGCAAGCAAGGGGCGGAAAACCCGTTCAGCGCGCTGCTGCAGGTGGGCAATCTGGCCGCCGCCGCCAGCATCGCGCGGGCGACGGGAGGCATTTCCCCCGCCTCCTTGCTCCTCGCCTTCACCGACTGGGCGCTGAACCGCGCCGCCGCGCCCGGCAAACAGGCGGAACTGGCGCTGACCGCCGCCGGCTCCGTCGGCCGCCTGATGGCGCAGGCGGCCCGCTGCACGGCCAACCCGCAGGCGCCACCCTGCATCCTGCCGCAGCCAGGGGATGCCCGCTTCCGCGGCGAAGCCTGGCGCCAGCAGCCCTTCCGCCTCGGCGCCGAGGCCTTCCTGTTGCTGGAGGAATGGTGGCGCGGCGCCACGCAGGGCGTGCCGGGCGTCTCGCCGCACCACCAGGAGGTGGTCGCCTTCACGGTGCGGCAGATGCTCGACGTGTTCTCGCCCGCCAACCTGCCCTGGAGCAATCCCGAGGTGATCGACCGCACGCGGGAGACGGGCGGGCTGAACCTGCTGACCGGCGGCGCCAACCTGCTGGAGGACCTCAGCCGCCGCCTGACCCGGCAGCCGCCCGCCGGCGCCGAGGCCTTCCGCCCGGGCCACGAGGTGGCCATCACGCCGGGCGAGGTCGTCTACCGCAACCATCTCGTCGAGCTGATCCAGTACGCCCCAGCGACACCGCGCGTCCATGCCGAGCCGGTTCTGATCGTGCCCGCCTGGATCATGAAATACTATATCCTCGATCTTTCGCCGGGCAACTCGCTGATCCGCCACCTCGTCAGCCACGGGCACACCGTGTTCTGCCTCTCCTGGCGCAACCCGACGGCCGAGGACCGCGACATCGGCTTCGAGGATTATCGCCGGCTCGGCGTCATGGCGGCGCTTGAAGCCATCGGCGCCATCCTGCCGCAGCGCAAAGTGCATGCGGTGGGCTACTGCCTGGGTGGCACGCTGCTCTCCGTCGCCGCCGCCGCCATGGCCCGCGCCGGCGACGACCGCCTCGCCTCGATGACGCTGCTCGCCGCGCAGACCGACTTCACCGAGCCCGGCGAACTGCAGCTCTTCATCGACGACAGCGAGGTGGCGCTGCTGGAGGCGATGATGTGGGAGCGCGGCTACCTCGCCGCCGGCCAGATGGCGGGCGCCTTCCAGCTGCTGCGCTCGAACGACCTGATCTGGTCTCGCATGGTGCGCGAGTACCTGATGGGCGAGCGCGCGCCGATGTCCGACCTGATGGCCTGGAACGCCGACGCCACCCGCATGCCCTACCGCATGCATTCCGAATACCTGCGGCACCTGTTCCTGGAGAACAGCCTCGCCTCGGGGCGCCACATGGTGGATGGGCGGCCGGTGGCGATCCAGGACATCCGCGTACCGATCTTCGCCGTCGGCACCGAGTGGGACCACGTCGCGCCCTGGCGCTCGGTGTTCAAGATCCATGCGCTGAGCGACACCGACGTGACCTTCGTGCTGACCAATGGCGGGCACAACGCGGGCATCGTCAGCGAGCCCGGCCATCCGCACCGGCACTACCGCATCGCCCACAAGCGCCACGACGGCCCCTGCATCAGCCCTGAGGAATGGCTGGAGGCGCATGCGCCGAAGGAGGGCTCCTGGTGGCCGGCCTGGCAGCACTGGCTGGCGCGCCGCTCCGCGCCGGAGCAGGTGGCGGCACCGCCGGCCATGGGCGCGGAAAGCTATCCGCCGCTCGCGCCGGCGCCCGGAACCTACGTGCATCAGCGTTGACGGAACCCCCACCATGATGGATGCCATGGCGCAGCCCGTGCTGCGCAACCGGACCTTCGACGCCCTGCAGCTGGGCGAGCGCGCCTCCCTGGTGCGGGTCATCGGGCAGGACGATATCGCTCTCTTCGCCGCCGTCTCGGGCGACGTGAACCCGGCCCATCTCGACGCCGCCTTTGCCGCCACCGACATGTTCGGTCATGTGGTGGCGCATGGCATGTGGACGGGTGCGCTGGTCTCCGCCGTGCTCGGCACGCAGCTTCCCGGCCCCGGCACCATCTATCTCGGGCAGGAGATGCGCTTCCTGCGCCCCGTCACGCCGGGCGACACCATCACCGCAACGGTGCAGGTGCGCGAGAAGCGGCCGGAGAAGCGCATCGTGCTGCTCGACACCACCTGCACCAACCAGAAGGGCGAGCAGGTGCTGAGCGGCACGGCGACGGTGATCGCCCCCGCCGCCGAGATCGTCTGGCCGCGCACGCCGCTGCCCGAGGTGGTGCTGCAGCGGCACGACCGCTACGAGGAGGTGCTGCGCGCCGCCCTCGCCTGCCCGCCGCTGCGGATCGCGGTGGCGCATCCCTGCTCGCCAGCGGCGATCCTCGCGGCGCTGGAGGCGCGCGAGGCCGGCCTGGCCGAACCGGTGCTGGTCGGGCCCATTGCCAAGATCCGCGCCGCCGCCGAGGCCGCAAAGGCCGATCTCAATGGCGTCACGATCGAGGATGTGCCGCACAGCCATGCCGCCGCCGCCCGTGCGGTGGCGCTGGCCGCCGAACGCAAGGTCGGCGCGCTGATGAAGGGCAGCCTGCACACGGACGAACTGCTGCAGGCCGTGCTGGCGCCGGAAGCCGGGCTGCGGACGGAGCGGCGGATCAGCCACGTCTATGTCATGGACATTCCGGCCTATCCCAGGCCGCTGGTGGTGACGGACGCCGCCATCAACATCGCCCCCACCCTCGAACAGAAACGCGACATCTGCCAGAACGCGGTGGACCTGCTGCACCTGCTGGGCGTCGAGCAGCCGAAGGTGGCCGTGCTGGCGGCTGTCGAGACGGTGAACCCGAAGATGCAGGCCACGCTCGACGCCGCCGCGCTGACGGTGATGGCGCGGCGCGGCCAGATCCGCGGCGCGCTGGTGGACGGGCCGCTGGCTTTCGACAACGCCATCAGCCTGGATGCCGCGCGGATCAAGGAGATCACCTCCCCGGTGGCCGGCCAGGCCGACGTGCTGCTGGTGCCGGACCTGGAGGCCGGCAACATGCTGGCCAAGCAGCTTCTCTACTTCGCCGGCGCCATCGCCGCCGGGCTGGTGCTGGGCGCGCGGGTGCCGATCATGCTGACCAGCCGCTCCGACTCCCTGCGGGTCCGCCTGGCCTCCATGGCGCTGGCGCGGCTGGCGGCCGCCCGGCGCGAGGGTGCGGAGGCCGCGTCATGAACCCGCCCCTGCTGCTGACCTTCAACGCCGGCTCCGCCACCGTGAAGATCGGCCTCTTCGCCTGGGATGTGCACGGCGCGCGGCGCATCGGCAAGGCGGTGATCGATCTGGGCCTGCACCCGCCGCGCCTCACCCTGGACGGTGTCGAGCATGCCGAGATCCGCCTCCATGCAGCCTACAGCGAGGATCTGCACGAAATCCTCGATGAGGCGATGCGGCATGTGAGCGCGCATTTGCCGCTTGGCGGGCCGGCCGCCGCCGGTCACCGCGTCGTGCATGGCGGCGACCGCTTCGCCGGTCCGGTGCGGCTGGACGATGCGGCCCTCACCGCCATCGAGGCGCTGACGCCGCTCGCGCCGCTGCACCAGCCGCGTTGCATCCGGCTGATGCGCGCCATCCGCCGCCTGCACCCTGCGCTGCCGCAGACCGCTTCCTTCGACACCGCCTTCCACCGCACGCAGAGCGACCTGGTGCGCCGCTTCGCCCTGCCGCGCGCGCTGGAGGCCGAGGGCATCCGGCGCTACGGCTTCCACGGCCTCTCCTACCGCTTCGTGGCCCGTGAGCTCAGGCGCCGGGCACCGGACATCGCGGAGGGGCGCGTCATCGTCGCGCATCTCGGCAGCGGCGCCAGCCTTTGCGCGCTTCAGGGCGGGGCGAGCCGGGACACCAGCATGGGCTTCTCCACGCTGGACGGTATTCCGATGAGCACGCGCTGTGGTGCGCTCGACCCCGGGGTGCTGCTGCACCTGCTGACGCAGCGCGGCCTCTCGCCCCAGGCGGTGGAGCACATGCTCTATCACGAATCAGGCCTGCTCGGCCTCTCCGGCATCAGCGGCGACAGCCGCGACCTGTTGGCCAGCCCAGCCCCCGAGGCGCGCGCTGCGCTGGAGCTGTTCTGCTTCCGCATCGCGCGGGAAGTGGCGGCGCTGGCGAACACCATTGGCGGCCTGGAGGCGCTGGTCTTCACCGCCGGCATCGGCGAGCACCAGCCGGCGATCCGTGCCGGCGTCTGCGCGCATCTCGGCTGGCTCGGCCTGCGGCTGGACGCGGCGGCGAATGCCGCGGGGCGGCTGCGCCTTGAGGCTTCGGACAGCGACGTGGCCGTGCTGACGCTGGCGACCGACGAGGAGCAGATCATCGCCGACGAGGCGGTGGAAATGCTGGCACGGGAAGGTGCGCAGCCGGTGTCGCGCTGAAAAAAGAAAGGCGGGGGAAGGAATTCCCCCGAACCCCCATCTTCTTTTTACCAGTTTTGGGCTGCGCTTTCCGTTGGGGCGGAACTCATTCCCCCGGCCTTGCTAGAGGGAGTGCTTCGCATAGGTTGCGCTACCGTCCGTGAAGCGCGACAGGCGGAATGGCGACAGGTCGAGCATCGGCCGCCCCTGCATGACCCAGGCAGCCATCTGTCGTCCCACCGAGGGGCCGAGGGCGAAGCCGTGCCCGGAGAAGCCGGCGGCGATGTAGAGATCACGCTCCGGCCAGGGCCGGTCCATGATCGGGATGACATCCGGCGTCAGGTCGATGCGGCCGGCCCAGGCCGTATCCAGCGGCAATTCGCCGAGATGCGGAAAGAGCGCGCGGAAGGCGCGCAGGTTGTGCGTGACCTTGCGACGGTTGGGCGGCGGCTCCGGCGCGGCGCCGCTGCCGGTGGCGCGCAACTGCGCCGTGAATTCCCGCCCCAGGCTGAGCCGCAGCAGGCGCCAGTTGCGCCGGTAGGCCGGCAGGAAATGCCTGACATGGCGGAAGGAGTTCGGCGTGATGTCGTAGTCGCCGCCGACACCGCGATAGCCGTTGCCGATGACGAAGCTGCCGTCCGGCCGGGGACGGTAGGCCACCTTCGGCCCCCACATCGCCAGCCGCGTGAAAGGCGCCGCCGCCACGGTGCGGGCCACGGTGGAACGCACCACCTGCACCGGCATGGCCAGCCCCAGCCGCCGCCCGAGCGCGGCGGCGCCAACGCCATTGGCCAGCAGCACCACGCCGGCGCGATGCAGCCCGTCGGCGGTCACCACGCCCTCCACCGCGCCGCCCCGCAGGCTCACCTCCAGCACCGGCCGGCGCGTGTGGAAGCGCACGCCCGCCTCCCGCGCAGCCCTGGCGATGGTGGCGGTGGCCAGCGCAGGCTCCGCATAGCCGTCACCGTCGGTCAGCAGGGCGCCGCGCCAGGGGCCGGCGAGTTGCGGCAGCTTCTCGCGCAGCGCGGCCGCCGAGAGGATGCGGGTGCGCAGGCCGAAGCCGCTGGCGTCATGGTGCGCGGCGACGATCCGCGCCTCGTCGTCGGGCGTCTCGGCGGGGGTGAGGATGCCGCCCGTCTCGAAGCCGGTGGCGGCGGCGCCATATTGCGCCGTCAGTTCCTGCCACAGGGTGTTGGCTTCGGCCGCCAGCGGCAGCTCGGCGGGATGCCGGCCCTGCTGGCGCACGAAGCCCCAGGCGCGGGAGGACTGCTCACGGCCCGGCTCGTCGCGCTCGAACAACGCGACGCGCAGGCCCTGGCGCGCCAGTTCCAGTGCGGTGGAACACCCGACGATGCCACCGCCGACAATGGCGATGTCAGCGGCATCCGGCGCCGCGAGGCTGGGCGAGGTCATGCGGGGCGGGTTCCTTGCAGAAGGCTCAGGCAGGTGGCCGCAGCGCGATGACGCTGCGGATGTGGTAGCGCATCTCGGCGGCGGCGATGGTGGCGTCGCGCCGTTCCATGGCGTTGGCGATGCGCCCGTGCTCGGCGATGACGCGGCCGGTCCAGTGCGGGCGGCGCTGCTCCATGCCGCGCACCAGGCAGGCCTTGTCGCGCAGGGTCTCGAGCTGGCGCAGCAGGGCCGTATTGCCCGCCGCCTCGCCGATGCGCAGATGGAACTCGCCGTCCAGGCTGTTGAAGGCGTCGAAATCCTCGCACCGCAGGGCCTCCTCCTGCGCGGCGATCAGCGCCTTCAGCGCATCCGTGCAGCCCGGCTCGCGCGCCACCGCCAGTTCCACGGCCATGCATTCCAGCGCCTCGCGCAGCTCGCACAGCTCGCGCACCTCGGTCTCGGTCAGGCGGATGACGCGGTAGAAGCGGCCGAAGCGCTCGACCAGCCCGTCCCGCAGCAGGCGCTGCAGGGCCTCCCGCACCGGCGTGCGGCTGACGCCGAAGCGCTGACCGAGCGCCACCTCCTGCAGCTGCGTCCCCGGCGACAGGCGCAGCGAGGTGATCTCGGCCTTCATGCGGGCGTAGAGGTCCGGGCTCCGCGATGGCGGCGCGTCGGGGCGGGAGGAAGCGTCGTCAGCCATGGCCCGGGCGCCGTTCGGTATGCTGAAATGTCAGGCAGCGGGGCATCAAAGGGGAGGCATCTCCGATTTCCAGGGCGATTTTGCTGGAATTTCGACGCTTGCGCCAGATCGCCGCCTTGGATGTATACTGAAATCCGAAACACGAACAATCTGGCGGGGGCTTCACATGATCGGGTCATCGCGTGGCGCTGGGCTGTCCCGGCGCGGCATCCTGGCGGCCGGTGCGGGCTTCGGAACGGCCGCACTCGGCTGGCCGCGCGGCGCGGCGCTGGCCGCCCCCGCCACCCTGCGTGCCGCCATCACCGGCTACAACGTCGTCAACACGCTCGACCCGGCCAAGGCGGCGCTGATCCCCGAGTTCTACGTGATCTGGGGTCTCTACAACGGCCTGCTGAAGCTGGACGCGCAGATGCGCCCGGTGCCGGATCTCGCCGAAAGCTTCAAGGCCGGGGAGGACGGCGCACTGGAGTTCCGCCTGCGCCAGGGCGTCAAGTTCCACGACGGCAGCACGCTGACCGCGGACGACGTGAAGTTCACCCTCGAGCGGCTGATGGACGAGAAGACGCAGTCGCCCAACCGCAGCAAGGTCTCCGCCATCGACACCATCGATGTGCCGGACCCGCTGACCGTGCGGCTGCGCACCAAGGCACCCTTCGCGCCGCTGCTGACCTTCCTGAGCAATGCCCGCACCGGCACGCAGATCCTGCCGCGGGGCGCCGTCACCGCCGATCCGGAGGGCTTCGGCCGCAAGCCGGTGGGCACCGGCGCCTATAGGCTGCGGGAGTGGCAGCCGAACCAGGCACTGAAGCTCGCCGCCTTCGCCGGCTCCTTCGATGGCCGCGCGGACCGCATCCCCGAGGTGGAGATCCCGCTGATCGCCGAGGAGACCAGCGGCGTGACCGCCCTGCTCGGCAGGCAGGTGGACCTGACCAGCACCGCACCCTTCGCCGACATCCCGAACCTGGAGAAGCGGTCTGAGGTCAAGGTCCTGAAGCAGCCGGGACTGAACACCCGCTTCCTCTCGCTGAACAACCGCAAGCCGCCTTTCGACGACGTGCATTTCCGCCGCTCCGTCTCGCTCGCCATCAACCGCGACGTGCTGGTGCGCATCGTGCTGTTCGGCGAGGGCGTGGCGACGCCGGGGCTGATCCCGCCCTCGCTCACCGCCTCCTACGACCCGGCGCCGAAGCCGCTCTCCAGCTTCAACGCCCAGCGCGCGAAGGAGGAGCTGGCGAAGTCCAAGTACGGGCCGGGCACCAAGGGTACCATCCTGACCTGGGGCTCCGGCTGGTGGAAGCGAATCGGCGAGGTGGTGGCCGCGCAGGTGAACCAGGTGCTCGGCACCCAGCTCAGCGTCGAGGTGACGGAGGCGAACACCGTCTTCGCCCGCATCCGCAGCGGCGACTATCAGGCGGGCACCTGGGGCTGGCTCGGCATGATCGACCCGGACGAGTACTCCTACGACCTGCTGCACAGCGAAGGCTGGCGCAACTTCGCCGGCTACAGCAACCCGAAGCTGGATGAGTTGCTGGTGAAGGCCCGGCGCGAGCTGGACCCGGCCAAGCGCGGCGCGATGTATCGCGAGAGCGAGCATCTCTGGATCGAGGACATGCCGGTGATCCCGCTGTTCTGCTCCAACATCCACAACCTGCTGGCGGCCAACGTCAAAGGCTTCACCCAGCTCCCCTATTCCAACTTCGGCGACCAGTTCGGGTCGATCACGATCGGATAAGCCGCCTTGTCGTCACCGGCCCTGCGCAGGGCGCTCCGCCGCACCGGCATCCTGCTGCTGACCGTCCTGGCGGGCGCGCTGGCGGTGTTCTTCGCCATGAAGGCGACGCCTGGCGACCCGGCGCTCGCCGCCCTTGGCGAGAACGCCCGGCCCGAGCTGGTGGAAGCCTTCCGCCGCACCCATGGCCTGGACCGTCCGCTGCCGGTGCAGTTCCTGGCCTGGATCGGCGGTGCGGTGCAGGGCGATTTCGGCCGCTCGCTGACCCTGGCGGGCGGGGTGCCGGTGGGCGAGCTGATCGCCAGCCGGCTACCGGTGACGGCCTTCATCGGCCTCTATGCACTGGTGCTGGCAGCAACGATCTCGCTGGTGGTCGGCACGGTCGCGGCCTTGCAGCGCGGCAAGGCGCTGGACACGGTGATGACCTCCTTCGCCGTGCTCGGCGTCTCCATGCCGGATTTCTGGCTGGGCTATGTGCTGGTCTTCTTCCTGGCGCTGAATTTCCCGATCTTTCCCTCCTATGGCTTCACCGCGCCGGCAGATTCTCTCACGGGCGCGCTGCTCTCCGGCTTCCTGCCGGCGCTGGCCATCGCGGCGCCGATGGCGGCTGTCTTCTCGCGGGTGCTGCGCGCCGCGCTGCTGGAGGTGATGCACCGGCCCTATGTGCAGGTGGCGCGCTCGCTCGGCCATTCCGGCCCCTTCGTCTTCCTGCACACCATCCTGCGCAACGCGCTGATCCCCTATGTCACCATCATTGGCCTGCAGGTGCGCTACCTGCTCGGCGGCGTGGTGGTGATCGAGCGCGTCTTCGGCATTCCGGGCCTCGGCTCGCTGATGGTGGATGCCGCCTTCGGGCGCGACTACCCGGTGATCCAGGCCTGCGCGCTCACCTTTCTCGTCGTCGTGCTGCTGACCAACCTGCTGGTGGATTTCCTCTGCATGCGCCTCGATCCCAAGGCGCGCGCCTGATGGGCGGCCTGCTCCGCGCCGCGCTGCGCAGCCGTACCCTGCTGACCGGGCTTCTCATCACCCTGCTGGTGCTGTTCGGCATCCTCGCCGGCCCCTGGCTGACGCCCTTTGCGCCGGAGGAGATGGACTTCATCAACGTGCTGACCCCGCCCGACGCCGCCCACTGGCTGGGCACGGACTCCTATGGACGGGATGTGCTCTCCCGGGTGCTCAGCGGCGGGCGGATTTCCTTCCTCATCAGCGTCTGCGGCGTTCTGGCCGGCGCTGCGCTCGGCACTGCCATCGGCATGAGCGCGGCCTGGCGCGGCGGCACCTACGAAGCCACGCTGATGGCGGGCTGCGACCTGCTCTTCGCCTTCCCGAGCTTCGTGCTGGCGCTGTTCATGATGGTGGTGCTGGGCTTCGGCGTGCAGAACGTCATCATCGCCATCGCGCTGACCTACCTGCCGATCTTCGCGCGGCTGGCGCGCAACCTGACGCGGACCCTGCTGCCGGAGCCCTTCGTGCAGGCGGCGCGGCTGATGGGCCAGCGCCCGGCGCGCATCCTGCTGCGCGAGATCCTGCCCAACATCCTCTCCACCCTGCTGGTGCAGGCCAGCATCGGCATCGCCTTCGGCATCGTCATGGAGGCAGGGCTCTCCTTCCTCGGCCTCGGCGTGCAGCCGCCGACACCCTCGCTCGGTACCATCCTCGCGGACGGGCGCGAGTACTTCCAGCGCGCCCCCTGGGTGCTGACGCTGACCGGGCTTGTCGTCTCGGTGGCGCTGCTCGGCCTCAACCTGCTGGGCGACGGGCTGCGCGACCTGACCGACCCCCGCCTGCGCAAGGCGGCCGGCCCATGAGCGCGCCCCTGCTGGAGGTGCGCAACCTCCGCGTCCAGGCCGGGCCGCTGGAGGTGGTGCGGAGCGTGGACCTGACGCTGCAGCCCGGCGAGACGCTCGGCATCATCGGCGAATCCGGCTCGGGCAAGACGGTCACCTGCCTGGCCCTGCTGCGCCTGCTGCCCGAGGGGCTGAAGGCCGAGGCCGACGTGCTGATCTGGCGCGACCGCGACCTCACCAACCTGCCCGACCGCGAGTTCCGCCCCTATCGCGGGCGCGAGATGGCAATGGTGTTCCAGGACCCGGTGGGTTCCTTCAACCCGGCCAAGACGATCGGCTGGCACCTGCGCACCGCGCTCGACCGGCGCGGCTTCGAAGGCCCCTGGCGCCCGCGCGCCGCGGCGCTGCTGGCGGATGTCGGCATCCCACGCCCCGAGGCGGTGCTGGAGCGCTATCCGCACCAGCTTTCCGGCGGCATGTTGCAGCGGGCGCTGATCGCCATGGTGGTGGCGCTGGAGCCGGGGCTGATCGTCGCTGACGAACCCACCACCAACCTCGACAACATCGTCGAGCAGCAGATCCTGGCCCTCTTCGCCGATCTGCGGAAGCGGCTCTCGGCCGCCTTCATCTTCATCACCCACGACATTGGCATCGCCGCGCAGATCAGTGACCGCCTGGCGGTGATGTATGCGGGGGACATCGTGGAGACCGGCCCGGCGGCGGAGGTGCTGGCCGCACCACGCCACCCCTACACGCGCGGACTGATCGCCACGGCCAACGCGCTCGCCGCGCGGGCGGAGCAGCTGGCGGAAATTCCCGGCCAGCTCCCGGCACCCGGCGCCCGCCCTTCCGGCTGCGTGTTCCGGCCGCGCTGCGCCTGGGCGCAGGAGGGTTGCGAGGCGCCGCAAACGTTGCGCGAGGTCGCCCCTGGCCGCCAGATCCGGTGCCTGCTCGATGCCTGAGCCCCTGCTGCAGGTCGAGAACCTGCTCGTCCGCTTCGCCGATCCGCACCGCCCGGGCGGCGAGCTGCGCGCGGTGGATGGCGTCAGCCTCACCGTTCAGCCCGGCGAGATCCTCGGGCTGGTCGGCGAATCCGGCAGCGGCAAGACGACGCTGGGCAAGACGGTGCTGCGGCTCCACGAGCCCGCCGGCGGCCGCATCCTGCTGCGCGGGCTGGACCTGGCGCATCTTTCCGAAGCGGCGCTGCGGCCGCACCGGCGCGCCATGCAGATGGTCTTCCAGGACCCCCTCTCCTCCTTCAACCCGCGCCAGACCATCGGCACCGCCATCGCCACGCCGATGAAGCTGCACCGGCTCTACAGCCGGGCGGAGCTGCCGGGGTGCATCGCGCAGATCCTGGATGAGGTTGGCCTGCCCGCGAGCCTCGCCGACCGCCACCCGCACCAGATGTCCGGCGGGCAGTTGCAGCGCGCCGCGATCGGGCGTGCGCTGGCGCTGAAGCCCGACCTGATCGTGGCGGACGAAGCGGTCTCGAAGCTCGACGTCTCCGTGCGCGCGCAGATCCTGAACCTGCTGCGCGCCGTGCAGGCGCGCAGCAACCTCGCGATGATCTTCATCACCCACGACCTGCATGTGGCACGCTTCCTCTGCCACCGCATCGGCGTGATGCATTTCGGCAAGCTGCTGGAGATCGGCCCGACCGAGCAGGTCTTCGAGACCCCGCAGCATGACTATACCCGCGCGCTGCTCGGCACCCTGCATGGCAGCGCGGCCCGCGATGTGAGGATACCCGCATGAGCACCCGCAAGCCCATCAGCCTCGGGCTGTCGATGCGCTATCTCGGCTACCATGCCGCGGCCTGGCGCCATCCGGCGGCCGATCCCGGCGCCGCCTCCGACTTCAACCACTTCCTGCATGTCGCGCGCACCGCCGAGGCGGCGAAGTTCGACATGGTTTTCCTGGCCGACGGCATCGGCATCCGCGCCAAGGACGATCCGCCGGGCTCGCTCTGCCGCTCCGCGCAGACCGCCGAGCTGGAGCCGCTGACGCTGCTCTCGGCGCTGGCTGCGACGACGACGCATATCGGCCTGGTGGCCACCGCCTCCACCACCTACAACGAGCCCTTCCACATCGCACGCAAATACGCCTCGCTGGACCGGATCAGCGGCGGGCGTGCAGGCTGGAACATCGTCACCTCCTGGTCGGACGCCGAGGCGCAGAACTTCAACCGCGACCAGCACCTGGACTACGGCACGCGCTACGAACGCGCCGCCGAGTTCGTCGAGGTGGTCAAGGGCCTCTGGGATTCCTGGGACGCCGACGCCTTTCGGCACGACAAGGCCAGCGGCATCTTCTTCGATCCGGCCAAGCTGCATGTGCTGAGCCACCAGGGCAAGCATTTCAAGGTGAAGGGGCCGCTGAGCGTCGCGCGCAGTCCGCAGGGGCGCCCGGTTCTGGTGCAGGCCGGCGCCTCCGAGGCCGGCATGGAGATCGCCGCGGAAAGCGCCGACGTTGTCTATGCCGTGCCGCATGATCTGGAGACCGGCCGGGCCTACTATGCCGATCTCAAGGCGCGCGTCGTCCGTCACGGCCGCGCGCCGGAGGGGCTGAAGATCCTGCCGGGCATCACGCCCTTCATCGGCCGCACCGAAGCCGAGGCGCGCGAGAAGTACGACCTGCTGAACGAGCTCGTGGCGCCGGAGCTGGGTCTCTCCTATCTCTACGGCCAGATGGGCGACCTCTCCGCCTATCCGCTCGACGGCCCGGTGCCTGAGCCGAACGACCCGAAGGTGCGCAGCATCGCCAAGAACCTGCTGGCCCTGGCGCGGCGCGACAATCTCACCATCCGGCAGCTCTACACCACCATCGCCGCCGGCTTCGGCTCGCGCATCGTGATCGGCACGCCGAAGCAGATCGTGGACGAGATGGAGGCCTGGATCGAGGCGGAGGCGGCGGACGGCTTCAACATCTGCCCGGCGGTGCTGCCGCTCGGCTTGGAAGAGTTCGCCGAGATGGTGACGCCGGAACTGCAGCGGCGCGGCCTGTTCCGCACCGAGTACAGCGGGCGCACGCTGCGCGAGCATCTGGGGGTGTCGGTGCCGGCAAGCCGGTACGGCGGGCCTGTCGTTCCGCCGCGATAAGAAAAGCCTGGGGGAAGGAATTCCCCCAGGCCCCCATCTTTTTTCTTCAAGTTTCCTACACTGGCGGAAAGCGCGAGCCTGAACTGACAAAAAGAAGATGGGGGTCCGGGGGAATTCCTTCCCCCGGCCTTGTTCTTCAGTTCGCGTCCTGCAGCGGCTTGGCCGGACCGCTCTCGTGCAGTTCGAACCAGAGCGCATTGAGCACGGCGAAGGCGGCGGCCAGCGGAAGGCCGAGGAGCCAGGCGAAGTACCACATCGGAATCGGTTCCCTGTTTGCGTTCAGTAGGAGTGGCCGGCCTCGTCCTGCACCATCGCCTCGCCCACCTTGCCCCAGAGGACACGGTAGACCCAGGCGGTGTAGGCCAGGATGATCGGCAGGAAGATCACCGTCGAGACCAGCATGATGAACAGCGTCTGGTGCGAGGAGGAGCTGTCCCACACCGTCACGCTGGAGCGCGGATCGAGCGAGGAAGGCAGGATGAAGGGGAACATCGAGACGCCGACCGTTGCGATCACCCCGAAGACCGAGAGGCCGGAGGCGAGCAGCGTCAGCCCTTCCCGCCCCGCGCGCAGGCCGAGGAAGGCCAGCAGCGCACCGAGGAAGCCGAGCGCCGGCGCGACGAGCAGCCAGGGCCGCGCGGCATAGTTGGCGAACCAGGCCATGCCGTCGCGCGCCACCGCCTTCATCAGCGGGTTAGAGGGGCCGTCCGTCACCACCGCGCTGGCAATGCGGTAGCCGTCCACGAAGAGCCACAGGGCCAGCCCGCCCAGGGCAAAGAGCACGATGGTTGCCAGCGCGGCCAGCGAGCCGTAGCTGCGCGCCCGCCGCGCCACCATGCCTTCCGCCTTGAAGGAGAGCCAGGCGCTGCCGTGCATCACCAGCATCGCAACCGAGAGCAGGCCGCAGAGCAGCGCGAAGGGGTTCAGCAACCCGAAGAACGAGCCCTCGTAGAAGACGCGCAGGTCGTCATCCAGCCGGAAGGGCACGCCCTGCAGCACGTTGCCCACCGCCACGCCGAAGATCAGCGCGGGGACGAAGCCACCGGTGAACAGCGCCCAGTCCCAGCCCTGCCGCCAGCGGGCGCCGGGCCGCTTGCTGCGGTACTTGAAGCCCACGGGTCGCAGAATCAGCGCCGCTAGCACCACGAACATGGCGAGATAGAAGCCGGAGAAGGAGATCGCATAAAGCGGCGGCCAGGCGGCGAAGATGGCGCCGCCGCCCAGGATGAACCACACCTGGTTGCCTTCCCAGACCGGGCCGATGGTGTTGATGGCGATGCGCCGCTCGACATCGGTACGGCCGACGAAAGGCAGCAGTGCGCCGACGCCCATGTCGAAGCCGTCTGTCACGGCAAAGCCGATCAGCAGCACGCCGAGCACCACCCACCAGATGAGCCGCAGCGTCGTATAGTCCAGAAGTTCGTGCAGGATCATCGAAGTCACTCCGCGGGAACGGCGCCGGGCAGCGGCGCGGCGGGGGCAGCAGGCCGGGGCGGCAGGGTTGTGTGACCGAACTGCGGCCCCTTGCGGATCGCCTGCAGCATCAGGCCCATCTCGATGATGAAGAGGACACTGTAGAAGAGGACGAAGCCCGCCAGCGTGATCAGCAGGTCCGAGATGCCGAGGCTCGAGGCAGCGATGGCGGTCGGCAGCACGCCCTCGATGATCCAGGGCTGGCGGCCGAACTCGGCCACCACCCAGCCCAGCTCCGCGGCGATCCAGGGCGTCGGGATGGCGAAGACCGCCACCCAGAGCAGCCAGCGGCGCCGCTCGAGCTGATGCCGCGAGGCCAGGTAGAAGAAGGTGCCGAGCAGCAGGATGAAGAAGATGCCGAGTCCCACCATCAGGCGGAAGGACCAGAACAGCGGCGCCACCTGTGGCACGGTGTCCCAGGCCGCCTGCGCGATCTGCTCCGGCGTCGCCTGGCGCGGGTCATCCACGTAGCGCTTCAGAAGGTAGGCATAGCCGAGGTTGCGGCCATTCGCCTCGAAGGCCTCGCGCACCGCCGGACCGGCGGCCTCCACGCCGCGCGCGGCGCGGATCGCCTGGAGCGCGTCATAGGCCTGGATGCCGCTGCGGATCCGCCCCTCGGCGCTTTTCACCAGGTCGCGGATGCCCGGCACCTCGGTGTTCAGTGAGCGCGTGGCGATCAGGCCGAGCGCCGCGGGGATCTGCAGCACATGCTGGGTCTCGCGCGTCTCCTGGTTGGGAAAGCCGATGGCGGTGAAGCTGGCCGGGGCAGGCTCTGTCTCCCACATGCCCTCGATGGCCGCGAGCTTCATCTTCTGGTGCTCGGTGGCGAGATAGCCGCTCTCGTCTCCCAGCACGACCACGGAGAGCGAGGAGAGCAGGCCGAAGGAGGCCGCCACCGCCATGGAGCGCCGCGCCAGCGGGATGTGCCGGCCCTTCAGCATGTACCAGGCGGAGACACCCAGCACGAAGATCGCGGCGGTCACATAGCCGGCCGAGACGGTGTGGACGAACTTCGCCTGCGCCACCGGATTGACGATGACCTCGAAGAAGTCGTCGATCTCCATGCGCATGGTGGCGGGGTTGAAGCTGGCGCCCACCGGGTTCTGCATCCAGCCATTGGCGATCAGGATCCAGAGCGCGGAGAAGTTCGATCCCGCCGCCACCGCCCAGGCAGTGGCCAGGTGGCCGAGCTTCGACATGCGGTCCCAGCCGAAGAAGAAAAGCCCGACAAAGGTGGCCTCCAGAAAGAAGGCCATCAGTCCTTCGATCGCCAGCGGGGCGCCGAAGATGTCGCCGACATAGTGGCTGTAGTAGCTCCAGTTCATGCCGAACTGGAACTCCATGGTGATGCCGGTGGCCACGCCGAGCACGAAGTTGATGCCGAACAGCGTGCCCCAGAACTTGGTCATGTCCCGCCAGATCGCGCGGCCCGTCATCACGTACACCGTCTCCATGATGGCGACGATGACGGAGAGGCCGAGCGTCAGGGGAACGAAGAGGAAGTGGTACAGCGCCGTCATGGCGAATTGCAGCCGTGACAGCGAGACGACGTCGAATTCCATGCCGATTCTCGCCGGCCTGAAGCCGGCTCCCCAGCCGATGCCCGGACCGCGCAGGATGGCGGCGGCCCGTCGCAGCCAGCGCTGAGGTCAGTCCGGGCGGAGGGCGGCGAGCGCCGCCTCGAAGCCGGCCTCGCCGCGCCGCCACTCGGCCACCAGCCGCCCCTCCTTCAAACGAAGCAGGCGGTCGGCGATCTCGGCCTCACGCCGCAGATGCGTGACTGCGAATATAGCGGTCTCGCGAGGCTGCTCCTTGATCCAGGTCAAGATCGCGCTCGCATTGGCGGCGTCGAGCCCTTCGGTGGGTTCGTCGAGCAGCCAGAGCGGCGCGTCGCGCAGCAGCATGCGGGCCAGGGCGAGGCGCCGGCGCTGCCCGCCGGAGAGGCCGGCGCCACCCTCGCCCAGCGGCGTATCGAGCCCTTGCGGGAGGGCACGAACCACCTCCGCGAGTTGCGCGCCGTCCAGCGCCTGCCAGAGCCGCGCGTCGTCGGCCTGGGGGTTGGCCAGCAGCAGATTGCCCCGCAGGCTGTCCTGGAACAGCTCCGTCCGCTGGCCGAGCACCGCGCGGCGCAGCGCCGCCACCTCCCCGGTTTCGGGCGCCGCCTCACCCTGCAGCAGCGCCAGCAGCGTGGACTTGCCGGCGCCGCTCGGGCCGATCAGCGCCACGCGCTCCCCCCGCGCGACGTCCAGGGAGAGCCCCGCGAAGAGGAGACGCTCGGTGCCGGAATGGCGGAAGCGGACCTCCCGCAGCGAAAGCGCCATGCCTTCAGGCGGCACAGCGATGGCGGGCGGCGCCGCCTCGGCCCGTAGCGCCGGCGCCAGCCGCCGCGCCGCGAGCGCCGTGCGACCCAGTTCCAGCGCGCCGCGGCGCAGGGCGGCGAAGGGTTCCAGCGCCGCCAGCGCCACCAGCAGCACCAGGGCCGCCTGGGGAACGGAAATCGTCCCGGCCTCGGCCAGCGCGGCAGCCGCTAGCAGCGCGGCCGTCAGGATCAGCGTCCCGGCCAGGGAGAAGGCGAAGCCGGTGGTGCTTTCCATCCGGTTCAGCGCGTCCTCCGCCCTGGCGAGGCGCTGCTCGGCGGCCATGGCGGCCTCCAGCTGCGCGCCGAGGCGCCCGGCCATCAGAAGGTCGGTCTGGCCGGCGACGAGGTCAATGGCGCGCGCCCGGAGCGCCTCCAGCGCGGCCGCCCGCCGGCGCGCCACCCGCTCGGCCAGCCGCGCCAGTGCGAACGGCAGGCCCAGGCCCAACATGACCAGAGCCAGCGCGAGCCCAAGGCCGAGCCGGCCATCCAGCAGGCCAAGGCCATAGCCGGCGGCGAGCGCCGTCACCAGCGCCGCGGCGCCCGGCACCAGGACGCGCAGGTAAAGGTTGTCCAGCGCGTCCACCTCGGCCGTGAGGCGGAACAACAGCCGTGCCGGACGCGCCAGCAGGCTGCGCGCCGCGCCCGGGGCGGCATAGCCGCGGAACAGTCGCTCGCGCAGCGCGGCGAGCAGGGCCAGGGTGGCGTCATGTGTCGCCAGCCGTTCGCCATAGCGCGCAGCAGTGCGGACCAGCGCCAGGAAGCGGATGCCGGCAGAGGGACGGAAGACGTCGAAGGAAAGCGCCGTGGTTGCGCTGGCGCCGGCCAGCGCCGTCCCGGTGATGAACCAGCCGGAGAGGCCGAGCAGCGACACGCCGGCCAGCACTGTCAGGGTGGCGAGCAGCGCGCCGAGGAACAGCCGCCCCCGCCGCCCGGCCAGGAAGAGGCGCACCACGCCCAGGAGCGGCCGCCACCGCCTCATGCCGGCAGCCTGACGATGCGGTTCATCCGGGCGGCGAGCACAGGGTCATGCGTCGCCACCACCAGAGTGCGCCCCTCGGCGGCGGCCAGCAGGGCATTGGTGGCCTCGGCGGCGGTGGCGCGGTCCAGATGTGCGGTCGGCTCGTCGGCGAGGATGACGCCCACCGCCGGGTCGGCGATGGCGCGTGCGAGCGCCAGGCGCAGGGTCTCGCCGCCGGAGAGGCCCAGGCCGCCCTCCCCCACCCGGCGCGCCGGGTCATGCCCGGGCAGCAGGCGCGCGAGCGGCACCGCCGCATCCAGCCCGGCACGGCCGAGGCGCACATTGTCGCGCAGCGTGGCGGCGAAGACATGCGGCTGCTGGCCGATCCAGGCGATCCGCCGGCGCAGCGTGGCGGCGCTCCCGGCGGTCAGCGCCGCGCCGCCGAGGGTGACCGTGCCGCTCTCCGGCAGCGCCAGCCCGGCGAGCAGCGCCAGCAGGGTGGACTTGCCGCAGCCACTGGGCCCGAACAGCGCCACCCGCTCGCCCCCGGCGATCTGCAGGGAGAAGCCGTCGAAGACCGGCCGAGCCGCCGGGTCATGGCGGAAGACCAGGGCGGCGACGCCGAGCGCCGGCGGCCGGCCGGCGGGCGTGGCGGCGGCCGACGCGCTCGCGCCCGGCAGAGCGAGGGCGGGCGGTGCGGCGAGCCGGGCCAGAGCCGCCAATGCGGCCTCACCCGCCGCGCGGTCGTGCCAGGCGGCGGCGAGGTCGCGCAGCGGGTCGAAGAAGGCGGGGGCGAGCAGCAGCACGAACAATGCCGGCCCGAGGCCGAGCCAGCCGCTCCAGGTGCCGAAGGGCAGCATGCCCAGCAGGTGGAAGCCGATATAGACGGCCACCATCGCCACACCGAGCGCCGAGAACAGTTCCAGCACGGCGGAGGAGAGGAAGGCGATGCGCAGCACCGCCATGGTGCGGGCGCGCAGCGTCTCGGCCGCTGCGCGCAGACGGCGCGCGGTGATGTCCACCGCCTCGAAGGCGCGGATGGTGGGCAGGCCACGAAGGCGGTCGAGCAGCAGCGCGTTCATGCCGCCGACCTCCAGCATCTGCGCCTCGCTCGCCTCCTTCGCCCGCAGCCCGACCAGCGCCATGAAGAGCGGGATCAACGGGGCGCAGAACAGCAGGATCACGGCCGCCATCCAGGACTGCGTGGCCACCGCCAGCAGCAACACCAGCGGCACCAGCACGGCGCGCAGCCGGGCGGGGCGGTAGCGCAGCAGATAGGGCAGCACCGCCTCCGCCTGCTCCGCGACCGCCGCCGCCGCGAGGCCGGAGGCCGGGCGGGCGGCGTCCAGCGGCGAGCGGGCCGCCAGGGCGGCCAGAGCATCCTGCCGCAGCCCGGCCAGGGCCGCGCGGGCGGCACGGAAGGCCATCCTGCCGCCGAGAGCGTCCAGTGCGGCGCGCGCCAGCCCGGCCAGCGCGAGCAACGCGGCCAGGGGCAGCACGGCGGCCAGCCCCCCTCCCGCGGCCAGCCGCGCCACGGCCAGCGCCAGCAGCGCCGCCTGCGGCACCCAAAGCAGCGCCGCGGCGGACTGCAGCAGGCCGGCCTGGCGCAGCGCGGACCCGGCCGCCGCGAGGGCGGGATGGTCCGGCGGGCGGGGCGAGCGGCTCAAGGCGCCGGCAGGCAGAAGACGTCGTGCAGGGTCGCGATGATCCTGGCCACGCGGGGGTCGGCGATGCGGTAGTGGATCGTCGTGCCGGTGCGCCGCGTGGCGACCAGCCCATCCTCCCGCAGCTTCGCCAGGTGCTGCGACAGAGCCGGCTGGGACAGGCCGACGCGCTCGACGAGACAGCCGACCGACGCCTCGCCCTCCATGATCAGGAGGCAGAGGACCAGCAGGCGGCGCTCATTGGCCAGCAGGCGCAGCATGGCGGCGGCTTCGCTGGCCCGCACCTCCATCGTGGCGAGAGGCGAGGCCGCCACAGGCGGGATTTCTTCGCTGATCGGCTCCATCGCTCTACTTCCGGTGCTGCCTGCCGGGATTCCATGGGACGGCCGGCACCACCATGCGCCGGCTGCCACGCTTATATAATGGGAGCCTGAAGTACCGAAGTACAGGCAGGGCGGACACTACTCGCCGGGCTGCGGCCGCTCCGACCGGAAGGCGTGACGCCGCCACTGGCCAAACGACCGGGTGAACAGCGTGCCCGTGACCCCATGGGCGAGGATGGAGGCGCCCACAGCCAGGCTGATCACCGGCCAGACCGTCTCCAGCCCGGTCCGGTCCTGGATCTCCATCGCGTAGAACAGGGCGGCTGCGCCGATCGGGCCGAACCACCCGCCGAACAGCGCCTCGGGGCGGGCGCGCGTCCAGGGCATGAAGCGCTGGAGCAGCAGCCAGACCGGCAGCCGCCGCAGCAGGAGAATGCCGGCGGCGAAGGCGAGGCCGCGCCAGCCCAGACCGGCCCAGCCCTGCCATGGAATCACGGCGCCGAACAGGATCATCACCGGCAGGTCGAAGAACCGCCCGAAGGCCTCGTTGAAGCGTTCCTGACGTTCCGCCACCTCCTCCGAGGGGATGCCGTTGTTCAGCACCGCGCCGGCGGCGAAGGCTGCCAGGATGCCATCCCCGCCCAGCAGGCGCACGCCGCCCAGCGTCGCCAGCGAAAGCGCCAGCGCAACCGTCACCAGCGAGGCGCGGTCCGCATCGGGCCGCGCCTCGGCCCAGCGCAGGCCCTTGCGCACCAGCCAGCCCAGGGCAACACCGACGGTCGCCGCACAGCCGATCTCCCAGAGCAGGACATGGACGACCCATTCCAGCCCGGCATCGGCCGGCCCATGCCCGAGCAGCAGGATGGGGAGCATCACCAGCGGCAAGGCGAGCCCGTCATTCATCCCGCTCTCGGCGTTCAGCGCCGCGGTCAGCTGTTCCGGTACGGCCCAGCGCGCCAGCCGCCCCGTCAGGATCGGCGCCGAGAGCACGGGGTCGGTCGGGGCGGTGGCGGCACCGATCATGAAGCAGGTGCCCACCGGCAGGCCCAGCGTCAGCGCGGTGATGGCGCTGCCGGCGAGCCACATGCCGAGCATGCCCGGCCCCAGGATGACGAGCAGCCCGCGCCAATGCGCCCCGAGCCAGCCTTGCGGCAGGCGGATCGCGGCGGCGGTGACAGCGATGGCGAGAGCGATGCGAGCGGCCTCGCGCAGGATCGCGGCGGATTGTGGATCGGTGCCGGGGTCGAGGTGGACCAGGCCGAAGCCGACCGGCCCCACCACCACGCCGACCAGCGCGCAAGCAAGCGGCTCCGAGACGCTCAGCCGGGTGTTGAGCAGCCCGGAGGCGGTGCCGAGCGCGGCCAGCAGACCGAAGGCGCAGAAGACCAGCAGCCAGGGTTCCACGATCATCATGCTGCTCCTGTCGGGTGAGCGGCGCGCCGCTCCTGCGCCTGGACGGCAGAGGTCCCCGCCGGTGCGTGGGCGCAATCCCGGCCGCCGGATGGGCACTCCCCTGTGGGCAAGACTGACCGTGGCCCCGGCGCGCCGCCGGCATGCACCTTGGGAAGGGTCGGGGAAATAGACGCCGCACGGCAGCATGGGTTTCCACCACAAGGCAGGCGCAGGACCCTCGCCGTGTCACCGCTTCACGGACAGCTACGCCACCTGCGGCTTTCCTGGCTTCGTCCGCTCCCCGCCATCCGCCCATGGATCAGCTTTGCCCGGGCCGTGAGCCCAGCCGTATGGGCGGCAGCGGCGATCGGAGCGGAACCGCCCAACATGCCCTGCCATGCCGCCCGGGCGGAACGACCGGGCCACGCCTCAGCCATTTTGGCAGAAACCTGTCATCTCCAGCGGAACCGATGCGCTTGCCCGGTGTTCTCGAAGCATCCAGAGCGGCAGGCCATGGCCAAGCCATGCGCCGGACCGACAGGGTGAGGTGCGCAAGGTCGTGCCTGCTCAGCAAGGACAAGACAGGAGGCGAGCGATGAGCGATCAGCCTACTCTGCCCGGAGAGCGCCGCGAGCCGCCGCGCGATACGAAGGCGGATCTCAAGGGAGCGGCATCGGAGGCGCAGGCGCGGACGGGCGAAACGGCCCGCAACCTTCGCAACGAGGCAGGCGAGACCCTGCAGGCGGTGCGCGCCGAAGGCGAGGACCTGGCGACCGTCGCCCGCGACAAGGTCGAACAGGTCGCGGAGGAGCAGAAGGAGGCCGGCGCGGAACAGGGCCATCATCTGGCCGAGGCCGTCCGCCGCGTGGCCGACGACCTGGAGGATGCTTCGCCCGAGATTGCGCGCCATGTCCGCAGCGCGGCGGAATCGGTGGACAGCCTGGCAACCGCGCTGCGCGAGCGCAGCGTCGGCGACCTGGTGGGCCAGGTGAACACCTTCGCACACCGTCAGCCGGTGGCCTTCTTCGGCGCGGCGATGGTGGCGGGCTTCGCCCTCACCCGCTTCGCCCGCAGCTCGGCGCGGGATGGCGGCACGGTGCACCACAGCGGGCGGCCCGCGAGCCTCGCCAGCCGGTCCGACAGCACGCCGCACGTGGCCGAGGAGACGCACCGGAATCCGACGATGGCGCCAGGCTGGGTGCCGGAGGGCACCGGCCGGAGCGGCGCGCCGGAGAGCGGCGAGTTGCGCCCGGCCACCATGCCCGCGGCAACGCTTGGCGGCGCCGCGGCGCACAAGCCCGGTGACGCCCGGCCCGGCAGCATGCCCGGGCCAGCAGGAGGGACGCTCTGATGACGCCCGAAGCCAATCGTTCGGTCCCCGACCTGCTCGGTGACCTGGTCAACCAGACCTCGAGCCTTATGCGCAAGGAGGTGCAGCTCGCGCGCGCGGAAGTGGGCGAGAAGGTCAGCCAGGTCGGCGCTTCGGCCGGCAGTATCGCCGTCGGTGGCGCGCTGCTGCTGGGCGCGCTGATCGTGCTGCTGGAGGCTGTGGTCGCCTTCCTCGTCTATCTCGGCCTCTCGGTATGGGTTTCCGGGCTGATCGTCGGCGTGGTCGTCGCGATCATCGGCTACCTCATGCTGCGTGCCGGGCTGAACCGCCTGAAGGCCGCGAACCTCACCCCGCAACGGACCGTGACGCAGCTCTCCCGCGACGCGACGGCAGCCAAGGAACAGGTGCGATGAGCGAGACCACGAACCCGAATGGCCAGTCCCCCGCCGAGATCGAGGAGGATGTCGAGCGCACCCGGGCCCGTGTCACCGACACCATCGAGGCGCTGCGGGAGCGCATGTCGCCCGGCCAGGTGATGGACCAGCTGATGGACTATGCGCGGGAGTCCGGAGGGCCGGAGCTCATGCGCAATCTCGGCGCCTCGGTGCGCGACAACCCGCTGCCGCTGTTGCTCGTCGGCGCCGGGCTGGGCTGGATGATGCTCTCCAGCGGCCGGCGGCCGGTGACCTATCCGGCCACTCGCGCGCCCGACCCGCACCAGGCGCTGCTGCCGCCGCCGCCGTCCGGCAGCAGTGCTCCCGGCCTCGGCACCCGCGCGGGCGAGGCCGCCCGCCACGCGGGTGAGCGCACACAGGGCATGATGGGCGGGATGCGTGACCACGCCAGCTCCGGTGCGGGCTCGGTGCGCGACACTGCCTCCAGCACCTATGCCGCGGGGGCCGGGATGGCCAGCCGGACCGCCGGTGCCGTGAGCGATGCGGCCTCCCGGACCGGCGCCACGGCTTCGGACCTCGCCAACCAGGCGTCCGAGGGGCTGAGCAGCGCCCGCCGCGCCGCCACCGCCAGCTATCACGACGCCTCGGACAGCATGGCGCGCGGCTATGGCGCGGCCTCCGCGCGGGCGGGCATGCTGGCGGACCGCACGCGGGGCAGCATGACCCACATCACGCAGGAGCAGCCGCTGCTCTTCGGTGCGCTCGGCCTCGCGCTGGGCGCGGCGCTCGGCGCCCTGCTGCCGCGCACGGAAACCGAGGACCGGCTGATGGGCGAGGCGAGCGATGCCGCCGCCGATCGCGCCACTGCGGCCGTCCAGCAGGGCTACACGCAGGCGAAGGAGACTGCAACGGAACACCTGGAGCGCGGCAAGGAGAAGCTCGAGGAGACCTACGCCCATTCGCAGGACGAGCTGCGCAAGGGCGATCTCTCCGCCCAGAAGGTGGCGGATGTGGTCAGCGGCGCCGCGGCGGAGGTGAAGAAGACCGCCACCGACACGGCGCACGGGATGAAGGAAGAAGCGAAGAACGGGGTCGGCACGAGCGGCTCCAAGGCGGGTGCGGAGAGCTCCGGCGGCGACAAGGCCGAGACGAAGCCCGCCGCGACCTCACCGCAGGCCGGTGCGGCGACGACGCCATCTTCCGGTTCGGTGTCGCCACGCCCGACCGCACCGCCGTTCTGAGCGCCCGGCCGCCGCGCTGCGGCGATCCTGGCCGATACACTGCTCCGGGAGGGGGGCTGGGGATTTCCCCGGCCCCCCTTTTCCTGCGCACCGGAACCGCAGCTCGCGGCACGAGTTGGTGGGGATGCAAGGAGAAGCCTCGATGACCCAGCAAATCCCCGTCGCCGACGCGGCCGCCACCGGAACGGATCAGGAGGACGGCACCCGCGCGGTGGCCGCCGACCTCGCCTACAAGCGGCTCGCCATCGTGAACATCGCCTTCTGGGGGCGGCCGGGGGAGCCGGGATGGGTGCTGGTGGATGCCGGCCTGCCCGGCAGCACCGGCATCATCCGTCGGGCGGCGGCGGAGCGTTTCGGCACCCATCCGCCCGCGGCCATCCTGCTGACCCATGGTCATTTCGACCACACCGGCGCCCTGGTGACGCTGGCGCAGGAGTGGCAGGCGCCGGTCTATGCGCATCCGCTGGAGCACCCCTACCTGGACGGACGCTCCTCCTATCCGCCACCTGACCCCTGGGTCGGCGGGGGAGTGATGGCGCTGATCTCACCGACCTTTCCGCGCGGCCCCGTGGATGTCGGCAGCGCCCTGCGTGCCCTGCCGGAGGATGGCAGTCTGCCCTTCATGCCGGGCTGGCGCTGGCTGCACACGCCCGGCCATGCGCCCGGCCATGTCTCATTGTGGCGCGAGGCCGACCGCCTGCTGATGGCCGGCGACGCGGTGATTACCACGGCGCAGGAAGCCGCCTACGGCGCGATCACGCAGGAGACCGAGCTGCACGGCCCCCCGAGGTACTACACGCCGGACTGGGAGGCCGCCCGGGACTCCGCCCGGCGGCTCGCCGCGCTGGAGCCGGAGATCCTGGTGACCGGGCACGGCCAGGCGCTGCAGGGCGCCGGGATGCGCGCGGCCCTGCACCGCTTGGCACGCGACTTCGACACGGTCGCGGTACCGAAGAAGGGCCGCTATGTCGGCCACGCCGCCCGTGCGGAGGATGGCTCGGCCTATCGCTGAGCCGGCCCTGAAACGCGTTGCGCCGCACGGCGGGACTGTGCGGCGCAGGATGGCGCGGAAGGGGCCGGGCCTCAGGCGGCTTTCGCGGCCGCCGGGTTGATCTGCTTGTTCGCCATGTCGTTCAGCAGCGTGTCGGTCTGCTTCTCCTCGTTCAGCGTCTCCTCGAGGAGTTGCACGACCTCCTTATGGCCGGAGGCCTTGGCCCAGGCGACCAGTGCGCCGTAGCGCGCCATCTCATAGTGCTCGATGGCCTGCGCGCCGGCGATCAGCCCCGCGTCACGCACCGGCGAGGGCTCCTTCGCCTCGTCGAGCAGTTCCTCACATTCCTCCACGAGGCCATTGAGCGCCTCGCAGGTGATGCCCTGCGCCCGCTTGCCGAGCGCCTCGAACACCTGCTGCAGGCGCTCGATCTGCGTCTGCGTCTGCTCGCGGTGATGCATGAAGGCGTCGCGCAGCTGCTCGTTCTGCGCGGCCTTGGCCATCTTCGGGAGTGCCTTCAGGATTTGCCGCTCGGCGTAGTACACGTCCTTCAGCGTGTGCAGGAACAGATCGTCGATGGACTTGATGCCGGCCATGAAAGAAATCCCCGTGCTGGTTTTGGGCTGCGCCAGAATGCGCCTGCCTGGATAACCGCCGGCCCGGGCGAGGGTTCCGCCCGCCTTCACTCTCCCTGAGCTCTCACTCTCCCTTGAAGGATGGCGCCCGCTTGCCGAAGAAGGCCGCCTTCCCTTCCACATGGTCCTGCGTCAGGAACAGCAGCGACTGGTAGTGGCGCTCCTGGTTCAATGCCGCGTCCAGTCCCTCGGCGAGCATCTGCTTGGTGAGCGCCACCGCGGTCGGCGCCTGTGCGGCGAGGATGCGCGCGCGCGCCATCGCCGCGTCCAGCACCGCTCCACGGGGCACGAGCTGATCCACGAGGCCGATGCGGAGCGCCTCCTCGGCGGCGATGGGCTCGCCATAGAGCAGGATCTCGCGCGCCCGCGCATGGCCCACCCGCAACGGCAGGGTATAGGCCAGCCCGAGATCGGCCATCAGCCCGACCTTGCCGAAGGCGGCGATGAAGTTGGCGTCCTCCGCCGCGACGACGGTGTCGCAGGCGCAGGCGAGCGACATGCCGGCGCCCGCGCACCAGCCCTCCACCGCCGCGATGACAGGCGTGGAGCCGGCCACCATCAGCCGGATCATCTCATGCGCGGCGCGCAACCGCTCACGGCCCTGCAGCGGGCTGCGCACGTCCATGCCCGACAGGTCGCCGCCCGAGCAGAACGTGCCGCCCGCGCCGGTGACGACAACGGCGCGGATCTCGGGGTCGCCCTCCACGCGGTCGAGGATGCGGAGCATCTCCTGCCGCAGTGCCGGCGCCAGCGCGTTGCGCCGGGCGGGATAGTCGATCGTGAGCAGCAGGACCGCGCCGTCGCGCTCCTCGATGACGCGCATCGGCGCGCCGCCAGCCGTCTCGGCCATCTCTTCTCCCCTCGCCCGCGGGCATCCCGCTTTCCGCCCGCCCCTGGGCAGGCTACATTCCGTATTCAGGAAAGCAATCGGAATGTCGAATGGATACGCAGCCATCCGCAGGGGAGCGCGAGCCGGCGAGCCAGCGTGATGTGGGCGCGGTCATCCACGCCATCCGCATCCTGCAGCACCTGGCCGGGGCAACGAGGCCACTCGGCGTGGCGGCCGTCGCGCGCGGCACCGGCATCAGTCCCAGCACCTGCTTCAACATCCTGCGCACCCTGACGCGGGCCCGCTTCGTCGCCTTCCGGGAGCAGGACAAGACCTATGCCCTTGGCCTCGCCGTGGCCGAGCTCGCGGCCGGCTTTCTCGGCGTCAGCCATGCCGAGCTGATCCGGCCCGAGCTGGAGCGGCTGGCGCTGAACTACGACATGCTGATCGTGCTCTGGCGCGTGACGGAGGACGGGCACATCGTGCTGGTGGACCGCGTCCACAGCCACACCGCCGTGCGGGTGGAGATGCGCGTCGGGCTTCGCCTGCCCATGCTGGTGGGCGCCGTGGGCCGCTGCGTCGCCGCCGCGCTGAACCTGCCGCAGGCCGAACTCCGCCGCCGCTTCGCCGCCCTGCGCTGGCAGTCGCCGCCCAGCTTCGAGGCCTATCTGGCCGATGTGGAGCGCGCGCGGGAAGCCGGGTGGAGCCTCGATCAGAACCAGCTCTATCGCGGCCTGCTGACCGTCGCCGCGCTGGTCACCGATCAGAACGGGCAGCCACGCTTCGGCCTGAGCGGCATCACCATTTCCGGCCAGCACACGGCGGAAGCCTGCATCCGGCTCGGCGAGGAGTTGCGGGAAGTGGCGGAGTTCACCGGGAAGGCCCTGTTTCCGAGGCCATCCGGGATTTCCGGTACAGAATAGCGTTCCATATAACGAACGGTGGCGACAGAAAGTTCGGGGGAAGGAATTCCCCCGAGCCCCCATCTTCTTCTTGTCAGCTGAGGCAGGCTGCCGGCTCAGTCCGGCGCAAACTCGGCGCGGACCGTCTCGGTGTGCTGGCCGAGGGCCGGCACCGCGCCATACTGCCGCGGCGTTCCATCCATGAACCGCGCGGCCGGAGCCGCGACGGCCACCTCGCCATTCGGCGTCGCCACCTCCAGGCGCCGCAGCGCGGGATGCACGGCCAGCGCCGCCATGTCGTTGACGAAGCCATAGGCGGTGTTGCAGGCGCGCAGCCTGGCCGCGCATTCCTGCCGCGTCATCCGCGCGAAGACGGCCGCCACATGCGCATCCACCATCGCGCGATGCGCCACCCGCTCGACATTGCTGCGGAAGCCCTCGCGCTGCGGCAGGTCGGGCTCCTCCAGGAAGCCGGCGCAGAACTGCGCCCATTCGCGCTCGTTCTGGATGGAAATCAGCACCAGTCCCCCATCCGAGGTGGCGAAGGCGCCATAGGGACAGATCGAGGGATGCGCGAGCCCGACACGCTCCGGTGCCTTGCCCGTGCCTTCGAAATAGAGCAGCGGCACGTTCATCCAATCCGCCATGGCGTCGAAGAGGGAGACGGAGATGGCCTTCCCCTCCCCGGTGATGCCACGCTCGATCAGCGCCTCCAGCACGGCGGCATGCGCCATGGTGCCGCAGGCGATGTCACAGACCGAGACGCCGACCCGCCCCGGCCCCGCCGGATGGCCGGTGATCGAGGCGAGGCCGCTCTCCGCCTGCACCAGCAGGTCATAAGCCTTCATGGTGGCGTAGTCACCGCTCTCGCCATAGCCGGAAATATCCACGGTGATCAGCCGTGGGTGCCGCTTGCGGAGTTCAGCGCTGCCGAAGCCCGCGCGGGCCATGGCGCCAGGGGCGAGGTTCTGGATGAAGACATCCGCCTTCCCGACGAGACGCTGCAGCAGCGCCTTGTCCTCCGGCTGCTTGATGTCGAGGCAGACGCTCTCCTTGCCACGGTTCAGCCAGACGAAATAGGTGGACTGGCCTGCCGCCGCCTTGTCGTAGCCGCGCGCGAAATCGCCCTCGGCGCGCTCGATCTTGATGACCCGGGCGCCGGCATCGGCCAGCTTCACCGAGCAGGTCGGCGCCGCTACCGCCTGCTCCATCGAGACGACGAGCAGCCCATCCAGCGGCTTGCCTGGCTTGCCCATGCTCAGTAGCTCCGCGGCATGCCGAGCACATGCTGGCCGAGATAGGACAGGATCAGGTTGGTGCTGATCGGCGCCACCTGATAAAGCCGCGTCTCGCGGTACTTCCGCTCGATGTCATATTCCTCGGCGAAGCCGAAGCCGCCATGGGTCTGCAGACAGGCCTCGGCCGCGGCCCAGCTTGCCTCGGCGGCCAGCATCTTGCCCATATTGGCCTCCTCGCCGCAGTTCTCGCCGCGCTCGAACTTGGCCAGCCCCTTCTGCACGATCGCCTCGGCCGCGCGCATCTGCGCATAGGCCTTGGCGATGGGGAATTGCACACCCTGGTTCGCCCCGATGGGCCGGCCGAACAGCACGCGCTCCTTGGTGTAGTTCACAGCCTTCTCGATGAACCACTTGGCATCGCCGGTGCATTCCGCGGAGATCAGCAGCCGCTCGGCGTTCATCCCGTCCAGGATGTAGCGGAAGCCCTTGCCCTCGACGCCCACAAGGTTCTCGGCCGGAACCTCCATGTTGTCGAAGAAGACCTCGCAGGAATTGTGGTTCATCATCGTGCGGATCGGGCGGGTGGTCAGCCCCTTCCCCAGCACGGAGCGCATGTCCACGATGAAGGTGGAAAGCCCATCGGTCTTCTTTTCCACCTGGTCGCGCGGCGTGGTGCGCGCCAGCAGCAGCATCAGGTCCGAGTGCTCGGCGCGGCTGGTCCAGATCTTCTGGCCGTTGACGATGTACTTGTCGCCTTCCTTCCGTGCGAAGGTCCGCAGGGCCGTGGTGTCGGTGCCGCTGGTCGGCTCGGTGACGCCGAAGGCCTGCAGGCGCAACTCGCCACTGGCGATCTTCGGCAGATACTCGGCCTTCTGCCGCTCGTTCCCGTGCTTGAGGATGGTGCCCATGATGTACATCTGGGCGTGGCAGGCGGCGCCATTGCAGCCCTGCCGGTGGATTTCCTCCAGGATGGCGGCGGCGGCGGAAAGCGGCAGACCGGAGCCGCCATATTCCTCCGGGATCAGCGCCGCCAGCCAGCCCGCCTCGGTCAGCGCCTGGACGAACTCGGTCGGGTAGCCGCGCACCTCGTCCAGCTTGCGCCAGTACTCGCCGGGGAAGCGGGCGCAGAGCTTGCCGACTTCCTCGCGGATCTCGGCGTGATTGTCGATGACCTGGTCCATCGTGAGTCCTTCAGGCGGCTTCCTGTGGGTGGCGCAGCAGAGGCGAAACGTCGTTCAGGCGGTCAAGGCTGCCGATGGCCTCGGCGAGTTGCCCCGCAGCATCAGCGCCCAGCACCGCATCCGCAAGCCCGCTGAACTTGCTGCGCAGCTCGCTCTCGGTCAGGAAGTTCTCCGGCTCGCCCTTGGGCACGATGACCTTGCGGACGAAGGTCTCGCCCCGTGCCCGCACCGTCAGCTTGCCCGACATGTTGGCGGGGAACTCGGCCTCGATCTCCGGATCGTTCTCGCAGCGCACGCGCCGCATCAGCCCCTTGATGCCGGTATCCTGCAACAGGGCATAGCTGTCCCAGCCCATCTGGCCGGTACTGAGCGCCGTGGCGATGACGAACGGCCCGCTGAACTGGCCGTCCACGATGTTCTGCGGGTCGGCCTTGCGGTCGGCCGGCTCGCCCACCAGCAGCATGCCGGCGCGCGAGAGGCCGAGCGTGACGTCCTCGATCTCCTCCGCCTTCAGCGCATGCTCGGCGCGCAGCGCCAGGGCGGCATCGATCCCGGCATGGCCCCAGCGACAGGAGGGATAGGGCTTCACGCCGGTGTTCATCAGCTCCCAGATCGTGCCGATGTCCTGCAGCACCCGCTCGGGCTGCGGCTCGGGCGCATAGGCGCGCAGGAAGCCGTGCTTGCCCTCGATGGCGTCGGCGGCGCCCTTGAAGCCCTCGCGCGCCAGCGTCGCGGCGGTGAGGCCCGCCATGCCCGCCCAGCCGACCTGGAAGCGCTTGGTCCAGGCCCCGTTGGCGAGGAACTGGAGGCTGCCGGCACATTGGCTGAGCGCGATGCCGAGCGCGGAGGCCATGCCCGCCGTGTCCAGCCCGAAGACCCGCCCTGCCGCCGCCGCCGCGCCGAAGGCGCCGCAGGTGGCCGAAGGGTGGAAGCCGCGGTCGTAATGCGCGCCCGCCGGCAGGGCCAGCGCCAGGCGCAGCGCCACCTCGTAGCCGGCGACGATGGCGGTCAGCACCTCGCCCCCCGAGGCGCCGACCATCTCGCCCGCCGCCAGCGCGGCGGGAATGACGGGCGCGCCCGGATGCACCACCGCGACAGCATGGGTATCGTCGAAGTCGAGCGAGTGGCCGAGGGTCGCGTTGATCAGCGCGGCCCCGGCCGGGCTGTAGGTTGCGCTGTCGGCGAAGACGCGGCTGCTGCCATGATCCAGGCCGAGCGCCTTGACCGCCGCCAGCAGCGCCGGAGTGCTCTCCGCATCCCGCCGCGCCCGGACGATGTTGCCGACCAGGTCGAGCACCAGCGCCCGCGTGCGCGCCACCACCTCGGGCGGCAGCGCCTCAAGGCGCAGGCCGGCGGCGAAGGCGGACAGTTCCTGCGTGATCGTCATGCTGCTTCCTCCGCCGGCCCGCCGGCTTCAGACCGGATCCCAGGAAAACACGTCGCCGCTCCGGTCCAGCGGCTGGAACTGGGCGCGGAAGGCCGGCAAGGCATGTTCCGCGATCAGTTCCGGCGTCCAGCCCTCGCTGCGATGCGCGCTGCGCACCGGACGCGGCTGGCTGAACAGGAACAGCTCGTTGTTGCGCGCCGCGAAGATCTGGCCATTGACCTCCTTCGCCGCGTCGCTGGCCAGGAAGACGGCCAGCGGCGCGTTCTTCTCCGGCGTCATGCGCTTCAGCTTCTCGACGCGCGCCTTCTGCTCCGGCGTCTCCGCCGGGATGGAGCTGGTCATCCGGCTCCAGGCGAAGGGCGCGATGCAGTTGGAGCGCACGCCGAAGCGCTGCATGTCGAGCGCGATGGATTTGGACAGCGCCGCGATGCCCAGCTTGGCGGCCGAGTAGTTCGCCTGGCCGAAATTGCCGATCAGGCCGGAGGTGGAGGTCATGTGCACGAAGGCGCCGGAATTCTGCGCCCGGAAATGCTCCGCCGCCGCGCGGGAGACGAAGAAGCTGCCGTTCAGATGCACGTTGATGACCGCCAGCCACTCCTCCGGCGTCATCTTGTGGAAGATCTGGTCGCGCAGGATGCCCGCGTTGTTGACCACGATGTCGATGCGGCCGAAGGCGTCCAGCGCGCTCTGCACGATGCGCTTGGCGCTCTCCCACTCGGACACGCTGTCGGTGTTGGTGACCGCCTGGCCGCCGCGCTGCTCGATGATGGCCTTGGTCTGCTCGCCCGGCGTGGCCGAGGTCTCGCCGATCCCGGTCAGCGAGGCGCCGATGTCGTTGACCACCACCTTGGCCCCGGCGAGGGCCATGGCGAGCGCGATCTCCCGCCCGATGCCACCGCCCGCGCCGGTGACGATGGCGACCTTTCCGTCCAGCATTCCCATGGAACTCGCTCCTCTCAGGCGGGGGTGAACATGGGCACGGGCTGGCCGTCACCCTCGCTGGGCACGAAGGTCAGCTTCACCTTCTGGCCGATACGAAGCGCGTCGAAGTCGCCGTTGACGATGTTGGTCATCACGCGCGGGCCCTCCGCCAGCTCCACATAGGCGATGGCATAGGGGACCTTTGCCCGCATGACGCTGAAGCTGTAGATGGTGCCCTCGCCGCTCGCGGGGACGTACTCCACCTCGCCCTCGTCATCGAAGGGGCAGATCGGGCGCGGCGGATAGTGCACCTTGCCCGTCCTGGTGTTGCGGCCGATCAGCAGCTTGCCCTGCTTCGCCGCCTCCCAGAAGCCGCGGGTGGAGGGGTCGGGCGTCGGGCTCGGGGGCACGCGCTGCGGGGTCTGCTCGCTCATCGCCGTCACTCCCTCTCCAGGACCAGGGTCGCGCTGCCGTGGCGGGTGCCGAGCGAGCCGCCCGTGCCATGCGCCAGCGCCAGGTCGCAGTTCTTCACCTGCACCGCCGGGTGGGCCTCGCCGCGCAGCTGCCGCACCGCCTCGATCACCTTGGTGATGCCGCCGCGGTTGGCGGGATGGTTGTTGCAGAGCCCGCCGCCATCCGTGTTGAAGGGCAGCTTGCCGACGCCGGAGATCAGGTTGCCGTCGGCGACGAACTTGCCGCCCTCGCCCTTCTCGCAGAAGCCGAGATCCTCAAGCTGCATCAGCACCGTGATGGTGAAGCTGTCGTAGATGCTGGCATACTTGATGTCGGACGGCTTCACCCCCGCCTCCTCGAAGGCGCGGGCGCCGGCGAAGCGCGCGCCGGTATAGGTCAGGTCGATGGTGCCGCCCATGGTGTGCTTCACCGCCTCGCCGGCGCCACGCACCGAGACGATCGGGCGCTTCAGCGTGCGGGCGATCTCGGGCTTGGTCACCACCAGCGCGCCGCCGCCATCGCTGATCACGCAGCAGTCCAGCCGGTGCAGCGGGTCGGCGACGAGCGGCGAGTTCAGCACGTCCTCCACCGTCACCACCTTGCGCAGCATGGCGTGCTCGTTGTGCTGCGCGTGGTGGCTGGCGGCCACCTTGATCCAGGCGAGCTGCTCGCTGGTGGTGCCGTATTCGTGCATGTGGCGCATGGCGCACATCGCGTACATGTTCGCGATGGCGGCGCCGTAGGGATACTCGAACTGCACGTCGGGTTGCGCCGGGTTGCCGGCGCGTGGTGCGGTGCCGGTCGCCACGCCTTCGGAGCGCGGGCGGCCGGCCAGGGTGATCAGCGCGACGTTGCACTTCCCGAGCGCGATGGCCTCGGCCGCATGCGCCACATGCAGCAGGTAGGAGCAGCCGCCCACATCGGTGGAATCCACATGCCGCAGCCGGTCCAGGCCGAGATAGTCAGCCATGCTGAGCGGCCCCATGCCCGGCGCGTCACCGGCGCAGAAATAGCCGTCCACATCCTTGCGGGTCAGCCCGGCATCGCGCAGCGCGCCCAGGGCCACCTCGGCATGCAGTTGCGCGGTGCTCTTGTCCTCGGCCTTGCGTGTCGGATGCTCATAGGCCCCGACAATGCAGGCCTTGCCTCGAATGCTCACGGGCAGCGTCCTCTCCTGTCTCGTTCTCTCACGTCAGTCATGTCAGCCCGGCAGCTCCAGCACGTTCTTCGCCAGGATGCCGCGCTGGATTTCGGAACTGCCGCCATAGATCGTGGTCGGCCGCGCCTCGATGAACTGCCCGGCGGGGTGCAGGTCGCGGTTCCCTTCCATCGGCTCCAGCAGTCCGGCATTCTCGCCGGCGATCTCCAGCATCAGCTCGGTGATGCGCTGGAACAGCTCGGACTGATGCAGCTTCAGCATGGAGACGTCCGGCCCCAGCGTCTCGCCCCGGCGCAGCACGGCCACGAAGGTTTCGTAGAGCGCCTTGTGGTCGGCGAGGTCAAGCCGCAGGCGGGTGTAGCGGTCCTGGAAGTCCGGATCGTCGAAGACGCCCATCCGCTCCGCCAGCAGCTTCAGCCGCCCGAGCGCATAGCCGGACTGCCGCGGCGAGCCGAGGAAGATGCGCTCGAAGCCGAGCAGCGCCTTGGCCATGCTCCAGCCCTTGTTGGGCTCGCCGACCAGGTTCTCGCGCGGCACGCGGACGTTGTCGAAGAACACCTCGCAGAACTCGTCATGCAGGCCGAGATTGATGATCGGCCGCACCGTCACGCCGGGCGAGGTCATGTCGATCAGCAGGAAGCTGATGCCCTCCTGCTTCTTGCCGCTCTTGTCCGTGCGGACGAGGCAGAAGATCCAGTTGGCGTCGGTCGCCAGCGTGGTCCAGATCTTCTGGCCGTTGACGACGTAGTGGTCGCCCTCCAGCACCGCCTCGGTGCGCAGCGAAGCGAGGTCCGAACCGGCGCCCGGCTCGGAATAGCCCTGGCACCAGACATGCTCGCCCGAGAGGATCTTCGGCAGGAAGCGCTGGCGCTGCTCCTCGGTGCCGAAGCGGATCAGCAGCGGGCCGAGCATGATTACGCCATGGTCCGGCAGCCGCGCCACGCCGTGCCGCTCGTATTCCTCGATCAGCGCGATCTGCTTGGCGGCGTCGAGGCCGAGGCCGCCATGCTCGCGCGGCCAGCCCGGCGCCACCCAGCCCCTGGCTTTCAACTTCTCGAACCAGGGGCGCCCCTCGTCCATGTGCAGCCGGTGCGGCGGGTTGCGCAGCCCGGGCGGATACTCCGCTTCCAGGAAGCGGCGCACCTCGGCGCGGAAGTCCGCGTCGCTCAAGGCGTTCAGATCGGTCATGCCTCCTCCTCCCGGGCCTCGTCGGCAAAGCGGCGGCGGTGCAGCGCGGCCGGGCCGAACTGGTTCGCCATCACCATGGCCTTGCGCAGATAGAGCCCGATATCCGCCTCGTCGGTGTAGCCGATACCGCCATGCAACTGGATCGCCTGCCGCGTGATCAGCATGGCGGCCTCGCTGGCCCGCGCCTTGGCGCGCGAGACGGCGGCGCGGCGCATGGCCTGCGGCGCGCCGGGCGTGTCGAGCAGCGCGGCGGCGGATTCCACGCTGGCCCGGCTCAGCGCGAGCTGGATCTTCAGGTCGGCCGCGCGGTGCTGCAGGGCCTGGAAGCTGCCGATCGGCCGGTTGAACTGCTGCCGCGTGCGCAGGTAGTCCAGCGTCAGCGCGAAGGCCTGGTCCATGACGCCGAGCAGATAAGCCGCGGTGCCGAGTGCCGCCTCGTCCAGCGCGACCTCCAGCACGGCGGCGGCATCCTCCAGCACGCGCTCGCCGCCCTGCGGCCGCAGCGTGCCGAAGAAGCCGCCATCCTGCGTCTTCTCCAGCGTCAGGTCGGCGCCTTCGGCGGGTTGCAGATAGAGCGCCAGCTTGCCGCCCTCCCGCACCGGCACCAGGAAGGCGTCCGCGCCCCCGGCCAGCGGCAGGAAGCGGCGCGGCGCGCCCTCGTTGCCCGGTGCCTCCAGCACGCCGGGCGCCTCCTGCCAGGCGGTCACGACGTAGCTCTCGCCCGCAAGTAGCTTCGCCAGTGGCGCCTCGGCCCCGGCGGCGGCCAGCAGCGCGGCGGAGAGCGCGCCCGGCACCAGCGGCTCCGACGCCAGCGCCGCACCCATCTCCTCGGCGATGGCGCAGAACTCGGACAGGCCGAGCCCGGCGCCACCCTGCTCCTCCGGCACATGCAGGCCGATCCAGCCCTGCTCGCCGATCTGCTGCCACACCCCGCGGTCGAAGCCCGGCGGCTGGAACCGCAGCGCGCGGACGCGTTTGCGGTCGCCGCCGCGCGGCGCGATGCCGGCGGCGCTGTCGCGGATCATGCGGATGGATTCGGCGCGCTCCGCCACCATCGCGTCGAGAGCCTCGCTCATGCGAACACCGCGGCGCCGTTGTTGACCACCACCACGTCCCGCTCCACCACGCGCGCCCGGAAGGCGCCGTTCTTCCAGATCTCCGTGCGGACCGTCTCGCCGGGATAAACGGGCGAGGAGAAGCGCAGTGCCAGGCTCTTCATCGCCGCCGGATCATAGCCGCCGAGTTCCCGCAGCAGCGCATGCGCCACCACGCCGAGCGTGCAGAGCCCGTGCAGGATCGGGCGCGGGAAACCAGCACGCTCGGCCACGTCAGGATCGGCGTGCAGCGGATTGTCATCGCCGTTCAGCCGGTAGTAGAGCGCCTGCTCCGGCCGCGTCGGCAGGTCCACCACGATATCGGGCGCGCTCTCCGGGATCGGGTTCACCGGCTTCACGGGTCCGCTCGGCCCGCCGAAGCCGCCATCGGCGCGCAGGAAGGTGGTGCTGCCGGTCACCGCCAGGACCTTCCCCGTGGCGGCCTCGATCACCTCCTTCTCGGAATAGAGCAGCGCGCCCTTCCCTTCCCCCTTGTCCACCAGCCCGGTGACGCGGGTGCGGCCGATGATCTCGCCCTCCGCCGGCAGCGGTTGGTGCAGGGTGATGGACTGCTCGCCATGCACCAGGCGCACCGCGTCCACGCCCGTCGCGGGATTGCCCAGCCAGAAGCCGGGATGGCCGAGCACCACGGCCATCGAGGGCAGCACGCGCAGCCTGCGGTGCGCATCCACGTAGTCGAGCTGCCGCTTGTCCAGCGGGTCCTGCCCCAGGCCGACGGAGAGCGCGTAGAACACCGCGTCGCGCGGCGTCACGCGCTGCCGCACCTCCGGAATGGGGAAGTTGAGCAGCTTCTCGTAGTCGATCATGCGTCGTCCTCCGCGATATCGATCACCGCGTCGGCGGCGAAGGCGCCCTGCCCCTCCGGCATGGCGAAGACGGGGTTGAGGTCGATGCCGGCGAGGCGCGGCCCGGCCTGGTGCGCGAAGACCGAAAGCCGCGAAAGCATCCGCGCCAGCGCCTTGATGTCGGCCGGCGGGCGCCCGCGCGCGCCGAGGAGCAGCGGCGCACCGCGGATCGATCGGATCATCGTCTCCGCTACGTCCTCGCCGAAGGGACAGCGGCGGAAGGCGACGTCCTTCAGCACCTCGACGAAGATGCCGCCCAGGCCGAACATGGCCACCGGCCCGAAGACCGGATCGCGGTGCACGCCAAGGATGCATTCGACGCCGCCGGAAAGCTGCTTTGCCACCAGCACGCCCTCGATGCGCGCCTGCGGCGCGGCCTTGGCGGCGCGCTCCTTCAGCAGCGCGAAGCCCTCGCGCACGCCCTGCGCGTCGGCGACGTTCAGCAGCACGCCGCCGATCTCCGACTTGTGCAGAATGTCGGGGGAGAGGATCTTCATCACCACCGGAAAGCCGAAACCCTCGGCCGCCGCCACCGCCTCCTCGGCCGTGGCGCAGGCGCGCTCCGGCGCCGCCTCGATCCCGGCCTGGGCCAGCAGGCGCTTGGCCTCCGCCTCGCTCGGCGTGCGCTCCGGCAGCGGAACCAGCGGAACCTCCGGCGGCGCAGTGAGCGCGGGCGCGGCGAAGGCCTCGCCGAAGCGGCCCATCGCGTGCAGCGCGGCGACGCCGCGGGAGGGGTCCTCGAAGACGGCGAAGCCTTCCTCCTCGAAGGTCCGGATCTGGTCCGGATTGGCGAGGATGGAGAGGACGAAGAGCCGGTCGGGATGCGCCGCGCGCACCGCGCCCAGTTCCTGCCGCAGGCGGGGCGCCACGGAGGCGGCGCCGCCGGTATGGGTGAAGAAGCACAGGATGGACGAGTAGCCGCCCTGCTCCACCAGCGCGGTCGCGAAGCGCCCGACCAGCGAAAGATCGTTCAGCGCCTGGGCCGTACAGTCCACCGGGTTCTGCGGCGCGCAATAGGGCAGCACGGCGCGCAGCTCCGCCTGCGCCGCTTCCGGCATGGGCGGCATCGGCAGGCCGGCGGCCTCGGCGGCGTCCGAGGTCAGCACGCCGGCGCCGCCGCTGATGGTCAGCACGCCCAGCGTGTTGCCGACCGGATAGATCCGCTTGGTGGCGAGGCGGGCAATATCCAGCAATTCCTCGGTGGTCCGGGCGCGCACCACGCCGAACTCGGACAGCACCGCATCGGTCACCGCGTCGTCACCGGCGATGGAGGCGGTGTGCGAGCGGGCGGCGGCGCTGCCCACCGCGCTGCGCCCCACCTTCATCATCACGACGGGCTTGCGGTTGCGCCGCGCCAGGTCCAGCGCCGCGAGAAAGCTGCGGGCGTCGCGGATGCCCTCGGAATAGGCGGCGATCACCTCGGTGCCGGGGTCCTGCGCCATCCAGCCGATCATGTCGCCGACATTGAGATCCGCCTCATTGCCGGTCGTGACGCAGCAGGAGATGCCGATGCCGTGCTCGCGCGCCATGCCGAAGAGATGCATGCCATAGGCGCCGGACTGGCTGGCGATGCCGATCGGCCCCGGCTCGGGATAGCCCCGCTCCAGGCTGCTGGTGAAGGTGCCGTAGAAGTTGGTGCGGGCGTTGAACAGGCCGAGGCAGTTGGGGCCGAGCAGGCGCATGCCGTGCCGGCGCGCCGTCTCCAGCATGCGGGCCTCGGCCGCCGCCCCTTCCTCGCCCATTTCGGCGAAGCCGGCGCTGAACATGATGGCCGCCTTGACCCCGCGCTCCGCCAAGTCGGTCACGGTCGCCTCCGCCACCGCGGCGGGCACCGCGATGATGGCGACGTCCGGCACCTGGGGCAGGTCGGCAATCGAGGCAAAGGCCGGCAGCCCCTGCACCGTCGGGCGGTTGGGGTTCACCGGCAGGATGCTGCCCTGGAAGCCGCGCGCCAGCATCGCGGCGATCGGCCGGCCGCCGATCCGGGTCGGATCGCCGGAGGCGCCGATCACGGCGACCGATCCCGGCGCGAGCAGTGCCGAAAGCGCCTCCATCGGCAGCGCAGCCTCAGCGGAGCGGGCGAGCATGTCTGGCAATGGTTCCATCCCTGGTCCGGGGCAGGACGGCAGGTGCCGCACCCTTCCGGCGCGGTCGCCACCGTTCAGCCCGCTTCTTCCCCTCTGTGCAGCCTTTCCGGCCTTCACGGGCAGGCTAGACGGACTGAGAAGGCTATTCAATATGGAGAACAGCATTCCACGAGCGGAAAGCCTGCATGGCCCATTCCGTGCCTGCCGGCCTGGCGGGCCTCCTGCCCTCCGCTTTTGGCCCGCTCCCCTACTCACCGCCCCTCCGGTCTGCCATCCTGCCTGCTCGGGCACGCATGTCGATCGAAACTGATGCGGAGGACTGAGCCGTGTTGATGCAAGGTCGCTTTCAGGATCGCACCGCGATCGTAACCGGCGGCGCATCCGGCATTGGCCTGGATGTCGCCACCCGGCTGGCCGCAGAAGGGGCGCAGGTCAGCCTGTGGGACCTGAATGAGGCGGCCCTGGCGAAAGCAAAGGCGGAAAGTGCTGCCGTCGACACCCAGGTGCTGGACATCGCCGATGCGGCGCAGGTGGCACGCGCCATGGAAGCGAGCCTGACTGCGTTCGGCGGCAGGCTCGACGTGCTGGTGGCGGGCGCCGGCATCACCGGCCCCAACAGCATGCTCCGAGATTACCCCGTGAACGCATGGCAGCGGGTGATCGACGTCAACCTGAACGGTCTGTTCTACTGCAACCAAGCTGCCGTGGCGCCAATGGAGCGCAACGGCTATGGACGCATCGTGAATGTCGCATCGGTCGCCGGAAAGGAGGGGAACCCCAACGCCTCCGCCTACAGTGCCTCCAAGGCTGGCGTGATCGGCCTGACGAAAGCGCTCGGCAAGGAGCTGGCGACAACGGGAATCTGCGTGAACTGCGTGACTCCCGCCGCGGTGCGAACGCCGATTTTCGATCAGATGACCCAGCAGCACATCGACTTCATGCTGTCGAAGATTCCGATGGGCCGCTTTGGCGCCCTGGAGGAAGTGAGCTCGCTGATCTGCTGGCTCGCCAGCGCGGAATGCTCCTTCAGCACCGGCGCGGTCTTCGACGTTTCCGGTGGCAGGGCGACCTACTGACGAGGACCTTGCGCTGCGCCCGGCGGGCCAAGGCAAAGGTGAGCGACAGGGAGGCGTGCGCTTACTCGGTGCGCCTCCCCGTCATGGCCTGGCGGAAAGGGGCTGCAAGAAAGCCGTTCTGCTCAGCACCGCCCAGAGCGGCCGGAGACCAGAGGAAGACTGGTTGGGGCGCCAGGATTCGAACCTGGGAATGGCGGTACCAAAAACCGCTGCCTTACCGCTTGGCTACGCCCCAGCAAGGTCTCTAGGGCGCTGAATAAGGCTTCGGCGCCCCTTCCGTAAAGCCCCCTCCCCACCGCCACCAGGAGGCTGGCAGGTTTGCCGCCGCCGCTGCCGCCGCATCGGGGCTGGCGAACAGCGCGAAGCAGGTGGCGCCGGAGCCGCTCATCCGCGCCAGCAGACAGCCTGGCAAGGCGCGCAAGGCCGCCAGCACCTCGGCCACTGCCGGGCAAAGGCGGATCGCCGCGGCCTCCAGGTCGTTGCCGCAGCGCGCCAGGTCCTGCGCCATGGCCGCCGCGTCCGGCCAGCCGGCCGGCAGCGCCGCCTCGGGCGAGAAGCCGCCCTGGCGGGCCCGGAACACGGCGGGCGTGGCCAGCGGGATGCGGGGATTGGCCAGCACCAGCCCGGCCACCGGCATGGCCGGCGCGGAGCGCAGCAGCTCGCCCACTCCCCCCATCCGCGCCGCCTGACTGTCGAGGCAGACCGGCACGTCGGCCCCGAGCCGGGCGGCGAGCGGGGCAAGGCGGCGCGTGCCCCGGCCCAGCCCCCAGGCGCGGTCCAGCAGGCGCAGCGCCGCGGCGGCATCGGCAGAGCCGCCGCCGATGCCGGAGGCGACCGGGAGCGCCTTGGTCAGCCACAGCGTGCCATGGGGAGCGAAGCCGGCCTCCTCCGCCAGCAGGCGTGCGGCGCGCAACACGAGGTTGTCCGGCTCGGCAACCAGGGCACCGGCCTCCGGCCCGTCCAGATGCAGCGCCAGGGGGCCGCCGGGCGCATAGCGCAGCAGGTCGGCGGCGCCGGCGAAGGCCGCCAGGCTGTCGAGCAGATGGTAGCCGTCGGCACGGCGGCCGACGACATGCAGATACAGGTTGATCTTGGCGGGCGCCGCTTCGGCCAGGCCCGGCGCGGAGAGCGTCACTGCGGCAGGGCGGCGCGCGTGGCTCCCGGCAGGCCGTCACGCAGCTTGGCGGAGATGCGCGGCGCCTCGTCCGGCTCGGGCTCCAGCGACAGGGCCCGCCGCCACTGGAAGCGCGCTTCGCGCTCGCGGCCGCTGGCCCAGTAGGCGTCGCCCAGATGGTCGTTGATGACGCTGTTGCGCGGCTCCAGCTCCGCCGCCTTCTCCAGCCAGCGGAGGGCGCCGGGCAGGTCCTGCAGCTTAAGCAGCGCCCAACCCAGGCTGTCGGCGATGTTGCCGTCCTGCGGGCGCAGCTCGGCGGCACGCTCCAGCATCCGCCGCGCCTCGGCAAGGTTCGTGCCCTGCTCCACCCAGGTGTAGCCAAGGTAGTTCAGCACATAGGGCTGCTCCGGGGAGAGCTGCAGGGCGTGCCGGAAATCGGTCTCGGCGGCCGGCCAGTCGCCGCTGCGCTCCAGCGCGATGCCGCGGGCGTAGAACAGCGGCCAATGGCTGGCCTGCGGCGCGCCGACGCGCCCGAGGGCGGCGGTATAGGCCTCCGCCGCCTCGGCGAAGCGCCCGCGCCGGCGCAGCAGGTCGCCGAGCCGGGCCTGCGGCTGGGCCGCATCGGGCTGCGACTGCGCCAGCGCGCGCAGCGTGGCGATGGCCTCGTCGGGGCGGTCCATCCGGTCGAGCAACGAGGCCCTGCGCAACATGACCACCGGCGCCAGCGGATCATCTTCCGGCACCTTGCGCAGCATGCCGAGGGCAGCCGCGGGGTGCTCCTCCTCGGCGAGGGAATCGGCCGCGATCAGCAGCGCGGGCGTGAAATCGGGCCGCAGGCGCAGCGCGAGGCGGGAGAGCAGCAGCGTCAGCTCCGGCGCGCCCTGGCCGCGCAGGGCACCGGCCAGCGCCAGCTCCGCCTCGGCCATGCCTTCCACCGCCGAGGCCACGGCGCGGCCGCGCAGCAGGCGCCGCCGCGTCTCCGGGCTGCCGAGCAGCGCGAAGTCGTCGCCCCCCAGGGCCACGGCGTCGAGCAGCCGCGCCGCCGCGGCCGGCTTGCCGGCGCGCTCAAAGATGCCAGCGATGATCTGCAGCATCCGCAGATTGGCCTCAGGGCTCTCGGAGAGCGCAACGCGGGCCAGCCGCTCCGCCTCGGCCGGGCGGTTGCCGATGTCGGCGATCATGGCGGCGTGCAGCGCCGCCAGGCCACGCAGGCGGTTGCCCTCGATCTGCGCGCGCAGCGTCGCCAGGGCGGTATCGGTGGCGCCGCGCCCGGCCTGCGCCCAGGCCAGCAGCAGCGGCTGCAGCACTTGCGCGGCGCCATTGCGCGGCAGGTTGCGCAGCCGGGTCTCGGCGCGCTCCCAGCGTCCGGCCATGCCGTCGGCCCCCGCCAGCAGCATGGCGGCCAACTCGCTCTGTGGCAGGCGGTGGGCCACCCGCACCGCCTCGGGCCGCCCGTCCATCACAGCGGCGAGGAAGGCACGGGTCAGCACTTCCGGCTCGTTGGGCGCGAGGCGAAGCGCCTCCAGAAGCTCGTCCGCGGCGGTGCGGGTATCCATCTCCGCCGCGGCGAAGCGGCCGGCGAGATAGGCGCCGAAGGCGGTGGGGCGGGAAGCGGAGAGACCGCCGGGGCCGGCATCCGCCGCCCCGCCCGCCGCACAGCCGGCGAGCAGGGCCGCGGCCAGCAGGGCAAGACGGCGCGGGGAGACAAGCAGCATGACCATGCCGCCAAGCCTAAAGCGTTTCCCGCGCTGCGGGAAACGCTTCTGTGCGGTGCGGCAGTGCCGTTACGTTACGTTTCGCCGCCCGCGCCGCGCGTCACATGCCACCGATGTAGTTCGGCCCGCCGCCGCCCTCCGGCGTGCACCAGTCGATGTTCTGCGTCGGGTCCTTGATGTCGCAGGTCTTGCAGTGGACGCAGTTCTGCGCGTTGATCACCAGGCGCGGCTCGCCCTCGTCGGCCCCCACCGCCTCATAGACCGCGGCCGGGCAGTAGCGTGCCTCGGGGGCGCGGTAGGTCTCCCAGTTCACCGGACGCCACCTCGACGGATCCTTGAGCTTCAGATGCGCCGGCTGGTCCTCCTCGTGGTTGGTGTTGGAGAGGAACACCGAGGAGAGCCGGTCGAAGGTCAGCTTCCCGTCGGGCTTGGGATACTCGATCCTCGGGCTCTGGTCCGCCGGCCTGGTGGCCGTGTGGTCGGCATGGTTGGGCAGCGTCCAGGGCGCCTTGCCGCGGAAGACATAGGTGTCGAGCGCCGCGTTCAGCATGCCGCCCCAGAAGCCCCACTTCGCGAAGCCCGGGCGGATGTTGCGCACGCCGGAGAGTTCCTCCCAGACCCAGCTGCCGCGCAGCCGCTCGGGATAGCTCTCCAGCACCGGCCCGGCGGCCTCGTCGGCCAGCGCGGCGGCGGCGGCCTCGGCGGCCAGCATGCCGCTCTTCATCGCGGTATGGGTGCCCTTGATCTTCGGCACGTTCAGGAAGCCGGCGCTGTCGCCCATCAGCACGCCGCCGGGGAAGACCAGCTTCGGGACGGACTGCAAGCCGCCCTCGCTCAACGCCCGCGCGCCATAGGCGATGCGCTTGCCGCCCTCCAGGATCCTGCGCACCTCCGGATGGGTCTTGAAGCGCTGCATCTCGTCGAAGGGCGAAAGCCAGGTATTCGGGTAGTCGAGGCCGACCACAAAGCCCACCGAGACCAGGTTCTCGCCCAGCATGTAGAGCCAGGAGCCGCCATAGGTGTCGGTGGAAAGCGGCCAGCCGACGCTGTGCCACACCTTGCCGGGCGTGTGGCGCTCCTTGGGGATCTCCCACAGCTCCTTGACGCCGAGCGCATAGGTCTGCGGCTGCACGCCCTCGCGCAGGTTGAACTGCTCCTGCAGCGTCTTGGCCAGCGAGCCGCGGCATCCCTCGCCGAACAGCGTGTAGCGGGCGCGCAGTTCCATGCCGGGCTGATAGTTCGGCCCTTCCTCGCCCTCACGGGTGATGCCCATGACGCCGGCAACGACGCCCTTCACCACCCCGTCCTCGATGATCGCCTCGGAGGCCGCGAAGCCGGGATAGATCTCGACGCCCAGCGCCTCCGCCTTGGCCGCCAGCCAGCGGCAGACATTGCCGAGCGAGACCACGTAGTTGCCGTGGTTGTTCATCTGCGGCGGGGTCGGCAGCTTGTAGGCCTTGGTGGCGGTCAGGAACATGAAGCTGTCCTCGCCGGCCGGGGTGGCCAGCGCCGGCGGGTCGTCCCGCCAGTCGGGCAGCAATTCGTCCAGCGCGCGCGGCTCCAGCACCGCGCCGGAGAGGATGTGCGCGCCGACCTCAGAGCCCTTCTCGACGATGCACACCGCCGCCTCCGGCGAGAGCTGTTTCAGCCGGATGGCCGCCGCCAGTCCTGCGGGGCCCGCCCCCACGACCAGGACGTCAAACTCCATGCTCTCGCGTTCGGTCACACCTTTCTCCCTTGGTCCCGTGGCCCTGCCTTAGACCGATCACGGGTTGCGCGGAACCCCGCCGGCGGCCGATATGCCATGCTGAGATGAACGCCGCCGCGCCCGAACCGGACGATCCCGCCGCCCTGCTGGCCGCCCTGCGGCTGCAGCTGGACTGGGGCGCCGACGAGGCGCTGGCCGAAGCGCCGCTGGACCGCCTCGCCGCCCCGCCTCCGCTGGCACCGTCTGCGGCGCTCCCGGCGGCACCCTCTGCGGCCGGAGAACCATCCCGCCGCGCCGCACCGGGCCGCCGCGGGGCCGCCCTGCCGCTGGCCGCCCCGCTTGCGCCCGCCGCGCGCAACGCCGCCGCCCTGGCCGCCGGCGCGCAGGACCTGGCCGCGCTGCGCGAGGCGATCCGCGAGGTGGACACCCCGCTGCGCGACACGGCCACCAACCTGGTCTTCGCCGACGGCAACCCGGATTCGGGACTGATGCTGATCGGCGAAGCGCCGGGGGCGGACGAGGATAGGCTGGGCCGCCCCTTCGTCGGCCAGTCCGGCCAGCTTCTCGACCGGATGCTGGCCAGCATCGGCCTGGACCGCGCCGCCGAGGACCCCTCCCGCGCCTTCTACATCACCAACATCCTGCCCTGGCGGCCGCCCGGCAACCGCACGCCCACCGATGCCGAGATCGCCCTCTTCCTCCCGCTGGTGCTGCGCCACATCGCCCTGGCGCGGCCGCGCCACGTGCTGCTGCTGGGTGGCGTCTCGGCCAAGGCGCTGCTGAACACGCGGGAGGGCATCACCCGGCTGCGCGGCCGCTGGCACAGCCTGCCCCTGGAGGCCGGAGGCCTGCCGGTGCTGCCCACCTGGCACCCGGCCTACCTTCTGCGCAACCCGGCGGCCAAGCGCGACTCCTGGGCCGACCTGCTGCTGCTGCGCCGCACCCTCTCCGGCGACATTTCTGCCGCTCCCGGCGGACTCACGTAGAGTTAATCGTGTTTTTCAACTCACGATCACGGGAGATCGGGAGTTCCTCCCTTGAAACGCGATTTATCCCGCTTTCACAGTTGCCCCCCGCTGACGAGACCGTTAACGGCAAGCGGGCCATGCGAGCGATCTGCACCATGGCCCTTCGTTCACCCGCCCTGGCCTTCGGCCTGGGATGGGCGGCGTCGCTGTGTGTCGGGGCTCAGGTTCCGGCCATGGCGCAACGGGCCGGAGAGACCGCCCCCCTTGAGCGGGCAATGAACGTGCCCCGCCCCACCCTCCCTGGAGGCGTGGCGGGGCTTCCGCAACCTCTGGCCCCGTCCGATGCGGCGCGGCTGGTCCGCGTCTTCGCGCTGCAGAAGCGCGGGGACTTCACCGCCGCGGCGCAGGAGGCCGAGCGCCTGGAGGATCGGCGGCTGATGGGCCATGTCCTGGCCGACCGCTGGCTGCGCCCCGGCGCCGCCGAGCCCTCGGTCGAGGAGCTTTACGGCTGGCTCGCCGAGTATCCGGACCACCCGGAGGCGCGCGCCATCCACGCCATGCTGCGCGGCCGCCTGCCGCGCAACGCGCCCTACCCGCCCGCCCCGCCGGATGAGTCCCTCTCGGCCGAGGCCGACGTGGTGCCGGAGGAGCGCGAGCCGCCGGCGCGCGGCGTCAGCCGCGATGCGCGGCTGGACCGTCTGGTGCATGGCCGCGCCGCAGAGGGCGATCTGAACGGCGCCCTCGCCGCCATCGCGCAGGAGGCCAGCGGCAGCTATGCGGCGTTGCTGCGCGGCGAGGTGGCTCTGGCGGCCTTCCAGCGCGGCCGCGACGAGGAGGCCTGGCGCCTTGCCTCGGAGGTGGCGAAGCAGCACCCGCAGCTCGCGCACCCCGCCTTCGTCGCCGGCCTCGCCGCCTGGGGCAGCGGCCGGCCCGACCGCGCGCTGACCGCCTTCGAGAGTGCCGCCCGCGCCGAGGTCGCCGCCCCCGCCCTGCGCGCCGCCGCCGCCTTCTGGACGGCGCGCGCCGCCATCCGCACCCGGCGGCCGCAGCTCTACGTGCCCTGGATGCTGCAGGCGGCGCAGGAGCCGCGCACCTTCTACGGGCTGGTCGCGCGCCGCGTGCTCGGCCTCGCCCCCGGCTTCGCCTGGGAGCGCGACCTCGCCGGCACGGCCGAGGGCGCGGCCCTGGCGGAGACCGCCGCCGGCTGGCGCGCCCTGGCGCTGCTGCAGGTCGGCCAGCGCGAGCTGGCGGAGCAGGAGCTGCGCGCATTGTGGCCGATCGCGCAGGGCAATCCGGGCGTGCTGCGCGGCATGCTCGCCGTGGCCCGCGAGGCGGGCATGACCGACCTCGCCTCGCAGGTCGCCGCCCTGGTGCAGACCGCCGATGGCCGCCCGCGCGACTACGACCGCTTCCCGTTGCCAAGGCTGGAGCCGCTCTCCGGCTTCCGCGCCAATCCGGCGCTGCTCTACGCGCTGGCGCTGCAGGAATCGCGCTTCGACCCGAAGGCGGTCTCGCCTGCCGGGGCGCGCGGGCTGATGCAGATCATGCCCGCCACCGCCGCCTACATCGTCGGCGACCCCAGCCTGCGCGGCTCGGCCGGGCTGAAGCGCCTGCACGACCCCGCCTTCTCGCTGGAGCTGGCGCAACGCTACCTGCACCACCTGACGGCGCGCGAGGTGGTGGATGGCGACCTGATCCGGCTGCTGGCCGCCTACAACAACGGTCCCGGCAACGTGGCGCGCTGGGCGCCGAACCTGCGCCATCAGGGCGATCCGTTCCTGTTCCTCGAGTCCATCCCGGTGGACGAGACGCGGGCCTTCGTGCAGCGTGTGCTCGCCTACAGCTGGATCTATGCCAGCCGCCTGGGGCTGCCCGCGCCCAGCCTCGACGCGTTGGCGAGCGGCGAGTTCCCCCGCTTCGGCAGCCCGCCGCTGGAACTGGCGGAGCAGCCGCCGCTGCCCCGCGCCGCCACCCGCACGGCCTCGCGCTGACGCGCCGCCCGACCGGCGCTCCCGAGCCGGCCGGGCGGGGAATTCCGCAAGCGAGACGGGGACAAAAAACCGTGGTTGCATGCGCTCTACCTGCGCGGCAATTTGACGGTATCGTCATCGCCGCGCCGGGTCCGCCGACGCCCCTTCCCGGCCTCGCAAGGATCGCCGCCGCATGGTCAGCCTCTTCGGCCGGACCGGCCTCGTCACGCTCGCCGCCACGGCCACCGTCCTCCTGCTGTTCCTGGCCGGCGGCACCTTCGCCCTGCGCATTCTCGAGGATGCACGCGAGCAGCGCACGGCGGTGAACACGAGCTACGCCATCATGGAGGATCTGCTGGAGTTGCGCAGCGACATCCATGAGATGATGGCGGCGCGCGACCAGGTGCTGCTCGGCACGCCGGAGCCCTATCGCCGCACCATGGCCGCGGCGCGTGCGCGCGTCATGGGCGAGATGGCGGCCCTGGAGGCGGCGGCGCAGGGCGATGCGTGGCAGCAATCCCTTCTGCCGCAGTTGCGGCATGGCGTCATGGCCATGCTCACCCGGCTGGAGCAGACCTTGCGCTTCGCCGGCCGCGGGGACGCGGTGGATCTGCTGCTGCTGCTGCGCGAGGCCAGTGCGGAGCGCATGCGCCTGCTGCGGCTGGCCGACCAGATGATCGCCCGGGAGCGCAGCAATCTCGAGGCTTCCAACCGCGCCTACACGGCACGGGTGCGGCAGGCCCGCAGCATCATACCGGTGACCTTCGGCGCCGCCGTGCTGTTCGCGCTGGCCGCCCTCTGGGGCATGCACCGCTACCGGCACAGCAATGCGGAACGCTACGCCGCGCTCGAGGAGTCGAAGCGCGCGACCGAGGCGGCGAATGCCGCGCTGGCGGAGAATCGCAGCCGGCTGCAGTCCATCCTCGACCACGCGCGGGATCCCATCCTGCTGCTGAACGAAAGGGACCAGGTCCAGCTTGCCAATGCCGCCGCGGCCGAGCAGTTCCGCATGCCGCTCACCGACGTCATCGGCCAGTCTGTGCGTGCCTTCATCCCCGATTTCGGCCAGCCGCAGCGCGAGGTCGAGGCGCACCGCGCGGATGGCGCCATCTTCCCGGCGGAGCTCTCCATCGGCCGCTACGAGCAGGACGGCGAGCGTGGCTGCGTCTGCGTGCTGCGTGACGTGACCGAGCGGCACCGCCTGGATGCGATGAAGAACGAGTTCGTCTCCACCGTCAGCCACGAGCTGCGCACGCCGCTGACCTCGATCCGCGCCGCCCTCGGCCTTGTCACCGGCGGCGCGGCCGGCGCGCTGCCGCAGCCCGCAGGCGAGCTGCTCGGCATCGCGCACAAGAATGCCGAGCGCCTGGTGCTGCTGGTCAACGACATCCTCGACATCGAGAAGATGGAGGCGGGGCGGCTGGAGTTCCGGCGCGAGCGGATCTCCGCCCGGCAGCTGCTGGAGCAGGCGGTGGAGGCCAACCGCGCCTATGCCGGACAGTTCGGCCTGCGCCTGGAAATCGAGGGCGACCCGGCCGCCGATGCCGAGGTCTATGCCGATGCGCCGCGCATCCAGCAGGTGCTGGCCAACCTGCTCTCCAACGCCGCCAAGTTCTCGCCGCCCGGCGGCGTGGTGGAGGTCGGCCTGACCGTGGACGCGGGCAGCGCCATCTTCCGCGTGCGCGACCATGGCCCGGGGATCCCGGAGGCTTTCCGGAGCCAGATCTTCCAACGCTTCGCGCAGGCGGATTCCAGCGACGTCCGGCAGAAGGGCGGCACGGGCCTCGGCCTCGCCATCAGCCGCGCCATCGTCGAGCACCATGCCGGCCAGATCGGCTTCGAGGATGCCGCTGGCGGCGGCACCTGCTTCTTCTTCTCGCTGCCCCGGCTGGTCGAGCGCCCACCCACCCAGCCGGTGGCATCCAGCCAGGCGCGCCGGGTGCTCATCGTCGAGGATGACGCCGATGTGGCGCGCCTGCTGCAGATGATGCTCTCGCAGCACGGCTGGGAGGGACAGGTCGCGCACGATGCGGCGGCGGCCTTCGCCGAGCTCGGCCGGCAGCATTTCGACGCACTGACGCTGGACCTGATGTTGCCGGACGAGGACGGGCTGTCGCTGCTGCGCCGGCTGCGGCAGCGGCCCGATGGCCGCGGCCTGCCTGTCGTGGTGGTTTCCGCCATCGCCGACCAGCGGCGCCGCGCGCTGAACGGCGATGCGATGGGCGTGGTGGACTGGCTGGACAAGCCGATCGACCAGGGGCGCCTGCGGGAAGCGCTGCACCACGCCCTGCGCGCCAGCGCCGAGGACGGCCCCGCCACCATCCTGCATGTGGAGGACGACGACGATATCTGCCATGTCGTCTCCGCCGTGATGGGCGACGAGGCGCGGATGCAGCCGGCGCGCAGCCTCGCCGAGGCGCGGGCGGCGCTCGCGGGCGGGACGCGCTTCGCCCTGGTGATCGTCGATCTCGGCCTCCCGGACGGCAGCGGCTTCGACCTGCTGCCCGACATCCAGGCCCTGCGGCCCTCCCCGCCGGTGCTGATCTTCTCCGCCAGCGATGCCGATGCCCGGATGACCCGCCATGCCGCCGCCACCCTGGTGAAGAGCCGCACCGAGAACCGCCTGCTGCACGACACCATCCGCCACCTCATCGAGGCGGCACCGCCTGCCAGCCAGCCCAAGGAGGCCGTCCTGTGAGCGAAAGCGCGCTGACCCGCATCCTCTATGTCGAGGACGACAGCGACATCCGCACCGTCGCCAGCTTCGCGTTGAAGGCGGTCGGCGGTTTCACGGTGGAGGCCTGCGCCTCGGGCCAGGAGGCGCTGGCGCGGGCGGAGGGCTTCGCGCCGCAGCTGATCCTGCTCGACGTGATGATGCCGGGAATGGACGGGCCCACCACCCTGGAGCGGCTGCGCGCCCTGCCCAGCCTTGCGGCGGTGCCCGCGGTGTTCATGACCGCCAAGGTGCAGCCGCAGGAGATCACGCGCTACCGCGGGCTCGGCAGCCTCGACGTCATCTCCAAGCCCTTCGACCCGATGACCCTCTCCACCAGCGTCCGGCAGATCTGGGCGAACCACCATGGCTGAGATGCTGGCGCCCGAGGCCGAACTGCACGAGGCGATGCGCCGCCTGCGGGCTGACGGCGTCCGGCGTCTCGGCGAGCGTGTGCAGGATCTCGCCACGCTCTGGGAGGCGCTCTCCCACCGCCCCTGGGACGCGGCGGTGCGCGCCGGCGTCGCCGATCTGGCCAATGCCGCGCACCAGCTGGCGGGCGCCGGGGGCACCTTCGGCCTGCCGGCCCTCTCGGCCGCCGCGGCACCGCTGGAGCTGATCCTGCGCGGGCTGAGCGAGAGCCTCGCGCCGGACAGCGAGCGGCTGCCCCAGGCGGAACAGCTCGTCGCCGCCCTGGGCGCCGCCTGGGAGGCGGGCAGCACCCTGCCGGTCGCGGCCGAGCCCGCCATCGCCATGCCCCAGGCCGAGACCGGCGAGCCGGTCCTGCTCTGCACGCCCGCCGCCGGGCAGGCGGAACTGCACGCGCTGCTGACCAGCCTCGGCTACACCGTGCGGGGTATCGGCCACGAGGCCCCGCCGGACGGGCCGCTGATCGCCGCCGTGATCGACGACGCGCTGCCCGACTTCCTGGCCGTCTGCCGCGGCCTGGCCGGGCGCTGCCCGCTGATCCTGCTGGCGGAGGATACCAGCTTCCCGGCCCGCCTGGCGGCCGCCCGCGCCGGGGTGGAGGCACTGGTGCCGAAGCCGCTGGAGAGCAACGAGCTGGCCGACTGGCTGGACCAGTTCGCCGGCGTGCGGGCGGAAAGCCATACCTCGATCCTGATCGTCGATGACGATCCGCTGCTCGCCGAGACCTATGCCATGGCGCTGCGACAGGCGGGCATGCAGGCGACCGCGCTTTCGGAGCCCGGACGCACCCTTGAGGCGATCACCGCCACCGCCCCGGACCTGATCGTGATGGACCTGCAGATGCCCGGCATCGACGGCATCGAGCTGGCGCGCGTCATCCGCCAGACGCGGCGGCACCTGTCGCTGCCGGTGCTGTTCCTCTCCGCCGAGCGGGACGCGACGCGGCAGCTCCTGGCCCGGAGACTGGGGGGCGACGACTTCATCCCGAAACCGGTCGACCTCAGCCGGCTGGTGACGCTGGTGCGGCTGCGCGCCGAGCGCGCCCGGGCGCTGCGCGCGGTGATGGAGACCGACAGCCTCACCGGCCTGCTCAACCATGCCCGCTTCAAGGAGCGCCTGGGGCTGGAGATCGAGCGCAGCCGGCGCGACGGCTCGGCGCTGAGCCTGGTGCTGCTCGACCTCGACCACTTCAAGCAGATCAACGACCGGCACGGCCACCTGATGGGCGACCGGGTGATCCGCAGCCTGGCCCGCAGCCTGCAGAAGCGGCTGCGGCGGACCGACGTGATCGGCCGCTATGGCGGCGAGGAATTCGCCATCCTGCTGCTCGGCACCGGGCCGGAGGCCGCGCAGAAGGTGATCGACCAGATCCGCACGCGCTTCTCCGCCCTGGCCTTCGACACGGAGCAGAGCCGCTTCTCCGTCACTTTCAGCGCCGGCATCGCCGGCCGCGAGGAGGGCGCCAAGGCCGAGGCGATGATTTCCGCCGCCGATGCCGCGCTCTATGCCGCCAAGCGCGCGGGCCGGAACTGCACCCGGCTGGCCTGAGGCGGGTGGAGCAGGCGGGGGAAGGAATTTCCTCCGAACCCTTCCCTTCCTGTCATCCGTTCCGGCGCCCTGGGCCGCGGCGCGCCCGAAGCCGCCGAAGGGGGGGCTCCGCATCCGGCGGGAATTCAATTTCCCGGCCGGTGCCGCTACATCATTCCGCGCCTGCGGAAAGGACCTGCCATGCCGATCGACGAATCCCTGCGCTTCGTGCCGGTTTCCATCGCCGTCCTGACGGTGTCCGACACGCGCGACCTCGCCAGCGACCGCTCCGGCCAGACACTGGCCGAACGGGTCGAGGCCACCGGCCACCGTCTGCATTCGCGGCAGATCGTGCGGGACGAGCCGGACGCCATCGAGGCCGTGCTGCGGGCCTGGGTGGCCGATCCGGCGGTGGATGTCGGCATCACCACCGGCGGCACCGGCATCACCGGCCGCGACGTGACGCCGGAAGCCTTCGCCCGCGTGCTGGAGAAGCAGATCGAAGGCTTCGGCGAGCTGTTCCGCATGCTGAGCTACCAGAAGATCGGCACCTCCACGATGCAGTCCCGCGCCCTGGGCGGGGTGGCCGGCGGCACCTATCTCTTCGCCCTGCCCGGCTCCACCGGGGCGGTGAAGGACGGCTGGGACGACATCCTGCGCTTCCAGCTGGACGCCCGGCACAAGCCCTGCAACCTGGTCGAGCTGATGCCGCGCCTGCAGGAGCACCTGCGCGCCGGGTAAGGCGTCAGCGCCCGCGGCGGGCCAGCCCCTCGCAGCGGTTGTCCTCGCCGATGCCGAACTGGATGGTGGGCAGGATGGCCAGCGGCAGGGCGATCGCGCCGAGGCCGATCGCCGCGCCGGCGCGCGCGCCCAGCTCCACCATCTCCGGCCGCACCGCCGGGTTGGCGAAGGTGCCGCGCAGCAGGATGTCGGTCGGCAGCGAGCCGACCGTGAAGTGCTTGGCCTCGGTGCGCAGCGTGTAGTCGAGCCGCTCCTCGCCGAGATCGATGTCGCCCATGCCGCTGATCAGCGAATCCTCGGTGTCCAGCAGCACGGTCTTGGTCGAGAGCACCCCCTTGCGCAGGCCCATATCGGCCACGAAGCACTGCACCCGCGTGCGCGCCGGCAGGCCGAGCGCGGAGAGGATGGCGTTGCCGATCTGCACGCCGGAGATGTCCACCAGCAGGGCCGAGAGGTTGCCGCCAGCCATGGCGAGCGTCACTCCGCCATCGCCGCGCCCGAGCATCTCGGCCAGGGTGCGGCCCTGCGTCTCGATGCGCGCGGCACCGCCGATCCCCCCCTGCCCCTCGCCCAGCGGCGTGGCGCCCATCAGGCGGGAGAGGTCCACCTGCCGGAACTTCACCTCCCCTTTCGCCTTCATCCCGCCGCCCTCGACCGGGGCGAAGTCGAAGTCGCCATCGATGTTGCCCTTGCCCACGCCGAAGCGCAGCGGGTGCAGGGCGATGGCACCATCCACGATGTCCAGCTTCACATGCATGTCGTCGAGCGGCATGGAGCGGCCGCGGATCTGCCCGGCGTCATAGGTCAGGTGCACGTCGGCGGCGCGCAGGCGGGGCAGGTTCACCGGCGTGTCGGGCAGCACACGGTTGCTGGCGCGGCGTGGCTTCGGCTTGTCCTCCGGCGTGCCGCCGATGAAGCCTGCCAGATCGCCGAGGTCCACCCGGCGGGAGCGCAGCGTGGCCCTGACCACCGGGCGGGGCTCGCGCGGCTCCACCGCCACATCCCCGGCGAGGTCGCTATGGCCGAGCGCCCCTTCCATGCCGGTGAAGCGGATCTGCCGCTCGGCATAGTCCAGCTTGCCGGAGAGGCGGTAGGGCGGCGTGGTCGGCACCACCACGCCGGTCAGGGGCGAGAGCAGCGCCAGATCCGGTCCGCGCAGGTCGAGCCGCAGGTTGGCGCCGGCGAAGTGCAGCGGGTCCTGCACCGTGCCCTCCAGCTTCACCTGCGTCGGCCCGTTGGCGAGATCCAGCCGCACCGGCCAGGGATTGTCGGCATCCCGCAGGGAGAGCACGGCGCCGCCGAGCAGCTCGGCGGTGATGGGCTGCTTCGCATAGGTGCCGCTGGCCTTGGCATGCAGCCGGGAGGGCGCGTCGGGCGGGTCCTGTGTCTCGACATCCACGCGCATCTCGGCCCCGAGCTGGGCGAGGCTGGCATGGACCTGGCCTTCCCGGACACGCAGCGCACCGATCCGCGGCTCCGGCCCTGGCTCCGCCGGCGCATCGCCCTCCGGTTGACCGAAGGGGAAAGTGTAGTTGTTGTCGCCTTCGGCCCGCGCGACCAGCCGTATGGCGGGGCGCTCCAGCGCGATCTCGGGGATGATGATCTGGCGGTGGCGCAGGAAGGCCCAGGCATCCACCCGCAGGCTCAGCCGCGGCACCGCGGCAAAGGGTGGCTCGGCCGGATAGCCCTCGGGGTTATCGATGCGGAGATCGGTCAGCACTATCTCGGGCACGCGGCCCAGATTCACATCCAGCCCCCCGACATGGACGGGGCGGCCGAGCGCGGCGCTCGCCTGCCGCTCCACCAGGGGGATGAACCAGGCCCAGGACCAGAACAGCACCAGCAGCAGCACGGCCAGCAGGGGCAGGCCGGTCCAGAGCATCAGTCGGCGCGCGCGTGGCGAGGGCATCCCCGCGTTCCTCCTCCCAGCCCCGGGCGGTCTGGCGGGGCCTGCCGAAGCAAGGCCTGGCGGGAAGAAAAGTTGCCTGTCGCCCTGCCTCAGCCGGCGGATCCGGCGCCGGTCAGTAGCCGCCGCCGGGCCGGCTGGCGTCGAAGCCGAGAAAGCCCTTGTCGGGACGCGGCGTGCCGCCGTCGGCGCTCTGGGCGTTGGCATAGGCGGTCATCGGCGCCGGGCGGGGCGCGGCCTCGCGGCGCCGTGGGCTCCACGCTGGTGACGACGGTCGGGCGGCTGGAGAGCAGGAAGAAGGTGATCTCGCGCCGGCCCTGGTCGATGGCGGATTCGAGCGGCGTCAGCCCCAGCACGTTGTGCGCCTGCAGGTCGGCGCCGCGCGCCATGGCGTCGCGCGCCGCGGCCATGTCGCCGCGGTTGATGGCGTCGAACAGCGCCTCGTTGGGACCGAGATTCTTCCCCGGCTCGGCCGGGATCGGCGCGGTGCGGGCGCGCCCGGCCAGCCCGGGCAGGGCGGGCGGCTCCTTGGCGGCCGGCGCGGCCGGCGTGTCCGGCATCATCGGCCCGTTCAGCATCTGCGCCGCCGCCGGCAGAGCCGGCAGGGCCACGGCCAGCAGGCCGGCGAGCAGGGCGGGAAGCGGGGCGGAAGGGAGATGGCGCATGGCGACCTCTCTAGAGCATTTCCAGGCCGGGGCGAAGCGGTGAACGAAGGGCCTCACCCGCAACCATCGCCACGCGCGGTGAAGCTTTCCACCCGCCCCTCGCGCAGGACGAAGGTGATGTCGCAGCGCACCGGCGCATAGGTCGAGGGCACCGCCCAGGGATGCCGCATGCCGTACCAGCCATAACCCCAGGGATCCCCCGGGACCACCACCGTGCGCTGCTGCTCGAACTGGAGGAAGCGCCGGCCATCCACCTCATAGGTGCGGACCGGCACGCCGAGGCTGGCCACCAGATCACCTTCCCGCTGGCCGATGAAGGTGGAGAGACGCTGCTCCAGCGTCGGCCCCTGCGCACAGGCGGCCAGCACCACGGGCAGGGCGAGAATCAGGCGGCGCATCCGGCATTCCTCCTCGTGACTCCAGATAGGAAGCCAGGAACGTGGCGGCAAAGGGGCGCGGCTCAACGCCCCTCCCGCCGCCAGGCCACCAGCGCCAGGCCGAGCACCAGCGGCAGCGCCAGCCAGGGCGGCAGCAGCGGCAGCGCGGCAATGCCGGTCACCAGATGGTCCTGGTTGCGCCGCAGGCCAATCCAGCGGCTGCCGGCGGCGTCGCGGTCCGGCGCGACCCGGCGCAGGTCGGGCAGCTCAGGCTGCGCTCCGGTGCCCAGCCAATGCGCGCTGCCGCCGGCGGCACGCACCACCCCCTCCGTCGGCGCGGTATCTGCCCGCAGGTCCGCCACTTCCAGCGGGTTGGCGGCCGCGGCAGCGGCGAAGGCAGTGCGCCGGCCATCGCTCACCTGCCAGACGCCGGGCTGCGTCGCCGGCATTTCCAGCGCCGAACGGCCACCTCCTGCCGGCTCCGCCGGCGCGCGGGTCACGCTGCCATCCGGCGCGGTGACGGTGATCTGCGGCGGCGGCCCGGCCTCGACGCTGCGGCGCACCACCTTCAGCGTGCCGCCCTCGATGCCGGCGACAAGGTCCTCCTCCTCCAGTTCCGGCTCCTTCATCAGCCAGTGGGCGGCGCGCCGCAGCAGCTCGGCCTGCGGGCCGCCGCCGTCATGCCCGCGCGACCACAGCCAGATCTGGTCGGAGAGCAGCAGCGCCACGCGCCCCTCGCCCACCCGGTCGAGTTGCAGCAGCGGCGAGCCGTCCTCGCTGTTCATCACCGTCAGCCCGCTCTGCGGCGTGGCGCGGAGATGGCGGTACCAGCGGCCCCAGCGCGGCTCGGCACTGCCGGAGTTGGCGCCCTCCAGCCCCTCGGTGACGGGATGCCGCGCGCCGACATCGGTGACGCGCGGGCGGAAGGGTCCCTCCGCCACCGCCGAGGGGCCGGAGAGCGGCCGGGCCGGCAGGATGCCGGCCAGCGGCGTCGCCGCCAGGCTGGCGGGGCCGATGAACTCCGGTCCGACCGAGAGCAGCAGCGCGCCGCCGCCCTGCACGTATTCGGCGATGTTGCGCAGGTAGAGGGCGGGCAGGATGCCGCGGTTGGTGAAGCGGTCGAAGACGATCAGGTCGAACTCGCGCAGCTTCACCTGGAACAGCTCGCGCACGGGAAAGGCGATCAGCGCCAGCTCGTTCAGCGGCGTCAGGTCGTCCTTCTCGGGCGGGCGCAGGATGGTGAAGTGGACGAGATCGACGTTCGGGTCCGCCTTCAGCAGCCGCCGCCAGGTGCGCTCGCCCGAATGCGGCTCGCCGGAGACCAGCAGCACGCGCAGCCGGTCCCGCACGCCGTTCACCGTCACCACGGCGCGGTTGTTGAGGGTGGAGACCTCGCCCGGCCGCGCTTCGGCGGTCAGCTCCACGACGCTCGGCCCGCCGCGCTCGATGGGAAGCGTGATGCGGTGCTCCCGCCCGATCGGCACGCTCTCCACGCGCGGCGGCGCGCCGTCCCGCCGCAGGGTCAGGCGCACCGCGCCGCCGGTCTCCCTGGCGCCGAGGTCCTCCACCGCCACCCGCAGCTCCACGCTGCGGCCGACGATGCCATAGCCTGGCGCCTCGATGACACGGATGCGCCGGTCCACCTCGCCGGGCTGGCCGGGCAGCAGGAGGTGCAGCGGCGCCTCGAAGGAGGGCTGCGCCGGCACGTCATGCGCCTGCCCGTCGGTCAGGGCGATGACGCCGGCCAGCCGCGAACGGGGAATGTCGGCCAGCGCACGGTCGATGGCGGTGAAGAGGCGGGTGCCCTGGCGGCCGCTCTCCGGCATGTCGATGCTGCGCAGCTCCAGGTCGGGGAAGCGGGCGGCCTGCTGCTCGATGGCGGCGCGGGCGGCGTCGAGCTGCGCGGCGCGCGGGCCGATGCGGGCGGAGTCGCTGCGGTCCTGCACCAGCAGGGCAATGTCCGGCCGGGTCTCGCGGGTCTCCTCGACGAGGCGGGGGTTGGAGAGCGCCAGCAGCAGCACCGCGAAGGAGAGCGCCCGCCAGCCGACGCCACGCGCCCGGCGCCAGACCGCCGGCACCAGGGCGAGCACGGCCAGCGCCGCCAGCGCGACCAGCAGCCAGAGCGGCAGGATCGGGGCGAAGTCGAGGCCGGAAATGACCTGTCGCATCGGTCAGTTCTCCACGGCAGGCCGAGGCCAGGGGGCGCCGCCCCCTGGACCCCCGCCGGGGTGGCAGTGCCACCCCGGACCCCGCCAACAGATGGGAAGTCCAGAAACCTCAGATTTCTGGCGGGGAGAGTTTGAGAGGGGCGGCGCCCTTCTCAATTCCCCAGCCTTTCAAGGATGGCCGGCACATGGACCTGATCGCCCTTGTAGTTGCCGGTCAGCGCGTACATCACGAGGTTCACGCCGAAGCGGTAGGCGAGCGTGCGCTGCCGCGCCCCGCCGGGAATGACGGCATAGGGGTTGCTCCCCCGCCTATCCACCGCCCAGGCGCCCGCCCAGTCATGCCCGCCGATAATCACCGGGCTGACACTGTCATTCGCCCGGTCCTCCTCGCGCGAGACCCAGACCTGCCCACCGGCGAAGCGGCCGGGCAGTTCGGGCGGCAACAGGTAGAAGGCGCGGGTCAGCACATGCTCGGGCGAGACCGGCGCCAGCGGCGGGATGGCGAGGCCGCGCGTCAGCCGCTGCAGCGCCTCCGGCGCGCCGGGCGCGAAGCCCTCGCCCGAGCCCTCGTCGCGCGTGTCGAACAGGATGATGCCGCCGTGGCGCATGTAGTCGTTGAGGGCGGTGCGGGCATCGGGGTCGAGGTCCGGGCTCGACGCGGTGACGGCCCAGTAGAGCAACGGCAGCAGGGAAAGGTCGTCCTGTCCCGGCCGCACCAGCACCGGCTCGCCCAGGGCGGCGGCGGTGCGGCGATTGACGTAGTCCGAGAGGCCGGCCAGCCCCTGCCGCACCGCCTCGTCCACCACCGGATCGCCGCTCGGCACGTAGCCGATGCGGGTGATCAGGGCCATCGCCTCCGGTGAGGACGCATCGGCTGGCTGGGCCCGCGCCGCCGGAGCAGTGAGCAGCAGCAGCGGCAGCAGCACCGCGGCCAGCCGCGCCGGCCGCCCCACCAGGCCGCGCTGCACCAGGGAGAGCAACAGATCCGTCGCGAGCAGCAGCAGGGCCGCGCCGAGCAGCCAAGGGCCGAGGTCGCGCTCGCCGGGCACGCCGCCGATCGCCTGGAGGGCGGTGCCGGCAGGCGGCGCGGCGATCGGGCGGGGCGCCGGCAGGCTGGCCGAGAGGTTCAGCGCACGCCGCTCGCCGCCCTCCCCAGGCACGCCGTACCAGCCCGGCGGATGGCGGGGGCCGGGGCGGGTCTCGGCGATGCGGTTGGCCGGAATGGCCCCGACGCCGCCCGGCGCCGGGCCGAGCCGGCCGAAGCCATCCATGGTCTCCAGCGGCGCCAGCGGCGCCTCGCCCTCCGCCCCGGCGACGCCGGAGGACAGCGCCACCACACGGCGCAGCATGTCGATGAACAGGCCGGAAAGCGGCAGGTTGGACCACTCCGTGTTGGCGGTGACATGGAACAGCACGATCCGCCCGGCGCCGCGCGGCTCGGCGGTCACCAGCGGCGTGCCGTCGGCCAGCCGCGCCCAGCTGCGCTCGGAAAGCTGTGGCCCAGGCTCGGCCAGGACCTGGGTGGAAACCGCAACCTCCTCCGACGGAGCCAGGCCGGCGAAGGGCGAGCCGTCGGCAAAGGGGGCGAGGTGCTGCGGCTGCTCCCAGGAGAGCGCGCCGCCCAGCCGCCGCTCGCCGCCACGCAGCCGCACCGGCAGCAGCGGGTCCGGGTTCTCCGCCAGGCGGGGGCCGGCGAAGCGGATCAGGGTGCCGCCCGCCTCCACCCAGCGGGTCAGCGCCTCACGCTCCCGCCCCTCGGCCACCGGGCGGTCGGCCAGGATCAGCACGGCGAGCTGCCGCCCCAGAAGCTGCTCGACATTGCCACGGCGCAGCTCGGCATAGGGCGCAAGGGCGCGATCGAGATAGTAGAGCGGGCCGAGCAGCGGGGTGTCCGCCCCCTGCTCGGCGGGGCCGATCAGCCCGACCGGGCGGCGGCGGAAGCGCTCGTCCAGCAGCACGGCGGCGCCGGCGGTTTCCGCGTCCTCGATCTCCAGGCGGATGATCTGGTTGCGGATCTCCAGCGGCAGGTCGAGCGAGGCCTCGCCGGATGTGGCGCCGGCCGGCAGCGGGATGGTGGCCCGGGCCAGGGCGCGGCCGTCGCCGGTGCGGGCCAGCACGGCGGCCTCGCCATCGGCGGCAGCGGGGGTCTGGCGCAGCGCCACCTGCAGCCGGTCCGCCTCCGCCTTGGGCGGCAGCAGCAGGCGGGCGGACCGTCCCTCCGCGCGGGCGAGGGTGAGCGGCCCGGCGGCGGCCAGCGCCTGCGCCAGCGGCGAGAAACCATCGCCCTCCGCCTGATGCTCGACACCGTCAGTCAGGTAGAGGCTGCTGAAGCCGTCGGAATGCGCCTGCTCCCAGGCGGTGAGCGCGGCGAGCGCGGCGGCGCGGTCGGGCGCCCAGGGCTTGGGGCGCAGCGCGGCAAGGCGGGCACGCAGTTCCTCGGCCGGCATCAGCGCCGTGGCGCGCGGCGGCTCGCCATTCTCGGGCGGCGCGGTGGTCAGCAGGGCGGCGCTGCGGCCCTCGCGCGCGGCGGCCTCCAGCGCGGCCTGGGCGGCGGCGGCGCGCGCCGGCCAGTCGGCGGCGCTCGGCCAGCCATCGTCCACGACCAGCAGCAGCGGCCCGTCGCCGCCCGCCGAGGCGCCGGGCGCCCAGACCGGCCGCGCCAGCCCGAGGATGATCAAGGCGGCCGCAGCGAGGCGCAGCAGCAGCAGCCACCAGGGCGTGCGGGCGGGAGTCTCCTCGGGGGCCGGCAGGTCGCGCAGCAGGCGCAGCGCCGGGAAGGCCTGCCGCCGCGGCGCCGGCGGGGTGACGCGCAGCAGCCACCAGATCAGGGGCAATGCCGGCAAGGCCAGCAGCAGCCAGGGGGCGACGAAGCCGATCGGGCCCAGGCTCATCATGGTGCCATGGCGTCCTTCTGCTCAGCCAGGGGCCAGCGCCTGCCAGAGCGCCAGCAGCGCCGCTTCCGGCGGCGCGTCGGTCCGATGGGTGGCGAAGGACCAGCCGACGGCGCCGGCAATGGCGGAAAGCCCCGCCCGATGCGCCGCCAGCCGCTCCGCGTACAAGGCCCTTACCCCTTCAACGCGAGGCAGCAGGAGCGGTTGTTCCGCCTGCAGCAGGCCCTCGAAGCGCACCCGTCCGTTATAGGGCAGGGTTTCCTCCGCCGGGTCCAGCACCTGCAGGAGGTGACCGCGCACGCCCTGCGCGGCCAGCGCCGCAACCCTTGCCTGGATTTCCGGGAGCGGCGCCAGGAAGTCGCTGAACAGCACGGCGCGGGCGTGGCGCGGCAGGCTTTCATCGGCGGGGGGCGCATCGTGCCGGGCCAGCGCCTCCGCCGTGGCGGCCAGCGCCCCGCGCCCGGCGAAGGCGCGGCGCGCGCCGCCCAGCAGCCGCACCCGCTCGCCGCCGCGCAGCAGCAGCGAGGCCAGCCCCAGCAGCAGCAGCTCCACCCGCTCGCGCTTCTCCGGCCGGTCCGGGCCGCCGCGCCAGCGCATGGTCGGTCCGGCCTCGCGCCACAGCGCCACCGTCTGCGCCGCCTCCCACTCCGTCTCGCGCACGAAGAGGCGGTCGGACTTGGCGCTCTGCCGCCAGTCGATGCGGCCGACCGCGTCTCCCGCGAGATAGGGGCGGAACTGCCAGAAGGCGTCGCCCTGGCCGGCGCGGCGGCGGCCGTGCACGCCCTGCATCACCGTGGCGGCGACGCGCTCGGCGGCGACCACCAGCGGCGGCAGCCGTCCGCCCAGCGCCTCGGCGCGCAGGGCAGCGGCGGCGGGCGGCGGCGCGGCGGCCTCAGCCAAGGCTGGCCTTCAGCGCACCGATCACTTCCGCGAGCTTCACCCCATCGGCGCGGGCGGCGAAGTTCAGCGCCATGCGATGGCGCAGCACCGGCTCGGCCAGGGCGATCACATCCTCGACACTGGGCGCCAGCCGCCCGTCCAGCACGGCGCGGGCGCGGGCGGAGAGCATCAGCGCCTGCGCCGCGCGCGGCCCCGGCCCCCAGGCCAGATGCTGCCGCACGGCGGGCAGCGTGCCCGTTTCCGGCCGGGCGCCGCGCACCAGGGCCAGGATCGCGTCCAGCACGCCGGACGAGACGGGAATGCGGCGGATCAGCGCCTGCGCCGCGATCAGCTCCTGCCCCGTCATCGCCGGCACGGGACGCGCCTCGGCGGCGCCGGTGGTGGCCAGCAGCATGGCGCGCTCGGCCGCCTCGTCGGGATAGGTGACCTCGACCTCCAGCAGGAAACGGTCGAGCTGGGCCTCGGGCAGCGGGTAGGTGCCCTCCTGCTCGATCGGGTTCTGCGTCGCGAGCACGTGAAAGGGGCCGGGCAGCGGGTGTACCGCGCCGGCGATGGCCACCTTGCGCTCCTGCATGGCCTGCAGCAGCGCCGACTGCGTGCGCGGAGAGGCGCGGTTGATCTCGTCCGCCATCAGAAGCTGGCAGAAGACAGGGCCTTTGATGAAGCGGAAGGCGCGGCGGCCATCCTCCCCCTCCTCCAGCACCTCGCTGCCCAGGATGTCGGCCGGCATCAGGTCGGGGGTGAACTGCACGCGGCTCTCGGCCAGGCCGAGCACGGTGCCAAGGGTCTCCACCAGCTTGGTCTTGCCCAGGCCCGGTACGCCCACCAGCAGCACATGGCCGCCGGAGAGGATGGTGATCAGCACCTGCTCCACCACTTCGGCCTGGCCGAAGATGACGCGCCCGACCGCCTCGCGAACACGGGCCAGCCGGCCCCCCAGGGCCTCGACTTCCGCGAGCAGGATGTTCGGATCGGTGGGGTCCGCCACTTCAACCATACCAGTGCGCCTCCTTATATACGTCCCGGATATTGGAAGCCGGCCCATCCTGGCCAGCCTGCCGGTTTCGTGATGTGCCAGCTTCTGGCCCACATGGAACGCGATGCAGCCGAAGGGGGAAGCCTAATGCCCGTCGGGCGCATGGACGAAGCATTGAAACAATCCGGCACAGCGTGCGGACGGACCGCCACGCAACCGCCCCTCCGAAAGGCCAGCGGCCCGGGCGGACGACCTAAGCATGATTGCGGTGCGCTGGACATGCGCATCGCCAAGGACGGCACCTGGCATTACCGGGGCAGTCCGATCGGGCGGAAGGAGATGGTCTGCCTCTTCGCCTCCGTGCTGCGGCGCGAGCCGGACGGCAGCTACTGGCTGGAGACCCCCGTCGAGCGCGGCCGCATCACCGTCGAGGATGCGCCCTTCGTTGCCGTGGAAGTGTTCTGGCGCCGCTGCGACGGCCGCCAGTGCCTGACCTTCCGCACCAATCTGGACGAGATGGTCACCGCCGACGCCGATCACCCGATTCGCATCACCATCGACCCCCGTTCACGCGAGCCACGCCCCTATCTGATGGTGCGCCCTGGCCTGGAGGCTCGCATCAACCGCGCCGTGTTCTACGAGCTGGTGGCCTTGGCCGAGCCGGAGACGGTGCAGGGCCGCGAGGTGCTCGGCGTCTGGAGCGAGGGCGTGTTCTTCCCGATCGACGAGATGCCGGTCGAGACACACACCACCGACGCCGCCGCCGAGTGATCTCCCTTCCCGCTCCGCTCGCTCCGGCGCTGGATGCCTCCGCGGTCCGGCAACGCCTGACGGAGCCCGGCCGTCTCTGGCCGGAGGTGCCGCAATCCGGCGCCTCCGAGGGCATCGCCTCGGCGGTGCTGGTGCCGGTGGTGCTGCATCCCTCTCCCACCCTGCTGCTGACGCTGCGCGCCTCGGGGCTGTCCAGCCATGCCGGGCAGGTCGCCTTTCCCGGCGGCCGCATCGAACCAGGCGAGAGCGCGGAACAGGCGGCACTGCGCGAGGCGGCGGAGGAAATTGGCCTGGACCCCCGCATGCCGGAGGTCCTGGGCCGCCTGCCCGGCCATGTTACCGGCACGGGCTTCCACATCACGCCGATCCTGGCCCTGGTGGAGCCGCCGCTGAACCTGGTGCCGGCGCCGGACGAGGTGGAACTGGCCTTCGAGTACGAGCTGGCGCCGCTGCTCGATCCCGCCCTGCCGGAAACCCGCACCGCGATCTGGCGCGGCGAGCGGCGCAGCTTCTACGTCTGGCCGCATGCCCGGCACTATGTCTGGGGCGCCACCGCCGCCATCATGCACGGGCTGGCGGCCCTGCTGCGGGACGGAACAAGATCGGGGGAATGAATTCCCCCGAACCCTCTTCTTCTTTCTTCGAGTTTCCTGCGCGAGCGGCCCGCGCCACGCCAAACTGACAAAAAGAAGATGGGGGTCCGGGGGAATTCCTTCCCCCGGACTTTCTTTATGCCTCCTCCGCCAGCGCCCCCTGCATCCACGCCAGGAAGGCCGCCGCCGCCACGGAGCCGGCGCGCCCGCTGAGCGGAATGGCGGCAAGCCCCTCCTCGAAGGCAGCGAAACCGCAGGGCGCGACCAGCCGGCCCTGCAGAAGTTCCTCCCGCGCCATCCGCCGCTCCACCAGCGCCACGCCCAGGCCACTGCGCGCCGCCTCCAGGCAAAGATGGGTGTGCGGGAAGCGCAGCTCCGTCTGCCAGGCGAGGGCAAGGCCCGTCCGCGCCTGCCAGAGATCCCAGGCCCGGCCGGTGTGCTCGTGCGCGATCCGCACGGGGGTGCACAGCGCCTCCGCTTCCGCGCTGGCCGGATAGCCGGGCGCGCAGACCGGCCCGAAAGCCACCTCCCCCAGACGGATGGCACGCGCCCGGTCGGCCGGCGGATAGGAGGCGCGGTCCCAGGCGATCACCAGGTCGGCGCCCTCGTGACGCAGCTCGCGCGCGGAGGTCATGGAGAGCCGCACGCGGATGGCGGGATGCGCGCGGTAGAAGCCCGCCAGCCGCGGCACCAGCCAGCGCATGGCGAAGGTGGCGCTGCAGGCGACATGCACCGCCGGGCCGCGCGCCTCGTCGCGCAGGTTGTCCCAGCCCTGCTCCAGCGCGTCCAGCGCGCCGGCGACGACGCGCCGCAGCGCCTCGCCCTGGGCGTTGAGGCGGATGCCGGTGCCGGCCTTGTCGAACAGCGGAAGGCCCGCCTCCTCCTGCAGGCTGCGGATCTGCCGGCTGACCGCGCCATGCGTGCGGCCCAGCTCCTCGGCGGCGCGGGTGACGGAGTTCAGCCGGGCGGCGGCCTCGAAGGCGCGCAGGGCGGAGAGCGGCGGAAGGCGGCGTCGCATGCCCGGCCTTTCGTGAGCCTTCTGCACGAATGCGATGGAACAACTGCATAGCCGCAGCCCGCCATGCCGTCTACACCGATGGGCAGCGAAGCGGAAAACTCACGCAGGCGTCGCCCAGGAAGGAAAGCCCCGGCATGGCCGTCATCAGCACGATCGAGGAACTGGAAGCCATCTACGGCGCCCTGGGGGCGGTGGGCGAGGCCTCCACCGCCAAGGTCGCCGGCCACGTCACCCCGGAATACCGGCGCATCATCGAGGCCGGGCCCTTCGTGGCGCTCGCCACCGTGGGGCCGGAAGGGCTGGACTGCTCGCCGCGCGGCGACCGCGGCCAAGTGGTGCGGGTGCGGGACGCGCGCACCCTGCTGCTGCCCGACCGGCGCGGCAACAACCGCATCGACAGCCTGCGCAACGTGGTGCGCGACCCGCGCGTGGCGCTGATGTTCCTGATCCCCGGCAGCGGCAACGCGTTGCGGGTGAATGGCCGCGCCCATCTGGAGGCCGACCCGGAACTGCTCGCCTCCCTCGCGGTGGAGGGCAAGCCGCCCCGCACGGTGATGGTGATCGAGGTGGGGGAGATCTATTTCCAGTGCGCGCGGGCGATCATCCGCGCCGGGCTGTGGAAGCCGGAAAGCCAGGTGGACCCGGCCAGCCTGCCGACGCCGGGGCAGATCCTGGCCGGCATGAGCGAAGGGCGCGTCGGCGGCGAGGCCTATGACCGGGAATGGCCGGAGCGGGCGCGCAACAGCATGTGGTGAGGGGCGGAGCCAGGCCCCGCCCCTGCTTTTTCACCAGCGGTAGCTCAGGCTGCCCAGCACGTTCAGCCGGTTGCCGTAGAAGCAGCTCGCCTCGGTGGAGCAGCGGCTGACATAGCGCGTGTCGAACAGGTTGCTGGCGTTCACCGCCACTTCCAGCCCCTGCATGGACGTGCTCAGCTTCGACAGGTCGTAGCGGATGCCGGCATCGAACAGCGTCACCGAGGGAACCACCGCGCCACCGGTATTGGTGGCGGCGGTGTTGCCGACGAAGCGCACACCCGCGCCGATGCCAAGCCCGGAGAGCGGGCCGGAGAAGCGGGTGAAGCGGTAGTCGGCCCAGAGCCCGGCCGCCGTCTTCGGCACGCCGCTCGGGCGGTTGCCCTGCTCGCCCGCCGTGTTGCTCTCGGTGATCTCGGGGTCGAGGAAAGTGGCGGAGCCGATCAGGCTGAGCCCGTTGGCGAGGTCTGCCAGCCCTTCCAGCTCGACGCCGCGCACGCGGATCTCGCCCAGCGCGACCTGGTCGAAGGCGCCGCCATTCGGATCGGCGGTCAGCGTGTTCTTCTGCGTCAGGTGGAAGGCGGCGAGCTGGATGAAGCTGTTGATGCCGGGCGGCTGGTACTTCAGCCCGACCTCGTACTGCTCGCCCTCCAGCGGGTCATAGCCGTTGCCGCGCAGGTCCACGCCGATCTGCGGCTGGAAGGAGCGGGCATAGGACACATAGGGCGCGAGGCCGCTGTCCGCGACATAGACCAGCCCGGCGCGCCAGGTGAAGGCGCTGTCGTTCTGCTCGCGGGTGGTGCCGCCGACGCGGTTCTCCACGTCGGCCAGCGCCCAGTCCTGCCGGATGCCGGCGGTCAGCACGAAGCGGCCGAAATGGATCTGGTCCTGCGCATAGAGGCCGTACTGCGTCGTCACCTGCCGGTCGTTCAGGCTCGGCGTGCTGAGGTTCGGCACCGCGCTGCCATAGACCGGCTGGAACAGGTCGAGCGAGCTGGTCGCGGCAAAGGCCTGGGCGTTGCGGTAGAAGATCTGCGAGTAGTCGAAGCCGCCGAGCACGGTGTGCCGCAGCGGACCGGTGGTGAACTCGGCCTTCACCTGGTTGTCCACCTGGAAGGTGTTGACGTCGAGCCCGACGCGGTAGCCATAGCGGTTCAGCGAGCGCCCGTCCGCGGCCAGGCCGATGCCATAGACCTGGTCCCAGTCGATCTCGGTGTGGCTGTAGCGCAGGTTCTGCTGCACCGACCACACCTCGTTGAAGCGGTGCGCCAGCTCGTAGCCGACGCCGTACTGCGTGCGGTTGAAGCGGTCGAAGTCCGGCTCGCCGGTGAAGCGGTTGCGGCTGATATAGCCATAGGGCGTCGGCACCACCGTGCCCTCATAGGGGAGGAACTGGTTCCCCGAGGTGCGGTCGCGCTGATAGTAGGTGAGCAGCGTCAGGCTGGTGTTGTCATCCGGCCGAAAGGTCAGCGTCGGCGCGATGAAGATGCGGTCGTCCTCGACATTGTCCACATTGGTGTCGCTGTCGCGCAGCAGGCCGGTGATGCCGTAGAGCCACTTGCCGTCGGCGGTCAGCGGACCGCTGCTGTGGCCCTGGGCCTGGAGCCGCCCGTAGCTGCCGGCGGTCAGCCGCACCTCGCCGGTGGCGAAGTCGGTCGGCCGGCGCTGCGCCATGTTGACGAGGCCGCCCGGCGCGATCTGCCCGTAGAGCACCGAGGTCGGCCCGCGCAGCACCTCGTAGCGCTCCAGCCCGTAGGTCTCGAAGACGCTGCCGGCATAGCCGGTGTTGAAGCGCAGCCCGTTGAGGAAGATGCCGTTGTCCTGCGCGTTGAAACCGCGCAGCTGGAACCAGTCGGTGCGGGAATCCGTGCCGTAGTTCTCGGTGCGGGCGCCGGCCGTGTAACGCAGCGCCTCGCCCAGCGTCTGCGCCTGGCGCGCGTCGATCAGGTCGCGCGGTACCACGGAGATGGACTGCGCGTTCTCGATCAGCGGCGTGTCGGTCTTGCTGCCGGTGATCTCCTGGTTGGCGACGTAGCCGCGCACCGGGTCGAGCGCGCTCTCGCCGCGCCCGGTGACGCTGACTTCCGGCAGCACCATGGCACCCCCTGGTGCGGTGGTGTCCTGGGCGAGGGCCGGAAGCGCCGGCACCAGCGCGGTGGCGCCCAGCAGCCAGGCGGCAAGCCGCAGGGAATGGCGGCGCGGGGAAGGGTCAGGCATCGGATGGTCCTGGATTGGGCCGGCCGCTGAGGCCGTGCCAGGTCGCGCAGATCAGAATGCTTCGCATTATCAAGAATGCGGCGCGCCTTCCATCCCCTTCCGGGCTGGCCGACCGACCTCGCCGGCAAAAACATGCAGCAACCGCACTCTGCCTGGCTGGTTGGCCCTCCATGTCCTGGTTTGAATTCGGTAACAACCCGCTCTGGCTGAACATCACCCTGTTCCTGGCCGCCGCCGCGTTCGTCTGGATGGCAGGCGCCCGCCTTGCCCGCTATGCCGACGACATCTCGGACATGACCGGGCTCGGCACCGCCCTGGTTGGCATGCTGCTGCTCGGCGGCGTCACATCCCTCCCCGAGATCGCCGTCTCGGCAACCGCCGGCCTTTCCGGCGACGCGGCGCTCGCGGTGAACAACCTGCTTGGCGGCGTGGCGCTGCAGGTGGTGATCATCGCCATCGGCGACGCGGCGCTGCGGCGCGGCGCCATCTCGGCCGCCATTGCCAAGCCGACGGTGCTGCTACAGGGCACCTTCTGCTGCCTCTTGCTCTGCGGCGTGGCCGCGGCCGTGACGGTGGGCGACGTCGCCCTGGTCGGCAATCTGGGCGCCTGGAGCACCGGCATCCTGCTGACGGCGGTGCTGATGCTGGCCATGGTCTCGCGCTACAAGGGCCAGGGCGCCTGGCGCCCCTATCCCGAGCCGGAGGCGAAGGAGCAGCGGGACGCGCGCGGCGAGACGCGCAGCCTCCCTGCCACCATCGGCCTGACCACCCTTGTTGCCGCCGTCATCGTGGTGGCCGGTTTCCTCCTGGCGCGCACAGGGGAGGCGCTGGCCGCGCAGACCGGCCTCGGGTCGAGCCTGATGGGCGCGGTCCTTGTGGGGCTCGCCACCTCCCTGCCGGAGATCAGCACCGTCCTCGCCGCCGTCCGGCTGCGTCGCTACGTCATGGCCTATGCCGACATCTTCGGCACCAACATCATCGACATCGCGCTGATCTTCCTGATCGACGCGGCCTATGGAAGCGGCCTCGTGCTCAACGAGGTCGGCTCCTTCTCCGTCTTCGCCGCCCTGCTGGGCACCGCCGTCACGCTGATCTACCTTGCCGGACTGATCGAGCGGAAGGACATGACCCTTGGCCGGCTCGGGCTCGACAGCTGGGTGGTGGTGGCCGTCTATCTCGGCGGGGTGGCGGTGCTCTACACACTGCGGCCGGAGGGCGGCTGAGGCCGGGAAGCCGCGCCGCCGGGTTTGGCTTCCCCCGCCCGGCGCCCTATCCTGGGAGCCTCTCAAGGAGGGGGCGCCAGCATGCGGCTTTACGAGATCCCGGCGCATCTGCCGTTCCTGCCGACCCTCGCTGAGGGCGTGCTGCAATGGGTCGGGCTGGACGATCCGCTGGCCCTTTCCCGCGCCACCATCCTGCTGCCGACGCGTCGCTCGGCGCTGGCCCTGCGCGAGGCCTTCCTGCGCACCGCCGGCCACCAGACCCTGCTGCTGCCGCGCATGCGCGCGCTGACCGGCCTCTCCACGGAGGAGGCGGACGAGCTGGCGCTGCCCACCCTGCTCGACCTGCCCCCGGCGGTGGACGCCTCCCGCCGTCAGGCGGTGCTGACCGAGATGGTCATGCGCCTGCCCTCCCGCTACGGCGGCCCGAACTCGCCCGAGCAGGCCTGGGGCCTCGCCACCGCGCTGGCCGAGCTGATGGACGAGGTGGCGCTGGAAGGTGTGGATGACGGCAGGCTCTCCGAGCTGGTGCCGGAGGAGTTCGCCACCCACTGGCAGGTGACGCTGACCTTCCTGCGCGGCGTGCTGGACGCCTGGGAGGCCTGGCTGAGGGAAGAGGAGCTGATGGATATCGGCCCGCGCCGCGTCGCCGCGCTGCGCGCCCAGGCTGAGCTCTGGAAGAAGCACCCGCCCGAGCATCCCGTCATCGCCGCCGGCATCGGCGCCGGCGGCACCATCCCGGCCGCCGCCGCCCTGCTGCGGGTGGTGGCGCGCATGAAGAACGGCGCCGTGGTGCTGCACGGGCCGGGCGAGGTGAAGTCGGCCGAGCTTTGGGAGGCCATCGGGCGCAGCCCGACGCATCCGCTCTCCGGCCAGGTGCGGCTGCTCTCGGCGATGGACGCCACCCCGGCCGACCTGCGCCCCTGGCCCGGCAATGGCGCCGGCCAGCCGGCGCTGGAGCGGCGCGCCGAGCTGATCTCCTGCTCGCTGCGCCCGGCCGACGGCATCGAGGCCTGGCTGAACCGCCGGCCTGACCACTGGCAGCCGGCGCTGAAGGGCCTCTCCTACCTCGAGGCGCCGGACGTGCAGGCCGAGGCGGTGGCCATCGCCCTGCTGCTGCGCGAGGCGCTGGAGCATCCCGGCGCCCGCGCCGCGCTGATCACGCCGGACCGCGACCTCGGCCGCCGCGTCGCCGCCGAGCTGATGCGCCACGGCGTGCTGGCCGATGATTCCGCCGGCCAGCCGCTCGGCGAGACGCCCACCGGCGCCTTCCTGCGGCTGATCGCCCAGGCGGTGGCGGAGGGCTTCGCGCCGGTGCCGCTGCTGGCCTTGCTGAAGCACCCGCTCGCCGCCGGCGGCATGGTGCGCTCGGACTGGATGGAGGCGGTGCGCCTGCTGGAGCGCCGCGCCCTGCGCGGCCCCCGCCCCGCCCCCGGCCTGCCGGGGCTGCGCGCCCGCGTCGCGGAAGCCTTCCGCCGCGAGAAGGACGCCGCCCTGCTCAGCCAGGTGATGCGGCTGATCGAGGCGCTGGAGACGGCGCTGGACGGCTTCGCCGAGCTGCCGCCCAGCCCCGCCTTGCCGCCCGCCGACCTGCTGGAGGCGCATCTCGACGCCGCCGAGCGCCTCGCCACCACCCGCGAGCGGCCCGGGGGGCTGCGCCTCTATGCCGGCGAGGAGGGCGAGCCGCTGGCCGTCCATCTCGCCAACCTGCCGCCCGCGCTGCGCGCCCTGCCGCCGATGAGCGCCGCCGCCTGGCCAGCCCTGTTCGACTCCCTGCTGGCCGGGCCGGTGGCGCCGAGCGTGCGCATGGGCCGCGGGCGGGAGGGGCAGCAGCATCCGCGCATCGCCATCCTCGGCCTGCTGGAGGCGCGGCTGCAGGATTTCGACCTCGCCGTGCTCGGCAGCCTGGAGGAAGGCGTCTGGCCGCACGCCACCGATCCCGGCCCCTGGATGAGCCGCCCGATGCGCGCCGATTTCGGCCTGCCGGAGCCGGAGGCGCGGATCGGCCGCGTCGCCGCCGATTTTCTTCTCCTGGCCGCCTCGGCGCCGCGCGTGGTGCTCTCCCGCGCCCGCAAGCGCGCCGGCGCGCCCACCGTGCCCTCGCGTTGGCTGACGCGCCTGGAAACCTTCCTCGCCGGCCAGCGCGGGCCGGATGGCAAGGGGCTTGCCCTGCCGCGCAGCCCCGCCGCCGGCTGGGCGGCGCGGCTCGACATGCCCGCGGTGGTGCGCCCCTGCCCCCGCCCCGCGCCCTCGCCGCCGGTGGAGAACCGCCCGCGCGAGATCAGCGTCACCGAGGTGGCCGACCTGATGGCCGACCCCTACGGCTTCTATGCCCGCCACGTGCTGCGGCTGATCCCCTTCGAGCCGCTGGACGCCGAGGTGGGCGCCTCGGACTACGGCCAGGTGGTGCACCAGGCGCTGGCCGGCTGGACCCGCCGCCTCGCCGCCGCGCCGGGCGGCTGGCCGGGGCTCGCCACCGCCCGCGAATGGTTCGGGGACGCCGCCGCCCATGCGCTGGAGGATGCCGCCGCGCGCCCCGGCCTGCTCGCCTTCTGGCGCCCGCGCCTGCGGCGCATCGGCGACTTCGTGGTGGCGCTGGAGGAGGCGGCGCAGGCCGGCCACCGCATCCGCCGCCGCCATGCCGAGGTGCCCGGCCAGCTCGACATCGCCGAGGGCCAGGTGCGGCTGAAGGTGCGCGCCGACCGCATCGACGAGCTGGCCGACGGCAGCCTCGCTTTGATCGACTACAAGACCGGCACGCCGCCCACCACCAAGGAAATCATGGACGGCCGCGCGCCGCAGATGGCGCTGGAGGCGGCGATCGCCGAGGCCGGCGGCTTCAGGGATCTCGATCCGCACGCCGTCTCGGCCCTGGCGCACTGGCGGCTGACCGGCGGCAGCACGCCGGGCGAGGTGCAGCCGGTGAAGGCCGATCCCGCCGCGCTGGCCGCCGACGCGCTGGACAACACGGTGGAGCTGGTGCGCGGCTTCCTGCTCGGCCGCCGCCGCTTCATCTCCCGGCCGCATCCGCGCCGGCGCCCGCAGCGCACCGACCACGACCATCTGGCGCGCCTCGCCGAATGGGGCGCCGCGGAGGAGAGCTGAAGCGCCGCCGCCGGGCCCGCGCACGCCGAGGCGGCGCGGGCGAGGCTAGAGCATTTTCCGTTCGCTCTGGCTCACGGAAAATGCTCCAGCCGTTTGTTTTGACGAGCATCTTCACACGTTCCGATGATGCCATCGGAACGGGATCTGCTCTAGCCGCGATAGGCCGCCCTGCCGCGGACCGGGTGTCTGAACAGGCGGTCAAAGGCGCGGCACGCGATGCCATAGCATTCGCAGGAGGCCGCTTCGAGGCCGGACCGGTCGGTGACCTCGATCCGGCCCCGCTCGTAGCGGATGAGATGCGCCCGCTGCAGCGCGCCGGCCGCCACCGTGATCCCCGCGCGGCGCAGGCCGAGCATCATCGCGAGGAACTCGTGCGTCATGGGGAAGTCGTGTCCCCTTCCGCGCGGTCATGCGCCATCAGCAGCCAGCGCGCGAGGCGCTGTTCGGTCTGGTGGCGCCCGTTGCAGGCGGCGGTCCGCGCCACCTGGCCATGATGGGCCAGGACATAGCGCAGCAGCATTTGCCGCAGCGCGGGATCGGCCTCCATCGCCTCCCGCAGCGCCTCCACGCTCAGGCTGTAGGCGGCACCGGGGTTCTGCACCATGGCCTCGAGGTCGTCGCATGGCTCGCCAAGGAGGGCTGGCAGGCCGATGACCCCCTCGAAACCGATGAGACCCACTTCGGCACCGTCCCCGTCCTCCAGCGTGGCCAGCATGGAGGCCCACTCCTGCTCAGGAAAGTAGACCGCAGTGATCGGGACTTCCGGCTCGTGCAGGATTTCGCGGATGGAGAGATCAACCTGCGTCAGGAAAGGACGCAGCCGGTCCAGGCTCTCCGGCGGCAGGGCGGCGAGCAGGCGGTTGCGCGGCGTGGATGTGAGGAGGGGTGGAGGGTGCCAGGAGGAACTCCTGCCATGAAGTGATCGGCGGGAGCGCACGTATCTCTCTGCCACCCGCGCCGGGAACTTCAGCGGACGATGAGTTCCACTTAAAGATCCTCCGGCGTCGCTGTTAGTGCGGAAGCGCACATATCCGCAAGAAAGCGCCCCCGGGTCGTGGAAAATCCGCCCCGCCGGCCACCGCTGCTATGCGCGGGCGGAGAGGACGGTTTCGAGCGCCTGCAGCACGTCGTCCGGAAAGTAGGGCTTGGCGAGGACGGGCACCGCCCTGTGCCTCTCGGTTTCCCGGCAGGCGCCATAGGCCGTCGCGAAAATGAAAGGCACGCCCCGCTCGGCCAGCGCATCGGCGAGGCAGCCGGCGCCGCCCCTCCCCAGCTTGAGATCGAGCAAGGCAGCACTGACCCCACCATCACCCATCGCGGCATCCAGCAGCCGAAGGGCGTCCGGCACCGAAATCGCGGGCCCGAGCACCAGCGCCCCCGCTTCGATGAGGGCATCTTCGAGCATTATCGAGATGAGCACCTCATCCTCGGCCACGAGGATGCGCTTGCCCTGGAGCACGGTGCCGCAGCCGGCAGGAGAGATCTTGTTCATGGCCGCAATCTAGGCGGCGCACCGGGCGCCGGCTGTTCGGTTGCGTACGAAATGCCGTCCCGTGGCCGTGGAGCCGGGCTTCGCGCCCGGCCCGGGGCGGCAGCGGCACTCCCGCACGCGGCTCCGGCCTAGCCCGCTGCGTCCAGCGGAAAGCTGGTATCCAGCGCCTGCATGACCTCCAGGCGCTCGCGGAGCAGGCCGAATTCCAGCGAGCGGTCCGCCGCCTCCTGCAACTCGGCCACCGCGGCGGCGTCCAGCGGAATGGCCCGGGTGCGCTGCACCGCGAAGGCGCGGCGCACCGCCGCCTCCGGCAGGCGGGTCAGCCGGGCGTTGGTGGCGGCGTATTCGGGAATGTGCTGCGCCGCCCAGGCCCAGCCCGCCCGCTGCCGCCGCATCAGGTCGGCCAGCGCCTCGCGGCGGTCGCGCAGCGCATTCTGGTGTGCGGCCAGGAAGCTGATGGTGGGGGTGAGGCCGGTGCCGTCCTGCACCACGCGGGCGCCGAAATGCTGCACCTCGATCGAGACATAGGGCTCCCAGATCGCCCAGGCGTCCACCGCGCCGGAGCGGAAGGCGAGCGCGGCGTCGGCGGGGCCGAGATAGGCAAGATCGATATCGGAAGGCGCCATTCCCGCCTGTTTCAATGCCGCGCGGATGAGGAAATGCCCCCAGCCGCCCCGATTGCCGGCGATGCGCTTGCCGCGCAGGTCGGCGAGGCTGCGGAAGGGGGAATCCCCGCGCACCAGGATGGCCTGGGAGCGCGGATCGGCGCGCGTCGCGGCATAGGCGCGCAGCGGCGCGCCCGCCTGGAAGACGGTGAGGAAGGCGAGGTCGCCCATGGTGCCGACATCGAGCGCATCGGCGCTCAGCGCCTCCAGCAGCGGCGCGGCGGCGGGGAACTCGCTCCATTCGATCGGATAGGGCAGGCCCTCCGCGACGCCGGAGGCTTCCAGCAGCGAGCGCAGCCCGCCCTTCTGGTTGCCGACGCGCAACGCCGGGGCGGCGGCCCAGGCATTGGCGGGGGCGATGGCGGGAGCGGCGAGCAGCCCGGCAGAGGCGATCAGCAGGCCGCGGCGGGTGGGGCGTGGCGAGGCGCGATGCGTGTTCATGCGCCCGATCCTGACCGGCCCCGGACGGCGCGCGAAAGAGGCATGTTTGGCAAAGTTTCGCGTCCGTTCAGCAGGTTATGCTCCGCCAGCGCGCTGTGGGAGACAATCCTTCCCCCGGCTTGCGCCGCCCGGCGCGATCAGGGGAGAAAGTCGAATCGCCGCGGGGTTCGCGGCGTCCCTGGGGCGGGATGCGGCAGGAGGGCATCATGGCGGAGTGGCGGCTGCACTGGCTGGAAGCGGAAGGCGACCTGGCCCCCCTGGCGGTCGCGCCCCGGCCGGAGGGCGAGGCCTGGGCCAGCGTCCCGGCCGGGATCGTGCTGGCGGCGGCGCGCGGCCGCAGCCTGGGCGCGGACTGAGCTTCCCCCTGCCTGGGGGTCCTGCGGGGCGGGGCGCCTCCCGCGGATGTGCCCGTCGCGCCGGACGGCCCGCTGGGTTAGAATGCGCGGGATGAGCAGCACCGCCCTTTCGCCCCGCGCCGCCGCCCAGGCCGCGCAGCGCCGCGCCTCGGACCCGCTGGCCTCGGCCTGGGTGGGCGCCTCGGCCGGCTCCGGCAAGACCAAGGTGCTGACCGACCGCGTGCTGCGCCTGCTGCTTCGCCCCGGGGCGAAGCCCGGCCGCATCCTCTGCCTCACCTTCACCAAGGCCGCCGCCGCCGAGATGGCGACGCGCCTGGCCCGCCGCCTCGGCGAATGGGCGGTGGCCGAGAATGCCGCGCTGGACGCCTCGCTGGAGGCGCTGACCGGCCAGCGCCCGGACAACGAGACGCGCCGCCGCGCCCGCGCCCTCTTCGCCGAGGTGCTGGAGCTGCCCGGCGGGATGCGGATCGCGACCATCCATGCCTTCTGCCAGTCGCTGCTGCGCGGCTTCCCGCTGGAGGCCGGGCTGCCGCCGCAGTTCACGTTGATCGAGGAGACCGAGGCCGCCGCCATGCTGGCCGATGCGCGCGAGGCGGCGCTGGCCTCCGGCCAGCTCCCGGCCGAGGCGATCGAGGCCATGGCCGGGCTTGGCTCGGCGGAGGACTTCGCCGACACGCTGCGCGCCCTGGTGAAGGAGCGCGACCGGCTGGGCACCGCCATTGCCCAGGCCGGCGGCCTGCGCGGCTGCGACGCCGTGCTGCGCCGCCGCCTCGGCCTGCCGCCGCAGGGCAGCGAGTCGGAGGCGGTGGCCGAGGCCGCCGCCGCGGTCGGCACCGAGATGGTGCGTGCCGCCGCGCTGCTCGCCGGCAGCGGCAATGCCAATGACCGCGCGCGCGGCGCCGCCATGAAGGCCTGGATCGCCCTGCCCACCGAGGCGCGCGCCGCCCGCTGGGAGGACTGGACCGAGATCTTCCTCACCGCCACCGAGGGCACACCGCGCAAGTCGCTGGCCACCAAGGGCGGCCTGCGCGACCGGCACCAGGAGACGCAGGACCTGATGGCGGCCGAGGCGGAGCGCGTCCATGCCGTCGAGGAAAGCCGCAAGGCCTGGCGCCTGCACGCCGCCAGCCTGGCCTTGCTCGCCCTCGCCCAGCCCGTGCTGGACGGCTACACGGCACGCAAGGCGCGCATCGGCGCGGTGGATTTCGACGACCTGATCCAGGCGGCGCGCGGCCTGCTCTACGACCCCGGCAGCGCCTGGGTGCTCTACAAGCTCGATGGCGGACTGGACCACCTGCTGCTCGACGAGGCGCAGGACAGCAACCCCTACCAGTGGGAGATCGCCGCGCGCCTCGCCGGCGAGTTCTTCGCCGGCACCGGCACGCGGGACGAGAACAGCATCCGCAGCGTCTTCGCGGTGGGCGACGAGAAGCAGTCGATCTACGGCTTCCAGGGCGCGGATGCCGCCGGCTTCGGGCGGTGGGAGGAGCATTTCTCCTCCGCCGTGCGCGCCGCCGGTGCCGACTTCGCCGCCGTGCCGCTGAACGTCTCCTTCCGCTCCACCATGCCGGTGCTGGCGCTGGTGGACGCCGTCTTCGCCGAAGGCCCGGCGCGGCATGGCGTGGTGCCCGAGGGTCATGTGCTGCAGCACCGCGCCGACCGCGAGGGCGAGGCCGGGCTGGTGGAGATATGGCCGCCGCTGGCCAAGCCCGCCCCCGCCGTGCTGGAGCCCTGGCAGGTGCCGGACGAGCCGGTGGCGGAGAACGACGCCGAGGCGCTGATGGCCGAGGCGCTGGCCGCCCGCATCGCCCAGATGGTGGCGCATGAGACGCTGCCCTCGCGCGGCGGCCGCAAGATCCGCCCCGGCGACATCCTGGTGCTGCTGCGCCGGCGCACCGGCTTCTCGGGGCTCCTGGTGCGGGCGCTGAAGGCGCGCGGCGTCTCGGTCGGCGGGCTCGACCGGCTGCGGCTGATCGAGCAGATCGCGGTGCAGGACCTGCTGGCCCTCTGCGACGTGCTGCTGCTGCCGGAGGACGACCTGCAGCTGGCGGCGGTGCTGAAGAGCCCGCTCTGCAGCGTCTCCGAGACCGAGCTCTGCGACCTGGCGCGCGGCCGCACCCAGCCGCTCTGGTGGCGCCTGCTGGAGCATCGCGGCCGCGCCACCGCCCTCGGCCACGCCGCCGACTGGCTGGCCGACCTCGCCGACCGCGCCGACCTCGTCACCCCGCACACGCTGCTGGCCGAGGTGCTGGGCGAGTATGGCGGGCGGGCGCGCATCATGGAGCGGCTCGGCCCCGACGTGGCCGACCCGCTGGACGAGATGCTGAACGCGGCGCTGACCTACGAGGGCCGCCACCCGCCCAGCCTGCAGGGCTTCGTGCAATGGCTGCGGCGCGGCGGCGCCGAGGTGAGGCGCGAGGCGGAATCCGGCGTCGATGCGGTGCGGCTGATGACGGCGCATGGCGCCAAGGGGCTGCAGGCGCCGGTGGTCATCATCCCCGATGTCGGCAGCGGGCGCGGCGAGAAGGCGGTGCGCTGGGACGAGTCCGACCCGCCTTTGCCCTTCTGGGCGCCGCGCAGCCGCAAGGACTTCTTCGCCCCCGCCTGGAACGCGCTGCTGGAGGCCGATACCGCCGCGCGCGAGGCGGAGGAGAACCGGCTGCTCTACGTCGCCCTCACCCGCGCCGAGGACCGGCTGCTGGTCTGCGCCTGGGGCGACCCCAGGCCGGGGAGCTGGTACGACCTCGTCGCCCAGGGCTTCTCCCGGCTGGCCGGCGCGGAGGAGGCGCCCTTCGAGGTCTCCGCCTTCAACGGCCCGGCGGCCGCGAGTTTCACCGGCCCACTGCGCCGCTTCGCCTGCCCGCAGACCGCCACGCCGCGCCCCGATGCGCCGCACGACGCCCTCGCCGAGGCGGCGCCGCTGCCGGCCTGGGTCGGTCGCCCGGCCGCGCCGGAGAGCGAGGCGCTGACCCTCTCGCCCTCCGCCCTGCCCGGCGAGGAGGAGACGCCCACCGCCGCCCCGCATGGCCGCGCCGACCCGACCGGCGAGCGCTTCCGCCGCGGCCGGCTGATCCACGCATTGCTGCAGCACCTGCCGGAATTCCCGCCGGAGGAGCGGCCCGAGGTCGCTGCCCGCTTTCTCGACCGGCCCGGGCACGGGCTCTCCGCCAGCGACCGCGCCGCGACGCTGGCCGAGGTGATGCGCCTGATGCAGCATCCCGAGTTGCGGGAGGTCTTCGGCCCGGAGGCCCTGGCCGAGGCGCCGATCGCCGGGCGGGTCAACGGCCAGCCGCTCGCCGGCCAGGTGGACCGCATGCTGATCCGCCCCGACCGGATCGTGGTGCTGGACTACAAGACCAACCGCCCGCCGCCCGAGGAGGTGGCGCAGGTGCCGGCGCTCTACCTCAGGCAGATGGCGGCCTATCGCGCCCTGCTGCGGCAGGTCTTCCCGGGGCGGCAGGTGGAATGCTGGCTGCTCTGGACCTGGTCCACCCGGGTGATGGCCCTGCCGGACGCGGTGCTGGACCGGCACGCGCCGTGACACCCCTGGGGGAGGCGCCGCCTCCCCCAGCCCCCCTCCGCCGGGGTGACAGTGTCACCCCGGACCCCGCCATCAGGGCTGCGTCGCGAGCAGGCTGGGGCGCGGCGCCATGCGGGCCCACCAGGCGCAGAGGCGCCGGCGCTCGGACATCAGGGCAACCGCCTCGGGCGCGAGAAGGAAATAGGCGAAGACCGGCGCCGCATGCAGGTCGGCCAGGCTGAGGCAATCACCGGCAAGATAGGGTCCCTCGCCCATGATCCGCTCCAGTTCCGCAAGGCAGAGGGCGGCGCGGGGCAGTGCCGCAGCGATGCGCGCCTCGTCGCTGGCGCGCCCGCGCCGTGGCGCCGAGACCCGCTCGACATAGATGTCCCAGACCAGCGGCCGGTAGGCATAGGCGTCGAGCAGGCCGATGACCTGGTTCATCCGTGCGCGCGGCCGCGGCCGATCGGGCTGCAGGGCCGGGCCGGGAAAGGCCTCATCGACGTAGCGGGTGATGGCGCCCGTCTCGTAGAGCCGGAAGCCGTCATGCTCGAAGGCTGGAATGCGTCCGAAGGGATGGCGTTCGAGATGTGCCGGCGGGGGACCGCCCGGCGCGAAGACATCCACCGGCACCAGCCGGTAAGCGATCCCTTTCTCGGCCAGCGCCAGCCGCGCCGCGCGCACATAGACGCTGTAGCTGGCGCCGTAGAGCAACACTCCTGCCATGGCCCCCCTCCGATGCTCGGCGGGCGAGGCTAACATGGAGGGGAGGTGCAGGAACCTCAGGTTCCTGCCGGGGAGCCCGAGGGGCAGCGCCCCGCGGCCTTTGCTGTCAGGGGGCGTGCCCCTGCTTCGCCGCCTGCCCGGCGAAGGCCAGTTCCTGCACGAACCGCGCGTATTCGGCCTCCTTCAGCTCCGGGTTCGGCAGGCGGAGCAGGAAGCTCGGATGCACGGTGATCAGCACCGGCCGGTCCCCTGGCCCTTCGAAGACCTGCCCGCGCAGCTTCAGCAGCGGCAGCTTCTTGCCCATCAGCGCATGGGTGGCGGTGGCACCGAGCGCCACCATCAGATGCGGCGCGACGCTCTCGACCTCCTGCAGCAGGAAGGGCCGGTAGAGCTTGATGTCGCCGGCATCGGGCGACTGGTGCAGGCGCCGCTTGCCGCGCATGACGTATTTGAAGTGCTTCACCGCGTTGGTGACGTAGCAGGCCTTGCGGTCCACCCCGGCCTCTTCCAGGGCGCGGTCGAGCAGCCGACCGGCGGGCCCGACGAAGGGGCGGCCCTTGCGGTCCTCCTCGTCGCCCGGCTGCTCGCCGACGAACATCAGCAGGGCTCCGCGTGGTCCTTCCCCCAGGATGGCGGGCCGGTCGGTCGCCCAGGGGGCGACGGGCGGTGTCAGGTTCTCGCGCATGGTGGGGTTTCAACCCATGGCCGTGCAGAGAGTTCCGCCCTCTGCCTTTCCCGGGCAGTTTCAGGCTGGTAGAGAGGGCAACTTGCTTTCAATCTTCGAATTCGGGCGCGCAGCCGGCGCGCCCCTTCCGCGCGGGGGGTTGCTCAAGCCATGAAGTTCACGGTGGACCGGGCGGTGCTGCTCAAGGCGCTCGCGCATGTGCAGAGCGTGGTGGAGCGGCGGAACACCATCCCCATCCTGGCCAATGTCATGATGGCGGCGCAGGACGGCGGCCTGACCCTGACCGCGACCGACATGGAGATCGCGATCGTCGAGGCGGTGCCGGACGTCACCGTCGCGCGCGCCGGGCGCACCACGGCCCCGGCCGCGACGCTCTACGAGATCGTCCGCAAGCTGCCGGACGGCGCCAAGGTCGAGCTGGACCATCCGGGCGGCGACGCGCCGCTGGCGCTGCGCGCCGGCCGCTTCGCGACCAGCCTGATGGTGCTGCCGGTGGAGGACTTCCCCTCGATGACCGAGGGCAAGCTGCCGCACAGCTTCGTCATCACGCCCGCCATGCTGCGCGAGCTGGTGGACCGCACCAAGTTCGCCATCTCCACCGAGGAGACGCGCTACTACCTCAACGGCATCTACGTCCATGCCACCGAGGTGGAGGGCCAGAAGGTGCTGCGCGCCGTCGCCACCGATGGCCACCGCCTCGCCCGCGTCGAGGAGCCGCTGCCGGAGGGCGCGGAGGGGATGCCGGGCGTCATCGTGCCGCGCAAGACGGTGAACGAGATCCGCAAGCTGGCGGACGAGACCAGCGAACCGGTCGAGGTGAAGCTCTCCGATACCAAGATCCGCTTCGCCTTCGGCGGCGTGCACCTGACCAGCAAGCTGATCGACGGCACCTTCCCGGAATACGAGCGCGTCATCCCGCGCGGCAACGACAAGATCATGACGGTGGACAAGCGCGCCTTCGCCGAGGCGGTGGCGCGCGTGGCCGCCATCTCCTCCGAGCGCTCCCGCCCGGTGAAGCTCTCGCTGAAGCCGGACAGCCTGACGCTGACCGCCAGCAGCCCCGACCAGGGCCAGGCGGAGGAGGAGCTGGACAACGGCGCCGTCTCCTACGGCTCCACCCCGCTGGAGATCGGCTTCCAGGCGCGTTACCTGGCCGACATCACCGATCAGATCAGCGACAAGGTGGAGTTCCGCTTCGCCGACGGCGCCGCGCCCACCGTGGTGGTGGATGCGTCGAAGCCGGAAGCGCTCTACGTGCTGATGCCGATGCGCGTCTGAACCACAGCCGGCGGGGCCGCGCGCTCCGCCGGCCCTTCCGGCCCTCCTCAGCCGGTCTTCTGGGTGGATTCGATCTCGTCCAGCACGGCCTCGGGCGCCACGTCGCGCTTGATCTCCTCCAGGTCGAAATCCTTCCCGACCTCGATATGCATGTGTTCGGCAATGGCCGCGACGATGCGGGTCAGCTTGGTCAACTCATGCTCGGAGAGCAGACCGATCTGCAGATCCAGCTCGGCGCGCTTGTCGGCCGCCGCAGCCATGCGGTTCTGGCTGATCAGCACGAAGGTGGAGAGGAAGATCGCCTCCACCGAGGCCGCCATGGCCAGCGTGACGAAGGAGGGGTCGAAGCGCGGCACGCCGGGGACAAGGCCGAGATTGACCAGGATCCAGCCGCCATAAAGCGCCAGGTGCAGATAGACGAAGACCATGCTGCCGGTGAAGTTGGTGATCGCCTGCGCGACCCGCTCCTCCAGGCTGGCCTTGCTCGCCTCGCGCTGCCGGCGCTGCTCGAGTGCACGGATGTTGCGCCGCAGGGAGGTGCTGAGTTGGTCCGGCCGTTCCGGAGGGGTCGTGGGGGTTGCGCGTGCCATGCTCTCGTCCGGTTCCTCGGCCCCGCCGCGCCATTGGCGGCGCGCCGGGTTCGTACCAGGAGATGACGCGCGCCCGGCCTGCCGCCAAGGCGTGGAACGCTGCCATGCGAGGAAAGCGGAACGGCTCCTGCTCTCCAGGGCTGGCGGCTGCCTGGCCGCTGCGGCCGGCTACAGGAGTTCCAGCGCCGCGCCACCGGTGCTCACCAGCCAGGTCTGCAGCGCCGCCTGGTCATCCGGCTCCAGATGGGCGAGGCCGTAGTGGATGTCGTGCAGGGCGGTGCTGGTGGCGACGAAGACCTCCAGCGGATTCAACAGTTCCGGATGGTCGTTGACCTCCGTGATCAGCCCGAGGCCGAACAGGATCGCGGCGCCGGCATAGAGGCTTTCCTCGCCGGAAAGAGCCGTGCGGGAAAGGCCCTCGATGCCGTGGATGAGGGCTAGGTCGGCCTCCGCCCGCACCTCGGTGCTTGGGGAGTCGTAGGCCATGTCGTGGAAGCGGAACAAGGCGTCCAGGGCATCCACCGGCGGCGCCGAGTAATCGACCGGCTGGTCGGGCGTGGCGAGCACCTCGCCATTGGAATATCCTGGGCCGCCGTAGTTGCCGTAGGTCGGGATGGTGGTGTCGTCGGATACGGGTACAAGAATCGACCAGTTGATGGCCATCGCTCCCTCCTGGCTGCGCGGGGCCTTCCCCATGGCATGGAGCAAGGCGATCACGGCGTAGCAGGCAGGATCAACACTGTCCCTCACACAAGTCCGGCATCGCCGCCCGGAGACCGGGGTCGCCATGCCAGCATGAAAACTCCATCCGGAAGCGTGGGGAGCGGACAGAGCCGTGCAGCTGAGCTACGGTGGCATGTGCGAAGTCGGGCGGTGCCGGGTGGAAGCGGTTCTGGCGGAATGGGGCATGGCTGGCATCGAGGCCCTGCGGGAGCAGGTGTCCGTGCTGGTCATTGTGGACGTGCTCTCCTTCTCGACGGCTGTGGACGTGGCGGTTTCCAGGGGCGCGGCCGTCTTCCCCTTCCCCACCGGCGAGCGGAACGCTGCACAAGCCGCGGCAGACCGTGCGGGCGCGGTGCTGGCGCAGCCGCGCCGGGCTGCTGGCGGGCAATTCAGCCTCTCACCGATCAGCCTGCGGTCCATTCCGGCCGGAACGAAGCTCATGCTGCCCTCGCCCAATGGCGCGCGGCTGTCCTTGGCCTGCGGCGGCACGCCGGTCATAGCCGGCTGCCTCCGCAACGCCGCCGCCGTGGCACAGGCAGCCCACAAGATGGCAGGCAGCGGCACGATAGGCGTGATCCCGGCAGGAGAGCTCTGGCCGGACGGCAGCTTGCGCCCAGCCATTGAGGACCTGCTGGGTGCCGGTGCCATCATCCACCACCTGGCGCTGCCCTGCTCACCCGAAGCGCAGGTCGCATGCCGAGCTTTCCGTTCAGCCGTGGATGACTTGTCAGGGTTGATCCGCACCTCAGCGTCGGGGCGCGAACTCATGGACAGAGGCTTCTCCGGCGACGTGGACATCGCTGTGGAGGCGGAGTCCAGCACATGCGCCCCTCTCCTGAGCGGAGGAGCCTATCGCGCCGCCTGAAGGTCAGCCCGGGTGATGCCCAGCAGCCTTCCTGATCGGGTTGCCGCGCTAAGGCGCGTTAGACAACCTATGGCGGCCTTGCGGGTTGTGATGGCCTGCGGGTGCTGAGCGAGGTTGAATGGGCGCGGCTGAAAGCGGCGCTGGATGCGGTGCGGTCTGGAACGGGGCGCCCCTTTCCGGACGAGCGCCGCACGGTGGAGGCGGTGGTCTGGCGCCAGCGCAACGGCGCCAAGTGGCGCGCGGTACCGGCCGAACTTGGATCCTGGTGGAAGGCGGCGCGGTTGCACATACGCTGGTCGCGCCAGGGCGTCTGGGAGCGGGCCTTCGCCTGGCTGCGCGAGCGCGGCAGGCCTGAGTTGGGCGAAGTGTTCCTCGACGGCACCAGCGTGCGGGCGCACCAGAAGGCGGCCGGCGCCAAAGGGGGGCTGCCGCGCAGGCGCTCGGCCGCTCCCGCGGCGGCTACGGCACCAAGGCCTGCACCATCTGTGACGGCGCGGGGCGGGCGCTCGGCTTCGCGCTGATCCCGGGTCAGGCCTCGGAACTGCGGGTTGCCCCCGCCTGGCTGCTGATCGCCGCGCATCTCGGCCCCCTCGGACGCGTGGTCTGCGACGGCGCCTATGCCTCGGCGCCCTGGCTTCACCTTGTCGAGGAGGCCGGCGCCCAACCCGTCATGCGCGCCAACCCGACCCACCGCAACGCCCGGCCCTACGACCGCGCCGTCTACCGCAGACGGCATCGCGTCGAGAACCTCTGGGCACGGCTGAAGGAATGGCGCGCCGTCGCCACCCGCTACGATAAGACCGCAACCCGCTTCAGCGGCGGCCTCTATCTCGCCGCCGCCCTCGACCGGTGGTCTAACACGCCTTAGGCCCGCCCCAGCTTCGGCAGGGCGATGCGGCAGCGCAGCCCGCCCGGCGCGAAGCGCAGCGTCACCTCGCCACCGACCTGCCGCGCCAGGCCGCTCTGCAGCAGCCGGGTGCCGAAGCCCTGATGGGCCGGCGGCTCGCGCAGCGGCATCCCGCCACGCTCCTCCCAGCACAGGCACAGCCGTCCGCTCGCCTGGCTCTCGCGGCGCCACTGGACCCGCACCTCTCCCCGCGGCCCGGAGAGCGCACCGTGCCGCGCGGCATTGGTCGCCAGTTCGTGCAGCGCCATGCCCATCACCACGCCGATCTCTGGCGGAAGCTGCAGGTCCTCGCCCTCGATCCATGTGCGGCCGCCCTCCGGGCCACCATGCGGCGCCAGCTCGGCCTCGACCAGGCTGCGCAACGGAACCCCGGTCCAGTTCTCGCGCATCAGCAGCGCGTGCGTCCTGACGAGGGCGAGCAGCCGCCGCTGGAAGGCGGCGACCCGCTGCTCGGCCGGGCCCTCGGCGCGCAGGCTCTGCACCGCCAGGGACTGCACGATGGCCAGGGTGTTGTTGACGCGGTGGTTCAGCTCGCGCAGCAACAGCTCCTGCCGCGCCGCCGCCTGCTTCCGCTCGGCGATGTCGGCCTGAACGGCGGTGTAGAGCCGGGCATTGTCGATCGCCACCGCCGCCTGCCCGGCGATGCCGGTGACGATCCGCTCCGCCCGCTCGGTGAAGACGCCGGGCTCGGGATGGCCGAAGAACAGCGTGCCCAGCACGGTGCCGGAGCGCGAGACGACCGGCGCGGCGAGATAGCTGCGCACCGGCATGTGCCCCGGCGGCATGCCATGATGGGGCGCGTGCCGCCCGTAGCGCGGGTCGCGCGTGATATCGTCCGAGCGGATGATCGCCTCGCCGCGCAGCGTGGGCGCGAAGACGGCGGTGGAATGTGGAATCGGCAACGCCGTGAAGACCTCACGCGCGGCGCCAGAAAGGACATAGGGGTTCAGCTGGCCCCGCTCGCCCTCCTCGTCGGCATAGAAGAAGGCGCCGAACCGGGCACCCGAGAGGGTGGTGGCGGCGTCGGTGACGGCCTGGACCAGCTTCTGGAGGTCCAGCTCGGCGGCAAGCTGCGCCCCGGTGCGGTTCAGAAGCTCCAGCGTGCGCGTCTCCTCGCGCATCGCCTCCTCGGCCCGGCGCTGCTCGGTCACATCGCGTGCCAGCACCAGCCAGCGGCGCAAGGTCCCAGCCTCGTCGCGCACGGGGGAGACCGCCAGCTCGGCGACATAGGCCTCGCCCCCCGCGCGGCGGCCCGGGGCGTCGCCCCGGAAGGTCTCGCCGGCCGCCAGGGTGGCGTGCAGGGCCAGGCGCAGGCCGGCCTCCGCCTGGCGCAGCAGCATGTCGAGCGGGCAGCCGACCAGCTCCGCTGTCGGCAGCCCCACCAGCCGACAGAAGGCAGGATTGACGTACTCGATGCGCGGCCCGGCCGGCCCGGCGGCGGCATCGGCAAGCAGGATGGCCTCGCCCGCCGCCTCCACCACGGCCTGGAACAGCCCGGTCTCGTGCTCCAAGGACAAAGCTTCCGTCTCTCCCGCGGCAAGTGCGCGCAAACACAGGGAATGGGGTGCAGCACCCCATTCGGGCTCGGGAGGGATTTGCCCTTTTGCGCTCCACCGGGCAAGCTTTCATCCGCTGGTTGAGCAGATCCGGGCCGGCGGTGCGCGGAAGCCGATGCCGGGGACGGTCTCCCCGGCGAGGCGTGGCCTGGCGGCTAGCGGGCGTAGTCCGGCTCTTCCCGGTCCAGCACCCGCCGCCAGGCATCGAGATGGAGGCGGGCGTCCATCTTGTCGCCCCAGGGGCCATGGTGGTTCCGCCGCAGCCGCTCGGGCAGGCGGTGCAGCGGCTGGCCGGTCTGCAAGGCAGTCATCTGGTACATGGCGGTGCGCTCGGCCATGTAGCACTCGTCGAAGGCGTCGTGCACCGTGGGGCCGACCACCGTCACGCCGTGGCCACGCATCACCATGATGCTCTTGTCGCCCATCAGCCGGGCGATACGATCACCCTCCTCGTTCTGGTGCACGGGCTCGTCGCCCTCGTGGTCGTAGACCATGCGGTCGTTCAGCAGCAGGTTGTTGTGGTGCGAGAGCGCGAACTCCGTGTCGCGCAGCAGCGACAGCGCGGTGAGCCAGCGCGGATGCACGTGGATGACGCAGGTCGCGGCGGGATTCTGCAGGTGGATGCGGGCATGGATGTGGAAGGCCACCTTGCGCAGCTCACCGCTGCCCTGCAGCACGCGCCCCTCCAGGTCGCAGATGATGAGGTCGCTGGCGCGCAGCTCCTGGAACAGGTAGCCGCGCGGATTGATCAGGAAGCGCGGCGCCTCGCCCGGCAGCATCAGGCTGTTGTGGTTGCCGATCTGCTCGTTCCAGCCGAGCCGGGCGGCGACGCGGAAGACCGCCGCCATGTCGCAGCGCATCGCCCATTCCGCCTCCTCCTCCGGGCTGCGGGTCAGCTGCCGGATCGTCGTCGCCATGCCGGTCTCCTGTCTCTGCCGGGCGCCGAGGCTGCGCCTGATGATGGCGGAATGCCAAGCGGAATCAGGCGGGCATCACGGCGGCGCGGAAGTTTCCCGAGCTGCTGAGCAAAGTTTGCAAGGCCTTGCCGCCATACCGCACATCGTTACGCTGCTGCCCGGCATGTGGGCAGGAAAGGTCTTCCGATGCAGGAACTCCCGGTCACCGGCTATCTCGACCGCTTCTCCCGCCGGCCGGGCGAAAGCCTGGCGGCGCAGGTCAGTGTCCCCTCGGGGCAGCCCTGCCGGGCGCGGCTGGTGCGGGTGATCAGCGGCGACCCCAATCCCGCCGGGCCGGGCCTGCGCTTCGAGGATCTCTCGGCGCGCTTCGACATCAGCTTTCCCGGCCGCCCGCAGCCGATCCAGGCCGGCTCCTGCGCCGTGGTGCCGACGGGGCCGCGCCGCCCCGCCGGCGCCACCACCTGGACCGTGCTGGTCTGGGCCGCGGCGCTGCCGGCCGGAACCGCGGCGCTGCTCAGCGAGGAGACCGATGGCACCCGCGTCACGCTCGGCCTCGGCCCGCAAGGCGCGGTGGCGCGGCTGACGCACGGCGGCACGGTGCGCGAGGTCCCGGCCGGCACGCCGCTGAAGGCGCGCGGCTGGTATCGCCTCTGGCTCAGCCTGGCGCCGGAGCAGGATGCGCTCTGGCTGGGCCAGCAGCCGCTGCTCCCCGCCGATGGCGCCGCCACGGTGGCGCGGGCGGCGCTGGAAGGCTTCACCCCGCCCGCCGGCGGCGGGGCGGTGGTGATCGGCGCCGAGGATGCGCGGCAACCCGCGCGCCACGTCACGGCGAAGCTGGAGGAGCCGGCCATCCTGCCCGGCGCCTTCGCCTCCTGGCCGGTGCCGCTCGGCCTGCCGGCGCCGCCGCTGGCCCGCTGGGATTTCAGCCGCGGCATCCCGACGCAGCGCATCGAGGATACCGGGCCGCAGGCCTGCCACGGCGAACTCCGCAACCTGCCCACGCGCGCCGTGGTCGGCGCCCGCTGGTCGGGGCGCGAGATGTGCTGGCGGCACGCGCCGGAGGACTATGCCGCCATCCACTTCCACGCCGACGATCTCGGCGACTGCGGCTGGCAGACCGACTTCCGCTTCGACATCCCGCAGGACCTGCGCAGCGGTGCCTATGCGCTGCACCTGACCTGCGAGGCCGGCGAGGACTGGCTGCCCTTCTACGTTCTGCCGCCGCGCGGGACGGCCACGGCGCCGATCGCCTTCCTCGCCTCCACCTTCACCTATCAGGCCTATGCCAACCATGCGCGCGGCAATGCCGACGAAGCCTACATGCAGCGCGTGCGCGAGTGGGGCGCCTATCCACACAACCCCGACCACCACCCGCTCTACGGCCGCAGCACCTACAACCGCCACCCGGACGACAGCGGCATCGCCTTCTCCTCGCGCCTGCGGCCGATCCTGACCATGCGGCCGGGATTCCTGACCTTCAATGACGCACGCGGCTCCGGCCTGCGGCACTACCCGGCGGACACCCACATCCTGGCCTGGCTGGAGGCGCGTGGCTTCGCCTTCGACGTGATCACCGACGAGGATCTGCACGAGGAGGGCGCGGCGCTGCTCGCGCCTTACGCGCTGGTGATGACCGGCTCCCATCCGGAATATCACACGGCAGCGACACTGGACGCGCTGCGCGACTACACCGCAACCGGCGGGCGCCTCACCTATCTCGGCGGCAACGGCTTCTACTGGCGCATCGCCTGCGTGCCCGAGCTGCCGGGCATGATCGAGCTGCGCCGCGCCGAGGGCGGCATCCGCGCCTGGGCCGCCGAGCCGGGCGAGTACTACCACGCGCTGGATGGGCAGTATGGCGGGTTGTGGCGGCGCAACCGGCGGCCGCCGCAGGCGCTGGTGGGCGTCGGCTTTTCCGGCCAGGGGCTGTTCGAGGGCACGCATTACCGGCGCCTCCCCGCCAGCCACGCGCCTGAATTCGCCTGGATGTTCGAGGGCATCGCGGAGGAGGTGCTGGGCGATTACGGCCTCTCCGGCGGCGGCGCGGCGGGCTTCGAGCTGGACCGTGCCGACACCACGCTGGGCACGCCGCCCGAGGCGGTGGTGCTGGCACGCTCGGAGGAGCCGCCTGCCTCCTTCGTCACCGTGCCGGAGGAGCTGCTCTCGCATGTCAACACCGTCTCCGGAGAGACGCCGGAGGCGCTGAAGCGCGGCGAGATCGTTTATTTCGACACGCCAGGCGGCGGCGCGGTTTTTTCTGTCGGTTCCATAACCTTCTGTGGCAGCCTTTGGCGCAACGGCTTCGAAGGGCCGGTCAGCCGCCTGCTGGAAAACGTGGTGCGCCGCTTCAGCCGCATCACGCGCTGATATTTTGTGCAACGCGGACAAAGAGCAGGCGCATTCGCCGAATTTTTGGTCTTTTTGCCTGAAGGCTGTGCGAATCTGGGTTGACGCTCTGTGACGGTGCCGGAAAGCTTCCCCCAGCGAGGCTTTCCGACTGATCCCACCACGCAAGCAGCGGAGACTGAGGATGAAGCGAGCCTTCCTGCGGACCTGCGCCGCGCCGGCGCTGATGGCCGTCTCCCTGGCGGCCGCGCCCTGGCCCCCCGCCCTGGCCGCCCCCTTCACCTGCCCCGTGCGCGGTGGCGACCTGGTCTTCGGCCAGGAGGCGAACGTCAACAGCCTGGACCAGATGACGTCCAGCACGATCTCCACCCGCAACATCGCGATGAACATCTATGAGTCGCTGGTCACGCGGGACGAGAACAACAACGTCATCCCTGAGCTGGCCGAGAGCGTTGAGGAATCGCCCGACCACCTCACCTACACCTTCAAGCTGCGGCAAGGCATCAGCTTCCACAACGGCAAGCCGATGACATCCGCCGATGTCGCCGCCTCCTTCGACCGCTACAAGAAGATCGGCCTGCAGCGCAGCACGCTGGACAACGTGAAGGGTTGGGAAGCGCCGGATGCCGGCACTTTCGTCATCCACATGGAGCGCGTGCAGCCGACCTTCCTGGAGGCGCTCTCCTCCTTCAGCGTGCCGATCGTCATCATCCCCGCCGAGAACAAGGACGATCCGCCGCAGCAGCTGAAGCCCGTCGGCACCGGGCCGTTCAAGCTGGCCGAGTTCGTGCCCGGCAGCCACGCCAGGCTGGTGCGCTATGACGGCTACAAGCCGAACACCGCCCATGAGCAGATGACCGGCTTCGGCGGCTACAAGGTCGCCTGCCTGGACAGCGTCACCTTCCGCATCGTCACCGAGGCTTCGGCGCGCGTCGCCGGGCTGGAGACGGGCGAGTTGCAGGGCGTCGAGGACATCCCGACCAAGTCGGTCGCGGCGATGCGCAAGAACCCGGACGTCACGGTGCTGCCGCTGAAGAACTGGTGGATCCAGATCGCGCTGCCCAACACCGCGCACCCGCCCACCGACAACCTCATGTTCCGCAAGGCCGTGCAGGCCGCGCTGGGCATGGAGGACATCATGGATGCGGCAACCGACAACAACTACAGCCTGAATGTCGGCTTCCAGTACCCGAACCAGCCCACCTACACGGACGCGGGGAAGGAGACCTACAACATCAACGACCCCGACCTGGCGCAGAAATACCTGAAGGAGTCCGGCTACAAGGGCGAGCCGATCTACATCCTCACCAACCGCGACTACGCGCCAATGTACAACGCGGCGCTCGTCATGCAGCAGCAGATGCAGGCGGTCGGCATCAAGGCCGAGCTGAAGGTGACGGACTGGCCGACCTCGGTGCAGATGTCGCAGAAGGTCAACAGCGACCAGTGGCATTTCTTCCACTCCGGATGGGGCACGCAGCCGGCGCTCGGCGCGCTGGCCACCATGCAGTTCCTCGCCTCGCCCGGTGCCAACTATCGCCCGCGCGACGACAAGGGCGACCCGGAGGTGGAGGCCGCCTGGAGCGACATGAACACCAAGCCGACGCAGAAGGAGCGCAACGAGGCCTTCGCGCGGATGCAGAAGCTGGTGCTGGAAAAGGCGCTGGCCTATCCCTTCGGCTCGCTGACCAAGGTGCAGGCGGTGCGGGCCAGCGTGCAGAACTTCCATCCCTTCCGCATTCCGCGCTTCAGCAACGTCTGGATCAAGAAGTGAGCCGGCGGGCGGCGCGACCCGACTTGCAGAAAGGAAGGGGGGTCTGGGGGGAACCCGTTTCCCCCCGGCCTTTCACACCATGCTGAGCGTTGCGCTCCGCCGCATCGCCAGCGCGATTCCGGTGCTGCTGCTGGTCAGCCTGATCACCTTCGGCATGATGCGGCTGATCCCCGGCGACCCCGCCGCCGCCATTGCGGGCCTTTCGGCGACACCGCAGCAGGTGGCGCAGATCCGCGCCGATCTCGGGCTCGATGAACCCTTCCTGATGCAGCTTGGGCGCTGGTATGGCGGCATGCTGCAGGGCGATCTCGGCCGTTCGATCCTGATGGGCAAGGGCGTGGTGGCGGTGACGATGGAGCGCCTGCCGGTGACGCTGGCGCTCTCGGCCTATGCGCTGGTGCTGACGCTGGTGATCGGGCTGCTGGCCGGCATCATTGCGGCATTGCGGCAGAACACGGTGATCGACCAGGCCGCGATGATGTTCGCGATGATCGGCATCTCGATCCCGAGCTTCTTCCTCGGCCTGCTGATGATCATCGTCTTCGCCGTGCGGCTGGGCTGGCTGCCGACCGGCGGCTACATCCCGCTCACCGAGGACCCCTGGGGCTGGTTCGTCACCTCAACCATGCCGGCCATCTCCCTGGCGCTGCTGCAGGCCGGGCTGCTGGCGCGCATCACGCGCTCCACGATGCTGGAGGTGCTGCGGCAGGACTATATCCGCACCGCGCGCGCCAAGGGCCTGCCGGCGCGCCAGGTGGTGTTCAAGCACGCGCTCGCGAATGCGCTGATCCCGATCACCACGGTGGTCGGCATCATCATCAGCCTGCTGCTCTCGGGCGCGGTGGTGACGGAGGCGCTGTTCTCCATCCCCGGCATCGGCGGATTGCTGACCCAGGCGGTGCTGAACCGCGATTATCCCATGGTGCAGGGCGGGCTGCTGCTGGTCACCGCCTTCCTCGTCCTCGTCAATATCGGGATCGACATGCTCTACGCCTTTCTCGACCCGCGGGTGCGCTATGAGTGAAACCGGCGCGCTGCCGCTGGAGGCCATCAGGTCCGAGGCGGAGCCCGAGCCGAAGCGCGTGCATCCGGCCTGGATGACGCTGCGCCGGTTGTTCCGGCACCGCCTCTTCGTCACCGGGCTGATCCTGTTCGGCATCATCGCCTTCATGGCCGCGGCCGCGCCCTGGATCACCGACATCAACCCGAACCGCCTCTCCATGCGCAACAAGTTCATGCCGCCAGGCGGCGACTTCATTCTCGGCACCGACAATTTCGGCCGCAGCCTGTGGTCGCGGGTGGTCTGGGGCGCGCGGCTCTCGGTGATCATCGGCGTTTCGGTCGTGGCACTGAACGCCGTCTTCGGCACGCTGATCGGCGCCGCCGCCGGCTATTTCCGGCGCCTCGACAACCTGCTGATGCGCATCAACGACGCGCTGATGGCCTTCCCCGCCATCCTGCTGGCGATCGGCGTCACCGCCATGCTCGGCCCCTCCACCGCCAACGTCATCATCGCGCTCGGCATCGTCTATGTGCCGCGCACGGCGCGCATCGTCCGCTCCTCGGTGATCGTGCTGCGGGAGATGGAATACGTTCAGGCCGCCATCGCCGCCGGCGCGGGGCACTGGCGCATCCTGCGCCACCACATCCTGCCCAACGCCATGGCGCCGATGATCGTGCAGCTCTCCTTCCTCTTCGCCTATGCCGTGCTCTCGGAGGCGACGCTCTCCTTCCTCGGCCTTGGCGCCGTGCCGCCGACGCCGACCTGGGGCAACATCATGGCCGAGGGGCGCGACTTCATGCGCGATGCGCCCTGGATCATCGCCATCCCCGGCGTCACGCTGATGATCACCGTGCTCGGCCTCAACATGCTGGGCGACGGGCTGCGCGACGTGCTCGACCCCCGGCTCAGGATCCAGCAATGAGCCTGCTTGAAATCCAGGGCCTCACCACCGCCTTCCGCACCGAGCGCGGCGAGATCAACGCCGTCGAGGACATCTCCTTCAGCCTCGACGAGGGAGAGATCCTCGGCATCGTGGGTGAATCCGGCAGCGGCAAGAGCGTGACGGCGCTCACCGTCATGGGCCTGCTGCCGCAGCCGCCGGCGCGCATCCGGGCGGGCTCGATCCGCTTCGCCGGGCAGGAGCTGACCACGCTCTCGGACCGGCAGATGCAGAAGATCCGCGGCCCTGGCATCGCCATGATCTTCCAGGAGCCGATGACCTCGCTGAACCCGGTCTTCCCGATCGGCGAGCAGATCATGGAGACGATCCGCGCGCATGAGCGGCTTTCCACGCGCGCGCTGCGCGACCGCGCCGTGCAGATGCTGGAGAAGGTCGGCATCCCCTCCCCCGCGCGGCGGCTGGACGACTATCCGCACCAGCTCTCCGGCGGTCAGCGGCAGCGTGTGATGATCGCCATCGCGCTGGCCTGCAACCCGCGCCTGCTGATCGCCGATGAGCCGACCACCGCGCTCGACGTGACGATCCAGGCGCAGATCCTCGACCTGTTGCTGGACCTGCGCGACGAGTTCGGCATGGCCATCATGATCATCACCCACAACATGGGCGTGGTGGCCGAGACGGCGGACCGCGTGATGGTCATGTATGCCGGCCGCGTCGTCGAGCAGGCGCCGGTGGAGACGGTCTTCGACCAGCCGCTGCATCCCTACACGCGCGGGTTGCTGGACTGCGTTCCGACACTCTCGGCCGAGAGGCCGCGCCTCGTCGCCATTCCCGGCAACCTGCCGGAGCCGGCGCGGCGCCCCTCCGGCTGCCGCTTCCGGCCGCGCTGCAACCTGGCCATCCCGGCCTGCGCCGAGGTCGTCCCGCCACTCGAGAGCCACGCGCCGGCGCACAGCGCCGCCTGCATCCGCGTGCCGGAACTGATGGCCCGATGATGCGGCCCCTGATCGAGGCGGCGGCGCTCTCCAAGCATTTCTCGCTCGGCGGCGGCGGGCTGTTCCGCCGCCATGCCGGCACGCTGCGCGCGGTGGACAATGTGGATCTGCGCATCATGCCCGGCGAGACGCTGGGGCTGGTCGGCGAATCCGGCTGCGGCAAGTCCACGCTCGGGCGGCTGCTGATCCGGCTGATGGAGGCGACCGACGGCCAGGTGCTGTTCGACGGCGCCGACATCACCGGCCTGCCGCAGGCCCGCATGCGCGAGATGCGCAAGTCCATGCAGATCGTCTTCCAGGACCCCTATGGCGCGCTGAACCCGCGCATGACGGTGGAGGACATCGTCATGGAGCCGCTGGTGATCCACGGCGCGAAGGCGGATGCGGCGGCGCGCAAGCGCGTGGCGCAGATGCTGGAACTGGTCGGTCTGCCTCCGCGCGCCGCCACGCGCTTTCCGCACGAGTTCTCCGGCGGCCAGCGGCAGCGTGTCGGCATCGCCCGTGCGCTGGTGCTGAACCCGCGCTTCATCGTCTGCGACGAGGCGGTCTCGGCGCTCGACGTCTCGGTGCAGGCGCAGATCATCAACCTGCTGCAGGATCTGCAGCGGGAGATGGGGCTGACCTACCTGTTCATTGCGCACGACCTCGCAGTGGTGCGCCACATCTCCGACCGAGTGGCCGTGATGTATCTCGGCCGGGTGGTGGAGGTGGCGGAGAAGGCCGCCATCTATGACCGACCGCTGCACCCCTATACCCAGGCGCTGATCGCCGCCGTGCCGGAGCCACACCCGGCCGGCCGGGCAGCCCGCCGCGCGGGGCGGATACGGGTGGAGGGCGACATCCCAAGCGCCCTCAATCCGCCTTCCGGCTGCCGCTTCCACACGCGCTGTCCCTTCGCCATGGCGGTCTGCCGCGAGGTCTCGCCGCCGCTGCGCGAATACGCGCCCGGCCATGCCGCGGCCTGCCATCTCCACGATCCGCAATACCGCCAGGAGCCGCGCGCATGAACGAGACCCGCAGGACCCGCATCCTCTGCGACGTGGACTTCGACAAGGATGGCCTCCAGCAGGGTTATCTGCGGCTGTTCCATTCCTCGCACATCTCGGCCTATGGCTTCCTGCCGATGCCGATCGTCGTCATCCGCAACGGCGCCGGGCCGACGGCGCTCTTCGTCTCCGGCAATCACGGCGACGAGTACGAAGGCCAGGTGGCGCTGAGCAACCTCGTGCAGTCGCTCAAGCCAGAGCAGGTCCGCGGCCGCGTCATCATCCTGCCGACAGCCAACTATCCGGCAGCACTGGCAGGCAACCGCGTCTCGCCCATCGACAACCTCAACCTCAACCGCATCTTTCCCGGCGACCCGGATGGTAGCGTGACGGAGCAGATCGCCTGGTTCATCAGCGAGCAGCTGGTGCCGCGCGCCGATCTCGTCTGCGACCTGCATTCCGGCGGCTCCTCCTTGCTCTATACGCCCTGCTCCCTGACCGGGCGCGTGGAGGACGAGGCGCTCTATGCGCGCCAGCTTGCCGCATTGCGTGCCTTCGGAGCGCCGGTTGCCTATGTGCAGGGACGCGCGCAGGGCCAGGGAGGCAACCAGACGCTAGGCGGCGTGGCCGAAAAGCTCGGCATTCCGAGTTTGGGAACGGAGCTTGGCGGCGCCGGCGCGGTCTCGCCCGAGGGCTTGCGTATCGCCGAGCGCGGCGTGCGCAATTTGCTCGTCCATCTCGGCATCCTGCCAGAGGAGGCGCGCATCCCCGCACCGGAGACGCGGATCTTCGGGCTCAAGGGCCAGGAGCAATTCGTCTATGCCGAGGAGGCGGGGCTCTTCGAGCCCGTTGTGGATCTTGGCGAGGTGGTGCAGGCAGGTCAACTCGCCGCACGGCTGCACACGCCGGAGACGCCGTGGCGCGCACCGGTGGAACACTGCTTCACGCGGGATGGGTTCGTGCTGTGCAAGCGGCAGCCGGGACGGACGCAGCGTGGGGACTGTCTGTTCGTGCTGGGGGGCACGGAACTACCCTGATTCAGGAAAGGCAGGAACGCGAAAAAGGCCGCCCCAAAGGGACGGCCTTTCTGCAGATCTGTCTCGTCCACAATTCCGGCTGGGTGGCCCGGCGGCGACCTACTCTTCCGCGCCTTGAGGCGCAGTACCATGGGCGCTGGGGAGTTTCACGGCCGAGTTCGGGATGGGATCGGGTGTATCAGCC